>NZ_QGOK01000049.1 GCF_003259175.1 Marinomonas shanghaiensis | reverse complement strand
CTAGATAGCCATCATCATCAAAATCAAAATCGGTAGTGCTTTCACTAAGCTTTGTCAGTTCAATGCCATCACCATCCATGTCTATAACGACTGGTTTACCCGATGAATTACCACCAGAGTCATTATCTTCTGAACTACTAAAAACAGAACCAATAGCGTTGGCTATTCCGCTTACAACCGAACCAATAGCAGAGGTTACTGCACCAACAGCAGAAGTCACTGCACCAACAGCACCAGCAACCACAGAACCAATAGCTCCTACTATATTTCCACGCGCTAAATTGCCAGCAAAACCAGATATTCCTCCCATAATCGAAGCAGCAACACCCGTCACACCAGCAACCAATGAATTCCCCACATTGGAAAAGCCCGCCGAGATATTTTTCATAGCTCTATCAACTACGTGCATCCCTGAATTAATCAAGTCACTGCTTTTATCCAAGAAACTACCATCACCATCCTTAACACCACTTAAGCGATCCAACCCACTATCGAGACTGTCTCCAAACTGACCTATTGGGCCTGATTTATTGTGTACACGGATATCTCCAGCCACGTAGTTATGTGTGGTTTGCACCTCAAAATTATACGTAGCCCAACCATTAACCGTTTCTTCTTTAAATGCTAGATTGCCTACCGCTGACATAGAACGATGTTGTGCAGTAGTGAATAAAGAAGCGGTTGCTGATGAATAGTAAAGATGCTCGGCGCTCGCGGTAATGACATTACCAGAATGGTCAACCAATCGAACCACACCACCACTAAGACGTGCCATGGTGCCGATTTCCAGATAATCACCGGTTTCCGTCAAGAACGCATGGCCGGGTGTAGCCACCAGATCATCGCGACCATCGCGACCATCGTTAAAGCGTAAACGGATAAATTCAGAGGTGGTGTTAGTATATGTCCGAACCACGTCACCAGAGCAGGGGTTACCGTCGCCATCAAACGTAAGAACTTGATCGGCAATCGTCAGCTGCTCAATGGCTTTTTGGCTGCCATCCGCCATCGTTATTAAAGTGCCTGAAGGGAAGCAGTGGGAGATCGCAGCAGTTATGTCGTTTATATCTTCGATACCAGGGTAAGGGGCTGTGAGCCACGACCCATCAATTTCTGGGTTACGTGGAAGAACATCTTGGATAGCGATGCCTTGCCTTTGCAAAATATAACCAACTGTTGAGTTTGAGTTCGGGCCAAATAGGTCATAATCAATATTCGCATTATTAAGATCTGCTGCGTCCCGAAGCATTGAGTTCCATATTTCATTGACATTCGCATCACCAAAATCCAGCGCTCTGTATCCAAAAAATTCCCTTGGCTGTTGCACTCCATCTACAACTCTATTGTCTTCAGATTGTTGCAAAGGCACGCCTACCTCTACAACTATCCTTCCGAAATTTGCAGGGTTATTGTTTTCGGGGCCGCCCCTAATGACAAATTCTACCCCACCATCATTCGTGTAAACCAATGACAAATGACCAGAATCCAAAGCACCACTTACAACTTTTCCTTCAACACCAATTTCAGCCATCAGCTCTCTCCTTGATTTATTTTACAGTTGGGTCATTCACCCAAAATGACCCATTTTTGCTAAACTCTAATATCGGAAAGCTATCATTCCGCCAAGATATTTTTAAATAGTCTGGCCAATTAGGATTTAAGTTAAACCCGGCTCGCGCCTCAATTGAACTAGACTCAAAAGAGTTACTCTCAGGATATTTTACATTTATATAAACACGTTGAGTTTCTGACGATAACTCAGGAATAAATTGAAGACCGCTGCCATCAATTAATATTTTTGCTTGATCAAAATTTAGATCATTAGATTTTATATAGTCTTGTAATATGGAAAAGAATATTTTCATATCGGTAAAATTAGAAAAATGCGGCAAAATTCCCCTTGTAGAGAAGTTTCTAGAATCATAGCCAAATGTCAGCTTGGTATTTATAACAATATTTTTTTCATCGGTTTCAACAATCAATGAGAATGAATCATGATAGGATTCAAAATTTCGCTCCCCATAAATGATATAATATACTCTTTCTATGGGTTGAGATTCTTTCCATGGATAATGAGAGAAACGCTTGTTTTTACAGTTTATTGTGTTTGGTAGGCAGATATTTTTATCGTAATTTCTACCAATCAATCCATTTCCAAACTCGGTAAGTTCTTCCCACGTTTTACTATCAAAGTAAGCATTCATGTTATCCGACCTTGCCAAATTACTAAGTGATAAAAAAAGTAATAACACTAAAATTCTATACCCTAATAGCATAATCCCCCCCAAGCGTTGTGAGCCCCATTTTGCGAAAGAAAGCATCGGTTTGT
>NZ_QGOK01000048.1 GCF_003259175.1 Marinomonas shanghaiensis | reverse complement strand
TGAGGCGGTAACGCCTCACCCTACTCGATGTATCGAGAAAAAATAACCAGCGAGAGAAATATGGATAGCAGTGTTCATCTAGATAATACCGTCATGCAGTTTGGGGATTTTACTGCCATTCAAAAAACCGACTTAAAAATAGAATCAGGTGAGTTTTTCAGTTTTTTAGGGCCATCTGGTTGTGGCAAGACGACGATTTTAAACATGATTAGTGGGTTCATAGACCCAACACAAGGTGATGTAAAAATTGGTGGTCAGAGTATGCGTGGTGTCCCAGCCAATAAAAGACCCACCTCGATGATTTTTCAAAACCTCGCGCTTTTCCCTTTAATGACAGTTGCCGAAAACATTGAATTTGGCTTAGAGGTTCGCGGTGTTTCGAAAAGTGAGCGCAAAAAAGCATCAGATCGTTTGCTTGAACTGGTGGCCTTGGAGGGGAGCGGAGCAAAAAAAGTGTCTGAGCTTTCGGGTGGACAAAAACAGCGAATTGCTATTGCACGTGCGTTGGCGGTAGAACCTCAGGTCTTGTTATTGGATGAACCATTGTCCGCATTGGATTTAAAACTACGCCAACATATGCGCACTGAATTGAAGGCCATTCAGCGTAAAACGGGTATTACTTTTATCTATATTACCCATGATCAGGGGGAGGCCTTGACCATGTCTGACCGAGTGGCGGTGATGTCAGCAGGTCGTATTCAGCAGGTGGCGGATCCAATTACCTTATATCGAGACCCACATACGGCCTTCGTGGCGTCATTTGTGGGGGAAAATAACGCCGTTGCTGGCAAGGTAATTGAGGTGAATTCAGAGTTTGTTTTCTTAGATTGTGGGGCTCTGGGCAAATTAGCCGGGCGTTCGCAAGGCAATTTGAACGTTGGTGCTGATGCGACTCTGTTTGTTCGACCTGAGCACTTCAGACTGCATGCGGAGGAGGGGATGCACACGCTTCAAGCTAAGATAGATGAAGTTAACTTTGAAGGGGCCTATTTGACATTAAATGCCAATACGTCAGATGACCTGTCGTTGTCTATTCAGCTGGGTACCCATCAGTTTTCTGATGCCTTGAAAAAAGGTGCTCCCGTGAGCCTTTCGTACAATGAGAAGGATGCAATTGTGATTGCGGGAGAACATCATGTTTAGTCAGCTTAAAGCCCGATTTGGTAGCGGGTTAGCGGTTGGTATCATTGGTATGATTGCTATCTGGCTAATTGCTTTGGTTATATTGCCACAGCTTTTAATGGTGGATTATTCCTTTCGTCCGAATTTGCTTCCGGCTGATATTGGTGGTCCAAAAGACGTTTATTCGCTGACAAATTATGAAACTCTGTTTAGCAATAAAATACATTTAGCCATTTTCTTCAAAACCATCTGGTCGAGTGTGTTGGTGACTTCTTTGACGCTTGTGGTGAGTTATCCAATTGCTTTTTACTTGGCCAAAGTGGCGACGCCACAAAAGGCGGCACTTTGCCTCTTACTATTGATTATTCCTTTCTGGATTAATGAGATTCTGCGGACTTTTTCTTGGTATATCATTCTTGCCTATAAGGGTCCGCTGAATGCCTTGTTACTGGGCGTCGGCATCATAGATCGCCCCATCCGGTTTTTGTCTGGTGATGGCGGCGTGCTGATTGGCATGGTGTACGCCTATATTTTATTTATGATCTTTCCTATTTATAACGCCATTGAAAGTTTAGATACCAACCAAATTAAAGCAGCACGTAACTTGGGGGCGGGTTGGATTCGAACGCATTGGCGCGTGGTTATTCCGCATGCCAAGCCTGGGATTGCAACAGGTTGTATTATGACCTTTATGTTGGCTGCAGGAAGTTATGCTGTACCTGCTTTGCTGGGCTCACCCGGAAGCCGATGGTTTACACAAATTATCTATAATTGGTTTTTTGAGGGTGGCGATTGGAACCAAGGCGCGGCTTATGCGTTTCTCTTGTTGGTGATTTGTATTGGTTTCATTGCGTTAGTGATGCGTGTCTTTAAAGTTGGATTGGGAGACATTGCAAAATGAAGTCTGAAACAATCATGCGATATGCAATACGTTTCTACATTGGTGTGTTTTTTATCTATTTGTTTACCCCGCTTATTATTATGGGATTGGCGACCTTCAATGATAGCCGTTTTCCGACGGTGTCACCTTGGCGGGGGGCAACACTGAAGTGGTTTGAGGCACTTGCTCAAGATGGCGCGATGTGGACGGCATTATGGACAAGTATTGTGGTTGCGGCAGGTGTGTTGATTGTTGCTGTACCTGTTGGCATTTGTTGTGCGCTTTTTTTATCGACTGTACAGGGCAAAGGGAAGACCTTTCTTTATACACTAATGATGTCACCCTTATTAACTCCTGGTGTCATTGTTGGTATATCGACGCTTATTTTTTGGAAAGGCTTATCAGTAAGTGGTGGGGTGTTTCTAACGGTTGTCGCGCAAACTACCTTTATTAGTGCTTATGTTATGCTGATGGTGTTAGCACGTTTACAGCGCTTTGATCGCACACTTGAAAATGCCGCGCTAAGTTTGGGGGCGACACAATGGCAAGCGTTCCGTCGTATTTTGTTGCCATACTTGAAACCAGCTATCATTTCCGCGGCAGCAATTGCCTTCTTGCAATCGTTTGAAAACTACAACACGACTTTGTTTGTCAAAGGCTACGATACAACACTGACTGTTTATATTGCCTCCAAAGTGAGAACTGGGTTAACGCCAGCGGTCAATGCATTAGGTTTAGTGATGATTTCTATCACTATTGTGTTGGCGATTGTGTATGAGATAAAACGTCGTCGAGAACTTTCTACCTAGTTTACGATGTAGGTGAGCGATTTATTTGAAATAAAAAGGTCATTATTTATACAAATAATGACCTTTTCCATATCTTTTGGTTGTTATGTGATCAGTTTTTCAGGCTGTAGCAAATTAATGTGACAAAACGATAAAAAACCTCAAAAAAGGGTTGCACAAAATCTGTAGATCCT
>NZ_QGOK01000047.1 GCF_003259175.1 Marinomonas shanghaiensis | reverse complement strand
GAATTCGATCTGCTACGCATTCAGATATGGCGCTGGGAAACGAACGTTTTAAAGAAGAGATTGAGAAGCTAACGAGATTAAATTTTCATATGCCCCCAATTTACCTATTGATTCCTTGTTTATTGTTCAATAAGAAGCATTAGTGATATATTTTATCGCTAAGTCGTTTTACAACATATAAATTGCAATTTATAAAAATGAATAAGAGTAATACAGAAGGATACCCACTTATGTCTCGGAATACGCCACTTAATTCTCTACGTGTTTTTGAATCTGTGGCTAGGCTGGGTTCCATAAGTGCCGCTGCTTCTGAATTGTTTTTGACTCCTAGCGCGGTAAGTAAACACATCAGTAAACTGGAAAGTTATTTTGATGCGGCTCTGTTTAATCACAATGGTCCTAAACTATTTTTGACGAGTACAGGCATAAAGCTCTCAGAAAAAGTTCGAGGCCCATTTCAAGAAGTTTATTTGATTTGCGATGAGATAAAATCAAGAAAAAGTACCATAAAAATCAAGACACCATCCAGTTTCTATATCAGGATTCTTGCGGACGCCTTATCCTCTTATGATACACCTATCGAAAATGTCAGCATGTGGATGGATACTGAACTAATCGATTTCACTCGAGAGCCTTATAATTGTGCTATTCAATATGGCAGTGGCATTTTTCCTTCACACTGGGAGTCGATAAAACTGCTCGAAGAACATTTAGTACCAGTTTGCACACCCGATGTGTTAGACAGCTATCATGCTGGACAGGCATACAACGTCATCCATCCTTCCCCAGATAAAACAGATTGGTCGAGATGGTTTGTACTTTTTCCTGATTATATAAGGTCTAACACAAATAAAGAGCATATATTTGACACGATGGATCTTGCAATTAGTGCTGCCCAGAAAGGCCTTGGTATTGCGCTAGTTGATGAACAGATGATTAAAAATGAGTTGATTAGTGGAAAATTGATCAAACTTTGCGATGTTTCATTATCTACTGGATCCTCTTATTACTTTGTTTATCCAAAATCTGTCAAAAACAGCGATAATATATCTAACCTACTAAATTTTATTCAATCTAATTTGTAACTTTATCTCTTGGTTTCATTCTAATGCGTATCTCTTGTAATAAAATCAACAAAAAGATCGATAAATTGGATAAAAATACCGTTATAAGGTAGTAGTAACTAGCGCCGCTTTCTGCATAGAAATACCAAACAGCAAGCCCTGAGCATAGCGTACCGATCAACCAAGTTGACGGGGATTCTGTTGCAGGAAGACGGCTTAACTTTTTTAAGATCATCACAGTTCCCAAGACATCAACCAGAATATTCAAGTAGATAGCTAAAGATGCCTGCCCAGTAAAAAACCACAATAAAACACTTAAGCATACGAAGCACAAAATAGACTGCTCTATTCTATCTGGCTTTAATGCTACACCTCTCATAAGGCCTACAGCAATAATCGATACTTGGCACAAAAAACTTAACCCACAGGCAATAAGTATGCTGTAGCTACCCAAAGATAGAGATGCAAACATAGTGACGAGGAGAGACATGGCAAAGCAAAACCAGCCGCTAACCGATGGCAACGACAGCCCTCGATACAAAGAGATAAAATAAGGGACATATTGAAAAAAACTTAAAAATACAATGAGCTCTTTCATTTTTTAGCCTTTATAATAAGTGCATGAGATAAGTTTTGAAAAAATAGAGGGAGCTTCATCTCTTTCTCTAAAATAGAGATAGCACTATTTAAGTCACCACTTTTTTTAAACACATCAGCAGTAATATTCAACCCTTTAACGTTAACATTCCTGAAAGAACAAAACTCTCTTTTAAGTGAACTGATAGACCAAAAAAAGGCAGGAGAGGTTGTCCCTCCTGATATTGAACTATTTCTAATATTATAATTGTCTATAGTTCTCAAGAATTTTTCGTTTAGAACTCTTTTAATCGAATATCGTGAATAAACCATCAAAAACAAATTGCCTCCAGGCTTTAGTAGCCTCATAAACTCATTTATTGCATCATTATAATTAATCACATGAGAGAATGATCCATTGAGAGAAATAATATTATCATAACAGCCACTATTCAAATATTCCATGTTGGTAATATCACCATGAATAAAATTTCCACTTGGATGTTTTTTCTTTGCAACCTCCAACATTTTGCTTGATAAATCTATGCCAGTATAATTACAAGATATTTTTGAAAGCATTGCCTTAGCTAGACCTGTCCCACATCCACAATCTAATACATTACTATCAGGCTCAATAAAATTTAATAGACTTTTCTTAATAAGAAAATCCTCCGCAAGACTTATATTATCTCTATAATAATCGTCATAAGAGCAAGCTAAATTATAATAATATTCTTCTATTTTATTAGAGAAATTTTTCACAATATACTCCCTTATTTATTAAGTTATCTTCCATAAAGTATGCTGCCAAATCATATTACTTTTATATGAGAATTAAAATTGATAAAAGCGAAAAATGATTTTTCCATATACTAAAAATGACGACGTAAGTATTTTTTATTAATATCTCATATCGTTTTCTTGGCCGAGCTCAGTTAGCTCTTCCTGAAATTTGTGGGGATACCTCAGGGTCAGATGAAAATAGAAAACTGGTCGCTAGCTTGACTCAATAAGTGTTTACCCTAAGATATCAGCTAGCCTGATATTTATGAGCAGGATGTTCGTATCAGCGTTTTTCAGTAAAGCTTATTTCAAAGGAGTGAAATATGGCGAGGCTTCCACGACTTTGTCCGATTGGCATCCCGCAACACATTATCCAACGTGGCAACAACCGCCAAGTGTGTTTTGCCAGTGAAGATGACTTCATCGCTTATGCGCATTGGCTAACGGAATACGCCCAAGAGTTTGACGTTAAAGTGCATGCATGGGTCTTTATGACCAATCACGTACATTTACTTGCAACGCCAATGACCGAGGGCGGTATCTCGAAGATGATGCAAGCACTGGGACGCCGCTATGTCCGTTATTTCAACTACACCTACCAAAGAACCGGCACATTGTGGGAAGGGCGATTTAAATCTTG
>NZ_QGOK01000046.1 GCF_003259175.1 Marinomonas shanghaiensis | reverse complement strand
AAAACCACTTTGGTGTTATATGGTCAAGCCTCACGAGCAATTAGTATTGGTTAGCTCAATGCCTCACAGCACTTACACACCCAACCTATCAACGTCCTAGTCTCGAACGGCTCTTTAGGGGACTTAGGTCCCAGTGAGATCTTATCTTAAGGGAGGCTTCCCGCTTAGATGCTTTCAGCGGTTATCCCGTCCGAACATAGCTACCCGGCAATGCCACTGGCGTGACAACCGGAACACCAGAGGTTCGTCCACTCCGGTCCTCTCGTACTAGGAGCAGCTCCTCTCAAATCTCAAACGTCCACGGCAGATAGGGACCGAACTGTCTCACGACGTTCTAAACCCAGCTCGCGTACCACTTTAAATGGCGAACAGCCATACCCTTGGGACCGGCTTCAGCCCCAGGATGTGATGAGCCGACATCGAGGTGCCAAACACCGCCGTCGATGTGAACTCTTGGGCGGTATCAGCCTGTTATCCCCGGAGTACCTTTTATCCGTTGAGCGATGGCCCTTCCATACAGAACCACCGGATCACTAAGACCTACTTTCGTACCTGCTCGACGTGTCTGTCTCGCAGTTAAGCGTGCTTTTGCCTTTACACTCTATGCATGATTTCCGACCATGCTGAGCACACCTTCGTGCTCCTCCGTTACTCTTTGGGAGGAGACCGCCCCAGTCAAACTACCCACCACACAGTGTCCTCGATCCGGATTACGGACCTGAGTTAGAACCTCAAACATACCAGGGTGGTATTTCAAGAGTGGCTCCACGGTAACTGGCGTCACCGCTTCAAAGCCTCCCACCTATCCTACACAAGTAGGTTCAAAGTTCACTGTGAAGCTATAGTAAAGGTTCACGGGGTCTTTCCGTCTAGCCGCGGATACACAGCATCTTCACTGCGATTTCAATTTCACTGAGTCTCGGGTGGAGACAGTGTGGCCATCGTTACGCCATTCGTGCAGGTCGGAACTTACCCGACAAGGAATTTCGCTACCTTAGGACCGTTATAGTTACGGCCGCCGTTTACTTGGGCTTCGATCAAGAGCTTCGCTTGCGCTAACCCCATCAATTAACCTTCAAGCACCGGGCAGGCGTCACACCCTATACGTCCACTTTCGTGTTTGCAGAGTGCTGTGTTTTTAATAAACAGTCGCAGCCACCTGGTATCTTCGACCGACTAGTGCTTACGGAGCAAGTCCTTCACACCGGCCGGCGTACCTTCTCCCGAAGTTACGGTACCATTTTGCCTAGTTCCTTCACCCGAGTTCTCTCAAGCGCCTTGGTATTCTCTACCTGACCACCTGTGTCGGTTTGGGGTACGGTTCATGTATATCTGAAGCTTAGAAGTTTTTCCTGGAAGCATGGCATCAACCACTTCGCCCAAAAGAGGGCTCGTCATCAGTTCTCGGTTTTCCTACTAAAAGGAGGGACCCGGATTTGCCTAAGTCCCCAACCTACCGCCTTAAACACGGACAACCATCGCCGTGCTGGCCTAGCCTTCTCCGTCTCTCCATCGCAATATACATAAGTACAGGAATATTAACCTGTTTCCCATCGACTACGCATTTCTGCCTCGCCTTAGGGGCCGACTCACCCTGCCCTGATTAACATGGGACAGGAAACCTTGGTCTTCCGGCGGGGGAGTTTTTCACTCCCCTTATCGTTACTCATGTCAACATTCGCACTTCTGATACCTCCAGCCTGCCTTACAGCTTGACCTTCAACGGCTTACAGAACGCTCCTCTACCATGCCTAATAAATTAAGCATCCGTAGCTTCGGTGTACAGTTTTAGCCCCGTTATATCTTCCGCGCAGGCCGACTCGACTAGTGAGCTATTACGCTTTCTTTAAAGGATGGCTGCTTCTAAGCCAACCTCCTAGCTGTCTAAGCCTTCCCACATCGTTTCCCACTTAACTGTAACTTTGGGACCTTAGCTGACGGTCTGGGTTGTTTCCCTTTCCACGACGGACGTTAGCACCCGCCGTGTGTCTCCCGTAATTGCACTCATTGGTATTCGGAGTTTGCATGGGGTTGGTAAGTCGGGATGACCCCCTAGCCCAAACAGTGCTCTACCCCCAATGGTGAGATACGAGGCGCTACCTAAATAGCTTTCGAGGAGAACCAGCTATCTCCGAGCTTGATTAGCCTTTCACTCCTATCCACAAGTCATCCCCAGCCTTTTCAACGGATGTGGGTTCGGTCCTCCAGTTGATGTTACTCAACCTTCAACCTGCTCATGGATAGATCGCCCGGTTTCGGGTCTATTCCCAGCAACTAAACGCCCTATTAAGACTCGGTTTCCCTACGGCTCCACTATGTGCTTAACCTTGCTACTGAAAATAAGTCGTTGACCCATTATACAAAAGGTACGCAGTCACGGAACAAGTCCGCTCCCACTGCTTGTACGTACACGGTTTCAGGATCTATTTCACTCCCCTCACAGGGGTTCTTTTCGCCTTTCCCTCACGGTACTGGTTCACTATCGGTCAGTCAGGAGTATTTAGCCTTGGAGGATGGTCCCCCCATATTCAGACAGGATAACACGTGTCCCGTCCTACTCGTTTTCATGATTAAGGTGTTTTCGTATACGGGGCTATCACCCTCTATCGCGGCACTTTCCAGAGCCTTCTACTAACACCAAAACCACTTAAGGGCTAATCCCCTTTCGCTCGCCGCTACTTAGGGAATCTCGGTTGATTTCTTTTCCTCCGGGTACTTAGATGTTTCAGTTCCCCGGGTTCGCCTCCTCACAGCTATGTATTCACTGTGGGATACTCTACAAGTAGAGTGGGTTTCCCCATTCGGACATGTTCGGATCAAAGCCTGTTTATCGACTCCCCGAACCTTTTCGCAGATTACCACGTCCTTCATCGCCTCTGACTGCCAAGGCATCCACCGTGCACGCTTGGTCACTTGACCATATAACCCAAAATAGTTTTCTAATCCCCAACTCTAAGAAGAGTCAGTATTAAAACAACACTCAGATCACATACCAAAGGGCTTTTGTACCCCTCTGGATTTACGATTTAGAAAGTCACTAGGTTAAAGTGCTTTCCACCGGTTTGACGCTTGATTATCGTCTATTTCAAAATTCGAATTGTTAAAGAGCAA
>NZ_QGOK01000045.1 GCF_003259175.1 Marinomonas shanghaiensis | reverse complement strand
CTTGTCGGGCTAAAGCCGCGACCTACAAAAAACAATATAAATCAACCAATTGTAGGCTAAATAACGTTACGCCTGATAACGGTCGTACCTCCCTCATCAGGCCTACGAAGCTTTAACGGTGCTGTTAAGAAACAGAAACCGCTGAGGTTATGTCCATACCGGTTCGAATGAGGCTTTCATCTAAGATGTGCTCTGCTTGAATGATTATTTGGTCGGCATAGGCCATCAGCAGTGCTTCGCGTTCGATCCATTGGTCAAATTGCTGGGTGGTGAGTGTTAATGCCTGAATTTTTTGGCTCATTTTCTCAAACTCTACCCTGTCATCTTGTGAGACACATTGCCAAGCTAAAGCCACTTTATGAAATGCGGGTTGAATCCAAGGTTTCACGTCTATGCCAAGCTCCTGAGCGCGTTCTAAGGCGAGGACTCTTAGTTTTGCTGGCAGCTTGTCTTCTTCTAAGTGCTTGATTGGTTCTGTTGGGCTGGGCAAGTTAACGTCAATTTTGGGTTGGCGCTGTTTAACCACATCATTGATCAGGGTGTACCAAGCATCATTTTCTTGCAGCACATAGGTGACGGTTTTTGCTGCTAGGGTGTTGAGGTCTATCTTAGCAATGTCTTTGAGCAGGTTAATGGCGTCTAGTTCTTTTAGTGATTGGCTGTGTTGCTTTAAAAATACCCGTAATGCTTCTAGCTTATCAGAGGCTATGCCTTGGGTAGAGTGCTGGGTAGAGAGCAGGGCTTGGGCAAAAGTGCATAATTGAGTGTGTGTGCGTTCTGGATACCAGAGGGATTTGAGTTGTTTTTCAAGTATCTCTGCCTGTGCATGGGTAAGTATTCCTTCGTTGCAGGCGCCAGCAAGGTCGTGGCGTAAATCCACCATGGCTCTTGATACCAACATATAGTTAAGCTCGGCGGGACCGTGAGTAAGAGCCACTTCATCATCGTCTTCGTATTCACCGCTGGCATAGCGCTCATATATTTGCCCTGAGCCGACCATGCCAAACACATTTAACTCAGCGGCTCTTAACGCCCCCATACTGGAGCTGCCATAAACATGAATACCAATGGACATGGCGTGAAGAATTTCTTTATGCCAGACCGCTGGCACCGACTCGAAAAAACCATCAATTAAGACGATGATTTGCGGCTTGTCTAAGGTGGCAAGGTAAAGATCACCTTGCTTCGCTGGTGGACGGATATTGGCATTGGGCAGGATTTCTAAGGCTTTCTCCTGGCTTAGGGAAGGGCCAGCAAAGACAATTATGCTCATAGGGAAGGCTCCTTGATTTTCTTATTCAGTGTAGGCTGCAGGTTTTGTATTGCCTTAGAAAAGTTCTGAGCCCGTTGTCCAAAGACATAGCCCAGTACATCATGTATGCCTTCCAAGCCGGGAGCGATGACGCGCACAACGGGAATGTCGAATTCGGGCTTGGTTAGATCGATCATAATAGGGCTAGGAAGGTGGTGTTTTTTAAGTTGAGAAACCAGCAACGCCACATCTTCTTCTATGGTGTCATGCAACCAGGTGTCTATGTGATTGAAATCAACATAGGCCGGCGTATCCATTAATTCTGTACGAACTAACCCTTGGTAGGCCATGTTTTGGCGAGATTGATAGTCTTTTAAACTAGCATCGTCACGGGAACCGGAAATCAGTGTTAGGCGAGTTTGCACCGCTTCTGTGATGGCGCGCATCATGGCGACGTGTTTATCAAGATGGGTGCCAGAGCCAGACATAGGGTAAAGAGGGCGATGCTGGCTTTCCTGCCGATTAAGAATAGTGCAAAAGAAGGTCGGAATATTCAGATCCGAAGTGACATTCCACACACTTACCATGACATCGGCATCTTCAATTTGCTTGATCAGTGCCTGAATTGTCGGGTCGGTAATGCTGGATAAATCCACCTTTTGCTTGGCTTGTTGGGGTTTGGGGAGAAGGGACCAGAGTGTCATGGCATCCCGTTCAATCAATTCGCATAAGGCATGGCTGGTGGCTTCCTCGCGAGTATTACCCGATGCCAGACCATTAGTACTTAACTGAAAGCAACCACTACCGGGGGGCAGCGGTACGGTGAAGTCACAATGCACCAAATCATAGGGCACATAGATGGGGGCATGGGAATCTAACAAACGGCCTTCTACCCAAGGACGGCGCGCACTGGGGGAAAACGGCATGACATTCATTCTGGGGACTTGGGTTATATCCACCACAGTATGAGATTTAGACAACTCGGTAAAGTTAGTAAATCGCATGGGCAGGTCGATGTGCTCCGCATGATAGGTTTCGATGGCTTCCATGGCGGCCGAGGCCTTGGCTGCCGCCACGGATATGCCCTTGCCTTGGGAAACGGCGACCGCTTTTGCATTAGGGCGGCACGCGGTAATCACAGGAACGCCGATATTATCCAACCCAGTGACATTGGCGAGACGGGTAATACCCATAGCAGCCAAATGAGGCTGGATCTTATTGAGTGTTTCTTCAGGAGAAACCGTACGATGGGTGCCAGTACGATAGGTTTTCATAGCCTGTGTCCTTGCGTAGAAAATGTCTTAAAAAGTGGTGTCATGAGCTAAAGGTTCTTAGGTTCGCCACATAGCAGGTTACACAAATGACAGGCAGCGGTGAGGATTGGAAATCCATTGGGTGTAAAGCACCTGCTTGAATTTTGGTATCTCCATAATAAGTTTCTAGATGCTGCGCAGCTGTTTTAATCTCTTCTTCTGTGCGTTTGGTTGATGGCTGTTCTTGGCTGAATTCACAGGCATCCAGTTCGGCCACGCTGATATAGCTGACGCTATAGCTGTAGCATTGGTTAATGGAACGGGTTTTGTTGGGGTATTGAAAGTACACCAAGTAGAGGTTGTCATCTTTGGGTATGGCTTTGAGCTGGTCTTGTTTGTCAACAGGAACCAGTTGGTAATCGGCGGCGAATTGGATTAACTCACTAATGGGCTGATCGTCTTCATAATTGGCCTCGTCGCAGACAAAGATCATCGCTTGTCGGTCTAAAGAGAAGCGTCTTAAATCGACAAAGTAGCCAGTTGCAGGTGTTAACGTTGAATCCTGTGGGTGACGTTTGTAAGTGCCTTGTTCATCCACTAGATTCCAATCAATGACTTTAGACACCGCAGGCCCAGCAAGGTTAAAAGGGTAAGCGCCATGTTCGTTAAGGAAAAAACGCTGGGCTTCGCCTGCCACGGGCACGGACTCAATCACCCGACTGGGATCCGTATAAAAAGCGTAGGGTAAGTAAGCGATTTTGCCATTGGGCCGCAGGATGAAAACGTCTTGCAGGGCGTTTTCGTCGTATTCATATTCATACTTGGTTGGTGATAGATCCGTTGATCTTGACATACTTGTCTTCTCCTTTTGGTTAACAAAAAGTTCTTAGGTTCGCCACATAGCAGGTTAAACAAATGACAGGCAGCGGTGAGGATTGGAAA
>NZ_QGOK01000044.1 GCF_003259175.1 Marinomonas shanghaiensis | reverse complement strand
ATTTTTCTATATTCACATTTCACTATATAACGATCATGATCCCATTGAGGCGAAGCTCTTGCCTCTCTGATAAATTGATAAAATATCTCATCTTGCTGTGCTACTTTTTTATCGAGATAAAAAGTAAGAAAAAATTGCTCAGCGGCGATTGCCAAAATCAACAAAGACCATCCATACCTAAATAGTAAGAATGCTTTTCTAGATTGACCACTTTCACGTAATACTCGTGGGCCAAAAAGAAGAACGATTAGTATCAATATTAATAGCGCTGGCGCTGGTACCCATTCATCCATGAATACCTTAAATGCATCTCCTATTGTTTTATTTTTCCTAATATCCTTTATTACCTGACCGTTTTCATTTAGCTCAAAAAGAGGTTCGCCATAAGGATAACGATGAAAGTCATTCCATTTAATAAGTGATAAATAGCCATGCGGTTCATGAAACTCTAATTTATATACATTTTTTTTATTTTGATCCCGCTTATTACTATAAATACATAAATCATACTTATAGTTTAAATAAGGCATAGTCCTATATTCACACCTCACGATAGAGTTTTCATGACTCCATGAGCGTAATGGAATTGCCCTTGATTTTTCAATAAATTGATAAAAACTCTCATCCTGATATTTTATTTTTTCATTAACATAAAAATGTATAAACGACTGCTCAATGACAATGACAGCCAACAAGCACCACCAACCGTACCGTTGTAGTAACAATGCTTTTCGGGTTTGACCAAATTTACGTAAAATCTTTGGCACCAAAATAAGAGCAAGCGCGATGCTTATTAATAAAGCAGGTGCCGGCAGCCAATTATGACTATGTTCTAACCACATAATTCCCTCCAAGCGTTTCATACAGACCTAATTTCAAAACCCAAAAATTAGGATCTTGAAGGACTAATTGTTGTGACGTAACACCACCTTGAGAATGACCAGTGTAGATAATATTTGGTTTTGTAATTCCTGCTTGCGCCAAGGTTGCCAAAGATTCATCTCTAAGCGCCATCGATGTATAAACCTGCCCCGTCCATTCAGTAAAAACCACACCAATATTTTGTAATAAATCTATTGGGTTTTTGACATTATTTCCAGCACTGCCGGTTACCAAAGTATTTGTTGAATTATTATAAAAAGAGGCGGCGTTAGAGCCAAGTGGGATGGATGTACGCTCTCCTATTAATGTGTAACCTGGAGGAATTCGTACAGAAAACTTTGTTCCAACATTTGGTGCTTCATATGTAAGACCAGAAAGTGTTGCTAAGTCATGTTTTAATTTATTATCCATCTTTATTTATCCTTTCTTGTATAACTCTAATATCGCTTATAACATCACCATTTAAATTTAGAGCAAATATAGGGATACGATCCCAAACCATTCGATCTTCATTAAGCCATGAAATCAAGGATAAATATCCACCAGCTCCTTGAATATCCAATCCGAATGTTAATTCCTTTGTTTCTGGATTCCACGTATCGCCATAGATGCACATTCGATATTGATATATTAAGAATATTTTTCTATATTCACATTTCACTATATAACTATCATGATCCAATTGAGGCGAAGCTCTTGCCTCTTTAATAAATTGGTAGAACACCTCGTCTTGCTGTTCTACCCTTTTATTGAGATAAAATGCTATAAACGACTGTTCGATAACAATCGCCAGAATCAACAAAGACCAACCATTTCTAGTAAAAAGAAAAGCCTGTCGAGATTGGCCTTTTTTACGCAATATTCGTGGCCAAAACAGGAGAATAATCAATATCAATATTAATAGCGCTGGCGCTGGCATCCATTCATTTATAATTTCTTTAAATACCGTGCCTATGTCTCCTTTTTCCCTAAAGTCTCTTATTACTTCACCCTTTACATTAAGATCAAAAAGAGTTTCTTTAGAAAATGGCATGCCAGGAAAACTCCATATATTGAGAGATAAGTAGCCAACTGGTTTATAAAGCACTAATGAAAAATTATTTAGACTCTCTTTATCGCTATAGATACAAAAACCATATCCGTAGTATAAATATGACACAGTTCTATACTCACATTTCACAATAAGACTGTCGTGATTCCATGGACGTAATGGAATTGCTCTTGATTTTTCAATAAACTGATAAAAACTCTCATCTTGATATTTTATTTTTTCATTAACATAAAAAGAGAG
>NZ_QGOK01000043.1 GCF_003259175.1 Marinomonas shanghaiensis | reverse complement strand
ATTTCCAAACTCGGTAAGTTCTTCCCACGTTTTACTATCAAAGTAAGCATTCATGTTATCCGACCTTGCCAAATTACTAAGTGATAAAAAAAGTAATAACACTAAAATTCTATACCCTAATAGCATAATCCCCCCCAAGCGTTGTGAGCCCCATTTTGCGAAAGAAAGCATCGGTTTGTGCCATATACTTTCCCGCACTACCTGTCCAACCAAAATCATCTAGTAAACGGTTTTCAACATTATCAAAATCGTACTGATCTCTAGAAGAAGTGTAAGCAGCCACACCGCCAATGAGCGTGTCATTACCCGCACCACCACTTAACAATACATTGCCAGTTTTAGAGGATGCATCAATAGTATTGGCAAGCGCATTTCCCTCAGCGCCAATCCAAACACTTGCATCGTTACCTAAATTAAAACTCTTTTCTTGTCCGTTAAACGCCTTAATCTTTTGAACATCTCCATTTTCCAGCTCATAAACCGTATTACCGCTTGAATCTTTATAAGAACGAAAACCAAGAGAGTTATAAGCAAACGCAACATCCGCTCCATCAACAATCGAACCATCTGCTTTTTGCACATCCACAAGACCATGGATTACCGTGCCGTCTGATAGCACTTCTTTTGTGCCGTCTCGTGTTTCAAGACCGAAGACCGATGGATTTAATGCCTGCTTCTTCTAACGTCAGCATTTCACCGTCATCTACCACACCATCCGTATCGCGGTCTTGCCAGATTTTAAAGCTACTCCAACCCGCATCTCGACTGTCTAGCACTTTGTCTTTATTAGTATCAAAATGCGTCGCTAGGGCTTCTAAATCGGTATCGTCTTCTTCTGTCCATTTCGCAAAAGCAATTTCTTTTGATTCGATAACTTTGCCGTCATTACCTATGTCAAACACCAACAAGGCATCATCACCCGTCGTCCAAGCAGTGCGTTCTAGATAGCCATCATCATCAAAATCAAAATCTGTGGTACTTTCGTTAAGTTTAGTCAGTTCAATGCCATCGCCATCCATGTCAATGACGACAGGTTTACCAGTTGAACTACTATTGCCATGCTCATTACTCTCTTCGTCCCAACTAGTGTCTTTTTCAGCTTCTTTTCTGGCTCTCTCAGCCGCCTCGTCTGCCGCTTCTCTATTTCTATACGGGAAAATATTATCGATTGATGTTTTGGGTGTTGAATTACCTAAGGCTGCTTCAGCTGCCTCTTTATTCCTATATGGAAAAATATTATCACTGGATTTTTTGGAAGTAGAATTGTTTGAACTCGGTAAGGTCTTATCAACAAGATCGCTATAGTAAGCATCAACACTATTGCGGTTAGATCCACTGAATGGATTGTTCTCTTGAATCCTTGCTTTTAAACCTTCGGCTAAAGGCCCTATTTTATGTCCAGATGTCCCCTCCACAAAATCTATAGTGCTTCCGGGGATACGCATACCTAAAGCATGAATAGGTGAGGCAAAACCCCACTCTTGCGAGTACACATACGTAACATTAGAAGCCTTTGTTAAATTAGACTTATCACTATTAAATACCTCATATAGATCGCCCCATATTCCGCCCAAACCAGGAGAATTAAATACGACCCCTTGAGCATTAGAATCTTGAAGAGCTAACATCTGAGCTGGAACACCACCAAGTGAATGACCTGTGTATATAAGGGTTGGGGAAGTTACCCCTTGTTTTGCCAAGGTCGCTAAAGATTCATCTCTAAGTGATGCCGCCGCAAAATATTGGCCAGTATAGCCATAGCTAGAAACGTATCCGTCTTGTATTAAATCCATTGGATTCCACTGATTAGTTCCAGCGATGCCAATGGCTAGAGTATTCGTTGAACTATTGTAAAAAGAGGCTCCATTAAAGCCAAGTGGAATGGATGTACGCTCTCCTACTAATGTATAATTTGATGGAATCTCACCAAGAACGCTTGATCTAATATTTGGTGCGAAATATGAAATATCAGAAAGTGTTGCTAAATCATGTTTTAATTTATTATCCATCTTTATCTATCCTTTTTTCTGTTATCACTAAGAACGTCACCATTTAAATTGAGAGTAAATATGGGCATCCAATCTATATCTATTATAGATGCATTCGTCCATGAAATTAAGGACAAATACCCAGGAATTCTTTGAGCTCTTAATCCGAATGTTAATTCCTTTGTTTCTGGATTCCATGTACCGCCATAGATGCAAATTTGATATTGATATATTAATAATATTTTTCTATATTCACATTTCACTATAT
>NZ_QGOK01000042.1 GCF_003259175.1 Marinomonas shanghaiensis | reverse complement strand
ACGGCCTGAAGGCCGACCTACATTTTGATGGTGATTGGTTTTATGTTATGAGGTTTTGGCGGCCTAAAGGCCGACCTACATTTTGATGGGGATTGATTTGGTGTCATCGGCTTCTGACGGCCTGAAGGCCGACCTACATTTTGATGGGGATTGGTTTGATGTTATGAGGTTTTGACGGCCTAAAGGTGATTGGTTTTATGTAGGTCGTGCTTTAGCGCGTCAAGGGGGTTGCAAAGGCTGAATGCTTTTTGACGGCCTAAAGGCCGACCTACATTTTGATGGGGATTGGTTTGGTGCCACAGGCTTTTGACGGCCTGAAGGCCGACCTACAGCAGGTTGGTTTGATTGGTTTTTTGTCGCCATAAATACACGACCTACAGTTTGATCTTGTAGGTCGTGGTTTTTTTATTTCTGCTTTATTTTTGTGCAAATTCGGTGGTGAGTGATATTACTCAGCAGTCGGATCTTTGTAGATATTTTGGTAGCAAAAGTTGGTCGCTTCTACGAAGCCGTCTACGCTACCACAGTCAAAGCGTTTGCCTTTGAATTTATAAGCCAATACGCAGCCTTCTTTTGCTTGTTGCAAAATAGCATCGGTAATTTGCACTTCACCGTTACGTCCAGGTGGTGTATTGCGAATTTTGTCAAATATATCCGGAGTAAGGATGTAACGACCAATGATCGCTAGGTTCGATGGCGCTTCTTCTTTGGACGGTTTTTCCACCATGTCGGTAACACGATACAAGCCTTCCATCATCGATTCGCCCTGGATTACGCCGTATTTGTGTACTTCGTCTTCTGGTACTTCTTCAATGGCAACAATGGTGCAACGGAATTGGTTATAAAGTTTTACCATTTGTGCCATGACGCCATCGTCTTCGCCAAAGCAAAGATCGTCTGCCAGTACCACGCCAAAGGCTTCATCACCAATAAGAGGTTCGCCTGTCAAAATAGCATGGCCTAGACCTAACATGTTGTTTTGGCGAGTAAAAGAGAAGTTAACGTTATCGATCAGGTAACGAATTTCATCGAGGTATTTTTCTTTACTGGTGCCTGCGATTTGGTGCTCAAGTTCATAGCTAATATCGAAATGGTCTGCAATGGCGCGTTTACCACGACCTGTCACAAAAGTAACGTTGTCCAAACCTGCTTTTACGGCTTCTTCAACGCCATATTGCACCAAGGGTTTGTTCACAATCGGAAGCATTTCTTTTGGCATGGATTTGGTGGCAGGCAAAAAGCGTGTGCCATAGCCAGCGACAGGGAATAGACATTTGCGAATCATAATTTTTCCTTAAAATGTTTTTGTAAAATGGCGGCCCAAAAAATGGCTGTCCAGAAGTAATGCATGCCAGCCTGTTTCGATAGATGCCTGCATTCCTGCATTATAGAGCATCTCGCGTGACCGTTAGTATCACCTTGGTTAACCGATCTAATACAGGTGAATTAAGTTTGTACCAATGCCAGTAAAGTGGCAAGGCCAGTCGCTTGTTTGGCAGCAAGGATATCAGTTTCTTGCTTTTTATTTTCTGTTTAATTTGAATACTTGGAATCAAAGCACAGACCGTGCCACCCATCACCAGCTCAACAAAACCATGGGCAGATGGATACCAATGGCTGTGGCTCATATCCGTTGCCACGTTTAAGCATTCATTCTGATAGCGTGCCCAGAGCTCATCGTGTTCATCGTAAATCAAAGAAGGGGATGTGAGAACCGCTTCAGCAGTTAGGTTGCCTTTCAGATGCGTGTCAATAAAGCTGGGTGTGGCGACCAGCTCATAATACATATTGCCAAGAAAAATAGAATCCCCACCAGAGACTGGCGTGCCAATTTGGCTAACACAAGCCACCACTTCGCCAGTTTGAAGCAGCGCACGGGTTTTGGCCTGATCGGCGGCTTTGATGTGCAGTTTGGTTTTGTCGAAGGCTGAGAATTGGCTGACAACCTCTGGAAACCAGGTTGCGAGTACGTCGTTATTCACTGCGATATTAATAGGCTGTTTGGCCTGTTGACCTTGAATGGCTTCTTGTAGGCCTTCTTCGAGCATGGTGACTTTGTTGAAATGCGCCAGTAGCTGTTCGCCTAAGGGGGTGGCTACCACAGGCCTTGCACGTATGAGTAAGGGGCGGCCACATTCTTGTTCTAAACGTTTGATGTTCTGAGATACAGCGGATTGTGTGAGATGCAAGTACTCGGCGGCTTTGTCAAAACTTTGGAATTTCAGGACGGCATGAAGACTGGTTAATGCTTTATAATCTAACATTATTTTTTCTAATATAAGTTTAGTTTAATTAATTTTAATTTACTGTCTGACTTACGTAAGATCAAGCGCTATCTAGCAAACAGTCAGTGAGATTACGCAATGTTGGCATTTTTAAGTGGTGCGATTACGGGTGGTGGTTTAATTGTAGCGGTTGGGGCACAGAACAGTTTTTTATTGGAGCAGGCGTTAAAGCGACATTATGCTTTTCCAATTGCGCTGTTGTTTATTATCAGTGATGCCATTTCCATTGCGCTCGGTGCGTTTGGTTTGGGGCTGATTTTGCAAAGTCATGATTGGCTTTTAACGGTGTCTCGCTGGGCAGGCGTGGCGTTTTTGGTGTGGTTTGCGTTAGGGAAATGGCGTGCTTCTTTCCAGGAGGAGCATTTGATTCTGGAGCAATACAGCAAGCGCCTCGCGTTATGGCCTTTGGTGATGATGGGATTTGCTGTCACTTGGTTGAATCCACATTTTTATTTGGACACTATGATTTTAATGGGTAGTCTGTCGAACCAATGGCAAGAAGCGAAATGGGCCTTTGTCTTTGGTGGTATCTGTGCGTCTGTGTTGTGGTTTTTGTCGTTGGCGTTAGTGGGCAAGTTTTGTGCGAAGTGGTTGGAAAAAGCCGCCTTTTGGCGTTGGTTTAACCGGATTAATGCAATTTTGATTTGGAGTATCGCCTTGAAAATAGCCACACAACCCTTGTCTTAGTTGAGCAAGGGTTGTGTGCAATGGGAAATCAAACGGCTTACAGTTTGATTTCCACCTCGTGGCTTTTTTCGTCATGACTCGTAGAGGAGTCGGCTTCAGCAAGCATTTCCGCTGTTGCGACAGACGATACGGTTAAAGCAACTGGAATCTGATCCCCTTGCTCTTCGATGTTCATAGCGGGCTGGTAGTTGATTCGATACAAGGCTACTAGGGCAACGCTTAGATTCATTGCAGCAACAAACCAGAAAAGAGCATCAAGACGAACCCAATCCATAAATATCGCGGCCAGCAATGGCCCCGTCATACCGCCAACACCGTTTAATAGGATAATGCCGCTACTGGCAGATAAGATTTGTTCTGGTCGCAGCTGATCGTTAATGTGCGATGAGGCCAAGGAGTACATGGGAAAAGTGAAAGCCCCGATGAAAAACATCCCGATCATCATGACGACTTGGCTGTTTAGAGTGCTGCCAAGGGGAACGATAAAAGCGGCAATGGCACCCACAATAGCCACCCACAGAATGGTGACACGTCGATCTTGGCGGTCAGACAAGCGTCCAATAGGCCATTGTAAGAGCATCCCCCCAACATAACTGGCACCAATGAATAGAGAGATTTGCCCCACATTCATGCCGCTTGTCTTAGCGTAAAGCGCCCCTAAGCCGAGTAATGCACCGGACGTTACCCCCGCAATAGTGACCCCTGTGACACCCAATGGTGCGGTTTTTATTAAGCCCATAATATTGAGCTTTTCCGGAATGCTGATCGTTGGTGAGGGGGTGCGTACTAATAGCAAAGGCACCAAGGCCAACGAAATCAACACCGATGACAATATGAACAAGCCATAGCCACTTGGCGACGCTAAGTTCAATAATACCTGCCCCAGCGTCTGGCTCGCCCATAATTCAATAATGTAAATCGAGAACAAACGACCGCGGGTTTTATTGGTCGCAATGTCGTTTAACCAGCTTTCCGTCACAATAAAGAGCGCGGCATAGCACAAGCCAGTACACATCCGCATTAGCATCCAGAACCAAGGATTGACAATGACAGACTGCATTAAAATCGTAATAGATGCCAAAGAGGCAACGGCTGCAAAGACACGAATATGCCCCACATTTTTGATCCAATTCGGTACCAATAACGAACCGATAATGAAACCTAAATAATAAGCAGACATGATCAACCCCGTTGCCGAGGTATTAAACGATTCGATGGAGGCCCGGATACCAATCAATGAGCTTTGCAAGGCACTCGCCATGGTCAAAATGGCGATACCGAAGAGCAGGCTCCAGATGGGAAACAGGGTTTGCTTTAACATGCAGTGTCCTTATTGAACTGAGCGTATTTTTAATAAAAACGTCATAATAATCGGAGTTGATCATTATTTGCGCCGACTATACCAAGAGAATCTTTGAATGCAATCAATAATCACCCTAGTAAAAGATAGCAAAGAAAGTCGATGTTTTCTGAGCAAGTTGCGCATTATCTAATGACGACATCATATGTATCAAATTTTATGCCAATGTTATTACCGTTTTATTTTTGTCGTGCTTTAGCGCGTCAAGGTTTTGGTTTGGTGTGATGAGCTTCTGACGGCCTAAAGACCGAACTACAAGTGATTTGTTTATGTAGGTCGTGCTTTAGCGCGTCA
>NZ_QGOK01000041.1 GCF_003259175.1 Marinomonas shanghaiensis | reverse complement strand
CTTGCCAGATTTTAAAGCTACTCCAACCCGCGATGACTCAACATAACGATCAAAAGTTTTACTATTATCGCCCATGATTTTCTCCTTTTTGAGCTAAAGAGATCAATTCAGCAAGTGATCTATGCCAGTTGTCCATATCCACGTCTTTGTAGGTGTTTTGCACAAAATACCACAATGTTACAGTAAAGCACTTATACACATCCTCCACACCAATATTGTCTTCATTGTGTACACCCAAAGTGAGACGAGTACCATCTTCGAAGGAAAATTTCTGGATAAAGCATACATCTGTATGTGTATCCAGATTTGTAATAATATTGATAGTGTCCTCTGCCAGCATATCTACAGCAGATCGATTAACACGTCGGTTATTAATATAGTTTTTTCCAGAAACAAATAAAAAGTTTATGTACTCTTCTTTTTTTTCCTTTCTGGTGAACTCTACGCTGTCTATATCAGACAACAGCAAATAAGTTGTCATGAAAGAATATAATCCTAATTCAGAGCTTTCATCTTCAATTTTGATCTCTGGTATAATTTCAATCGAATTAGATGCATATTTTTCACTAGCATATAGAGTGTAAGGACTTATG
The DNA here is from genome assembly GCF_003259175.1 of Marinomonas shanghaiensis. GTDB lineage: Bacteria > Pseudomonadota > Gammaproteobacteria > Pseudomonadales > Marinomonadaceae > Marinomonas > Marinomonas shanghaiensis. The sequence continues at coordinate 4,139 of NZ_QGOK01000041.1, read as the reverse complement.
AGCCAACCTGTAATAATCACATAACAAAAACTATTTACAATCACGGACCTAAATCGATTTTTTGAAACTAAATTCACCACAACGAAACCAATCGCACCAGAAATATTTCCCCGTACCAGATTAAATAAACGATTAAAATCATGAAAAAAGCAACTCATTTTAATTGACAAAGTATTTTTTGAACGATTACTCATCCCTGATCTCCTTCTGCGTATACTTCATCCCAATATTCTTGCCAAATCAAAAATGTCATAACTCTTATAAAACGCTGATCCATCTCTTGATACAACTTAACAAAATACGGATCATGACTAAAAAAAAATTTAAACCCCAAGCTAAATCCCGTCGAACAAAGCCCACAATAAAAAGGTATGATAAAAGAAACACTATATAAACCAAGATGATTCTGTAGTATTTTCCTTGCCCCCCCCCCAAAGAAAGTTGGGGTACCAATGAGTTAGCATTGGCACACCTAAAAACAAAACAAATAATACCCCAAATAAGATAAGACTAGTTCTTCTCTTAATATGCTTCTTTTTATTTTTTGGCACTATGGGGGGGCGCTCTGGAAGCGGTTTGTCATAACCTAGCCACATAATATTCTCCATAAATTATTAAGATTAAACTCGTGGAAAAAACAATCTACTTTACTTTAATCATTGGCTATATTTTTTTAGAAATTGATACAAGTCTTTTTTTTGTTGGTCCGTGGTGTATTTCGCGATTTCAATTTCTTTACCCCTTTTCATCATCACAAGGCAGATTTGAGATTTCTTTTCTTCTAAATAAATGGCTTTCATTTCTGATGAATAAAATTCGATATGTTGTCTTTTGAAAAAAAACGATTTCCAAAAATCAAAATAGCCTGAACCAAAGCCGATAAATAACGGAGGTATTCCACTATCGTACGTTAAACCATTATCAGTAATCTTGATTGTTAAATCCGTCACCTTTGTCAACAACATATGCGCCATTTTTAGAAGAATAAAGAAGAGAGTTATTATCGAAATGACACCTAGCAAAAAACTAAACTCCAACGTATCGAAGTTTAACCTTTGATATATTTGGAAGGTGTTCACTAACGCAACACCTGAGAATAAAACAAAAATTAATGCCAATACATAGCGAGTAGCGCCCAAATTAACGTAGCCAATCGAGAGGGTAACAACGTCATTGTCTTCTTCAATTTTTATATCTCTAGCTTGTGGCGTTTCAACTTGCATAACGGAGATTCCTTATATTCACAGTAACTTTTAAATATTTCATAACGAAAAGGCTCAACATTCATATGGTAAATGCTGGAGCGTATTAATAATCACACCCTAACGGCATAATTCCCTCCAAGCGTTGTTAATCCCATTTTGCGAAAGAAAGCATCGGTTTGTGCAATACGTGTTCCTGAGGTCACATAAAAAAACACATGCTGTGCACCTTGAGCTTTGGCCCATTTGGTGATGGCTTTTACCAATTTCACGGCAACCTTCCCCCCGAGCAAGCTTTTGCGAATATTTTCATTCACATACACTACGTGCACATTCGCCTGCACGTTGTCCTCTGCGATAAAGTACTCGCCAAGTGTGCAGTAGAGAAAACCAACAATCTCGCCTTTTATTTCTGCTTTTAACGTAATGCAACGTTCTGGTTGAGTGAGGCTTTTATCAAATTGTGTCGAAAACTTTTTCTCTGAAAACGTCAAATCACCAAAAATACTTTCGGCATGATCAAGAGAGGCCAGCGTCATGATTTTTGACTTATCCGAAGTTTCTGCACGCCGGATAGTCAGTGTTTTCTCTTTTTCTTTCTTTTGTGTCGTTTCCATTATTCCCCTCTATCCTGTTTGGTCAGATCCGCATAAACACCACCATGGTGAAGAAGCTCTGTATGCGTGCCATCTTCAACGACTTCACCTTTATCCATGACTAAAATCCGATCGCAATCACGCACCGTCGAGAGGCGATGCGCGACAATAATGACCGTGCGCCCTTCTGCAACCAGTTTTAAATTATTTTGAAAGATGCGTTCAGATTCATAATCCAGAGCGGCCGTTGCTTCATCAAGGATTAATATTCTTGGCATGATGGCAAGGGCTCGCGCTATGGCAATGCGCTGTCGCTGACCACCAGAAAGATTGGAACCACGTTCCTCCAGAACGGTGTCGTAGTCTTTGGGTAATTGCAAAATAAAGTCATGGGCTCCCGCCAGTTCAGCCGCCCGTATAATGCGTTTCATCGGCATCGCTGGATCGACAAAAGCAATGTTGTCGCGTACAGATCTGTTAAAGAGCACATTATCCTGTAAAACAACGCCAATCTGACGACGAAGCCAAGCAGAATCAAGCAGCCCAATATCAATACCATCGATCAATAAGCGACCGTGTTCTGGGACATATAATCGTTGTATTAATTTGGTAATGGTTGATTTGCCAGATCCTGACCTTCCAACAATACCAATGGTTTGCCCTGCTTTTATGGTAAGCGACACATTACGCAACACTTCGGGTTCATTGGGACGATAACGGAATGTAACCCCTTCAAGCGCTATACCACCTTTTATGGGAGGTAAATTTTCTGGTACGGAGCTGGTTAAATTTTCAGTTTTTGTATTTAAAATATCGCCTAACCGCTGAATGGAAGTACGAAACTGCTGAAAATCTTGCCATAACTGTGCAATACGAATAATGGGCTGACTGACTTGCCCCGCTAACATATTAAAAGCAACCAATTGACCAACAGTTAAGTTACCGTCCATGACCAATTTGGCACCAAACCACAAAATGAGCGCCATGGTAATCTTGTTTATTAACGCGACAACCTGAGAGCCTACAGCGCCCAATACAATGGTTTTGAATGAAGACTTCACAAATGCAGCAAGATTTTCATCCCATCGCGCTCGCATTTGAGGTTCAACTGCCATGGATTTGAGCATTTCTGCCCCAGAGATACTCTCAACTAAAAAAGCTTGGTTAGTCGCGCCTCGATAAAAACGATCTTCTACTCGGCGGCGTAGCTCAGGCGTGATTGCCAGAGATAAAAGGGCATAAAGGGGAATAGAGGCAAGTACAATCCAAGTAAGCGTGGGTGAAAACATCCACATTACGGCAAAAAAAATGATGGTGAAAAAGAGATCAATTACGACAGTTAAAGCGGATGAGGTCAAAAATTCACGAATACTATCAAGCTCTCGAACTCGTGCGACTGTTTGCCTCGCCCATTCCTCTTCAAACGCTTGCAATGATAGCTTTTGAGGTGGTGTAGCTCCCCGCTGAATCAAAATATTATCATTGGAAACTTTCGCTACGATAACAAAATCACCGTTTTTAAATTCTGCGATTGCAGGCAATGGCAACTTTTTAAGTTTTGTAAGGGAGGAGGAAATAGCTTTGGCTTTAAGACTACTTTTTCTTGCAGCTCGGACAATGGAAATAACATCCATACGACCGTCGACACCAGAAAAATCATGAAGTAACTGTTGTGGAGATGAACGAAGTCCATGATAGGACAATAGAAAGTGCAAACATAATGCTCCGCTGTCCATACAGGATGTCTCGGAGCCCATCGATTGACCTTGTTTGGTATATTCCCTATCAATAACTGACATACAACGAAAAATCCATTTCAGCGTTCATATTTTTTGGCGATAGTAAGGTAACATCTACTCTCGTACAATATTTTTTCACTTTCCTTACACTTTATATGGCAGTACTTACTAAAATTACATGCTTTTTTTTACCCCATAATGGAACTCAAGCTTTATAGCCACTGAAGGATTGATCAAAAATAATATGGAAAAAGCAAATCTATCTTCTGTGACCATCGTTATGAGCTTTTGCCTGCTGCTCCTGAGGTTTTAGAAACGCCTCCCGTTCCTTTTGGAAGAATTATCGCAGCCGCTATTTCTTTTTTCTTCCTATTAGCCATTATTTGGTCTTATTGGGGGGCCGTTGATATTGTCGTTATATCAGAGGGCGGAATATTCCATCCGGTAATGCGAAAATTATTCAGCCTTTAAAAACAGATGTCGTTCGGGCAATCCATGTCAAAAATGGTGATAGTAATAAACGCAAAAAAGCCAAGTTGACGTCATTCTCAACTTGGCTTTTTTTATGGACTTGTCCCATCCTAAAATACGTTGACATAAAG
>NZ_QGOK01000040.1 GCF_003259175.1 Marinomonas shanghaiensis | reverse complement strand
TATGATGCCCTACGAAAACACACGTCATTTTATCCCAACCAACGTCACCAAACGGCACATTACACTGCGCTCATGGTGCCCTACGAAAAACCAACATCATTTTATCCCAACCAACATTGTCAATTGGCACATAACCTTGCGCTCATGGTGCCTTACGAAAAACCAATGTGAGCCGTATACGTCATTTGACGTATCCCTGTAAGTCATTTCGCGCATACCTTTCTATTGGTGATTTTTTAATACTGGTTCTACGGATTTGAGGTGTTAACACCTCGTCTAAACACTCAACAATATTATAAATCACAATAGGACGGCTCCAACTATGAAAATCAAAACGCTTACATCTGCGATTGTGCTCTCTGGTGCAACGCTTATTGCGCTTCCTTCGCTGGCGGCAGACACAATTAAGGTCGGTGTGTTGCACTCCTTGTCTGGCACCATGGCGATTTCTGAAACCACGCTGAAAGATACGGTCTTGATGATGGTGGATGAGCAAAACAAAAAGGGTGGTTTGTTAGGTAAGAAGATCGAGGCGGTGGTGGTTGACCCTGCTTCAAACTGGCCATTGTTTGCAGAAAAAGGTCGCGAGTTATTAACCAAAGACAAAGTGGATGTGATTTTTGGTAGTTGGACGTCGGTTTCTCGTAAATCGGTGTTGCCAGTATTGGAAGAGTTGAATGGTTTGATGTTCTACCCAGTTCAGTACGAAGGCGAAGAGTCGTCTAAAAACGTGTTTTACACAGGTGCGGCGCCAAACCAGCAAGCGGTTCCTGCGGTGGATTATTTGATGAACGATCTTGGGGTAGAGCGTTTTGTGCTTGCTGGTACGGATTACGTTTATCCTCGTACCACCAATAAAATTCTTGAAGCCTATCTAAAAGGTAAAGGCGTTGCTGAACAAGACATCATGATCAACTACACGCCATTTGGTCATTCTGATTGGCAGTCTATTGTGTCGGACATCAAGAAATTCGGTAGCGAAGGTAAGAAAACTGCGGTGGTTTCTACCATCAACGGTGATGCCAACGTGCCTTTCTATAAAGAATTGGGTAACCAAGGTGTGTCTTCTGAAGACATCCCAGTGGTGGCTTTCTCCGTGGGTGAAGAAGAGCTTTCTGGTTTAGATACTAAGCCATTGGTTGGTCATTTGGCGGCTTGGAACTACTTCCAAAGTGTTGAAACGCCGGAAAACGAAGCCTTTATCAAAGCATGGCATGCGTATACCAAGAATCCTGATCGTGTCACCAATGACCCAATGGAAGCGACTTACATTGGCTTTAAAATGTGGGCTAACGCGGTAACGAAAGCCGGTACCACGGACGTTGATGCGGTTGAACAGGCCATGATAGGGCAAACCGTGCCAAACCTAACCGGTGGTGTTGCAGTGATGAATAAAAACCATCACTTGAGCAAACCTGTACTGATTGGCGAGATCCAAGACGATGGTCAATTTGAAGTGGTTTGGAAAACCGATGGTGTGGTCGCGGGTGATGCTTGGTCTGACTTCTTGCCGGGTTCTAAAGATCTGATTTCCGATTGGACGGCACCGATTAAGTGCGGTAACTACAACACGGTCACAAAAACTTGTTCTGGACAAAATTACTAACTTAACCCTCCCAGGGTGATGTCTGCTCTCTGTCTAGCACGTGAGAATGTCTAGTCAGAGAGCTTTTTTAGCCATGCATGCTTTTTATCTTTTATTTTTTATTTTTATCTTTTTTTAGCCTCAAGCGTTTGAGTGCTTGCGCAATAAACTTTCCGACCCACGGAGTATGACCTTGAGACATATGACCTTAAGACGTATCACCTTGAGACATTGTATTGCACTTTGTTGCTGTCTTTTTGGGCTCTTATCCCTGCCTGCTTTTGCGGCTGAATCGACCGATCTTGATCCTCTGTTGATAAAGTTAGCCGAGGTAAAAATGAACGATATGGTGCCTGTTTTAGTCGAAATAGAAGCGACATCAGAAGAGGCCGTGTTGCCGATTTTTCAATATTTAGTTGAGGGCAGTCTGCACTATATCAAGACAAGTAAACAGCTTGTCGCGCAAGTCGAGGTGAGTGGAGTAACTCGTTACAAAGACTTGTTAACAGGGCAAGTGGTTGCTGATCTTAGTAAATCCGATGTGGATAAGATTCGAGTTAATAACACCTTACGCGTCTATTTGCGCAATGCCATTGCTCGTATTCAGTTAAGTGCGAAGTCACCGAGCGTTCGTGAAAGTGCGGTACGTTCACTCTTGTCCAAACTTGATCAAGAGACGGTGGCGACATTGGAAAGTTTGTACCCCAACGAAACCAACAAGAAAGTCAAAGAAGCCATGGCATTGGCGCTGGCGATGAATACGGCTGCGCAAACGACATTGGCTCCATCCAATCGTATTGCTGCGATTGAGAAAATGTCCACAAGCTTAGAAAGCGATGTTCGAAACCTGCTTACACAATTAACTCGTGATGATAATCCAGCTGTGGTAAGCGCGGCGAATGATGCATTAGAAACCATCGCGCAACGAGTTAACCGTTTTGCTTTTGTGGATCAGTTGTTTTTTGGCCTGAGTTTAGGGTCAGTGCTCTTGCTTGCTTCCATCGGTTTGGCGATTACCTTTGGTGTGATGGGCGTGATTAATATGGCCCACGGCGAAATGATCATGTTGGGTGCTTACACAACTTATGTGGTGCAGCTGATTATGCCGAATTACATCGACTATTCGATTTGGGTGGCTATTCCTGCGGCGTTTCTGGTGTCTGGTTTGATGGGCGTGTTGATTGAGCGTTTGGTTATTTGCCGTTTGCATGGTCGTCCATTGGAAACCTTGCTCGCCACTTTTGGTATCAGTTTGATCTTGCAGCAATTGGTTCGAACCATTTTCTCGCCGCTTAACCGTCAAGTTTCTACACCCAGCTGGATGAGTGGTTCTTGGGAAATTAACCCCGTGCTGTCTCTGACATTGAACCGTTTGTACATTCTGGCTTTTGCTTTGCTGGTGTTCATCGTTTTGGTGGTTGTATTGAAGAAAACCTCTCTCGGTCTAAACGTTCGCGCTGTCTCGCAAAATCGCAATATGGCAAAAGCCATGGGCGTGAAAACCCATTGGGTGGATGCAATGACCTTTGGTTTGGGCTCTGGTATCGCGGGTATTGCCGGTGTGGCGTTGAGCCAATTGACCAACGTCGGGCCTAATTTGGGACAATCTTACATTATCGATTCCTTCATGGTGGTGGTGTTCGGTGGTGTGGGCAACTTGTTAGGAACCTTGGTTGCGGCGTTCACTTTGGGTATCGCAACCAAATTTCTTGAGCCAACTACAGGGGCGGTTCTCGCGGCTATTCTGGTGTTGGTGTTCATTATTCTCTTTATTCAAAAACGTCCTAAAGGACTCTTTCCACAAAAAGGGAGGGCGGCAGAATGACACGTCTTACAGCTTGGTTTTCTGAAGGGCGCTCGACGGGCAAACACACTTTGCCATTTGTGGTGATTTTATTGAGTGTGACGATTTTGGCGTCGGCGGCGAATCTATTGTTACCTGCTGACTCGATGTTTTATGTCAGCACTTACACCATTACTTTGCTGGGTAAATATTTGTGCTACGCCATGTTGGCGTTAGCGGTGGATATTATCTGGGGATATTGCGGTATTTTGAGTTTAGGTCATGGCGCGTTTTTCGCCTTGGGCGGTTACGCAATGGGCATGTATTTAATGCGCCAAATCGGTGATCGCGGCGTGTACGGTAACCCATTGTTACCTGACTTCATGGTGTTCTTAGACTGGAAAGAATTGCCTTGGTTTTGGTTAGGTATGGATCAGTTTTGGTTCGCCATGCTGATGGCGGTGTTTGTGCCGGGATTATTGGCCTTTGTGTTTGGCTGGTTGGCGTTTCGTTCTCGTGTTACCGGTGTGTATCTTTCCATCATGACGCAAGCCTTGACCTATGCCTTGTTGTTGGCGTTCTTCCGTAACGAAATGGGCTTTGGTGGCAATAACGGTCTGACCGACTTTAAAGAAATCCTTGGTTTTAGCTTGCAAGCCGACAGTACGCGAGTTGCTTTGTTTTTGATTACGGCGATTCTATTGGCGGTCATTTTTGTGATCAGTCAGAAGATTCTAGCGTCTCGACTTGGCAAGGTGGTGTTGGCGATTCGTGACTCGGAATCTCGTTCTCGCTTTATTGGTTATCGCACCGATCGTTACAAGGTCTGGTTGTTTGTCTATTCCGCTGTCATTGCTGGTATTGCGGGCGCTTTGTATGTACCGCAAGTGGGCATTATCAACCCAGGTGAGTTTTCCCCAATCAACTCGATCGAGATGGTGATTTGGGTAGCTGTTGGTGGTCGTGGCACCTTGATTGGTGCGGTGATTGGAGCCTTATTGGTGAACTACGCGAAGACCCGTTTTACCGCGATTATGCCGGATGCTTGGTTGTTTGCTTTAGGCGCCATGTTTGTCTTGGTGACCTTGTATTTACCAAAAGGTTTGATGGGCTTGTATGGTCAGCTAAAGGCTAAGCGAAACAGTGTTACGAAAAAGGAGTCGCAAGCATGAGTACCTTAGATAGTACCCGTGAATTCTTCCGCCGCGATCAGGTATGGCCTTTTTTAGCGCCCGAGCAAGCGGATGTGAATGTCGATAATCAGGTGATTCTCTATGTAGAGGGTTTAAACCTGAGTTTCGATGGCTTTAAGGCGTTAAATAATCTTAATCTTTATATTAACGATGGCGAGTTACGTTGTTTGATCGGCGCCAATGGGGCGGGCAAAACCACTTTGATGGACGTGATTACCGGTAAAACCCAGTGCGATTCCGGCACGGTGTTTTTTGGACAAAATCACAACTTATTAAACAAAGACGAAGCGGAAATCGCTCAGCTTGGCATAGGTCGTAAATTCCAAAAGCCCACCGTGTTTGAAGAGCAAACCGTGTTCGACAATTTGGAATTGTCCCTTAAAACCGACAAACGCGTATTGCCGACTTTATTCTCGCGATTAACGCCCACGCAAATTGATCGGATCGATGACGTGTTAAAAACCATTGGCTTGACGAAGCAGCGTTTTATGTTGGCAGGGGCTTTGTCTCACGGACAAAAGCAATGGTTAGAAATCGGTATGTTGCTGGTGGCTGAGCCAAGGCTCTTATTGATCGATGAACCGGTGGCCGGCATGACAGCGCAAGAAACCGAACGTACGGCGGAGTTGTTAACGTCTCTGGCCGGAGAGCGCACCGTGATTGTGGTCGAGCATGATATGGAGTTTGTGCGCAGTATTGCGCGCACGGTGACCGTCTTGCACCAAGGTTCAGTGTTGGCCGAAGGCACCATGAATCAGATTCAAAGTAATAAAGACGTGATTGAAGTCTACCTTGGTGAAGGGGAAGGCGGTGAAGAAGCAGCACAAACAGGAGCGTCAGCATGATATCCATTAACAAGGTTGATCAACTTTATGGCGGCACACAGATTCTTTGGGGCTTGGATTTAGACATTGTTCCCGGCTCTATTACTTGCATCATGGGACGCAACGGTGTGGGGAAAACCACTTTACTAAAAGCCATCATGGGATTGTTACCCATCCAAAATGGTGAGATCACCATGGAAGGGGAAACGCTAAACAAGCAAAGCGCAGAGAAGCGGGCTTACTCAGGTATTGGTTACGTTCCCCAAGGCCGAGACATTTTCCCCATGCTCACCGTGGAAGAAAATCTGCGTATTGGTTTGCCAGTGCGAAGTAAACGTACCAAAGACAGCCCGAAAGACATCCCAGAGAAAATCTTTGAGCTTTTTCCTGTGTTAAAAGACATGTTGCATCGTCGTGGTGGTGATTTATCTGGTGGTCAACAGCAGCAACTTGCCATTGGTCGCGCCTTGGTATTAGAGCCAAAAGTCTTGATCTTGGACGAGCCAAACGAAGGCATTCAGCCCAACATTGTGAAGCAAATTGGCGATGTGATTTTAAAGCTCAATGCGGAAGAAGGGTTAACCGTTATCTTGGTGGAACAAAAGCTCGGTTTCGCCCGTCGTGTGGGTAAAGAATTTCGTCTGATGGAAAAAGGTCGCATCGTCGCCGCCGATAAAATGGAAAACCTCAACGACACGCTGATAAAACAATACTTGGCGGTCTGATTTTTGCATTATCTAGCGATTAGGCGATACGCAAAAAAACGCTATAGGGCATCCATGAATAATAAACATAATCTTGCTTTGGCAGAACACGACGAGCAAATGCCGCCGTCAGAAAAGCACTCTTTAGTGGATAAAGAAGTTGTTGAGGGGGAAGCGTCCCACTGGCATGCCTTTCTGACGTTAGGTTTTAGTAAAACAGCACGTGGCACCGTGTTGAAAACCTGTGACCATAAAGGGCCTTTGTATGTGCAAAAGCCTTTTTACCCTGAGGGTCGAGATACGGCACACGTCTATTTATTGCATCCACCGGGCGGTTTGGTGTCGGGGGATCGCCTCACCATTACGGCAAACCTAGCCGAAAATACCCATGTTTTGATCACAACCCCTGGAGCTGGTCGTGTTTATCGTGCTCGAAAGGATAAAACGCTACAACACCAAATTACTCAGCTTAATGTGGCTGAAAACAGCTTAATGGAATGGTTGCCACAAGAAACCATTCTGTATCCCAATGCCCACACACGCCTTGAAAACTGCATTGATTTGGCTGACAACGCCAAGTTTATTGGTTGGGAAATTACCTGCTTTGGTTTACCGGCAAATAAAGAGGATTTTGCTGAAGGCCACGCGGAGCAAGGCTTTCAGATTCGTCAGAATGGTCGTCTTAAGGTGCGTGAACGCCTAGTAATAGACGACAGCAGCCGTGCGGTTTTTTCGGCCAAAGCGGGATTAGATGGTAAGCCAATCAATGGTCTGATGATCGCAGGCCCTTTTGATGCTGGCTCTTCTTATTCCACCTCTGCCCATGATGAACTGATTGATGCTTTACGTCAGCATTGTGCCCAACATGAGTCATTAAGTGGCGTGAGTTTGGTCGGCGAATACATTTTCGTTCGCAGTCTTCACCACGATTCGGAACAGGTAAAACAGCTATTTACCCAGTGTTGGCGAGAGATTCGACCCGCATTAATCCACAAACAATCCAATGAACCCAGAATTTGGTCGACCTAAAAAGGTGCGTGCGCTCTTTTTTGGGTCAATAAAAACACCTATAGAGATAAATAACGGAGCATAAAAATGGAACTCCTGCCAAGAGAAAAAGACAAGCTACTGGTTTTTACCGCCGCCTTGCTTGCCGAACGTCGTTTGAATCGCGGCCTTAAATTGAATTACCCCGAAGCCATGGCGTACATCACCATGGAAATTATCGAAGGCGCTCGCGATGGTAAAACCGTGGCGGAATTAATGGCCTATGGCAAAACCGTATTAAGCGCAGAACAAGTGATGGATGGCGTAGTGGAGTTGATCCATGAAGTGCAGGTGGAAGCGACGTTCCCAGATGGGACCAAGTTGGTCACTGTTCACAATCCCATTAATTAATGACTACTCGTTACGTCATTAAACGTATGTGTCAGGTTCTTTTTTTAAAGGAAAACATCATGATTCCAGGTGAAATTCAGGTGGCGGCTGGTGATATTGAGCTTAATGTGGGTCGCAAGACGGTGAAAATTCGTGTCGAAAATACCGGTGATCGTCCTGTGCAAATTGGCTCCCATTATCATTTTTATGAAGTGAATCCTGCCTTGTCTTTTGACCGCGCTGTAACGAAAGGTTTTCGTTTGAATATTGCTTCTGGCACGGCGGTGCGTTTTGAACCCGGCCAAGGCCGAGAAGTCGAGCTGGTGGAATACGCCGGTACAAAAACCATTTATGGCTTCCGTGGTGACGTCATGGGCAAACTGGAAGGAGCGCAATAATGGCAAAGATGGATAGACACAGTTACGCGCAGATGTTTGGTCCGACGACAGGCGACCGTGTGCGTTTAGGCGATACCGATATCTGGATTCAGGTGGAAAAAGATTTCACCGTCTATGGCGATGAAGTGAAATTCGGTGGAGGCAAGGTCATCCGCGACGGCATGGGACAAAGCCAAGTGACCAACGATGTGGCCGTGGATTTGGTGATTACCAACGCCTTGGTATTGGATCATTGGGGTATTGTAAAAGGCGATGTTGGCATCAAAGACGGCCGTATTTTTAAAGTCGGAAAAGCCGGTAATCCAGACGTGCAAGATAACGTGGATATTGTGGTTGGGCCGGGTACGGAAGTCATTGCTGGCGAAGGTTCTATTTTGACCGCGGGTGGCATCGACGCGCACATTCACTTTATTTGTCCGCAACAAATGGAAGAAGCCTTGACCTCGGGCGTCACGACCATGATTGGCGGCGGCACAGGACCTGCAACGGGCACCAAGGCAACCACTTGTACGCCGGGACCTTGGTATCTGGGCAAGATGCTACAAGCCACCGACAGCATGCCAATGAACTTAGGTTTTCTGGGCAAAGGTAACGCCAGTTTGCCAGAAGCTTTAGAAGAACAGTTAGAAGCCGGTGCTTGTGGTCTGAAATTACACGAAGACTGGGGCACCACGCCAGCGTCGATTGACTGTTGTTTGAGTGTGGCAGAGAAGTACGATGTACAAGTTGCCATTCATACTGACACCTTGAATGAATCGGGCTTCGTCGACAGCACCATTGATGCCTTTAAAGGTCGGGTGATTCACACTTATCATACGGAAGGCGCAGGCGGCGGCCATGCTCCCGATATTATTCAAGCTTGCTCCAATCCGAATGTCTTACCTTCGTCGACCAATCCTACTCGTCCTTATACGCGCAACACGGTAGACGAGCATTTGGATATGTTGATGGTGTGTCACCATTTGGACAGCAATATTCCAGAAGATGTGGCCTTTGCGGATTCACGTATTCGCAAAGAAACCATCGCCGCGGAAGACATTCTCCATGACCGTGGCGCGTTCAGTATGATTTCATCTGACTCTCAAGCCATGGGACGCGTTGGCGAAGTGGTAACACGAACCTGGCAAACCGCTCACAAGATGAAGCAGCAGTTTGGTTTATTGCCAGAAGACCAAGCGCTTGGCGCGGACAACTTTCGGGCTCGTCGTTACATTGCTAAGTACACCATTAACCCAGCGATTGCCCACGGCATCAGCCATGAAGTGGGCTCGATTGAACCGGGCAAACTGGCGGATTTGGTCTTATGGCGTCCTGCCTTTTTTGCGGTGAAACCTTCAATGATCATCAAAGGCGGCATGATCGCCAGTGCGCCAATGGGCGATCCCAATGCCTCTATTCCGACGCCACAGCCCGTGCATTATCGTCCTATGTTTGGTTCGTTCGGTAAAGCCGCCGCGGCCACGTCGGTGACCTTTGTTTCTAAGGCCGCATTGAATAATGGTTTAAAAGAAAAACTGGGCTTGGAGCGTACTTTGGTGGCGTGTAAAAACACGCGCACTATTTCTAAGCTCGACATGATTCACAATGACTGGTTGCCGAACATTACGGTTGATCCGCAAACCTATGAAGTGCGTGCGGATGGCGAATTATTAACCTGCGAGCCAGCGGAAGTGTTGCCCTTGGCTCAGCTTTATACTCTCTTTTAGGGACGTTTTTTAGGGACGTTAATTTTAGGAACGTTTATTAGGAACCGCATATGCTAGATATTTATGAAAGACTAGGCACTCATTGCCATGACCCCGTTCACACCACAGTCACCTTAACTCATGAACAGCGTGATCGTGGGCGTTTGAAACTGGTAGGTGACAATAACGAAGAAGTTCGCGTGTTTCTTGAGCGTGGTAAGCCGCTGTTAGTGGGTGAATTTTTGAAGTCCGAATGCGGCAAGATAGTGCAGGTGAATGGTGCGGTGGAAGACGTGGCCCATGCCAGCTGCGAAGACTGGGAAGCCTTTTCCAAAGCGTGTTATCACTTGGGTAATCGCCACACCAAAATCCAAATTGGCGAACGCTGGCTGCGCATTAAACCTGACCACGTTTTAGAAGACATGCTGCACATGCTGGGCTTGATCGTGACCCATGAAGACGCCGTGTTTGTGCCAGAATCTGGAGCGTATAGTCATGGGCACAGTCACCACTAGCGCTGTCACCACTAACATTGCCACCACTGACATCAGCTTATTGCGGCTTTTGCAATTAAGCAGCGTGGGGTTGCCCGTGGGCGGTTTTGCTTTTTCCCAAGGCATGGAATACGCCATCGACCAAGGTTGGGTGAAGAACAAAGCCGAGGTGTCTGCTTGGATTGGCTTGCAGTTACAGCAATCTGTGGCACGCGTTGATTTACCTGTATTGCAGCGCTGTATGGTGGCAGCAAAACACCATGATGCTGAGCGATTGTTTGAGCTGAATGACTTGGTCTTGGCTTGTCGAGAAACCAAAGAGCTGCGTTTAAACGACACCGCTATGGGGGAGGCTTTGTTTCGTTTGCTGGGCAGTTTGCACATAGACACGCCGTTTAAGCGTTTAGACGAGATGAGCTTTGTGACCTTGTTTGCTATTGCCGCGAGCCATTGGGATTTGAAAACAGATCTTGCTTGCTTGGGACTAGCTTGGTCTTGGTTGGAAAACCAAATTGCCGCCGCCACCAAATTGGTGCCGCTTGGGCAAACCCAGGCGCAGGAGTTGTTGGGTGAATTACAGACGGACATTCGACAGGCGATTGCCATGTCGTTAACCATTGAAGAAGACCGCATTGGCGCAGGCTTACCCGCCATCGCCATCGCCAGTGCGCAACATGAAACACAATACTCACGACTGTTTCGGTCTTAGATAAAGTGGTCAATTTAGCCTTATCAACCCTAATGAGGGAGTGGGTTTTGTAGGTCGTGCTTTAGCGCGTCAAGGG
>NZ_QGOK01000004.1 GCF_003259175.1 Marinomonas shanghaiensis | reverse complement strand
ATCTCTTCTTTAAAACGTTCGTTTCCCAGCGCCATATCTGAATGCGTAGCAGATCGAATTCGTCCGAGTTCTTCTTCTGGGATGTGGTATTTGAATAAGGCTTGGTAACGCTTCGCTCGCGTTTCCTGCTGAAAGCTAAGCTTGAGATAAAGTTCATGCGGTTGCCAAAGCTCACTTTGTAGATCCAGTGACTCCTGAGCATGAAAGCGATAGCTCGACCATTTGTAGTCAGCTGGATGAGCGACCATATTAGCTCTAACGGGATTTAGCTCAATATATCGCTGGCAGATAAAAAAGTATTCTTCAGCACTGATGACACAAGATTTAAATCGCCCTTCCCACAATGTGCAGGTTCTTTGGTAAGTTTTCTATTTTCATCTGACTCCAATTTCAGACCCCAATTTCAATATTTCTGAGTAGGCTTGTTCTAAAGCGTCAAAGGCATCAGTGGGCACTTCATATTGAAACTGATCTCTACGCTTCTTAGATATCTTGCCGCTTTGCTCTAAACAGAAGACGACCAACTTTGAAAGTGTTCTGTCATTAATATCGTACTGCTTATTGATATGGCGTTTTAGAGCGTCGTATTGGTTGAGATACGCCACTTCCTGCTTGATATAGTGTTCCATGGCTTCGTCGCATGCTTCCGCCATCAACTCGGCACAGGCGGTGCCATCCCAATGACGATAGATAGATTCATGACCTTTGAATTCAAAGGCGAAGTTTTCGGCATCAAGGTAATCGACTTGCCAGAACGGACGAGTCTCGGATGAGTAGGCACTTAGTGCTTCTAGATAGTCTCGTTCTCGGTTATACAGCACCGCTGACACGGGGAGTAACAGGCCGTTCGCAAGTTTCCCACTGCGACATAGTACGTGATGAAACATAAAGCGTGATAAGCGTCCATTCCCATCCATAAAAGGGTGTAAGAATACAAAGCCAAATGAGATAACCGCACCAAGTACAATAGGATCTACTTGCTCTGGTAACTGGTTGGTCAGTTGCTCCCACTCTTGCATCAGTTCACGGCATAAATTCGGTGAGGGCGGTACATACGTGACGCCGATAGACCCAGGACCATTACTTAAGTAGTTCTGCTCATTGCGATAGGACACGGCCCATTCATAGGGGTTGTTGATCGTGGCCTTTTGCAAATCCGCTAAATAGTCTTCATCGATTGCACGGGGAATGTGTGCTTGTCTCAGTAGGTTGGTATACCGCTGGATTTTATTGGTATCGGGCTGCTCTTTCTCGATAGCGAAGGAATCTTTGGTTTCACTGAGATACACCCAAGATAAAGCTCGGTTGAGCATGGCGTCATCTAACTCATCAGTAAACTCTTTGGCTTTTTGCAAAGTATTTTTGGCCAATGCCTTTTCAAGTCGCTCAGTTCGCTTCACGATGATGCTGTAGTCTAAGGAGCCGATTACATTGACATGGACGCGCCAGCGTTTATTCGTCTTATTATCTGCGGTGATAAAACGCTTTGGATCTAATAAAGGGATATAGTTACCACGTGTTAGTTCAGTGGTGCGTGGTAATGATTGCTGATGAAAGTGTTCCCAAAGTAGGCAGGCAATACGGATATATTTCCCCATAGGAGCGGATTCATAGCACTCTAGGAGCGCTTCTGCGCTAACTTTGAGCAGTGTTTGGGAAAGTATTTGTAAATTAAGGTCTTCGTATTTCAGTGCAAAAAGAATGTGATCGAGTATCTTATCCGAAGGCTTTAATGAGGCTGGCGTTGCTAATGTATTGTCAATTAGTTGCATCTTAGTTACTGACATAACACGGGCAGATACTTGCAACGGTAGCGCTTTGATATCTGCGCGCTCTAGTAAGTAAGCGTAGCCTACGGATGTATTTGTCATATTCAGTACCAAAAAATGTTTACAAAACTAAGATTTTAGTTATATCTGCTTCATTCGCTAAGATAATAGTTACATTCTAAGCATTGTTACTTGGTGTTGGATACGCCTAACTGCAATTTAGTCTAAGAAAATGTTTACGGAGCTAAGATTTTTGTTAAAAATCTCCATTTCTTCAAGAAAAAGATTACAGCAATTGGGGGCAGATGCTGAGGCATCTCCACGAATTTCATATAAATAACAATTAGTTAACGCGACGATTATTCTGTAAGCAATTAAGCTCAGAAAAAATTTACCGCATCGGAATGCATCAACTTCGTTTTTTGTGATCTGCATAGGCTTGTGCATGTTGATAGATGATTTCTAATGCAGTGTCATCATCCATAAGTTCGGCTGGAATACCTTCTATATATTCCAGTCCATCGGCTGGATGCAATGGTCGCTCTAGCCACTTCCACGCTTTTGGCACACTGCCTTCAACGCCTTTCTGGCTAAGGGTATTCAGAACCTCTTGAACTCTTTCAGGATACCTAAACCAACTAATAGGCTTTATGGCAGATTTTGCCCCAGCGACGCGGCATGGTAGCTGTGAAATTTTCAATTCTTCTTCGTGTATATACTTGATCGTCCAATCGGCAAAATCTTTTAAAGACTTATTTCCTTGTCTTTCTGAGTCGCCCTTTATCATTGGAATGATTAGGCCTATTTTGACGGGAGAGCGTTGTTTCAAGGCATTATGAGAATGGATTTTTCGTAATGCAGGAATGATATCGGTGTCGTTGGTCACAAAAACAATGTGCTCAAGTGTTAAGTCTGTCACTGCGTCATAAACCGCTTCCAAAGCCACATTAACATCGCTTTGCTTCTCTTCCATTTTCCATATTTTCACCCGCTCAGAAAACTTAGGCTCTTTTTCTTTTCCTCTCTCATCTAACTCAACTTTTGGAAATTTGGTTTTATCAATTGTGTAGTTACCCTTTACAGTTTGCAATCTACCTTGGCGGTGGTTATGTAGTGCAAGATGGTAAGCACGCTGATCATTCAAAGAGCTGCTATCCGACGCCGCGCGTTCAGATATTTCAGCGGTAAAAAACTTAACCGCCAATTCATCAAGAACGGATTCAGGAACACCAGAACGTACCAATAAGGTTTCAACAAGAGAAACAGGATCTAACCATTTATATGGCGAGCCTTTTAAGCAACCAAAGTAGAAGTTGTAACCATCAATGTAGACTCTCGTTTTCATATTCTCAGTCCAATTACTTGGATGTCATGATGACTGGCGAGCCTAATACCAAAGGGACAAAAAAGAGAGGCAAGGACTTTCCATATCCATTGTTTATTAATGACCTTCCAAAGCCGTAGATGTGAAAAAACCGACACGAGGCCGGCTTCATCGTCCAACTCCAGGGGTCTGTATGTCGCCACGCGTGGAAGAAGGATAAGTTGTAAGCACACAATAACCAAATAAGATTAATATTACAAGATTCACGCTACTTTTATCATCTATAAAAGGAGCCAGTCACAAGAAACAATGAAAAATCAACAACTCTGCCCCCTTGAATCCTCTATGTTTTTGACCTTTCTAGTGAAAAAGCAGGTACGATACAAAGCAATGTAACAACCGCAAGCGCACCAACAGTTTGATGAGACGCTGTGGTCATTTCCCACTGGTAAAAAAAGCCAATTGATGCCGTTCCGATGGCTCCTCCCAAAAGGGTCAGTATTCGAGACCAAGCGCTGGTATCTGGTGTTTTTCCCTCCGGAACATAATGATATAGATGAGTCATGGTAAGCAGGGTTATTAGTCCAAGGCCAGCGCCACGCAGTAGCATACCCAATACCATCAACGGCATTAGGTCAAAGGCAGAATCAAACAATAATGGAAGCGTTCCAATCAGGCTGATTAGCACACTTATTATTGCAACCTTGGAAGCAGAAAAACGAGAGGTGAGCTTTTGCAAATAGGAACGAGATAGCAGAGCCCCCAAGCCACTAGCGCCCAACATCGCACTTGCGCCCAACGTGGAGTACCCGTAACGCTCGATAAAAATGGACGGTAAAATAAATAAACTAGAATAAAAAACTAAGCTACTAAGAAAAAGTAACAGGGCCGTGTTTCTAAACGGCGGAATACGAAAAAGCCGTACATCTAAAATGGGGAATGACTTAGTCAGCGCATAGTGAACATAATAACCAATCAGACTCAAACTCAGAACAACTAAGCCCAGAGCCGAAACGCTAAGAATGTCCAAACTCTCAGAACTCACTTCAGAAAGCCCATAGATCACTGTGGCTAAGCCACAAGCAAATAGTAGATAGCCTTGTATATCTAATTTTGTCCGTTTATCGCTGGTACTATTTGGTAGGTAGCACCACGCTAAGAGTGTGGCAAAAAGTGAGATAGGAATATTTAACAAGAAAATCCATTTCCAACTGACAGAATTTACAATAAACCCCGCTACTAATGGGCCCAAAATAGGAACAATAACAGCGGGAATAGCCACTGAAGCCATTGCAGCCTTAAACTGTTCCCGACCCACAGCATTCAATAATACAGGCTGCATGGTGGCCATCAGAATTCCTGCCCCCACCCCCTGAAATATACGAAAGGTGACTAATGAATTTATTGATCCTGCTGTAGCACAAGCCACAGAGGCCAATAAAAATATAGTCAGCCCCAATAGCCACACAGATTTATTGTTATATCGCTTCATTCCCCAAGCACAAAGAGGCACTGTCACCGCGGCAGCGATACCGTATAAGGTAACCACTTTTTGTAGCGCTTGCACGGAAGAAGCAAAGGCATCGCTTAGCGCAGGAATCGCGATACCTAACGCTGTAGAGTCCAATAATGGAAGAATACTGCCGAGGATAAGCGTTAATATGATTTGGTGATTAGAATCATCTCCTATAAATCCCTTTTGCTCTGTCCTATGTTCACTGGCTGGCATTCTCTTCTCCTTGTAGAGATACATGAAAATTTCATACTAGGTCACAGCCTCAAGAGCTGGCCTCTGTTATATTTGTATCAAGAAGTGCGATGAAAGAATGTCGAAGGAATGTCAAAAGGTATTGAGACTATGTCAAAGTCACGTGTACGAGATGTTAGACAAGAGGCGGATCGCTTTAAACCCTCTGCTGATAAGCCAATACGGGTAAAGGCTCGTTCAATGAGCTCCTCAGTGGACGTCACACCACATCATCATACTTGGGGGCAACTCGTCTTCTCTGATGCTGGTATCACAAAAGTTTCTACGTCGGATAGCACACACCTCGTTCCCCCCAATCATGGGTTGTGGATTCCCCCTAATATGGAACATGCTGCCACCTTGTTAGAGCATGCAAAATTATTTTCTGTTTATCTTATCTCCCGTGAAGAAGCCGATTCTGAATTAATTAGTCCCGAGGTATGGAATACCTGCCAAGCATTTGAAGTAAGCCCTTTATTGCATGAACTAATTGTGAAGTTGAGTGAAAATACTGAAGAGGATTTTATTAATAAAGAGTACCTGGCTATTTGCACATTGATTTGGGGAGAGTTGAGACGGGCGCGTCCCTTGTCGCTTGGCGTTGTACTTCCCAAAGAAAAAAGACTAAAGACACTTTGCCATACCTTTCTAGACTCATCCTCTCCAAGCATTAGCTTAAAATCATTATGCCAACATAGTGGGGTAAGTTTGAGTACGGCATCAAGACTGTTTCAAAATCAATTAGGTATTAGTTTTAGCCAATGGCGGCAACAGGTCATTTTGGCAAACGCTCTCGCACTGGCCGCACAAAAAATGCCGATCAATCAGATAGCTTACGAGTTAGGTTACTCTTCACCTAGTATTTTTAGTGCGATGATAACTCGCATGGTAGGAGTGCCGCCTAGAGTTTTTTTTAAGTATTAGTCATTTTGCTGCAATTGGATTCAGATGAAAATTAAGCTAAATGTCGCCAATTTTAATTTGCCCATTAACAAAATTTCTTTGCTCCCACCACGCACAAGGCGGCCGCCAGTGTCACCCACAGCATGGTTAAACTGATGCTTTCTTGTAGTAGCCAAGCCGCCAGTAAAAACCCTATAAATGGTTGAATTAATTGCAACTGGCTCACCGCCGCAATGCCGCCGAGCGCCAGCCCTCTATACCAGAAGATAAAGCCAAACAGCATGCTAAAAAGAGAGACATAGCCCATCCCCAGCCATGCTGATGTCGTTACCGAAGCGAATGAGCTGGGCCATAGAACATACAGTAAGGGCAGCATGACGGGCAAAGACACGACTAAAGACCAGCAGATCACCTGCCATCCGCCCAATACCCGAGATAAGCGTGCGCCTTCCGCATACCCCATGCCGCAGGCAACAATCGCCGCCAGCATCAAACCATCCCCTATTAATGAAACTTCACCCACACCCAGGGCTGCATAGCCCATCACTAAGGCCGCTCCCACCAATGAAAAGAGCCAAAACGGCCAGCTAGGGCGCTCTCCTCCTCTTAACACGGCAAACAATGCCGTACAGATGGGAAGCACGCCCACAAACACCACACAATGCGCAGAGGTAACGTATTGCAGTGCAAACGCCGTCAGCAAAGGAAAGCCAACCACGACTCCCATTGCACTCAGTAAGAGCGTTGCAATTTGCGAGGCGTTAGGGCGTGGTTGTTTGAGTAGCAGTAAAAACAATAAACCTAATATTCCAGCAATCGAAGCGCGAGCCACCGTCAAGAAAGTAGGATCAAAGCCTTGCAGCGCGATGCGTGTTGCCGGTAGCGAACCAGCAAAAGTCACCACGCCCACGAAGCCACTAAGCCAACCTTGTGTTACCTGTTTCATCTCATTACTCCCTAAAAACAATGGCCCTATAAAACCGAAAAAATGACCATAAGAGGAGATACAGACCGACACAATTTAAAAAAACTGTTATGGTTATATTGGCAATACAATTTGAAAATTGAGGAAGAGTATGGCTCGTGCAGGCACATTAATTGAATCGGTCATGAAGGATATTGAGTCAAAAATCGCGTCGCGGTCCTACTTGCCCAATACGCGTTTACCTTCCGTTCGCGCCCAAGCGAAAGCCATGCAGGTTTCGATCTCTACCGTTGTCGAAGCCTATGATAGACTCGTAGCGGAAGGCTGTATTGTGTCTCGTCCCGGAGCAGGCTTTTATACCTCTGGCCCTATTGCGCCCTTAAACCTCACTCGTATTGGCCCTAAAGTAGCACGGGAGATCGATCCGTTATGGGTCTCACGAGAATCGTTGGAGTCAACAGCAGGTTCACTGATGCCAGGCTGTGGCTGGCTTCCCTCTGAATGGTTCTATCAATCAGGCATAAAGCGCGCGCTGCGAAACCTTGCCAGAACCCATTCCTTAGATTTAACCGAATATGCGCCTCCGAAAGGCTCCCAAGCGTTTCGTCATTTCTTACAACGTCGAATGTTGAACCACAATATTGAGGTCTCTGCTGAACAGATTATGCTCACTGAGTCTGGGACTCATGCCATTGATTTAATTGGGCGCTTTCTCCTTTCACCAGGCGATACCGTGCTGGTCGATGATCCCTGCTACTTTAACTTTCACGCTTTATTAAAGGCACATCGAGTCAAGATTATTGGAATTCCCTACACGCCCAATGGGCCTGACTTAGAACATTTTGCACAAGCCATAAAAGACCACAACCCTAGGCTTTATCTCACCAACTCAGGTGTCCATAACCCCACAGGGGCCCATTTAGCGCCACATGTTGCCCATAAATTACTCACACTCACCCAAGCATCGGAACTGGTTATTGTTGAAGATGATATTTTTGCCGACTTAGAAACCACTCGCTCACCACGTTTAGCGGCCTTAGATGGTTTAAATCATGTCATTGAAATGGGTAGTTTTTCCAAAACGGTATCCGCTTCAGTGCGCTGTGGCTACATTGCCGCGAGGCAAGATTGGATAGAGCAACTGGTGGACTTAAAAATCGCCACATCATTCAGTGGTAATCGCCTCGACAGTGAAATCGTTTTACACACATTGACAGACAGCGGCTATCGTAAGCACATGGAGAAGCTTCATCACTGGCTTGCTAAACAACGACAAAGCACAACAAAGAAGCTGGTCAATTTAGGGATTCAGCCTTGGATTCAACCGAAAGACGGTATGTTTTTATGGTGCCAATTACCCAAAGGCAAAAACGCCACTCAACTAGCGCGTGATTGTTTGAGTAAAGGAGTTGTGCTCGCCCCCGGCAATGTTTTTAGCCAATCTCAGAATGCCCATGATTATCTTCGTTTCAATGTGGCGCAATGCACGGACCAGAAAATCTTTGAGGTATTGGCTTGGGCTTTAGACCAGCAGAGATAAAAAATCTCTCACGCCTGCCCGTTAGCGTTTCAATCTCTTCTTTAAACTTGTCATTCCCCAATGCCATGTCTGGCTGGCTGTGCGCGTTCAACCTAGTTCTTCATCTGGTGGATGTACTTTGCAGAAGGCTTAGTTCAGGCTAAGTTTTTATACCAAGAAAAAGCGCTTGCAATCTGTATTAATATGCATGAGGCTTGTCCTGCGTCCCGAGACACAGGACAAGAGGTTTTATAATACGATGAAAAGTCAAGATATAGGTTTACTATTAAAGCTCATCTCTCTCGAACACCAAGAAAACTCGTCCTCACAAGACAGAGGTATATTCACATGGCCTCACGACTGGCGAGACTGGGAAAGCCATAGCGATGACATTGGTCAGCCGTTACTCTTCCCAACAGTAAGCAGTGAATTTCGTGATTTTGCCTATACCACTCGTAACCTTGAAGCAGAAACAGGCATAAGCAAAACTCAGATCAGCGAATCACTAAGACGCTGCATAGACATTGGGTTAGCTAAGAAAGATCGACAATTTGGCGTGCCGAGGGCCAATAAAAAAGCTCTATTTGAGTTTATTATTTCAGGTATTAAATATGTCTTTCCTGCCAAGCTAGGCGAAGTAACTAGAGGTATAGGAACATCGTTCGCTGCGCCTATCTTACAAAACGATATTTTAAGTTCTGGGGAACTCATTCCTGTGTGGCCTGATGCCAGAGGCACGAATAAAGGACAAGCTGTTGAGCCCTTATTTAAATCAGCGACACTAGCAATAAAAAAAGACCCTGACATGTACGCCATGCTCGCCTTAATCGATTCCATACGATTAGGCAATGCGCGGGAAACCAACATAGCAAAGGACAAGCTAAAGTCTTTTTTGGGGTAAGCAATGAGCGCAAGAGACGTCCAAAAAGAAATGCTAAAGCAAGTCGCCTTAGCATTAGATGAGTTAAGGGGAACGGTAACCTTTGTCGGCGGCTGCACAACAGCCTTGCTGATCACAGATGAATTGACCGTTGAGCAAGTAAGACATACCGAAGACGTAGATCTGATTGTTAGCATAATGACCTATGTAGAATACAACAAACTAAAAGCACAACTACAATCAAAAGGTTTCAAAGAAACACCTCTTACAGAAGAAGATTGGCCTATTTGTGCAATGAAGCTAGGCGATCTACGAGTAGACATTATGCCTGACAATGAGGCGATTCTTGGCTTTAGTAATCGTTGGTACAAATACGCTGTGGAATCTGCCATTAATTGCGCATTAGATGAAAAACTTTCGATCAAAGTAGTCAGCTCTACCGCTTTTGTTGCAACCAAACTTGAGGCCTACAAAGGGCGAGGCAATCAAGACCCACTAGCAAGCCAAGATATCGAAGACCTTCTTAATCTAATTGATGGCAGAGAAAGCCTAGCGGCTGAAGTCCAATATGCACCAGCAGACGTTAAAGCCTACATAGCCCAAGAGATTCAAACACTGATGACACTTAGCGACTTTGATTATGCCGTGCAGAACATCACAAACGGTAATCAAAATCGGGAAGACATCATCTACGAGCGTTTAACGGCCATTTCATAATAAGGCATGCAATATGGAGATTGATTGGCTCAGCCGACAAGGGAATACACGCAGGAACAACAACGATGCTGTCGCGGTAGGTATAAGAAATAACAAACTCGTCATCGTTATCATGGATGCTGCCGAGAAAGGCACCAACCCAAGCGCTTTTTCCGAGCATTGGGTAACGATACTGGTCCATACTTTCCTAGATAATCCCGACCTCCATTCAGAACCCGAAGCAACTCAGCGATTAAAAGAAAAACAGAACGTACTAAAAAAGCAAAACTTCCGACTCGAAGTCGCTAGTTTCTGCCTAGCAGAGATAAGTTTAAATACATTAAAAGGAAGCATCATCTGGCTCGGAGACTGTCGTATTGGTACCTTAACAAACCAAGGTACCCAATGGATCAACAAGCCACATGATGTCATAAGTCAGCACAAACTAATGGCTATTCCAAACAAGCTACACAATCCGCACTTACTCACTCGATCATTAAAAGCACGACGGTTCCAAAAACCTGATTTTTTAAGCTTCTCATTAAACCCAACAGACGAACTACACCTGAGTACCGATGGCTATTGGCGAGAGCATCTAGAAGACAACATTCCCCTAAAAAACTGTGAAGACGATGCCAGCCGACTAATAATAAGAAACATTGATCACAAATCTATAAAACAAGCTAATGAGGCGTTTAACTTCATTTTAATTACTTAATCGACGTACCATTATTAAACAATCAGGACAGATGAAAGTCACGCCCTCTGACTTGGCTTCCACCCTTGCTTCATAATCGAAACTCGCCCGCCCGCTAGCGTTTCAATCTCTCTAGCGTTTCAATCTCTTTTTTAGAGCGGTCACTCCCCAATACCATTTCAGACTGGGTGGTTGTGCGTATTCGACCTAGCTCTTCATCTGATAGATGTACTTTGAACAAGGCTTGGTATCGTTTAACACGAATGATTCTTGGGCGTCGACGACGACCTAGTTGCCGCTCTTTACACTATTTTAACCAGATCCCAATTTACAATTTTGTTGAGATAGCTCAACATCTGCCCCCAATTTGCATTCGCTGAATAATGAATAAAAATCGCAAAAACAACTGTTTAGCCGATTTACTTGCGTAGAAATGCTAGTTTTAACAGGTTTGTCACTAACAAGAAGCCGTCACCTGAAAACCACACACTTGAACGTACTGTTATTCCTCGTTGTGTGTGACATAAGTGAAACACCAAAAGCCGTTAAGCAGCTCTCATTTTAATGGCCGATAAATATGGAGAAAGTCCGATGAAACAACGATACCAGTTACCCTTGTTGGCCATATTTGCCACACAAATGGCGTACGCGGCAGAAACGAACCCTCAGAATAAGACCGACAAATCTTGGCAAGGCTCTGCCGAATTAGGGGTGTTATTGACATCCGGCAACAGCGACACGACCAACCTCAATAGCAAGTTCAATGTCATCCAACAGCTAAAAACTTGGCGTAACACTTATGTCTTTGCGTCCATTTACGCCGAATCCGACGACGTCAAAACAGAGGAACAGTATCGTAGCTCCATACAGGCCGATTACATTTTTAACGACCGTCAATTTTGGTACCTACGAGGCGCTTACAATAAAGATTTGTTTTCTGGTTATGAATTCCAAAGTTCAGCCTCAACCGGTTACGGTAATCGGTTCTGGCAAGAAGCAGATGGCTCGTATTTAGAGGCGTCGGTGGGTGCCGGTTATCGAAACAATAAGATAGACGAAGACTACGCCACGGATTCTTCAGAGCGGACGCCGATAGCACGACTCAGTGCAACCTACGAAAAACACCTTTCTAGTACGTCGTTGTTTAAACAAGAGCTAAACTCAGAGATCAGTACCGAGAATGGCAGCTCCATCTCAGAGTCCACTTCATCGCTTCAAGCAAACATAGTCGACAACCTTGCGATGAAGCTTTCCTACCGAGTCAAACATTCAACAGATGTGCCTGTAGACACAAAAAAAGTCAGCACAGAAACGTCTGTCTCTGTGCTCTATTCGTTTTAAGGCACCAGAAGGAGTTCATTAGCCAGAGAACTCTTAAGCTCTCTGGCTTGGCTTGCGCCTCATGAAGCGCCTTATTTTCATCCGCCCGCAATTTAGCCGTTTCCCAATCACAAAAGAGATCCAATCAGCTAGCGGGTACGTAAAAAATACTATGACACATAAAAAACCCCATTTACCCGAAAAAATTTGCCTTGTCTGCCAGCGCCCATTTGCATGGCGTAAAAAGTGGGAGCGCGATTGGCCGCAGGTAAAATACTGTTCAGAGCGTTGCAAACGTCAAGCCAAAAAAGAGACGGTATAGTCCAGCTCTTTCTTTGGCTTTTGTTTTTTCTACGTGCTCTCTACGCCCACTCTGGTTTTATACGACGCTTTCCTGAAGCTGTGTTGACAGGGCTTTTGCTTCAAGTGTTCGTTCATTAAGGTGTTTTAATCGCTCGTTCACTTCTACGGCCAGTCTGCCAATATTGACTTGTTTTACAGAGTTTTCCTTAACCAACTGGTTAATACCATGCACTTCGGTACAAATTTCAGCCAGTGACTCGCCGGCTTTGTTCGTGAGTTCGACGGTATTCTGCACCGATTGCACGCTACCATCGATGTTGTTTACCGCTTGTGTCACGCCTTTTTGCAGGCTCTCTATCATGGCTTGAATGTCTTGGGTAGATTGTTGGGTTTTGCTCGCAAGGTTGCGTACTTCGTCCGCGACGACAGCGAAACCTCGACCTTGTTCACCCGCTCGGGCCGCTTCAATCGCCGCATTCAGCGCCAATAGGTTGGTTTGATCAGCAATACTACGAATAACATCGAGTACAGAGGAGATTTGTGCCGAATTATTCGAAAGCTGGTTGATCACATCCGCTGTAGAAGACACTTGGAGAGTCAATTCTTGCAGGACATTTTCAGCCAGTTGTAAATTGTGCTGGCCTTGATTGGCATCGTTTACCAACGCACCTACTTTTTGGGCAATAATTTCGGTGTTGCCCGCCACACCTTGAATCAGTGGCGCGCTGTGTTGGCGGCGTTCAAGAATATCGGACAGATCTTGCTCTTGTTGATTTGCAATCTTACTGAGCGCGTTAATGTGGCCCTGCAGTGCGGTATTGTGTTCTTTTACGTACTGCTCTTCTTGCTTCGGCGGCATGAGTGCATGAATCGACCGATCAATCCAAAGTGGAAAGTCATCGGCATGTGTCGGCAAGGTTAACGGAGTGCGATCGGAGACGTGTTTAGCCAGAGCATCGGTGACAGACTGCTGCATTTTATCTTGCTGGCGGCCTTTTTTCTGGGCGATGACAATCGCCAATATGGCGACGGCGGTCAGCAACCAAAGCAGTATTAAACTGATAACCGTTGGCAAACGATCGGTTAGCGTGAACTGGATTGTCAAGGCGATGGCCATGAGGATTGCCGTGATCAGCAACCCAGTAAACCACACATTTTGTCTAGCGTTCATGATGAGTTCCTATTCTTATTGTTGTGAGCCATGCTGTTAAAGATTTTGATCAGAACACAAAACAGATGTTTTTTACAATTGTTTATTAGGCAACCAGTTTCAATTTTGAGATAGGTGATAGAACCATAAACAAATGACATTCAAGGGGTTCGCTTTTTCTATTGTCTTTGCTGACAATCATGACACAAAGCGTAGGTTCCTCGACGCTTGTTGACCATCTATGCTGAGTTAATCAACTTTCATGCAAGCCACTTTGCTTTACAGTATTCGTATCAATTAAAAGTGATTCAGGAGCGAGTTATGTCTAACTACAAAAGCGGTGTTTCGCTGAAGGCAACACGTTATAACGACAAGCTGTTACTTAACATGAAAACCTCAGGCCACCCAAGCGAGCTAGACTTTGATCGCATTACGCCTCAGTTAGAGGCGGCGATTTACTCTATCCATTCCCCTTACGCAGGCTTGCTGGTTGATATTAGTGAATTCGAAGGCTGGAGTATAAAAAGCGCGTGGGAGGAGTTTTTATTGAGCCAACGACTTGGTGGTGAGTTTAATCGCATTGCCATTTATGGAAAGAGTCGTTGGCAAAATAGGCTAATTCGCGTCATAAGCTGGTTTATCTCGGCGGATATCAAGGTATTCAAGCGTAAAAAAGAAGCGACTGACTGGGTGATGGCTTCTTAAGTCCGTCTTGGACGGTTGAACTTAACAAACCCTTTATAAGTACAGCAGTAGATTACTAATATCAGAGATGTAAGCGGCTCCACTAATCCATTTTAAACAATATTAAATGAGCAAATTTATGCTCAAAAATAACCTTTAAAGATATTTTTGAGCAATTAGCTTCTCATAAAATACTTTTAATGACTATAATGAGCAAAACTATGCGCACACAGGCATTCGATGAAAACACTTACTATCCAAGCTCTGACTCAACAACAATGGCGCGATATCGCTATACTACAACTACTCACCCCTGAAAAAGGGACAGCTAGCCCGAGTCGCCTTGGTTATGAGTTTGAATATTCCGTCGAGTGGTTAGATCTTAATGATGAGCATGCTTGCAGCTTAATGCTACCCGTGCAAATTATGATTGAGCATGAAGCCGATCATTGGTTTGGCTTTTTAGAAGATATTGTTCCTGCTGGTGCAGCCCGTCGATATTTAATCGACTTATGGGGACTTCAAGCCCTTTCTTCTGGTGAACAAGACACTGCCTTATTGGAGAAAGGTACTATTGCGCCAATTGGCAATTTGAGAATAAAAGAGTCTCTCCCCACCTTACCAGCTGATTCCACTCTTCATCTTCGAAAATTCACTTTAAATGATGTGGTCGAACGCGACTCTAGCTTTTTAGAATATGCTCAAGAGATGGGAGCCATTAGTGGTGGTGCAACGGGCGCAGGGGGCGAAGCCCCCAAACTGTTAGTGCGTTGCTCAGCACAAGAAGAAATTTGGATTGATACGTTTCAAGAGCAACATGATATTGCCGATGCCCATTATTTAGTGAAGTTTCCTCGTGGCAGAAAAACGCAAGATGATTGTGATATTTTGCGAGCGGAATATCACTTTTACCATGAATTAACAGATATGGAATTTAATACGATCAGCACAGGGAACATGAAGCTACTAGAAGGGAGCCGATACCCTTCTCTTTGGCTTCCAAGGTTTGATACTCATTGGAATGAATGCAACTGGGAACGCTATGGTTTGGAATCTATTTTTTCTGTATTAAACAAACCTGCTGGGAGCTACCTTAATCATTTTGAGGTCATCCGTTCTGTTTGTAACTTATTACAAAAGCAGTCAACAGAGTTTGATACAGAAGCATTTGTTTGCGAATGGCTAAGCCGCGACTTGCTCAATATCGCTTTCGGCAATTCTGATAATCATGGTCGTAATACTGCCCTACTGAAAAAGCCTAGCGATATTGGGTTATCACCCATTTATGACTTTGCACCAATGAAAGTAGATCCTGAAGGTATCACTAGAACCACAAAATGGGGATCACCATTTGAAGAAGGCGGTGAATACCGTTGGCAAGCCATTACAGAAGAGCTTAATGATTTATGCCCGTGTGACACTTCATTCTCAGCACTAAAACAAACCGCAAGCAAGCTTATTGGTTTACAACAACGTCTGGAAGCGAGAGGTGTGCCTGAACATATTTTAGAGGTTATTCAAGTTAAATGGTTAGAAACGAAACTAGCACGTTGGGATCTTTTATGAACATGACAGCTTCCGAACGCCAAGCTTTATTAGTAGAGCTTCTACAGCAGCACATGTTGGGGGAACTCACCCAAGGACAAATGTTAAAACGCCTTCGCAAGGAGGTACTGGGCTTTTCCCAAACTCGCTACGCAGAATTAGTGGGCGTGAGCCGTCGCACCTTGACCGATATAGAGCAAGACAAAGGCAGTCAAGTACAGAGCATTATCGACAAGGTGTTCAAGCCTCTGGGAATGAAATCTGGACTAACGCCAATTCATCCTCATGTCGCGAAGCATATAATGGCTGGCGCTCAGCTTGATGGCGACTTAAAGGTGAAATAATATTATGGCGCTCTAGTTTCATAATTAATCAAGCTAATCAAACCCCTACTTTATCCACTCAGCTAAACGTGCTGACTCCGGCCACCAAGCAAAAGCATCAAGCCAAGCATCTGCACTTGGGCTGAACCAGTAGCCCACCGCACAGCCGAGCACTAACAGCACTGAAGCCAGTGGTTCACCCCAGTCGGTGAGCTTCATGGCCGTGCCAAACGAGCGTTTAATGCGCATCCCAGACAGTTCGATGCTATATAACTCATCAAGAACGAGGTGAATGGTCGCGCCGAGGAAGATAAAACCGCCAATGCCCCAAGCGGTTTTTGCCTCCAGTGCAAACAAGTGATAAGCGGTAGGCACGGCAAGCGCCGCAAACATGATATTGGCCAGTACACTGTGCAGCGTCCCTCTGTGTACGGTGAATTGCTCAAATGCCCATTGAATTGGGAAACGCACGACGAGATAGCTCATTATCGCCAAAGCGAGTACTTGCCAATGCAGCAACTTATCCATCGAAAAAGCGATGGCGAGCCCTGCGACCAAAGCCCCAAACAGCCGAAATATCAGTCGAATAGCCGCTGAATCATCGGCGTCTATATCGGGTAACAAGCCTCCCAGCGTTCCAGCCAAAGCGTAAAGAATGGCGTCGTTCATATTGGCGTAGCCCAAAATAAAGGCACTCGCGGCCATTGGTGCACTGAGTATGGCGGCCACGGTAACGTGGGTTTTGAAATCAGCCATCTAGCATGTTCCTTGTTGTTTTATAAGATAAAATCCTCTTTTTCGGAGGGTAACGTTTCGATGGGCGCATGCTACAGGAATCAAGATCTAGAATCTGCGCACACTAGGTTAAAGATTCCTTAAAGATTCGCTTCTTTATTGTTTATACTTAGGTAAGCAATAGGCTAAATAGCCTCGTTAAACCGACTAAGAGACCTTCGATGGCAAAGCGTAAACGCGGTATTTTGAGAAAAATTTGGACCCTTCTGTGGTGTGTTCTGCTATTGCTGATTCTGGTTTTACTGGTGTTTCGCTTTGCGCCAATCCCCACTACCGCATTTATGTTGCAAAGCGATTATCCAGTAAAGCAGACGTGGATCAGCATAGATAAACTGCCGTCTCATATGCCACTGGCGGTGGTGGCGTCCGAAGATCAGCGCTTTCCAGATCACTTTGGTGTCGATTTTGCGGCGATCAGTAAAGCACTCAGCCAATACGATGAAGGCGACGGTCTACGTGGTGCCAGCACGATTACACAGCAAACCGCAAAGAATCTCTTTCTGTGGTCGGGCAGAAGTTTTATTCGCAAAGGTTTAGAAGCCGGTTTAGCCGTGGGTCTTGAAA
The DNA here is from genome assembly GCF_003259175.1 of Marinomonas shanghaiensis. Taxonomy (GTDB): domain Bacteria; phylum Pseudomonadota; class Gammaproteobacteria; order Pseudomonadales; family Marinomonadaceae; genus Marinomonas; species Marinomonas shanghaiensis. The sequence goes on along the minus strand of NZ_QGOK01000004.1, from coordinate 57,198 downwards.
CGCTTTGGGGTAAAAAACGTATCTTAGAAGTGTATTTAAACGTGGCGGAATTTGGCAAAGGCATTTACGGTGTCGAAGCCGCCAGCCAACAGTATTTTGGTCGCTCCGCCAGCAAACTGACCATGAACCAAGCCGCACGACTTGCTGTGCTGTTACCCAGCCCACGCACTCGCAGCCCTAATAATTTAACCTATTACCTTCGCCAAAGGGTCGACTGGGTTGAAGTGCAAATGCAGCAGCTGGGACCTGACTATTTAAAATCGATTATTGAGTAAATCAGGCGACAGGCACAAACAGTGGCTTGCCATTTAATCTTGTCATGGCGAGTTTCTGACGATACAACGGCTCTAGATTGTCTTGCGTTAATAAACTGGCGGCGTCGCCCCAAATAGGCGGTCGATCTGGGTATAAGAGCAACACATGAGAACACCATTGAGCCGCCACGTTCACATCGTGTAATGACATCACCACCACTCGCCCCTGACGGGCTTGTTCGGCCAGTAAGCCCATGGCCACGACTTGATAATGCAAATCTAAATGATTAGTCGGTTCATCCACCAGCCATACATCGGGTGCTTGGGCCATTAAAGCGGCCAATGCCGCACGCTGACGCTCGCCACCCGATAAATGGTTCAACGGACGTTGCGCAAAATCCATCAAATCCAAACGGGCTAATGCAGCATAAGCCAACGCCACATCCTGTTCACTTTCCATTTCCCAAGGAGATAAGTGCGGAAAGCGGCCCAACAAAACACTTTCTAATACAGTAGCGGGAAAGCCATCTTGATGCTCTTGAAACATGATGCCGATTTGCTGTGCCAGCGTTAAACGAGGCAGCTGAGTAATGGGTTGTCGATTGAGTTCAACCCTTCCAGAAGTGGGGGATTTCAACGCCGCCAGCGTATGCAACAAGGTGGTTTTGCCCACGCCATTGGGCCCTAAAATGCCCCACATTTGTCCTGCACGAAAACTCAGGGATAAAGCATTTTCAGGCTGTGGTGGCTTATTGGGTATCGCAGCCAACAATTGGGTTAACACAAGCTGGCTCATAAACGCCCCCGTTGCAACAAATACAAAAATGTCGGCACACCCAGTAATGCGGTAATCACGCCCACGGGCAGTTGTTCTGGGGCGATCACAGTACGAGCCAAAGTATCTGCCAGCGTGACCAAACAACCACCCGCCAACGCACTAGCGGGTAAGATGAGCCGCTGATCATTGCCCAGCACCATGCGTAACATATGCGGAATGACTAAGCCCACAAAGCCCACGCTGCCTGCCGTTGTCACGGCAATAGCGGTCAGCAAACTGGCTAGCAGAAACACCAAGCGCTCTAAACTTTTGACATTGACCCCCAGTGCTGCCGCTTGCAAAGGCCCACGCGCCAACACATTAAGACTTCGTCCCAGCGGCATCAGTACCATACAGGTCGGAATCAGCACCAACCAAGCAATCCAAGGTGTGCTGGCATAAGACAAATCGCCCATTAACCAGTACAGCATTCCAGGGATTTTATGGGGCGGTGCCAAGGCTAACATCAGGGTGATTAACGCTCCCCAACCAGCAGCAATCACCACCCCAGTTAATAATAAACGCATGGGCGCAGTGCTGCCCAAACGGGTGGATAAGCCAAACACTAACAATGTCGATAACACCGCGCCAATAAACGCCATACCTGACATGAATACGCCGCCAATGCCCAGCAAAATCGCCGCTAAAGCCGCCACCGAAGCTCCGCCAGAAATACCGAGCACATACGGATCGGCCAGCGGATTACGCAGTAGAATCTGCATTAACGCCCCCGCGACAGCCAATAATCCGCCCGTCGCAAACCCCGCCATCACGCGGGGTAAACGCAGCTCCACCACCAAGGTTTGATTGAGTGTCGATCCTTGTCCTAACAAAGCCTGCCAAACCGCAGAAAACGATAAACTCACACTGCCCTGCGTGATAGCAAACACCATACTCAACAACGACATGAACGCCAATATCACCAGCGGTAACAGCATGCTATAGCGACTTGATAATGACATAGGCTTAACGTCGAGCACGGGCGATATCCAGTTTTTCACAAAGGATGTTGGCGCCTTCTAATAGACGCGGTGTTGGCCGCTGAATCAGCGACGGCGGCACAAAGAATAAATTGTCTTTTTGAGTCGCAAGCAAATTAGGAAAAGCGCGCCATGGATCTAACCAAGCCGCGTTCTGCTCTCCCATTCCCCCAGTCACTATGGCTTCTGGGTTTTCCAGTAATACCGCTTCTTGACTCAGTCGAGGAATCAAACGCGGTGAATCGGCGAACACATTGATGCCACCACAGAGGCTCACGACCTTGCTAATATAATGGCTCGCATTCATCGACATCAGTGGCTCCGCCCAAACTTGATAAAAAGTACGCACGGGCGAGGCATCTTGATAACGATCACGTAAGTTGTGTATTCCGGTACGAAAGCGTGTTGCTTGCGCATCGGCCACGGTTGAAGTGCCGGCCAATTTGCCCATGTTTTCAATCGTGCGGGCAATGTCTTCGAACTCATAAGGCTCCACGTAATACACGGGCAATCCCAACCGTACTAACGTATCAATCTGCTCAGAAGGATTGCCCGTGCCCCACGCCAGCACTAAATCTGGCTGCAAGCTCAGCAAACGCTCTAGATCTAAACGCGTATGACTGCCCACTGAGGTAACACTTTTTGCCGCTTCAGGGTAATCGCTATAAGACACCACCGCCACCACATTGTCACCGGCACCTGCCGCGTAGATCAGCTCGGTTGCTCCCGGTGACAAGGCTGCGATACGCGTTGCCGCTTGCTCAAGACACACGGTCTGACCACGGTCATCCAGCACACAAATAGCATCGGCAAAGGCAGCGGGCACGCATGCCCAACCACCTAACCCAAATGCTACTGTGACGTCCCGTAAAATACGTCGAATCATCGTCATTAGAACGCCATGTAGTTAACAGTTAAGAACACACCACGCCCCGGATTGATATAATCTTTGGCGGTTTGGTATTCTTTATCCAGGGCATTTTTAATGCTCAGCTCGGCGTTCCAATCACGGGCAAAATCGTAACTAGCACGCAAGTCCATCGTGACGTACCCTGGCAACATTTCATCGCTGCCTAAAGTCGTCGCACGGCCGTTGGCACCGATCAAGGTCATGCCTATTTGACTCTTTTCAAACATACGATCTAGACTAAGACGGGTACTACGCTGAGCACGTTTGGGCAATTGAAAACCTGTCTTATCATCCTTTGCGTCCATCCATGTAAAAGCCGCACCAAGTCGCCATTGCTCCAGCGTCAAACCAGACGATAACTCGATCCCCTGAGCCGTAGAATCTACGTTGTAAGCTTTCCAAGACCCTGTGTAGTTAGACCAAATCACAAGATCACCATAAGCGGCATCAAACACGGCCACATCCCAATATCGGTCACCATAATCAGCTCGAATTCCCACTTCCACAGTCTTAGAGCGTGTGGCATCCAGTGTGGGATCACCACTACCGGGATAATACAAGTCATTAAACGTAGGCGCGGCAAAAGCTTCGCCATAGCTGGCGCGCAGTCGATGAACCGCATCGAGCTTATAACCCGCCGCCACACCACCCGTTGTGGCGTCACCGTAGGCGCTGTTGTGATCTTGGCGAAGATTGAGCTGTAAACTGGTCACCCCAAAATCAAACAAGGCCTGGGCAAAAGCCGCGTCATTGCGACGATCTGGTGCTTGATACCGCGTGACTTCCACACTGTCTTCTGAAGTTTCCGCACCCAATACAAATTCATGATCGTCTGCCCAAACCGTGTTACTCCAACGAGCCGTTTGTGTTGTCGTCGCGTAGGTTTCCGCAGAGGACACCGTGGTTCTGTCGTTGCGAGCCTGAGAAACTTTGAACTCTGTCTCCCAATTGTCCGTCACGGGAAAGCTGCCTCCCAAACCAATCACTTGTACCTGGTAATCACTTTCGTCACCCACGTAATGATTGCGTCCTGCGCTGTTCATTACCAAACTGCTGATACGTGCTCCGCTATCAAATTGGTGCCCAACATTGAGTAGTATATTTTCATTGCGATAACCTTGAGCCTCCTCCCCTTTTTTGACTATGTCACCGTCGGTCTCAAAGATTCCTGCCGACAAGAGGTACTGAGTATTCTCGTGGGAGCCAGCTAAGGTTGCCTCTGTTGTTTTGGTATTAAACGACCCCACTCCGATGGCGAGATTCGCTTCAGGCTCGTCTCCTGCTTCTGGTAAAAACATCTGGATCACGCCACCCACCGCATCCGCGCCGTACAGCGTGGCTTTCGGCCCACGAACAATTTCTAAGCGATCAATCAAGGAGGTCGGAATGTTCTCAAAGGGCGCCCCACCAGACGTTGCGGAATACAGCGGAATACCGTCTAACAAAAACTTAGTCGATTCTGCACCCGCACCGCGCATATAGACACTGGTGGTTTTTCCGTAACCGCCATTTGAACTAACATCTACACCAGGCTGAGCGGCCAGTAACTCGGTTATCTGTTGCGCTTGCTGGGCGTTTACTTCTTCTGTGTCGATGACGGTGACAGAAAAAAGCGAATCGGCGGTGCTCACTGGTGTTGATGTTGCCGTGACGACCAAAGGCGATAAGGTTGACGATGAATCCGATGTTGTCTCTGCCTGAGCCGACACGACGGACATGACACTACACGCCACGAGGGTTCTCGTGAACGCAGGGGAAGTAAATGGAGTTTTCATAAATAAGATCTACTGTTGCACTGAGCACGCCCGCACAGTGATGACATTTGGTTCCAGCGTAAGCAGAACCCCCAGTTACAGGCAGGTCTCCGGACTCAAAAGTTGCGAATGCAGACTTTGCCGCCTTCCCATGGCGAACCACAGTGGCGTATTGGCAGAGTTTGACTTTTTTACCGTTGCGGGGGCAGCGTCAGAATTGCACTGACTTCCCTATTATTGCGAACACCTAGGTCCACAACCTGTAACGGCGCGTACTCTAACACAGAGCGAAGATAACGCTAAATGAATGCGCTTCAAGCGCAGATTAAAGGCATTATATTTTAAGGAACCTGACCCCTTTAAAAGCGTTAAATGCTAGAATCCACCTATTCCGATTAGGTATTATTTTAAAGGCAGGCTATGACCGTTCTTCTGATGACCCCACCCATGACGCAACTGAATACGCCGTATCCAGCGACGGCGTATCTGACTGGCTTTTTGCGCTCTCGGGGCTATGAGGCAGTGCAGCGCGATCCTGCTATTGAGTTGTTTCTTGAGATGATGACAGCGCCTGCGCTGGATATTATCCGTCAGCATGTGGAAGACAACTTCGAATCCTTTGAAGACGATGAACTGCCCGATGCGGTGTTTTGTTTCTTAGCTGAATTTGACCGCTATCGTCTGTGTGTCGAGCCAGTGATTCGCTTTTTACAAGGCAAAGATTCCAGTCTTGCGCTGCGTATTGTCTCCCGCCGTTTTTTACCAGAAGGCCCTGCGTTCGACGCCATTGCGCAGATGGAAGCCGTCTCAGGCGATATACTCAAAACCGCCTTTGGTCAGCTGGGTGTGCAGGACAAAGCGAAGTATTTAGCCACCTTGTTTATCAATGATTTGTCGGCGGTGATTACCCAAGGCGTTGACCCGTATTTTGAAGTGAGCCGTTATGGGGAGCGTTTGGCAGCGGCTAACCCAAGCTTTGATGATCTCTACAATACCCTGATGGGCGAGCCGAGTTTCAGTTCGGAAATTCTCGAACAGTTGGTCGAGCAATACTTGGAAGAAACCCAACCCAGTGTGGTGGCCTTAACCGTGCCTTTCCCTGGCAATATGCTGGGCGCATTACGCATTGCACAAACCTGTAAAGCCATCAATCCTGACTTGCCTGTCGTATTGGGTGGTGGTTTTATCAATACCGAGCTGCGCGCGCTGAAAGACCCTCGCGTGTTTGAGTTTGTCGATTTTATTTGTCTAGACGATGGCGAACGTCCGTTCATGACCTTGTTGGAATTCTTTGATGGTCAGCGTGAAATTGATGAGTTAGTGCGTACTTACTTTCTTGCAGAAGACGAAAACGGCGAGCCCTATGTTCACTACAATGAAAACGCCGAGCTGCATGATATTCCCCAAACCGATGTCGGTACGCCCATTTACGATGGCTTGCCGTTAACCGAATACTTGTCCTTGTGTGAAATGCTGAATCCTATGCACCGCATCTGGAGCGATGGCCGCTGGAACAAGCTCACCATTGCCCACGGTTGTTACTGGCGTAAATGCAGCTTCTGCGATGTGACACTGGATTACATTGACCGTTACGACGCTGCGGGTGCCGATATATTGGTGGATCGTATTGAAGAATTAATCGCCGAAACCGGACAAACCGGCTTCCACTTTGTCGATGAAGCGGCCCCACCAAAGGCATTGTTTGCCTTAGCAAGACGTTTAATCGAACGCGGCGTGGTCATCAGCTGGTGGGGCAATATTCGCTTTGAAAAGACCTTCACCCCTGAGCGTTGCCAGTTGTTAGCGGACTCTGGCTGTATTGCCGTCAGTGGTGGTTTAGAAGTGGCGTCCGATCGATTGCTTAAGCTGATGAAAAAAGGCGTCAGTGTTGAGCAGGTCGCTCGTGTTACCAAAGCCTTCAGTGATGCGGGTATTCTGGTGCACTCTTATTTGATGTACGGCTTTCCAACACAAACCGAACAAGAAACCATTGATGCGCTCGAAATGGTACGACAAATGATGGCGCAAGAGTGCTTCCAATCGGCGTTCTGGCACCGATTCGCCGCCACAGCGCACAGTCCTATTGGAATTAATCCCGAGGAGTACGGCATCACTTTAGCGGAACGCCCTGATATTTTGTTCGCGGAAAACGATGTGGATTTCACCGACCCGACAGGCACAGATCATGACATGTTAGGTGATGGACTGCGTAAAGCGCTCTACAACTACATGCACGGTATCGGTTTTGATCAACCGATGGATTTCTGGTTTGATAAACCTGTAAAACGCACCTTGGTGAAAAAAGACCTGATTACCAAAGCCTTGAACGACCTGATTGTCAGCAGTTAATCGCATGTTAGAAAAGCCCTATTCGAGGTATGTATAATAAGGGCTTCATAACACCTCAGGACCTGTTGTTACAGTTTCTCCATCATATTACGAAATAAGTCGGCACCAGGCAGTTGACTGGCAAGACCACACAACCAAAGATAAGCACGGTGTATTGGGTAACCACGAAAAATCCAACGCTTTCTTAATTGGTTGTAATGGATAAAAAACGCTTTTTTGTAATTTGCCATGGGGTGTTCACATAAGGCCGACCAAGCTTTATATACACCCGATAGATCCGCCCCCCGCATAATACGCTGTAACCAATTGGGAAAACGGGAATAGGTTATGGCGGATTGAAAATCAATAAAATAAGGCTGGCCATCTTCACCGACAAGAATATTACCCAGGTTGCGTAAATCTAAATGCACCAAACCACGACGGTGCATTTCAGACACCCTGTGCTCTAATTGATTAAAGAAAAGCTTAGGCAGTGTCTTATTTTGTTTATTGAGTGTTCGTAAAGGCGTTCCCTCGATAAAGGAATAAGCGATACTAATAGCAGATAAGCGATGAAACTCATTGCTCACACCACTCATACCACTGAGGCGATCTAACGCCTTGTATTCTTGATTAACAAACAGACGCGCAACCGTTTTCCTCACAATCCACGGACTATGTTGAAAGTCTTTAATGACTAAATCAAAACGATCATCTTTGTATCGATAGACGATCGCATTGGCGAAGCGCCCTTTGTGAAGCACACTAATATGATGGTTATGGAATGAATGTTCAGGAAAGCATTTACCTAACTGCGCAGTCAAAACTTGCTCTTTCATCATGGACACCTGCATCGGTCATCGTCTTGTTAATGAGATTAACAAACGTCAGTTTTATGCAATAGTGGTGAGCATGAGTCTCACATTTCATTACCTTTTTATTCCAAACTATGCAGAAAATCTGTCAAAGATGAATGAAACAGAGTTTTTTTCCGTTTAATGTATTTCAGACATTATTTATGGTGATATCCCGTCTGACTCAAGCCAAATGCTAACGCATGAATCCACATTTATTTTACTTAGCAAAGGGGGAAAATTAGCAGACAGTACCGTTATGCTTCTAACAGAACTGGAAAAAAGCGCTAAAAAAGAGTTTCAACTATTTGTCGACATACCACTTGGACTAGAAGTCCCCCGCAAACTCCTAAAAAAACTTTGCAACGGATTTTGCACTGTTTACCTAGCTTTATAGCATCCTCACTTCTCCCTGCCTTTATTTTAATAGGGGGTGTGTTACCCTGTTTAGACTATGGCTGGACTCTAGGAGAGTTGTATTGTTTAAACCAAACTATTATTTATTGATCACGGCTGTCTTTGTATTGTTGGTTATTATGACTCGCAATGTGTATTTTCAGTTGGCTTGGGCATGGTTCGCCCTGTCTTTTTTCACTGTCAGTCTTGCCTACCTTCTAAATAAACCCACTATTTTTCGTAAACGCTCCGATGGCACGGTGCCCGTCTATATTCGTTGGGTATTTATGCCATTTTTGTGGAGTACACAACTCTATAACAGCTGGGCGAGAAGCACGGATTCGGTTCCTGCATTGCAAAAAATAGATGACGGTTTATACCTTGCGAGACGCTTATTTCCATCGGATATTCACGATATCAAAAACGCTAATATCAGCGCGGTATTAGACGTGACCGCCGAGTTCAGCTCACTAAACTGGGTGTCTTATCAAGCCGATATTGATTATTTGAATATTCCGATTCTTGATCATTCTGTGCCGTCTGATACACAAATCCACCGCGCGTTGAATTGGATACACACACATCGTAAAACAGGACGTTCTGTTGTTATTCACTGCGCTTTAGGCCGTGGCCGTTCTGTCTTTATGATGGCGGCGTACTTACTCAGCCAAAACCCCAAATCATCGCCTGATGCTATCATGGATAAGATCCGCGATATTCGCCAAACCGCTCGCTTGAACAAACGTCAGTTTAAGCATTTAAAACGTGCTTTAGATAATAAGCTTTTAGTGGTTCATAATTCGGCTTGGTTGATCGCTAACCCTATGTCTGGTACACGCCAATGGGAAGAAAATCAGGATGACATTTTACGGTATTTGTCGGCTTATTTTGATGTAACGGTCAAAACCACTACACCAGAGAAAAATGGCACTGCGTTAGCCAAAGAGGCGGTCAAAGCGTCACCCGATATGGTAATTGCTTGTGGTGGTGATGGGACAGTAACCGAGGTTGCGGCCGCCTTAGTTGGCACGAACATTACCTTGGGCATTATCCCTTTTGGGACCGCTAACGCCTTAAGTCATGTGTTGTGCGGAACCCTGTCAAAAATCGCTCCGTTAGAAACCATCTGCTTGAATTTAATCGACGGCTGTGAGCAACGCATCGACACAGCGACCTGCAATGGCGAATTAATGCTATTGCTAGCAGGGGTTGGATTTGAACAGCAAATGATCGAGAAAGCGGACCGCAGTAAGAAAAACACCAGCGGTCAACTCGCCTATCTACAAGGGCTCTGGGAAGCAATCGGTCAAAACGAGGTTCATGAATTTACCGTGCAACTCAACGATGAAGAACCCTTTACCATCAAGACGCCCAGCTTAACCATTGCGAATGCGGCCCCTATCACCACCTTGTTAGCGCAAGGTAAAGGTGTCCCCAATATTATGGATGGCGAATTGGATTTAACTTGGTTAGACCCAGAGCGCATGCAAATATTAAACTTAGCAGAGCTAGCCATGCTTGGTATGGGCGACAGAAACGAAGACAGTGACTTACCAGAAGACAACAATAACCCTGAAGGCAACAACGGTATCTTTCATCGTTCAGCACAACGCGTCACCGTAGACATCAGTCAAGTCGGTCACTACGTGATAGATGGCGAAACACGCGAGGCAGAGACACTAGAAGTCGTTGTCAGACCGAAATCTCTCAGTGTCATCGTGCCTGAGTCCGTGGTTAACGAAAAAAAGGACGCGTTGCACTAACGAGAAAATGAGCACGATGTTTTGTCGCGAAAAATTTTTGACAAAACATTGTGTCATATCCGCACAATAGCATTTCAAATAAACCCCTTCAAATAATAGCGATTATCATTATAATCCTTTTATACCGAGCATTCTTAACTTATACACGAAGCCAATTTCAGGACAAAGTTACATTTCAGGGAGTTCTAGATTCAATGACGTTACCAATAAACAACGCTTATATCGGCACTCAAAGCAGTCGTAAATGGCAAGACAGTTGCGATCAATACGGCATCATCAGCCGAGCATTGCATTGGGTTACGGCGGCACTCGTCATATTGCAATTCTCAATCGTGTTAGCATGGCGTGGCACAGGGAAAAACACTTTTACCCTATTCCTAGACAGCATAGGCCCACACGGATCATTAGGGTTATTGATTTTAATAGTCACCTTGATCCGTCTGGGATGGACATGGCTAAACAGGAAGCAACGCCCGCCTCAATCACAAGGGATTGGAGGGAAATTAGCGCGCCTCGTGCATGCCGCTTTTTATGCGTTACTGCTTTTTTTGCCCGTTTTTGCGCTGCTCCGCCAGTATGGTGAAGGTTATGAAATCCGTTTATATGGAATGACAGTCCTACCAGAAGCAGAGCGCAACATTACGTGGATGATCGCGCCTGCAGACCTGTTGCACAGCCCGCTTTCATGGTTACTAGGTGGGTTGATGATAGGCCACATAGCAATGGCACTGATTCACCGTTTTTGCTTCAAAGATAAAATCTTAGCGCGCATGACTGGATAAAGCAGCCAACAAAAAAGCCAGCATTGACACTGATTGAGTCAATACTGGCTTTTTGCTTTGCACTTGTGTGCTGATTATTTGTTTTAGCTAAGACACTGTATTCCAAGGCAAATGCCCAGGAGCTGCATCAACGAAGTTGAAGTACTGCTCTAACTGATCAATCAGATCGCGTATGACTTCATCTTGGCTACAACCATAGAGTTCATAACCCAACGCACCATTACGAATATACACATCGGCTTGCCAATGGGTATCGTACTTGCTGCTTTCACTGTGAGCTTCTGGTATTTCATGCTCAGTAGCCAACACTTGGTAATAAAAATCCAGTTTTTCATCTCGCTCTAACTGGAAAGTAACACCATTTTCCTCTCGAGTGATATTGGCTTTCCAACCATGAATCGCCAGTTCTTTCTGCACTTCTTCCATGGCCGGTTCCACGACATCTTTGATAAAGTGCTTTACTTTGGCTTCGCCAGGAAACTTAAACAAGGTACTTAAGCGCTTACGCCAGCTACCTTCGTTACTAAAGGCTCGGCCCGGTGTCGCTGCGGCCTCTACCGCGGCCCCGCGATGCCCTTCAATCACTAAAGCTCGCCATAAGCCAAGTGCGGCAACCAACATGATGATGGCAAAAGGCAATGCCGCTAAAATACTCATGGTTTGCAATGCCCCTAAACCACCCGCCAATAACAAGGTTGCTGCGATAATACCTTCAAGAGATGCCCAAAAGACTCGCTGCCAAACTGGCGTTTCTAGTGCGCCACCAGACGCCAATGAATCCACCACCAAGGAACCCGAGTCCGACGAGGTAACAAAGAAAGTAATGATCAAAAAGACGGTGATCACTGATAAAAAAGTCGACCAAGGCAGTAAATCATAGAATTGGAATAATGCCACCGAATGATCCGCTTGCACTTCACCAATCAAAACATCCTTGCCCTGCTCCATAATCAAATACAGCGCGGTATCGCCAAAGATAGCAAACCATAAAAAGGTAAACAGAGTCGGAACCGCAAGCACGCCAAAAATAAACTGACGAATCGTACGACCACGGCTAATCTTGGCAATAAACAAACCAACAAATGGTGCCCAAGCGATCGTCCAAGCAAAAATAAACAGCGTCCAATTACCAATCCAATCACTTTGCGTATAAGCCTGTAGATTAAAAGTACGCTCGACAATGTTACTCAGATACGAACCAGTGTTTTGTACAAAAGCATCAAGAATATGGATGCTTGGGCCAACAAAAAACACAATCACCATGATGAATACAGCCAAGCCCATATTCAAAATCGACAGGTTTTTCACCCCTTTATCCATACCCGCAACCACAGAGCCAATGGCAGCTAAGGTGATTAAACCAATAGCGGTGATTTGCACCATGGTATTAATCGGAATGTCTTCCCAAAGATAATGCAAACCTGCATTGATCTGGGTAACCGACAAGCCAAGCGTAGTGGCCAAACCAAATAAGGTACCGAGAATCGCAAATACGTCGACAATATGACCAATAGGGCCGTATATACGATCACCAATCAGAGGATACAGCGCCGAACGCACCGACAGCGGCAAGCCATGACGGAACGCAAAATAAGCCAGCACTAACCCCATCAGGCCGTAAATACCCCAGATATGTAAGCCCCAATGGAAATACGCAATCTGCATGGCTTCACGAGCGGCACCAATGGTCTCTGCGGTCGCATTGGGTGGTTGGGAAAAGTGCAAAACAGGTTCTGCCACGCCAAAAAATAACAAGGCAATCCCGTAACCAGCCGAGAAAAGCATGGCAAACCAAGCGGGAAAACTGTATTCAGGGTCTCCGTGATCTGGGCCTAAGCGAATATTGCCCCAGCGACTAAAACCAATACAAACAAGAAATACGAGAAAAATCGCGGTCGCCAGCATATAAAACCAGCCAAAGGTCTTAGTCACCCAAGCCAATGCACTTTGAAATACTTCTCCTGCAAGCTCTGGATTACTTAAGGTTCCGACGATAAGAAATAGGGTAACGACAACGGTTGGAATAAAGACTGGAAGCAAAATCGCCCCCGTTGCCGTCTTTTGTGAATAGGTCATAAAGGCTCCTCCTTTGTGCATACTTTGACAAAAGCGGACAATAATTGCAAGAAAATGTTTAGACATCTAAACATATGGCACGTTAAGTGAGCCTGTCGAATGGACACAAAAAAGCCAGCATTGACCCTAATCTGCCAATGCTGGCTTTCGTATTACCGCCGTATTCAGCGACTATTTCCTTAACTGCCCCCCTGATCTCGTTTTAACAAACAGAGATTAAGCGGTGAAATAAAGCGCTGTTTGATTCCAGTACAAATTGTTAATGCTGAGCGGCTACTTGCAGTGCTTTCATTTCGTCATGGCACTCTTTCATTCTAACTTTAACGCGGCGCAAAGTGACTTCACAATCTTGCGTTTGTTTTCTCTCAAGCGCTAAATCAAGCTCTTCGAGCACCTTGTCTTCCACTTCTTCTAACTGATCAATGTAAGTAAAAGCAGTCGATTCGCTGGAGATCTTTGACATCAACTTAGTATAAGTTTGGCGCGCTTTGACTAGATTATTGGTATCGGTTTCTACTTCACCTTGCTGATCGACAGCGAATGGCTGCAGCTCATCAACCGCTTCCGCTTTAGCGCCAATCATGCGATTAAAAAAAGCGTTATATGTGCTGTCATCTAATTTGGTTTTCGCTTCTTGGTAGAATTCAATACCGCCGTTCATCACTTTAATAATGTCTGTAATGTGGTGGGCTTGTGCAGTTTGATTTTGCATATGTTCCTCCTAATTAGCGTTACTTTTATTCCGTATTGCTACATACATACTTGGCGATGGCTGGATTAAAAACAACCGTATTTCTGTAGATGCACTGAGGCTGCATGTTTTTTGCAGAAAGTAGAGATTCTCCCTACAACTGAGCCTCTTTTTCTTATAGAAAATTAAAACGCAACTCTTGATCTAGCGCAGTTCCTGTCTTCTTCATCTATGACACCATGACCACATAGCACTACGACTAATTAAATCAAAAGATGGAGTTTGTTATGAAAGCCGCTGTAGCCAGTAAATTTGGTGCCATTCTAAACATTGAAGAGGTCGCTAAACCTAAGATCGAACCACATCAGGTACTCGTTAAGATTCATGCTTGTGGGGTGTGCCATACGGATTTACATGCTTGCCATGGAGATTGGCCTGTTAAACCGACCCTTCCTTTTATTCCGGGTCATGAAGGCGTTGGCGAGATTGTTGAAGTCGGCAGTGCGGTAAAGCATTTGACCTTGGGCGATAGAGTCGGCATCCCTTGGCTGTACAGCGCCTGCGGACATTGCGAGTATTGCTTAACAGGCAACGAAAATTTATGCCTTTCGCAGCAAAATGCTGGTTATTCCGTCGACGGTGGTTACGCTGAATACTGCGCGGCTCATGCTGAATATGTGGTTAAAGTACCGGAAGGCTTAGGTTATGTTGAAGCAGCGCCGTTATTCTGTGCTGGTGTGACGACCTATAAAGCGCTCAAAGTCTCTGGCGCAAAACCTGGCGATTGGGTCGCTCTGTTTGGTATTGGCGGTCTAGGCCATTTAGCCGTGCAATACGCCGTTGCCATGGGGTTTCGAGTGGTGGCTGTCGATACGGGCGCAGCCAAACGTGACTTAGCGATGTCATTAGGTGCAGAATATTTCTTTGATTTCAAAACCGATGATGTTGTTAAAGAGATTTTAGACACAACCTCAGGTGTTCATGCCACCGTTTGTACTGCGGTCAGCAAAGCAGGCTTCAGACAGAGCTATGACGTCATTCGACGTGGCGGTAAATGTGTCTTGGTTGGTTTGCCTCCAGAGGACATGCCGTTGCCAATTTTCAACACAGTGCTCAATGGCGTCAGCGTAGTTGGCTCCATCGTTGGTACTCGTAAAGATCTGGAAGAGTGCTTGGAATTTGCCGCACGCGGCAAGGTCAAAGCCATTATCGCCGAAAAAACACTCGATGATATTAATGACATCTTTGCTGACATGGAAAAAGGTGACATTACTGGCCGTATCGTAATGACCTTGTAATACCTCGTTTTTCTCTCGCTTGAAACATCAAAGCCAACGCTTAACGGTTGGCTTTTTCTTGTCTTTGTCTTCGTTTAAATGACAGCCGTTACACGGGCAATCGCGTTGACGCTTTGAGCTCTCGTAAAGATATATTCGAGACAATAGCCGATACACCGGGCAGTTTTCTAAGCACTTGGTCGACAAAACGGCTGTAATCGTCTAAATCTTTGGCGATCACTTGCAGTAAAAAATCCGCCGCGCCTGTGGTGTTATGACACGACAACACATTGTCACACTGCTGAATGAGCTTTTCAAAGGCTTGCGTGGTGTCTTCATCATGTTGATTACAGGTCAGCTGCACAAACGCCATGACCCCAAAACCCAATTTACGACGATCTAGATTCGCCTGATAGTCGGTTATGATGCCTTCTTCCTCTAGACGCTTTAGTCGACGCCAACAAGGTGTTTCACTCAACGAAAGTTCACTGGCTAGCTTTGCGTTCGTCAATTTGCCATCTTGCTGCATACGTCGAACAATATCAGTGTCTACCTTATCCAAAGCCACCATTGAAAGATTCCTCTCTAATGTATCTATTATTAGAAATAGTATTTCTTAAGTTCGCTAATATTCAAGGAAAAGAGCAAAGTAATTTCTCGTGCATTAGGTAGGCTACTCATTAGATGATTACCTACAGGAGCACACCATGAAAGCCGTTGTTTACGAAAGCTTTTCAGCCACGCCTAAAATTATGAATGTCGAAGACCCAACACCAGAAAATCATGGTGTTGTGATCAAAGTTGAAGCCACTGGCGTTTGCCGAAGTGATTGGCATGGCTGGATGGGACACGACCCAGACATTGTGCTGCCACACGTTCCCGGTCACGAATTTGCCGGCATTATTGCAGCCGTTGGCAAAGACGTTCAACGCTTCAAAGTCGGTGACCGAGTTACTGTGCCCTTTGTGAGCGGCTGTGGCTCTTGTCATGAATGCCATGGCGGCAATCACCAAGTATGCGGTAATCAAACTCAACCAGGCTTTACCCATTGGGGATCTTTCGCGGAATACGTTGCCATTCATCATGCGGATGTGAACCTAGTTACCCTGCCTGAAAACATAGACTTCACCACAGCAGCCAGTCTTGGTTGTCGCTTTGTTACCTCGTTCAGAGCGGTGGTCGACCAAGGTAAAGTCAGTGCAGGTCAATGGGTGGCGGTGCATGGCTGTGGTGGTGTTGGCTTGTCAGCCATTATGATTGCCAATAGCATTGGTGCCAATGTGATTGCCGTGGACGTGACAGACGATAAACTTGAGCTCGCAAAAGCCCTAGGCGCCTACGCAACCATTAACGCCACCCACGTAGCCGATGTCGCTGCAGCCATTAAAGACCTCACCCGCGGCGGGGCTCATGTCTCAATCGATGCTTTAGGTCACCCAACGACTTGCATCAACTCTATTAAAAGTTTGAAAAAACTCGGCAAGCACGTTCAGGTGGGCTTGTTGCTAGGCGAGCAAGCCACACCGCCGATTCCAATGAATTTGGTCATTGCCCACGAGCTAGAAATCATCGGTAGCCATGGTATGCAGGCGTTTCGTTACGACGCCATGTTGGCAATGATCAAGTCAGGCAAGCTCAGTCCAGAAAAGCTACTCGGCCGAACCATCAGCCTAGAAGAATCCATTGCCGCACTGATGAATATGGACAAGGCAAACCCACCGGGTGTCACTGTCGTTACACGTTTCTAATTGCCACTTTGCACACAAAAAAAGCGCTTATCTCCAAAAAGTAAGCGCTTTTTTATGTTCAGCCGCAGGAATACTTATGTGTTATCAAGCCACTGAGTGCTTTTCTAAGGGCTGATCCGTTGCATTTCCCGCATCTGGGTCATCATAAACTTCTTGATTAAACTGGCCTTCGCTTTTTGCCACCACTACGGAGACCACCGCATCACCGGAGACATTCACCGCGGTACGAATCATATCTAATAAGCGGTCAACGCCGAGAATCAAACCAATGCCTTCAATCGGCAAACCGACTTGGGCAAACACCATAGACAGCATGATCAATCCCACACCTGGCACCCCTGCCGTACCAATAGACGCCAATACCGACATCAAGATAACAGTCAAATAACCCAGCATACCCAGTTCGACGTTATAGATATTGGCGATAAATACCGTTGCCACGCCCTGCATGATGGCGGTGCCGTCCATGTTGATAGTCGCACCAAACGGCACACTAAAAGACGCTACTGAGTTTTTCACACCTAGACGCTTTGTCACCGCACGCAAGGTCACTGGAATCGTCGCATTGGAGCTCGATGTACTAAAGGCAAACACCTGCGTATTACGCATTTTCTTCATAAAAGTGATAGGGCTTAAACCTGATAGGACTTTTAATACTAATTGCAAGGTAACAAATAGATGGAACAGCAAAACACCAATCAATACCAAGACATAACCCAATAGTTGGGCCAATAAATCCATACCAAGATCCGCAATGGCTCTGGCGATAAGACAAAAGACCGCATAAGGCGCAACCGCCATGATAATAGTGACCATTTTCATCATAATCTCATTAAGAGACTCAACAAAGTCACTGACGACGAGCGCCTTCTTGCCCACCATTAGAATACTGACACCAAACATAATGGAGAAGAAAATCACGGGTAGCATGTCGCCCTGTGCCATCGCACTAATGGGGTTCGACGGTATAATGTTAAT
This sequence comes from Marinomonas shanghaiensis, assembly GCF_003259175.1. Taxonomy (GTDB): domain Bacteria; phylum Pseudomonadota; class Gammaproteobacteria; order Pseudomonadales; family Marinomonadaceae; genus Marinomonas; species Marinomonas shanghaiensis. The sequence continues at coordinate 39,590 of NZ_QGOK01000004.1, read as the reverse complement.
CAATACCGTCGACAAAGGTGGAGACGCTTTGCCATCAAAACTGACCGCAGACTCGGCATTCATGCCTTCACCAATGCCGATACTTGAGGCAATCAACAGAGCCGAGGCGATGGCCATGGCCGTGGTAAACAGATACAGAAAAAACGACTTTGAGCCAATGCGGCCAAGCATCTTGATATCACCAATGCCACACACACCAGTGACTAATGAGAAGAAAACCAAAGGCACAACAAGCATTTTCAGCGCATTGACAAACATGGTACCCACCACATAAAACACGCCATTTGTGAGATAGTTGTTCGCCCACGTGCCTGATGCATTAGCGCCCGTCAGGTTAATAATCAACCCAACAATAATGCCAAGCCCCATACCTAGCAAAACTTTAAACGTTGTATTCATAACATTCTCTCTGGTTTTTATGTGTTACTAGACCCTTTCACTGTTATCAGCGTCGTCATCATAGCAGAGTCATAATCAAGGAATTTAACCATTCCACCGTGCAAAAAAGACGGATAAAAGTTCGACATAATACAGGTGATTGGCTTTCATCAAAACTCTCTTTACGTTTTATAAAGCCCATTCCGTTAGCAACATACCCAAAATCTTAAGGTTTCAGCGCGAAAATAACGAGGCAAGGACTTTGTAAATGGTGACTTAAGGTGCTTTAATTCCTGCGTTATTTGTTGGTGTTCTTCTATTTAAACAGCAGCAAAGATGAACAATTAAAATGAGGACTCACTATGGTTACCGCAATTATCATGCTTTCTGTTGAGAAAAAGCACATCAACCAAGTCGCTGAAAAACTGGCGTCTATTGAAGGCTTATCTGAAGTGTATTCTGTCAGTGGTTCATACGATATCGCTGCTATCGCCCGAGTACAAACCAATGACCAGCTGTCTGAACTGGTGACGCAACACCTTGCTCAAATTGATTATATTTTGAAAACAGAAACCATGTTGGCATTTCAAGCCTATTCAAAACATGATTTAGAAGGCATGTTTTCGGTCGGTGTTTAACGCCGTCTCAAAAAATACGGCAGCACAACATTATGTGCAAAATAATGTTGTGCTATTTTGAGTGTTATACGCTGTTTTTTTCAATACAACGGCTAAACTATAAACTGATCATATCCAACACAAATGGTTAATCCAGATTATGCCGACAAGCAGCATTCGCCAAGCTATTATTGAAAAATACAACCTTGAAGAAACATCCGATGATGAGCTTTATTCACTCATATCTGGCATGGCAGATCTCTTTAACGTGGCCATTGCCACTGTCAGCATTTCACTCAAAGACTACGTTGTTTTTCATACTGTGTTTGGCGACATCCAGCATGGCGTCGCCAACGAACGTGCTTTCAGCACTCACGTCGTTACAGAACAAAAAAAGCTCATTGTTGAAGATCTCACCCAGCACCCGCTTTTTGAAAATCATCCAACGGTTACCGGCGCACCTTTTATGCGTTTTTTTGCGGGTGTGCCGCTGGTTATCGAAGGCATCACCATTGGTGCTGTCTGCATTATGGATACGAAACCAAAGCCACTTGATGAAAAACAAATCAGCACTCTCGTTTCATTCAGTGATTTTATTGCACACTATGTACAGCTAGCTCAAGACTATAAACAGCTCAAAACAACACACATTTTACTTGATCAATCATCCGCTGTTTTAATCAATTGGCGTTACAAGCAAGGTTTATCACTAAAAAATATTACGTCTAACACCCAAGAGGTATTGGGCATACCGCATCATCTTATTACTCAAAGCCAAGACGCTTTTGAGCATTTTTTAACCCCCAGCAGTCGACACACTTTTCAAACAACAATTCACCAACATATTCAAGGTTTAGAGGCCCAGGAAACCGCATTAGAGCTCTATAATGCAGACCCTCAGGCTACTAGCACTGTTTGGATCAACATGCTAAGTAAGGGTTTTTTTACGTCCGAAGGAAAGCTCCATTCCATACAGGCTATCGCCAGTAACAACACCGAAAAACGCAATATCGAACACAGTTTAAATGAAGCCAATAAAAAGATGCGCTTGCTGTTAGAAGCCTCCGATCTTGGTACATGGGATTATGACGTAAAAACAGAAAAGGTTCAGGTGAATCAGCGCTGGTGTGAAATCATAGGCATGAACTACGAGGCGTTTGATGAAGATAGACGTTTCTTAAAAAACTTCATTCACCCTGATGATGTGAAAGACGTTGCAATGCTATTTAATCAACATTTAGACGGCTTTAGCAAAGTCTATAAGGCAACTTATCGAGTCAAGCACAGCAAGGGTTACTGGATTTGGATTGAAACTTATGGCCGTACTGTTGAGTACGATGATGCACATCACCCACTGAGAGTGATCGGGACTCACAGAGACATTACTGAAAACAAATTGGCTGAAATAAATAATAAAAAACAGAGTCAATTGCTTGGTTTTGTGAATAAAGCCCACGCCGCATACTTGAAAAATCACGATTTGTCCGATGCGTGCCAACAGATCTTGCCTGAACTCATTGATATTGCCGATAGCCAGTTTGCCTTCATCGGCCAATTAGTAACAGAGCAAAGCCAGCGACGACTCTTCCTTCATGCCATTACTGAAATGAAGTGGAATGAAATCAGCGAAACACTCATCCAACGCTACAGGGATAGAAATCTCTATTTTGATTCTTTCGATAACTTATTTGGCGAAGTAATCAAAACTGGAAACATCGTTATTAGCAACACACTCAATACACATCATGCCTCAAAAGGAACACCGTCGGGTCATCCACTGATAGAACGCTTTTTGGGATTGCCTATTAAGGTCAACAATAAGCTGGTCGGTATGATAGGCCTAGCCAACAAAACGGCACCTTACTCTGAAGAAGACGCCGTTTCTCTGCAGCCTTTACTAGACGCATTAGGTAGCTTATTTTACGCTGTAGATTTAGAAAAAGCGCGAGCGGATGCAGAACACACCCTAAAACGCATGGCAATGACAGACGCTTTATCAGGGCTAAATAACCGTCACTCTTTCATGCAGCATTGTCGTTCTTTAGAGAACTCTCAGTGTATTTTCTTTGCCATGATAGACATCGATCATTTCAAGCGCATAAACGACACCTACGGCCACAGTGTGGGCGACGATATCATCAAAATGCTTGCTAAAACCATGCAAGAGGTCGTTGGACCTTGCCATTTTTTGTCCCGAATGGGAGGGGAAGAATTTTCGATCCTACTGCAAAATATCAGCGAATGTGAGACAAACGAATTGCTTAAAAAACTGAAAGCAAGGGTCGAAAGTTCTCACCTCACAGTAAACGGCCTGACGGTTAATATCACGATTAGCATAGGAGTTGCAGTCAACACCGATCACAACATGGATTTGACACTTATCCAAGCCGATCAGGCATTGTACAAAGCAAAAGAGGCTGGACGAAATCGCATAGAATGGTTCTCTCTGCACCATGAACCTCCTTTGCTGTAGAACAGACACTAAGTTGTCGCTTCTGACTGATTTAAAACGTAATTTGAACGATCTATTTTTATCTGCACGTCATTATAACACTTTGGAGCAAGCTATTATGACCCCCCTTCACTCCGGATCTTGCCTATGTGGCACCGTTAAATTCACCTTAGAAGGCGAGTTTAAGAAATTCTTTCTTTGCCATTGTAGCCGTTGTCGAAAAACCTCTGGCACAGCACACTGCGCCAATTTATTTGCGCCGGGTGCTACGCTTACTTGGTTAAGTGGCGAAGATAAACTCAGTTTTTATCGATTAGAAGACACAAACTTTGCTCGTACTTTTTGCTCTGTGTGTGGCTCAAATGTGCCAACCGATGCGAAAACTCGTGGTCTAGTAGTCGTTCCAGCTGGCTGTTTAGATACGGATGTTGATATCACGCCACAAGCACACATATTCATGAACAGCAAAGGCAATTGGGACGAACACTTAAGCGAAATACCGACCTTCGAAGCCATGCCAAATTAATTAGAGGTCATACGCCATCACCATTATCTAACAGTCTATGCACTTGTTTAATGCTGTTAGATAATGTGCTGGATTGGATAAAGGATCGCGTCCTCTAAGCTTAATGGCTTTGCAAAATAATACCCTTGCAAATAGTCACAACCATATTGCAACAATAAATCGGCTTGCTCTTTCGTTTCAACACCTTCAGCAACGACCTCAATATCCAACTTGTGTGCCATAGAAATAATCGCTTCACAAAGAGATGAAGAAGAGGATTCAAGTCCAAGCGTTTGCACGAAGCTTTGATCAATTTTTAAGAAATCAATGTCGTAATTCATGATGTACGCTAATGATGAATAACCGGTTCCAAAATCATCTAACGCGACTTGTATGCCATTTGTCCTGAAGTCTAATAAAGCTTGACGCGTATGCTCATCCAGCTCCATTAGAAGATTTTCGGTAATTTCCACTATCAGACCATTCTTTTCATCTGCTCCATGATTTAACGTATCAGATTTGGTCATTAGACTCGATAAAAGCACATTGGCACCTTCTCGACGATTTAATAGCTGCAATGGAGAGACATTGACCCCAATCTGCACGCCCTGCCCATGTGCAGCTTGTAGTTTAGATAACGCAGTTTTCGCTTCTTTGATAACCCAATTACCAATATCAATGATAAGACCAGATTCTTCAGCAGCAGGAATAAAGTGATCGGGGCGAATAAAGCCTTTTTCTGGATGATTCCAACGAATTAAGGCTTCGAATTTTAAAGCCTTACCCGCTTGGTCGACTATGGGCTGATACACTAAAAAGAATTCATCATTTTTTAATGCTTTATTTAAATCTTTAATCAACTCAACTTTATCTAACAGAGCTTGCTTTAAATTCCAATCAAAGCGTTTAACACAATTCCGACCACTGGCTTTCGCATGGTACATGGCTTGATCCACAGCACCCATTAAGGCTCGGCTGTCACGACCATCATCAGGATAAACAGCCACACCACAACTTGCTGATACCATCACATTATCATTCGATACAAGATAAGGCTGTTTTACAAGGCTATGAATATTTTCAGCCAACGTAAGAACCTGTGATAAATCGACCTGTTGATCATCAAACAAGAATACAAACTCATCCCCACCTAGGCGACTAATACTCTTAGCATTGAAAGGGTGTTGTGTGAGACGATCCGCGATCTGCTGCAAAATAGCGTCTCCTACTTCATGCCCACGGGTATCGTTTATTTCTTTGAAATTATCAAGATCGAGTAAAATAACAGCCAATTTTCCATGTTGTGGATCAACGTGATCTAAAACATCAGACAACGCTTGACTAAATGCATCACGATTCGATATGCCCGTTAAACGATCGGTCTGAGCTTGTTTAATAATTTTATGCTCGGCCTTTTCCTTCAATGATGCCATTTCTAAAAAATGTTGCTGCAGGCAATCCATCTCCCTAACACCAGTAGGATGATTCGTAGGAATTTTTTCATTCCGCCCCAAACGAATCGCTAAATCAGTCAAGATATTCAATGGTTTTGATATGGAATTCATAAAAAATAAATGGAAAAGTATTAATATCAACAAGATTAATACAGAGAAGACAGTGGTAATTTTTATGTAGCGCTTGTTCACCGCATCTAACGCTATATCAACGGCCACTCCAGTTATAAATGTCAGTTGCACATTGCCTTTATCATCCATTATCTGGCGCTTGCTAAAAACACGCTTAACGCCATCTTCTGCACGCCAAAAATGGTCAAATAAGGCAGGTGGATTGTATTTCATCCCAGCAGGATAAGTCGCAACAGACTGATTATTAGCATCTAATATAAACGCAACACTAGAGGGCGGCAATTGACTTCTGTCAATAAATGAACGCCACCAATCTAATGAAATAACAACCACCGCAGCACCAACAACATCCGTTTTATCTTGCTTATTAAAAATAGGATAAGCAAAATTGACCGTTGGTTTGTTTGTTACTCGATCGACCTGAACGCCGCTGGAAGTAAAATATTCTCCAGACATCGCTTCACGGATATAACTACGATCACTGACATCTATCGCCTTAGCTAATGGCATCCCATTACACGTCAGCATTCCGTGACGATTTGGTACACCAATATTCACATAATAATCGTATAACGGGAGTAACTCACCTATAAATTGTTGGCATTCATCAGAATCAGGGTCTTGAAGCTTGGAAGATTCCGTAAGATTAGATAAAAAAATACGTGCCGAACTAATAAGATGCTCTTGAACATCAACAACTTGATAAGAAACAATATCAGCAACTTTAAGCACTTCGTCTTTTACAATATCACGGCTGTAACCAAAACTTTCGTATATAAAAACATAGCATGGCGATACTATAAGAAAAGCAAGAGAATACATCCGTCCTTTTAGCGTATTAAACATAGTAAATAGCTATACCCTTAACAATTACGATAAGAAAAAGCTCACATATCAAAAATCGTGTAGTCGCTATTACTACGACACTCTAAATAAGATAAACAGCTTACTTATAATCATACTTTAATGTTGCCATTGTAACGTTAATGAAAGCGCAATTGAAAAGATCTGTACAATATGTATCCACATAAAACATATTGTTCTAAAATGTTCACTTAACGTTACAATCGAGCAAGCCTATTCACGGCTTCTAGTAATGTCTTTTCTTCTTTTGCAAAGCATAAACGGACTATGCGCTGAGCGTTTGGTGGCTGTTGGTAAAACACACTAATCGGAATCGCCGCGACGCCCACTTCATCGATAAGCCATTCACAAAACGCCACATCGTCCAAATCACTAATTTCACTGTAATCCAGCAGTTGAAAATAGGTCCCACTGCAAGGCAGCAGAGTGAATCGACTGTCAGCCAATGCGTTTCTCAGTACATCGCGTTTTTGTAGATAGAAAGCCGCCAAGCCAGCGCTGGCTTCAGGCTCCGCTATTAAATGTTCCGCCAAGGCTTGTTGCAAAGGTGTGGCGGTACAGAAGGAAACAAACTGATGCACTTTGCGCAGTTCCACGGTTAAATCCGCCGGCGCCACAATGTAGCCAACTTTCCAGCCCGTTAGGTGAAAGCTTTTACCAAAAGAAGAGACCACTAAGCTTCGTTTTAATAGCTCAGCGTGTTTGTGAACACTCACTGCAGATTCACCAAAGTGAATAAACTCATAGACTTCGTCGGACAATACATAAATGTCACGGCTCGCAATCGCTTGCCATAAGGATTCTAAATCTTCCGCTAGCCAACAACTTCCCGTTGGATTGTGGGGCGTATTGATTATGACCAAACTAGTCTTATCGGTTAGCAACGTAGAAAATGCCTGCCAGTCAGGACGAAAGTCGGGGGCCATCAAGGTCACTCGACGACAAATGCCACCGGCTAAGGTCACGGTTGGTTCATATAAGTCATAGGCGGGATCGAACAAGATCACTTCATCACCGTTATGCACTAACGCAGCAATTGCATCAAAAATGGCTTCCGACGCACCACTCGTCACGGTAATTTCATCTAACACGCTGACTTTTCGGTCGTAATGACGTTCGATCAGGTTGGCAATAGCCTCCCGTAATATCGGCAAACCAGCCATAGGGGCATACTGATTATTACCAGTTAAAATCGCTTGCGACGCGCGTTCCAATAATCGAGCATCCGGTGGAAAATCAGGAAACCCTTGCGACAGGTTAATCGCGCCTTTTTCTGCAGCAAGCGCCGACATTTTGGTAAAAATAGTGGTGCCGACAGAAGGCAGCTTAGAGGTAAGAATAGACGCGTTGGTCACAATGGTGTCGCCCCAAAAAAAATGAATGCGACTAAGTTAAAAGACTTATGGATAGATCGTCAATGATCTTTGAATAAGAAGCACGTCTTGATCGATAATGGCATATTGGTCGGCAGTAACAAAAACGCCAAGACACAAGTCTTGGCGTTTTAATCGTACTTTTATGACTTCGAATTACGCGGTCATGAACGGATAATCCGTATACCCTTCTGCGCCAGAGGTATAGAAGGTGTTTGGATTTGGCTCATTCAAGGCCGCGCCTGCTTTGACTCGCTCGACAAAATCCGGATTCGCTAAAATCCCCGTACCAAAGGCAACACTGTCGGCCTGACCGTCAGCAAGCACTTGATTGGCTTCTTCTGGTGTGTAACCCATATTCACCATTAAATGGCCTTGATAGGTTTCACGAGCCACAGCGACGACGTCGGCTTGCTGGATACCAAAGAAATCCGCACGCATCAGGTGCAAATAGGCCAAATTAAAACGGTTTAAATGCTCACACAAGAAACGAGTCCACTCAACGGGGTCGCTTTCTTTCATGCTTTGAAAACTATTAAGAGGAGACAAACGCAGGCCAACACGATCGCTGCCTAATACATCTGTTACTGCTTCAATCACTTCGGTTAAAAGGCGCGCACGGTTTTCCAATGAGCCACCGTATTCATCGGTACGCTGGTTGGCGCTTTCACGTAAAAATTGATCAATCAAATAACCATTGGCACCGTGAATTTCTACGCCATCAAAGCCAGCTTCTTTAGCATTGATCGCCGCTTGACGAAAATCCGCCACAATGTCTTTGATTTCAGCCACAGTTAAGGCACGAGGCACGGTATACGGTTTTTTACCTTCCGGCGTGTGTGTCTCGCCGTCAATCGCAATGGCGCTGGCTGACACGGCTTCTTTGCCGTCATTTAGCAACGGATGCGCGGCACGGCCAGCGTGCCAGATTTGCATAAAGATACGACCGCCTTTTTCATGCACGGCTTTTGTTGTTAGCTTCCAGCCTTCAATTTGCTCAGCGGAATACACGCCTGGATCATCACCAAACGCCGATGTGCCTTCTGTCACCATGGTGCATTCCGTGATCAACAACCCCGTGCTGGCACGTTGAGCATAATACTCTGCCATCAAGGCATTTGGCTGATGCCCAGGTGCACGTGTGCGTGTTAATGGCGCCATAACAAAGCGGTTTGATAGTTCTACAGCACCCAATTTAACGGGATGAAATAAAGTCGTTGTCATTCTGTTCTCCAATTTGTTTCAATCTTGATATCAAGGATACGCACTACATATGGCAGTTATTTTAAAATACAATCGCGTGCACTTTCTTTACTGAATATAGTACAAAAAATACTCTTTTTAAGACCTTGCAGGTCCTTTGCTCACGGTCTATATTGCCTGCACTCGGCGATGTATTTATCGTCTTTCTTTGGTCCTATCAAACACTTATGTGTGAGGCAATTCACCGCAATGACATCCGATTCCAGCAGGCCAGTCGCTCCTTTTGGCACCTTACTAGGTATCGCTCCTGGGAATGTGCCCGTGTATTCATCTGATTATGATTCTGCCGACGACAACGAGTTACCCAATCGCCATGCCTACCGCAGTTATGTGGATGGTATTTTTATGGGATACAAATGGCAGTGTGTGGAGTTTGCTCGGCGCTGGTTGTATCTAAACAAAGGCTATATTTTTGATGATGTGGCCATGGCTTATGATATTTTTCGCCTTACCTCGGCGCGTTTAATCGCCGACGAAAGCCGCTTACCATTGAAATCATTTCGTAATGGTTCGTTACGTCACCCTGAAGTGGGCTCTCTGCTTATTTGGAGCGAAGGCGGCGAATTTGAAATCACCGGTCATGTGGCGATTGTGACCAAAGTCTTACCAGACCGCTTATACCTGGTCGAACAAAACGTCGGCCACCAAGTCTGGCCAGAAGGCCAAGATTACTCCCGCGTGTTGGATGCTAGAATCAGTAAAGATGGCGGTTATTGGCTACGCTGCTCTTATGGCGACGCTTCTATTTTAGGCTGGGTAATACAAACCGACGACGACCTGCATGCCGAAAATATTGAGCCCGATGATCCGGCTTTATTTGATTTACAAATACGTCATGTACCCAACAAAGGCCAAGCTTCCCGTGCTTGGTTAAACATCGCCAATCCTGCTGAAGAAGCTTTTGTCGATATGATGGGCGGTCACAAACTCGCCAGCCGACCGGAAGACGACTATAAGTATATGGTCATCACCGACACCGCTGAGCGTGAGCTAAAACGCGCCACTAACGAATTACATGCCTTGTTTATGCACGCTACCGATTATGTGCTGCAAAATGACGAACTGCTTTCCAGTTTTAATATCCCCCCTGCGCTGTGGCCTAAGATCCATCAATCTTGGGATAATCGTCGCAACCAGATGATCACCGGGCGATTTGATTTTAGCCTCTCAGCAAAAGGCATTAAGGTTTACGAATACAACTGTGACTCAGCCTCTTGTTATATGGAGGCTGGCATTATTCAGGAAAAGTGGGCCGAGCACTACGGTGCAACGGAAGGCGAAGGTTCGGCAACAGATTTGGTCGACGAACTCATTGAAGCGTGGAAAAACAGTGCGGTCAAAGGTGTGATTCACATCATGCAAGACACGGATCTAGAAGAAAATTACCACGCGCTTTTCATGAAGCGTACTATGGAAAAAGCGGGGCTGGTTTGTAAGGTCATCAAAGGGGTCAGTAGCCTAAGCTGGGATGAAGACGGTGACGTAGTAGACGCGGATGGCGTGAAAATTTGTTGGGTATGGAAAACCTGGGCATGGGAAACGGCTCTCGATCAAATCCGTGCCGAATGTGACGACGACGAACAGCGCCTACGCGACTACCAAACGGATATGCCGCGTAATGAAGCACCGCGCTTGGTCGACGTTTTACTGCGCAAAGATGTCATGGTGTATGAGCCTCTTTGGACACTTATTCCTAGCAACAAGGCTATTTTGCCAGTGTTATGGATGCTTTTCCCCAATCATCCGTATTTATTAGAATCGTCTTTTGAATTAAGTGATGCACTAAAAACTAACGGTTACGTGAGCAAACCTATAGCGGGGCGCTGCGGTTTTAACATCAGCCTGTACGATGGCAAAGACGCTTTGATGGAAGAAACCGCTGGGCGTTTTTCTCATCAAGATCAAATCTTTCAAGCGCTGTGGAAACTCCCAGACATTGAAGGCTATCGCTCACAAGTCTGCACTTTCTCAGTAGCGGGACATTACGCAGGCAGCTGTTTGCGTGTTGATCCAAGCTTGGTCATTACGAAAGACAGTGATTTGATGACCCTGAGAATCATTGAATAATCGTTAAAACCTCAAGATTTAAGCTATTCAGGCCTTTGTTTCAGATAATGAGACAGAGGCCTTTTGCATTCTGAACCCTGTCGCATTCATTTACTGTGCTCAGCTTTAAGCCTATTTTATCAATTTTTGATTGACTAAAAATCGATCAGCTCGTAGATTATTTTAAAAATATAACACGTGTAATATTATTATGATCGCTAGAATGGTCCACCAAACCGAGGCAACTCGGGACAAAATCATCAGCATCGCTGAAGCACTGTTTATTGAAAACGGCTTTGCTGATACGCAAATGAAAGACATTGCGGCGGCCACTGGCATGAGCCGAAATACTCTATATCGTTATTATCAAGACAAGTACGATTTGGGCTTCGCCATTCTAGTGATGGTGCTGAAACGTAAGATCAACGTTTATGATGACATCATGAAACAGATCGAAGCTCGCCACTATGCCAACTTTCGCGACGGTCTTGGCGTGCTACTGCAAGCCTATTCAGACCCTCAGTATGAAGACGACGACCGTTTTATTGCTGAATTCGATGGCTACTACGCTGGTTCACGCATTCCTACAGAATTTCGTGACAAATTGCTCCAACGACTGCCCGATACAATCAGCCAATCCCTTACCAATATTGTCGTACTAGGACAAAGCGAAGGCAGCATTCGAAACGATATTCCGGCAGCCTATTTGGCAGTAACACTGCTCAATGCCGTACCCACTTTTTTCCGGCGTATGTTGTTACGCCGCGATGCTTTAATGGAAATCGAACAAGACGCCATCCCACAACTCACCCCCGTATTAATTCAATTACTACTTGATGGTATGAAGCCATCACCACCAACCTAAAAAGGATGAAACGATGAGTAATACAACAATAAGACAACTCTTAGCCGAACTCACCCTAGAAGAAAAAGCCATGCTCTGTACCGGCAAGGACTTTTGGAACCTGCATGGTATCGAGCGCTTAAACTTGCCATCCATCATGGTGACAGATGGCCCCCACGGCTTACGAAAACAAGCAGGTGAAGGCGATCACGTTGGTTTAAACGCTGCCGTTAAAGCCACCTGTTTCCCAACGGCATCGGGACTTGCGGCCTCTTGGAATACCAAGCTGATTGAAGAAATGGGCGTCGCACTAGGCAAAGAATGCCGTGCCGAAAACGTATCCGTATTGCTTGGACCTGGTACCAATATCAAACGTAACCCATTGGGCGGTCGTAACTTCGAATACTTTTCTGAAGACCCCTTACTGGCTGGCGACATGTCGGCGGCTTGGATCAAAGGCGTACAAAACCAAGGCGTTGGCACCAGCTTAAAACATTACGCAGTGAATAATCACGAACATTGTCGTATGACGGTCGATGCCATCGTTGATCAAAGAACCTTGCGTGAAATCTATCTCCCCGCTTTTGAGAGAGCGGTTAAGCAAACCCAACCTTGGACTGTGATGTGTTCTTATAACAAAGTTAATGGCACCTACGCTGCGGAGCACAAACAGTTACTCGACGATATCCTTGTCAAAGAATGGGGCTTTGAAGGTATTATCGTCACCGATTGGGGCGCTAATAATGATCGTGTAGAAGGGGTGAAAAACGGTCAGCATTTAGAAATGCCAAGCTCTGGCGACATGAACACAAAAAAGATCATCGCTGCTGTCGAGAACGGCCAATTAACAATGGAAGCGTTAGATAAATCCGTCGCTCGCGTCTTGGAATTGATACTGAAATCCCAAGCCTCTTTAGAAGCCGATACGGTTCACGCCGACTTACAAGCCCACAATGAACTCGCGGCACGAATCGCAGAAGAAACTTGTGTATTGTTGAAAAATGACGGCCTATTGCCTGTCAGCGCAGGGAAGAAAGTCGCCGTCATTGGTGCTCTAGCCAACAACACTCGCTACCAAGGCGCGGGCAGCTCGAAAATTAATCCCTTCAAATTGCAACAACCTCTCGACGAAATCAAGAAACAATTTGGTGCCGATAACGTCACATATACAGCGGGTTATCATCTAAATGATACCGAGGATAGTAGCGAAATCGCCAAAGCCATTAAACTCGCGAAACAAGCCGACGTGGTCTTTTTGTTTGCCGGTCTGACACCAAAATACGAGTCTGAGGGCTTCGATCGCCAGCACTTAAATTTGCCACAGGTTCAGCTAGACCTTATTAACGCACTTGGTGAACAGCTCAATAAAACCGTCGTGGTGTTACAAAACGGTGCGCCCGTGATTCTTCCGTTTATCGAGAGAGTACCCGCCATCCTAGAAGCTTACTTAGGTGGACAAGCCGGTGCTTCGGCCATGGCTAAAATCCTGTCCGGCACCGTCAACCCCAGCGGAAAACTTGCTGAAACCTTCCCAGCAAGTTTAGACGATGTACCCAGTCAACCGTATTTCCCAGGTACCACAAAGCAAGTGCAATATCGTGAGGCAATCTGGGTAGGATATCGTTACTTTGATACCACTCATACCAAAACACTCTTTCCCTTTGGTCATGGATTGTCCTACACCAATTTCACTTACTACCATTTAACCTTACTCAGTGGCGATAAAGCGCCCTTTAATGAAAGCGCTTCCATCAAGCTACAAATCACCATTACCAATACAGGAAACCGAGCCGGAGCCGAAGTGGTGCAGTGCTATGTGGGTCAAAAGTCCCCCTCTCAACCACGTCCAGCAAAAGAATTAAAAGCGTTCGAGAAAGTCTTCTTAGAACCAGGGGAAAGCAAAGAAATTGTCTTTGAACTGGACTATCGAGCGTTCGCTTATTGGCACCAAGAGAAAGCCACTTGGGTTGCAGAAAGCGGCGAATACCAAATTCATATTGGGGCTTCTGTGGCGGACATTCGCGACACAGCAAGCATTGTATTAGACACTGACAACACAGCGGAACAACCCAACCCAGCCCTAGCGAGCTATTTTGCCCCTGCAAAACGCGACTTTAATGACGAGGCCTTTAGTGCACTGCTGGGTTACGACATTCCAGCTCCCACCCCCATCCAGCCTTACACAATGAATTCAACCTTAGGGGATATTGCCCATGAAGCATTAGGCAAACCTCTTTTTGACAGCATGTTGTCTGTGTTCACACAAATGCTAGGCGGCGATCAGAATGACTCAGCGGCAGAAGCCGATCGCCTGATGGCCGAAGCTATGGTGGCGGACATGCCATTGCGTAACCTACCCGTGTTCAACAGCCACCAGTATTCTGAAAATCAGATCTTGCAGCTCATTGCCTCACTGAATAATCAGGAACCCCGTCTCTAAAAGGCACCTTCGAATACTGGTTAAAAAAACCGTCATTACGACTATCACTGACACGTAATGACGGTTTTAGGGTTGATAAATAATAAAAACAACGAGGCAACTATGTCCAAAACAAACTATGAAACCCGTCGTCTTGAACGACTAAGCTATTACACGTTTTTCACCGGTCAAAACATTATCTTTATGTTTGTGACTATTTTCATCAGTGTTTACTACACCTCTGTACTGGGCTTATCCGCTGGCACAGTGGGTATTATTTTTCTTTTGGCCAGGGTGTGGGACGCGGTTAATGATCCCATTCTTTCGATTCTCGTCGAACGAAGCCGCTTTAGCGGTGGAAAATTCAAACCTTGGGTGAACGCTATCGCTTGGGCCGTGCCTCTTGCTACCGTATTGATATTTGCCTTCGGTGATTACCTTGCTGAGCAGCCAATGTGGCTGCGCGTTACTTACGCCTTTGTTACCTATGTTGGCTGGGGAATGTTATATACCGTCTCTGATGCGCCCGCCTATGCTATAGGTTCAGTAATGACACAAAACAAAGATGAGCGAAATGTCATCTATTCTTTTGTGCGTTTTGGCGGCTTTGTGGGCATGGTTATCGCCATGATTAGCGCACCTTGGCTGGTCGAAAAGCTAGGCGGGAAATGGACTCTGGCTGCTGTCATTATGTGCATCACCGCCATGCTTCTGATGTTAACCATACGCAGAGTGAAAGAACGCCACGTCGTAGCACAAGAGATTCCCACTCTTAAACAAATAGTGGGCACCGTCACTGGTAACCAGTACTTGCTGATGTTTATTCTCGCCTTTGTCTTTATTGGTGGGTCAAACGTTGCCTTCACCCTAATGCCTTATATTGCCCGCGATGTTTTCGATGACCCTTCTCTTTCCGGTCTATTGCTCTTCGCTATGATTGGCCCTGCCATGCTGGCCTCACCGTTAGTTCCAATTGGCATTCGTAAGGTTGGCAAAATCGCCACCTTTGCTTTGGCTTCTGCCGCGCTCGCCGTCTTGTCGATCATTATCTGGTTAATGGGTTACGAATATCTTGAAGTATTCATTGCTTTCACCATGCTGAAAGCCATTGCGCTTGGCGTCACATTAATTATGCCGAGTATCTTTATTGCCGACTGTATTGAATATGGCTATATCCGTTCCGGTCAACGCTTAGAAGCCGTCACTTTTGCCACCCAAACCTTTGCGAATAAAGCCACAACAGCCGTTGGTGGCGCCATTGCCATGGGCTACCTTGCTATGGTGGGTTTTATTGAATCAACAGGGGGAACGGTCGTGCAGCAACCTCAACAGGTCATTCAAGGTATGTGGGACGCTCTAAATTTAGGTAACGCTATTGGCGCTACGATAGGCTTGGCCATTTTCTTGTACAGCTACAAACTCACCGACAAAGTACTAGAGGACATGAAGACAATCGCTTCTAAACAAGCGACCTAAACGAAAAGTATTTCATGTTTTCACTACAGCTTGCTTCCAACTTATTGTGAAAAGCTAAGAAAGAACAGAGACTATTCAAAAAAAGTAAAGTAACCCCAGCACGAGGGAAGAACAATATCATCAGAAAAGGGAGTAACCAACGATATTGTTCTTATCTTTAACTACACGTTAGAAACCGTAGTTAAAACGAACTCGTGCTGCTGTAGTTTTATCGTTCGTGCCCACTGCAACATCATCCGCAGTTGAGTAAGAACCCGCGAAGGTCACCGTTGCATTTTCAATGTCTAGCACTGGTACAGTGTAAGCAATGTAAGTGGTTACTAGAGATGGATCCGTTGCGCCATCATCAACGCTAGACGCAATCACACCCAAACCAAAGTTTCCGTATACCATGTTGGCAACAAATGAAGAGATTTTCTTGTCTGTGTTGTCGTCTTTGCTGTGCGCTGCAGCAAGGTTAACGTTGGCCGCACCCACATCAAAGTTCGCCGTTACGCCATAACCAGATAGATCAACCGTAGTGCCACCAACTTGGTCGTATTTCACGCTTTCAAAACCCGCACTGATCGTTGCCGCATCCGTCACGAACGTCACCGATGGACGCACGCCAGAAATCGCGGTAGTGTCATCACCATTACCTACAACTGTAGAATCATCCGGATCGCCGTCACCGTAGATTGTATCTACTTCAAATTTTAGCGCTTCGCTGGCTTTATAATGGAACGCAATCTGACCGCCGCCATCGCCTACACGACCACGCACTTTATTCGCTTCATACACACTGTCATCAATGGCATGAACAATCAAAGTATCTTTTGCTAACGGGAATAAGTTAATCGCCTCAAAGCGACCCAATTGGAAATCCCAAGCACTGTTACCGAATTGGATAAAAGCATCATCAACGGTTGCTTCACCATCAGTATTCAATAAAACAGAGCCTTTACCTGCAAAGAAGTTATCACCAGACGTATGCTTGCTGTAAGCATTTAGCTCAACTCGACCATTTTGATCATAGGTTGTATCGCCTGTCGCTTTATCTACAGCGTCGGTATTTAACTCGAAGTTGGCATCGAAGACGGGAGCAGCTTGAACAGCACTTACAGATAGGATGCTGCTAACAATAGCAGTAGCTAGAATAGTTTTTTTCATGATTTCAGACCTAATTGTATGTTGTTTTTATAATAAATAGACTTCAACAAAAACGTGTGTTTTCACTATCAATAATACATTTCAGTAACTTTATTACAACAATCAAACAACAATATTCTTTCTTATTTTTTACTTAATTTTTTAAGATGACATAAATAAACCTCAACTTATTGATATAAAACAAAAATAAATCGACCAGCTATATATCCAATTTTAAATATCTTAAAGAACAAGCAAGAAATGAAGAAAAAACTACACTTTATGTTTTTTTGCCACTTCGTTATGAAATTTTAAAACAATTGGCACATCTTCCTAATCCGTCAATCTTGGGATACTGACAGGACACCGAATAAACAACAAAGTCACGCCTACGCCGTACTTTTTTGTTGAGTAACTGCCCATGACAAAGTGCTACAATAGCGCCCTCTATTTATACCCATCTATACAAGTGAGACCGTCATGAGCTTTGCGTCTTTAGGACTTCATCAAGACATTTTAAATCAGGTAAATACGCTTGGTTATATCACGCCAACGCCAATTCAACTTGCCGCGATACCAGTGGTTTTGATGGGTAAGGACGTCATGGCTGGTGCTCAGACGGGTACGGGGAAAACAGCCGCGTTTGCTTTGCCACTTTTACAACGAGTTAAACATAATAAGAGCACAAATTCGGTCGAAGGCGTCCAAGTTCTGGTGTTAACACCGACACGAGAATTGGCACAACAAGTTCATGCGAGCTTTGTGAAGTATGGTCAGGGAATGTCAATTCACTCTGTTGTTGCCTATGGTGGTGCCAGTATCAATGTACAACTGGATGCCTTACAACAAGGATGCGATGTTCTGGTTGCGACACCAGGGCGCTTACTTGAATTGATTATGAAAAAACTGATTAATGTCAGTGCATTACAAACATTGGTTTTGGATGAAGCAGACAGAATGTTGGACATGGGCTTTATCATAGATATCCAAAGAATATTAAAAAATTTGCCACAGACAAGACAGACGCTGTTCTTTTCCGCAACCTTTAATGACGACATCTTTGCTCTCAGTAAAACCTTATTAAAAGAGCCACAGCTGATCGAAGTCGATAGCCGTAACACCACGGCAACACAAGTAGAACAACGTATCTATGCCGTTGATAAAAAGCGAAAAAGCGCCTTATTGTCGTTCCTTATTGGCTCTAAAAATTGGCAGCAGGTACTCATTTTTACCCGCACCAAACAGGGCGCGGATGAACTTGCTAACGAAATGCAAAAGGACGGCATTGCGACTCAGTCCTTTCATGGTGACAAATCTCAAGGGGCTCGAGAGCGAGTGTTAACCGATTTTAAAGCGGGAAAGGTGCGTGCACTTATCGCAACCGACGTTGCGGCACGGGGGATCGATATCGAACAGCTGCAGTATGTGATAAATCACGAGCTACCTTATAACGCTGAAGATTATATCCACCGCATCGGACGAACGGGCCGTGCAGGCACAAAAGGTCTGGCGATATCATTGGTTACCGAAGCAGAACGCTACTTACTAACGGACATCGAAAAGCTTGTGGGCGAACAATTTTTACCGCAATGGCTCCCTGGTTTTGAGCCTGACTTAACGAAGACTCTGGAGGCACCCAAAAAACGCGAACCATCCAAAAAAGAACTCAGAGCCAAAGCCTTAGGTCTCTCAGCATCTAGTAAGAAGAAGCCTAAAAGAAAATATTAGACAGAAACAAATTTGCTCATATAATCGACCGATCTCATGATCAAACAGACGTGGATAAATACCCATTTTACAGGCTTGCTTTGAAAGGAAATCAAATGTTCACCACGATTAAATCTCGTCTCTTATCCACGGTCCTTTTGCTCAGTGCCTTAGCGAGTGTTAGCTACACTTTCCATCTTTATGATGTGCGAAAAACTGATCTGTATGAGCAAATAGACAGCAATCTTGTCTTTGCAGCTCAGGTTGCTAGGCAATTAATTGGCGACAACGTATATGATGATGCGTTTAACGGAAATTTTTCCAAAGCTGAGTCTGATGCGCTGCAATTAAAAGCCTACAACATACTGCAATCATCAGACATAAAATACATGTACACCATGATTAAACCGTCTGATAAAGTGTTGTTTGTACTCGACACGCCAGAACAAGAAGATGTCGAAACAAAAACATTCCGTGCCCCTCTAACGCCTTACGATGAGCCAAGTGATAAGTTAGTCAGCGCGTTCTCAAAAAATAATGCCACGCCCATTTTTGATGAATATACCGATGAATGGGGCACTTTCCGATCTGTTTTTATTCCATACAGAACCAGCACAGGCAAAACCTTTGTAGTGGGTGTTGATACACCTATCTCTACCATTCAAGCCGAACTTAACTCTACCCTATTCGTTTCCGGCATGATTGGCTTAGTCATCTTTTTACTCTCTTCTGCGATCATATTCTGGCTTGTATCCCGCATACTCAAGCCGCTAGCCGATGCTCAGGTACTGATGCGTACCATAGCAACCACGCGAAACCTAACACTGCGCACGAAAACCAGTTCAGATGAGATTGGCCTTCTTTTAGCAGATTTCAATAATCTGATTACCGAATTCCAATCCACTTTGGCGATATCGACACACTCCGCCATTGAAAACTCAGCCGTATCCTCTCAGTTACAAGGCAGTAGTAAAGAAATTCGTGTCGCCGCACAGAAAATCGCTCATGCCGTTGACGAAGTTCGCCTGCATGCCACATCTACTTGCGACCTACTTGCTTCTTCCGATGAAGAGTTAACCTTAACCGTGGAAGACACTCAAAAAGCAAGCAACTCTCTTGAAAAAGGACAACATGCTTTTAGCAAGGTAACAGACATTATCAATAGTACAGCAGAATCCCAATCAAGACTTTCTGACGAGTTGAACACGCTTTCACACAAAGCTGAGGATGTGAATAATATTCTTTCCGCTATTAGTGGCATAGCAGATCAAACCAATCTATTAGCATTAAATGCCGCGATTGAAGCCGCCCGAGCGGGCGAAGAAGGTCGAGGCTTTGCTGTCGTCGCCGATGAAGTTCGACAACTTGCGATTCGAACACAAAGCAGTCTGAATGAAACCAGTACCGCCATTGCTAACATTGTTTCAGCGATAAGCAATGTCGCAGAAAAAATGAAAGACAGTGAAGGTCAATTCAAGCAACTGCTTTCTGAATCATCTCAAGCCATGCAAAGCATTACAGACAGCTCCACCACCATGCTGGATACGCGTCAAAAAGTACAGCACACCTCTGGCAACGTGGCTAAGGTACTAATCGATATTCGCCAAGTGTTGTCCCTCGTATCAAATGTCGAAAACCAAGCGGCTCATAATAGACACAGCACAGAAGAAATTGCAGATGCAGCAGATAGACTACAAATATCAACCTTGTCGTTAAAAAATGAATTAAATCGCTTTATTGCCTAACAAATTGTTAGGCAATTTGAGGATAGTAAAGCCGTTTTCTAACATAGACGGCTTAACTATCCTGGCTCAATTTGCTCAACGACTTCCCACAACTCGACAAACGCGCTATATACTAGGCCTCTATCGTAGATTTTCGGCTCACCAATCATGCAGTCTTTGCCCAGCCACAACAGACACCTAAATACATCCTCGGTATCGCCTAGATTATTCCGTCGACTACTTATTATGGCGATCCTTGGTTTCAGTGCCATTTGGGCAATTGACTTTTCAAGCGGCCTCATTTCTCCCTTTGATGCTCGTGCCTACCCTATTTGTATTCTGGCATTTGCCTTAATGTATATCCTGAATACTGTTACCAAACTGAACCATCAAAGCCTGCATTTCATTACGTATTTTATTGTCGCTGGCTATTTAACCAGCTCGAGTATGTGGCACCATTCAGCACCCAATGGCCAATTCTCAAATGCAGCCCAATGGTTAGGACTAAACTATGTCATTGCCTACCTTTTTCTAGAGGTAAAAAAGGCCGCCCCTACCACTATTGTGGTTTTTACGGTCACTATCATTGGTCATTTTGCGGTTCTCATACAACAACAGTCGTTTAATGACACAATGGGAGTGGTATTGAATATCGCAATTGCCCATATTATCTACATATTCTTATTGTGGACTGTCATTCGACTGCGAATTAAGACAGACAAAGCAGCGGCACGGGCGGATGTACTTGAAAACTACGCGTATATTGATCTACTCACACGCATTCTCAACCGCAGAGGTCTCGAGAAGGTATTTACTGAACTCAATTTAGACGCTGAAGAACAAAAACAAAGCTATGCGATACTCGTGGTCGACATCGATCACTTTAAGCAAGTGAATGACATCCATGGTCACTTAATCGGTGATAAAGTCCTCAGCCATATTGCAGCCAAGCTGAGTCGAGTCATTCACCCCAATGATGTATTGGGGCGTTGGGGGGGAGAAGAATTTATTGTTTTAACACTGAATAGAACACCACAACAAGTCATTACCTTAGCGGAGAATCTAAGGGCAGGGATCAGTCTCCTTAAAATTGATGACATAGCAGGCATAACCATAAGTATAGGCATTGCTTACTCAAGCGAGGCCAATACGAATAGCGATGTCTTTACTCTCGCGGATCAACGTCTCTTTGCGGCAAAACAAGCTGGTCGAAACACAATCCGTTCACATGATTAACAACGCGTCATGCACTTCTAAACCACTATACAGAGTTGGCCATCAAGAACGCGATACACTCTCTGTGTGAGCTTACCGTCCTAACACAACACATTTCCCATTTCAGTGTCTTCATACAATTACAAAAGCACCACTTTTATAAAGCACCTCAAAAGACTCTTCACCGTTCTCATCGAAACTTGTCTCTACCGATTTTACGCTCCCTCATAACCGAGGGATGACACGCGCCATTCTAGTCATTCAAGAGTCTTAAAGATGAATAAAAAACAAACAGATTCACTGTAAAACTATTGTAAGGTTACACAAATACACGTAAAGTTTACGGAACATACTACACAGTAATAAACCGTATTTTCGAATGCTCTAATAACAAAAAGGAATAAATAAGTATGATTAAAGGCGAAATTGAGTTTCTGGAAGCTAAGTCGGAAAGAGAATGCGCTTTTTATGCAGATTATTTATTAAGTAACATTCGAAGTGCCTCAATAAGAAACCTACGTGGTAATACGCACACGGAACGTGTGAAAAAGCTCAATGAAGAGCTAGACAATTTAGTCAAAAAGAATCGAGCACCTAAAAACTTTGCCTCACAAATGCGTTCCGCCTTTAAGTCGACTCAACTTCCTACAAGCCACTTTCGGTGGATTGATAAAAAAGACGAACGATTATGTAACTGGGTCTGGTGTTATTTAAAAAGTCATACGAAAAAAAGAGACGCCAGCCAAGAACATGAGACAACACAAGAAAACAAATTCGTTATGCTTTCTGATAAGGCGTTTTCAACAGAAAGAGACAACGTCACTGACAGAGTAATGGACATTCTCAATGCTTTTTACGATGGCGAAGCCGACGCTCAACAACAGCAAGATTTACTCGACGATTTAAAAGCCAAATGGCAGAGCATTCGCTTCAATGAAACCATTGTTCACTGGTTTGAAGAAAATAACCCCTCTCAGTGGGCTTGGGCCTGGTCCTATCTTCAAAACATCACTCAAAGACCATTAGAACAAGCTTGGATTCCTACCTCTAACGCAGAAAAAAAAGCCGCAGTTATTGCTACTATTGATTTATCTGATAACGTAGACCGTAAGGCACTCGTTATTGATAAAATGAAAAAAGCATGGAGTCAGAAAAAATTCCGTGAAAAATCGAGTGGTAAAAAACCCTACAGCATCAGCATGACGCTTAATACTAAACAAAAGCTCAATGCGCTAGCTGAAGAAAAAAACATGAAAATCAATGAAATGGTTGAGTATTTGGTAAGGAATGAATATAAAAAACGCGATGCTAACGATTAATCTGATTCATTGTAGAGTGGAGAAACTGTCACAATGTCCGTAATGGGACTATTTTTAACTGAGCATTGGCAAGCACTGCCGTCATTCTCAGGTTGTTTCATTTATCATCAAATCACTGTATAACGAGCCGCATGAAAATCCCAAAAAGAATACAACCCCTCATCGAAGATGGCTTAGTAGACGAAGTTCTTCGACAATTAATGAGCGGAAAAGAAGCAACCGTCTATGTTGTTCGCTGTGGATCCGAAATCCGTTGCGCAAAAGTCTACAAAGAAGCGGGTAAGCGCAGCTTTAAACAAGCAGTGCAATATCGAGAAGGCCGAAAAGTTCGCAATAGCCGCCGCTCTCGAGCCATGGAAAAAGGGTCTAAGTTTGGCCGTGACGAGCAAGAAACTCTGTGGCAAAGCGCTGAGGTAGATGCTTTGTTTCGGTTGGCAGACGCTGGTGTCAGAGTGCCGGTTCCTTATGGCTGCTTTGATGGCGTGTTGCTGATGGAGCTTGTGACGGACGACAGCGGTGAGGTTGCCCCCCGCTTGAATGATGTCGTATTAACAGAAGAGCAAGCCAGACGTGATCACGACACCATTATTCGCGATGTCGTGCGCATGTTGTGTGCAGGCTTAATACATGGCGATTTGTCGGAATTTAATGTGCTTGTCGACTCCCATGGTCCTGTCATTATCGATCTTCCACAAGCCGTTGACGCAGCAGCGAATAACAATGCCGAATGGATGCTGGAGCGTGACGTCAATAACATGCGTAATTACTATGGCATGTTCGCACCGGATTTGTTGGAAACCAAATACGCCAAAGAAATTTGGGCATTGTTCGAAGCGGGTAAACTAACCCCCGATACCGAATTAACTGGCGAGTTCGAAGAGCCCACTGAAGCGGCCGATGTAGACTCTGTACTGCAAGAAATAAAAGACGCTTTTGAAGAAGAACAAGACAGATTGGCGCGCATCAATAGCGCCAATGATGACGACTGAGTTTAAAAAGCATTCCAGATACAGATTTTCATTCTTCCGCGAAAAGAGCAACAGCCATCGCTTTTGCTCTTTTCGCGGCATTTAAGTCGCCCGCAACGTAAGCTTGCGCAATTGCCCCTTCCTTTAACACGCTGATACTTTGTGCCAAATCAGCAGGTGCCAATTTAGACACTTGACCCACCAGATTCGCCTGAATAAAAGCCGTAATATTTTGTTTATGACGCTGACATAAACCATTCACAATATGATCCGAAAACTCACCATTGGCTTTCATAAAAAAACAGCCTTTAAAGGGTAATAACACCTCTACCCGGTCGTGGAACCAGTCATCTAACGCATCAAATAGCGCTAAAACAGCCAATTTACCCTCTCCAGCAGCCATCATTCTCGCAGTAAGCCAATCCATGAAAGTCTGATCTCGATAGACCAATACGGCTTCTAATAATGCCTCTTTACTCGCAAAGTGATGATAGAGCGTCTTTTTCGCCACGCCGGTTTCTTGCAAAATGCGGTTAATACCAACGGCGTGAATGCCGTTCTCATAAAAAAGCTTAAACGCGGCATGAATTAATAAATCTGGCTTAGTCATCCAATCTCTCCCTTATCGTAAAAGGATATTGACATAAGGAAACCGATCTGTCTACCATAGAGTAGACCGATTGGTCTCCCCTTAATGTGCAAGGAATCTTAATCATGTTGTTACGCTTATGCCGCTCTTATTGCCAATCGCGCCTGTTCACCATCTGCCTCGCAGGCATAGGTGCGGCTCTATGCATCTTTTTACTGGCTCAGGGTGAAGCAATCGTTCCGGCCTATGTTGAACTCATGGCACCATTTGGCGCCACCATGGTGATTTTATTTGCGTTACCCAAAAGCCCTTTGGCCCAACCCAAAAATATTCTTGGAGGTCACTTATTGACGAGTTTCGTTGGCTTAATGACTCTACACTTTTGGGAAGTGACGCCTCTCAGCATGGCGGTCAGTGTCGGCGTAGGCATCTCTTTGATGATGATCACCAACACTCTACACCCACCAGCAGGAGCCAACCCTCTTCTAATATTATCGCTTAATGTCTCATGGTCTTTTTTGCTGACACCTGTACTCACAGGTTGTTTGATGATTATTCTCTTCGGCTGGCTCTATCATAATGGGGTTTCACGTGTTGGCTATTCGATCACCTTAAAGCCTTATAACAAATGACTCGGCTAAGTAACAATGTGCACTTCTGGCCCACAGAGCCATATATTTAATACCTGGCGCTTTTTTAACCAAGATTTTCATGTATAATCCCGCTCCGCATTTGACCATAAGGTCAAATGCGGCATTATCAAAAAGCGCAAGTTCGTTTTAACCAATCCGAACTTTTTAATTTGGGTTCCCTCACCCCAATCAAACGAAAAAGGTCACACTATGAATACATTTACGCCTGCACAGCAAGGTAAGGCATTATGCTATCTTGCAATGTTTCACTTACTCATTATTGCCTCTAGCAATTACTTGGTACAGATTCCCTTCACTATTTTAGGGCTTCATACCACGTGGGGCGCGTTTACCTTCCCCTTCATCTTTTTAGCCACGGATCTTACTGTGCGTATTTTTGGCGCACCGTTAGCACGTAAAATCATATTCTTGGTGATGATTCCCTCCCTCATCGTCTCTTATGTTTTGTCGGTTTTATTTGCCCAAGGCGAATTTCAAGGTTTTGCCGCTTTAGGAACATACAACAGCTTTGTTGGGCGCATTGCGATTGCCAGTCTAATGGCTTACTTACTCGGTCAAGCACTGGATATTCAGGTATTTAATCGACTACGTCAGTTAAAACAGTGGTGGGTTGCACCAGCCGCTTCCACGCTGTTTGGTAACGGCTTAGACACTTTGGCTTTTTTCGGCATTGCCTTCTATCAAAGCCCCGATCCTTTTATGGCGCAACATTGGCAGGCAATAGCACTGGCTGATTTTGCCTTTAAAATCATTATTAGCTTAGGTTTGTTTATTCCCTTGTACGGCGTACTATTGAATTATTTGATCAAAAAAATCACTCATATTCAGCACACCACCTTAACTCTGAATAAAACCGCTCGCGCTTAAAGTGCTGTCTATAAAAAAACGCGGATAGACTTACCTCTATCCGCGTTTTGTATACACACTATTCTATCGGGAATTCACTTGCTTATTTTGCAGGGTTCCAACCAGATACTGCACTGAAAAATGCCATCGTTTCCTGCTCTGCTACGTCCATTTCCGCTTGTGGAAAATAACTTAGCTTCACAATCACAGTACGAGTTTCCGGATCGACATAGATAAACTGCCCTTGCAGCCCTATCGCTGAATAGGCTGTAGTATTGGGCATCGTCCACCACTGATATCCATAGCCGCCAAGCTCAGGGTCTTCTTTCATAAATGGTTCTGTCGACATTTTCACCCACTCAGGCGAGACAATTTGCTTACCATTGATACGGCCATTATTGAGCATCATAGAGCCAACCCGTGCAAAGTCTCGCATAGTGGCACTGTAGCCCGCTCCGGTAAACTCACGTCCTACCCCAGGCTCTCCATCCATAATAAAGAAGCCATCTGCTTGTGCACCCAATGGCTCCCATAAATGTTGTGCCATGTAAGCAGACACATTGCTGCCCCCACTGACTCGTTCCAATAACAAACCTAAAACCGCCGTGTCTATGGTTTTATATTCCTGCACAGTACCAGGCTCATGCAAACGCTCTATGGTTTTTGCTGGTTCAACAAAGCGCGCTACATTTTTCACTAAGGCTAAAATATGATTACGAGCGGCGACACCAGGGTTAGCAAAATCATAACGCTCTTCATATTTTACGCCAGAGCTCATAGACAACACTTGACGAATGGTCACGCCTTTGTAGGCACCTTTTGACAATTCAGGAAGATAAAGAGTGACGTCTTCATCTAAGGATTTAATGCGGCCCTCTTCAAGAGCAATCCCTACTAAAAGAGATACCAATGATTTCGTCATAGACCACGCCATAAAGCGCGTATCTTGATTGGTGTTATTACGATAGTTCTCGTAGACGATTTTGTCGTCTTTCATGATCAACAAGCCGTTGGTGAAAGTACGATCAAGAAACTGTTCAGGTTGATAACGTACACTATCAAATTCATACGAAAAATTCAGCGGATGATCTTGGTGTAATAGAGGCGATATCGGGCCAGAGCGAGCGACATGACGCGTGGTAAACAATTGATCCATTGAGCGAAACGTAAGTGTATTCACATCACCATCTAACATTGCCCAACGCAGATTTTGTATTGCTACTGGGACATCCGATGCGGGGCCGACTGCTGCAACCAGGGGATCAACAACCGATCCAGCGTGCACCGCAATAGGCAAAACAGCCAGCGACAATAAACCAGTATTCATTAGCAGACGGATTTTTTTTATTTTCGTCATTATATTTCCCCTATGTCTTTTTTATATTTTTTAAATATTCTGAATAATAGACAACAGCGTCATTAAGCGGCTTATGTATCTACATGACCCAGATAATGAGCTCGACATTAGAGGAAGTCATATCCCAAATAGGATAAGAAGAATGGTTAACTCAATCGCGAGTTAATAGACAAAAAATCATGAGCGCGGCAGGTACGAGCAGAAACAGAAGACCATAACACTCTTACTAGCTCTTGTTGGCGAGTGATGTTCATTTTTGAGAAGATACTTTTTAATTGAATGCGCACAGTTCCAACTGAGACGCCTTTTTCTCGAGCGTATTCCTCCAAAGATAAACCATTGGCAATAGCAACTGCTAATCGAGATTCTGCTGGTGTCAAACCATACAACTGACTTACTTCCTCATCCAAATGGGTAAAACCATGATCATTTTCAGAGAAAAAGACAGCAATCATCGTTTCTGATGGCCGTCCCATGTCATGGACTGGCACATCGACACAAGTCACTAATAATTGCAGCGGATTGAAACGATATTGTCCGATGGTTGCCATTAAACGAGGAGAGAGTTCAACTTGCGAAAGCGCTTCAGCCAACATAGCATTAAACACTTGCTGGTCCGCCGAATGCGTTAAAGTGAGCTTATCATTGGACAAACCAATGTGCTCAGACCGCTGAACCATGTCCATTGCGCATTGATTACTCCAATACACCTTACCATTGAGTGTGAGTAACATCATGCCGGCATTGATATGATCCGTCACTTGACGCATACGGGCATGTTTCAAAGACAACGTATTGAGCTTTTCGCTCAATGCAACACTTTGCAAAATATGCGGCGCCAGCTGTTGAAAACAATCATCAAAAAAACGACTAAAACCTCGTTTGTCACCGTGTTTACGATGGGCAATGAGCGTAATGTACTGGTTATTTGGAGATTTAATTTCCAGTGAAATAGCGTGCCCTAAACGTGCTTGTTTCAGTCTTTCATAAAAGCGTTCAACCGTCGGAGAGGGTAACGCAAAAATTTCCTCGTCTCTAATGATCGCCAGACTGTCCGTTGTTCCTGTATACATGCGTGGATTGTCTGCATTATTCACCCATTTATCATGCAACGCGGCATTCGCCAAAGACAATGAATCCCTCATTACCCAATTCTGTACCAAATCTCCCGTATTGGACTGATCAAACACCTGCACAACCACACTGGCAACATCGAGGTCAACACGTAAGCGATCCAATATGTTGACCCATTCCATAGGTTGGTCTACGCAGCGATAAAGCTCAGGTAAGAGTTTATTGACATAGTAAGCAGACATAGGAGCCCCCAACACGTGAGAACACATAAAGAGCAACGACTCTCACTGCCATTGTATGATGAGCACTGCTTTTTTATAGCACCCTGACAAAGCAGAGAACCTGTTCTCACTGTATTTCGTTATTTTTATGGTAAAGAGACAAAAGATAAAAAGTGCAATAAATGAGAATACCTGAGCCGAAAAATAAATGATAGCCAAATCGTTTCAATCAACAGCCCCCTTACAAAACGACTCCCCCTTTCATAAAAACGCTTTTTTATCCCAAATAGGATATGAATAAACCCCAGGCACTTGTCATGCTCACTCCACATGTATCAATAAAAATAATAAATGAGCAGAGAGAGTAAGATATGAATCACAATACATTAACTTCGATAATGACGATAAGTGTTGGTTTGGCAGTATCAGCGACAGCATTTGCCACAGA
Source organism: Marinomonas shanghaiensis (assembly GCF_003259175.1). Classification (GTDB taxonomy): domain Bacteria; phylum Pseudomonadota; class Gammaproteobacteria; order Pseudomonadales; family Marinomonadaceae; genus Marinomonas; species Marinomonas shanghaiensis. The sequence goes on along the minus strand of NZ_QGOK01000004.1, from coordinate 10,518 downwards.
AAATGGCGCTCCGAGTACGGCGCCTGGTATTTATGGTTTTAGCGCGGGTTATATGCCACCCGTAACCGATATGGGGGCTTTTTCTCTACGATCCTCTATTTATCATGCTGATAAAAGTCTAGACGGTAAGGGGGAAGACAAGCTAAACGACTTTTCTCAAACCGTAAAATCGCTGTCATTAACCTATATAAAGATGACAGAACACACCTTTCAAGGGGCTAATTATGGCTACGGAATAGTGATTCCCTTCTTAGATTTGGATATTGATGGCCGTGTTCCTGTTGCGGATATTGCCGTCGTCGGATCGGACTCGGGCATAGGCGATATTCAGATTATTCCTTATATCTTGCAATGGCATCCATCGGACAATTTGGCGACCAATACTCAGTTGCAAATACAAATCCCAACGGGTCATTATCATAAAGATGACACCATTACGACAGGGCTCAATCACTGGACGATCTCGCCCGCTTTCAACCTCACCTATCTAACCGAAGGCGGTTTTGAAGTCTCATCCAGTTTTCAATTAGACATCAATACCGAAAACAAAGACACCCACTACACCAGTGGAACAGAATATCGACATGAATTTGCTCTAGGTCAGCACGTCGATGATTGGACTATCGGTCTAGGCGGTTTCTTTTACAAACAGCTAACCGATGACAAGGCGCCAGCGAGTAGCAACATAGTCAATGGCAATCGAGGTTCGGTGATTGCAATAGGACCTGAAGTTAGTTTCTTCCGCCCTGGCTTACCCTTCGTCTCTTTCCATGCTTACAAAGAGTTCAAGGCCAAAAACCGTACCCAAGGTTACACCGCTGCAATATTGGTTTCTCAGAGTTTTTAACGCTCTATCGTCATCACTGCTTGATCGTTACCCCCTTTCGATGACGCCGTGATGACGACGGCACAAAACACCTGTCGGTGTATGAGCCGACAGGTGTTTTTTATTCGTACCTTCCCTAGAGCCACAGCGCTCCAAAATGATCTCTATGACAGAGGTACAAACGAAGATCAAACTCTAGCTGGTGATAATCAGGCTCCATGTAACAACAAAGCTTATAGAACGCTTTGTCATGGGCTTTTTCCTTAAGATGGGCGAGTTCATGTACTACAATCATTCGCAAAAAAGGCTCTGGCACTTGGCGAAACAAGGAGGCAATGCGGATTTCATTTTTGGCTTTAAGTTTATTACCCTGCATTCTTGAAACAAATGTATGCAAGCCAAGCGCGTTGTTAATGACATGAATTTTATCATCATAAATCACCTTACTGATCGGAGGTGAACTGCGCATGAAGGTATTTTTGATCTCTAAAGCGTATTCATACAAACCACTGGCACCGCCCAATTTATGGGCGATTGGATACTTATTTAACAACCACTGAGCGGACTTTTCTGACGCTATTAAGACTTGCACCTGCTGCTGTACATGAGAACTGTAACCGGAAAGATAATTCTTTGTGCTCATAAGCGGCTTTATTTAACCCATACATTTTACAATTGATGTTGTGATGAAAAAACGCAATTACGCCCTGCCGCTTTGGCTTGATAGAGGGCATGATCTGCTGCGTTTAATAATTCCGTAATCGTGGTGTATTCATTGTGCTGACGATAAGCAACACCCAAAGATACCGTAAAAGAAAGAGTGTGGGCATCAGCAATGAACACTACGCCTTTTTCGATGTTTTCCCTTAACCGCTGCGCGACCCGAAACGCTTCTTGTAGATCTGTCGCTGGCAACAATACAGCAAACTCTTCACCGCCAATTCGGCCAATTATGTCATCTTTTCTCAAAATAGACAGACTCATCTCAGCCAGTTTCTGCAACAGCGAATCTCCCACCTTATGCCCATAGGCATCGTTAACGCTTTTAAAGTGATCCACATCCATCATCAAAACCGCAAGAGGCGCGTTTTCTGCGATGGCTTTGGATAAAACATACTCAAATTGCTGAAAAAAATGTCCTCGGTTCGCTAACCCAGTCAAATGATCGAAATAAGCTCGTTGCTCAAGCTCTTCTTGCACTCGAAAACTTTCAATCGCAATACTCGCCAAATTACTGGCGAAATGAATCATTTCGAATTCTTTCTTCGTGGGAGAGGATGGCACACGTTTGTATACAGCAAACGTACCTAATAAATCGCCTTTTGATGACATGATAGGATCCGACCAACAAGCAGCGACTCCTGCTAACGCAGCAAGCTGCCTATAATCCTGCCAATATCGATGGGAAAAAATATCGTCCACAATGACACGCGTTTTTAAATAGGCCGCCGTGCCACATGAACCAACATTGAGGCCAATTTTAATGCCATCAACGGCTTTATTATATAAATCAGGAAAGTCTGGCGCCGCCCCTAAACGCAAACACTGTTCTGCCTGGTCAAAAAGTAACACGCTGCACAAAGAGAGCGGACTTTCTTGCTGAATCTGCTTCACAATAACGTCCAGAATGTCCGTTAACGCCGAACTCTTCGCCACCATTTCCAACATGTCACTGCGCGCACGCAACCTTTTTTCAGCAATCCAATAATCGGTTAAATCATTGAAATACCAAAGCCTTTTGTCTGCGACGATAGAGAAAGAGATTCTCACTTTTTTCACCGAACCATCCTTGCAAAACATCCTAGTACTCAGCCCTTCCACAGGTACATTTTCTAGATAGTCCTGTATCCAAGGTTCGATCACCTGCTGATAATAACGAGGATCTGGAAAAACATGCTCATACCATGTTTTAAGATCAGGAAGATCTTCTAACGAATACCCAAAGAGCGTGCTAAACGACTCATTGATATAATCGATCCGATCTGAGGCAATACTCGACCAAGCCACAGCAATCGGCACAGTCTCCAAAACACGTTCCAACTGGATATTAGTTTCTGGTCTGTTTTCCATACAAAATCCACGCTTTAGCCTAGCAATACAGCAACCTACAAGAGGCGTTGTTCATACCAACTATTATGGAACATCCGCTGACAATACAAGACGGAATGCCGCCATTTTTGTATGTTTTTTGTACGGAACTACTGTATTCGCTACGAAAACAAAAACAGCTTTACGGCCGCAATCATCGACATGATGCGGATCATCCATTTGAACTGAACGGGATTCACCTTTTTCAAGAAATGATAGCCAATAAATGAACCGACCATCAGTCCTGGTACGGCATACAAACTGGCTTGGGTCGTTTCAAGCGATAGCAGCCCTAAACTGATATAAAAGGGGAGCTTCACCACATTGATGATGAAAAATGCCCACGCGCGGGTGCTGACGTAAGTCTCTTTATCCAGTTTTTGCTCGAGCAAGAAGAGACTAAAAATTGGCCCCGCGGCGTTGGCCATCATGGTCACAATGCCGCCGAAAAAGCCCATGGAATAAGCGGCCCAAGGTTTTTGCATAAATGAGGCTGGACGAAAATCCAAATACAAGCCTAAGGCAATCATAAAAAGGATCATAAATCCTAAGAAACTGACAAACTGATCCGCGTCGATGTTCGCCAGAAATTGGCTCGCGACAAACACACCTAAAAAGGCCAAGGGTAAAAAACGCGCCAACACAGCCCAAGCAATTTTCGAACGATAGCTCCATACCGCCAAAATATCGGTAATGATATACAGCGGTAATATCATCCCCAACGCTTCTGGGCCTGGAAAAGCAATCATCACAATAGGCAACACCAGCAAGCCCATACCGCCCACCGAAAACTTGGAAAAGCCGGTGATTAAGCCTGCCAAAAAAAGTACCACGAATACAGAATCCACGTAATCACTCCTTGTTCATTAATAACGAGTATCTTCGTTTTATAGACGCAATCATAAGGCATATAATGAACAATAAATAATCTCGTTTTATTATTATAATGATCATTAATTATGATCATGTTGGAGGCATCATGAAACTCGATCAACTAAGAGCCTTTATTGCGGTGGTGGAAACAGGAAGCTTTCGTTCGGCAGCAGATTCTATCCATAAAACGCAGCCCGGAATCAGCGCGGCCGTCAAAGCCTTAGAAGAACAATATGGCCTGCAGTTATTTGACCGCAATAGCTACCGTCCGACATTGACGGCCGCAGGCCACGCTTTTTTCCAGCAGAGCAAGAAGCTCATGTCTCAGGTTCTGCAATTAGAAAACCTAGGCCATGACCTCGCTCAAGGCACAGAAGCGCCACTGCAACTCTGTCTAAGCCAAATGGCGCTAGACGATGACTGCATGTCACGCATCAAGACTTTCCAGCTCCAGCATGCTGACATTGCTTTGGACATCACCACAGATCACCTTTATGGTGTGCAAGAAAAGCTTACCAAGAACAAATGCGAAATCGCCATTGGTCCACGATACGGGCTCGATGACAGACACGCGTTTATCGAGCTCAATAAAATCACCATGACCGCCGTAATCAGCCCAACCTTACTCGCCACGCTCAACGCAAGTGACGCCAAGATCAAGCAACAAGCCCTGTATTCGATTCCGCAAATCTTGGTTAACGACACCACCGCCAACGCGTCAGAAAATGGCCACAGATATGTGTTACCCACGGGAAAACGCTGGTATGTGAACGATTTCCAGGCAAAGAAAACCTTGTTATTACATGGTCTTGGTTGGGCGAGAATGCCAAAGCATTGCATTCAGTCAGAGTTGGAGAATGGTCAACTGGTGCCCATTGAAGTGGAAAACTTTACTTCACAAAATCAGCTGCCGATTTTTATGATTCGCTTACGCCATCAAACACAGAGTTCTCAAGCGAATGTATTCTGGGAAATGATGAAGCGCTTTTCTAACAGCACAGGAAGCGATTTATAACGTACGATTCAATGCCCAATCGTAATCTAAGAAACGGATGGGCATACTCTTGTCTCTCAACATCTGAATCTCTTCAGAGCTTAAAGACAAGGGTTCTGAATAATCCAGTAAAAATTGCTCCAGTGATAAATAGCCCTGCCAGCCTTTTTCAAAGTCTTCTCGATACCATTTAAAAATCGAAGAAAGCGCCAACTTGCCACTGTCTATTCGATTTCGACTACGATCTTCGAGGAAAAGCTGTGTTTGTTCTTCCAGTTGAGCCTCTAAACGGCTGCCAACATAGGCTTCGTTGCGCAAGGCAGGACAACCAACACTGGCGCAATTCACCGCAAAATGAATGCGCGGATCTTGATAACGATCAGAGCCACGAATCATGGTGTGTTCAATATCATCCAAAGAGCGCGTTTTCCTTAATAACGGAATAAAAGACTTGCTCCACGGCGAACTAAAAAAGTGGCCCAGATCTTTAATCGAATCCAAATCAGGCCACTTAGTCAGAATCAAATCCACTGTCCACGCGTTATAGGCATTGATCAAAAACGCCAACTGCTCGTCTTTCGGCCATGCATCAAATTCCGTCTGAGTCACCTGAGATAACGCCGCCAGATACGCTTCTAACGGTACTTTATCGTCAGCAAAGCCTTGGTAATCTACTTGAGTCGCTTGGCCGCCGTTCAATGGCAGCACATGCTGTTTTAATAAAGCATCCCATTGACCATGATCGAAAGTATTTGCCGCACTTGCCAAAGCGCTAAACAAACCCAACAAGGCAAAACTCAATAAAGACAGAACCCATGGACGGAGTTTTTGCATCAATTTAACCTCGACGCCAAGCGTGGTATTTTTCCAGCCAATTCAAAATGCGCTGTGGCGCATGAGCGCGTTTCCATTCACCGGCGGCGTACTTATTGGCTTCCGCCCACGTTGGATAAGTGTGAATGGTGCCAAGCACCTTGTTCAGCCCCAGACCATGTTTCATTGCTAACACAAACTCGGCCAGTAAATCCCCTGCGTGTTCGCCAACAATCGTCACGCCCAAGATCTTATCCTTACCCGGTACCGTCAGTACTTTCACAAAGCCTTTCGCGGCACTGTCCGCAATGGCGCGATCTAAGTCATCCAGTTCATAACGCACCATTTCATAGGCAATGCCTTTTTCCTTGGCATCTTGCTCACTCAAGCCCACTCGCGCCACTTCAGGATCAACAAAGGTGGTCCAGGGAATCACACGATAATCCACACGGAATTTTTTAAAGGTACCAAATAAAGCATTTACCGCGGCGTACCAAGCTTGATGCGCCGCCACGTGAGTGAATTGATAAGGGCCCGCCACATCGCCCGCGGCAAAAATATTCGGATAAAGCGTTTCAAGGTAATCGTTGGTGACAATCGTGCCCTTGGTTTCAATCCCCAAATTTTCCAAACCGTAACCGTCAAGGCGCGCTTCACGGCCAACCGCACAAATCAGGGCATCAAACTCAATGGTCGACTCCTGCCCGTCGTGCTCAACGATCAAACGCTTGCTTTCCCCTTCTTTTTCACAACGCACGGCACGGTGAGAAGTCAGCATGATCACGCCATCTTGGACTAGGCTTTCTTGCGCCAGCTTAGACACCTCTTCGTCTTCTCGCCTCATGATGCGAGACGAGCGCTCTACTTGTGTCACTACCGATCCTAACCGGGCAAAACTCTGCGCCAACTCACATCCAATCGGTCCACCGCCTAATACCACCAGTCGCTTTGGTGGCTCGTCTAACTTGGCAAAGGTTTCCCACAGGGTATCACTGGTGACATAACCCACCTCGTCCAAACCGGGTAAGTCAGGCACAAACGGTCGAGCACCTGTCGCCAACACAATACTACGCGCCGTCAAACGTCTCGTTCCACCTTCATTTAGTTGAATCTCCACGGTCCAAGGATCAATCAATTTGGCGTAACCTTGCACCACATCCACCCCCATTTTGCTGTAACGCTCAACACTGTCATGAGGCTCGATTTTGGCAATCACATCGTGAATACGCTGCATGACTTTTTTGAATGAAAAGGTCGGCTCGCTGCTGTTCAAACCATAGTTTTCAGCATGACGCATTTGGTGCGCCACTTTCGCGCTTTTAATCAGCGCCTTGCTTGGCACACAGCCATAATTTAAGCAGTCACCACCCATTTTATGGGCTTCAATCAAGGTGACTTTGGCTTTCACTGTGGCCGCTATGTAAGCACTCACTAAGCCACCAGCGCCTGCACCAATCACAATTAAATTACGATCAAAGGATTTTGGCTTGGTGAATCCCGCATAAACACGGCGCGCTTTCACCAGATCGACGATCTTCTTTGCGATCAAAGGAAACACGCCCAACAAGACAAAAGACAATAATAACGAAGGCGATAAAATGCCCGACAAACGCTCTAATTGGCCAAGCTGAGTTCCGGCATTCACGTACACCAAGGTGCCTGCAAACATCCCCACTTGGCTCACCCAATAAAAGGTTAAAGCGCGAATCGCCGTCAGCCCCATCAGCAAATTAATTAAGAAGAAAGGGAAGATCGGCACAAGACGAAGGGTAAATAAATAAAAGGCGCCATCTCGCGCAATGCCTTCGTTAAAGGCTTTTAAGCGATCACCAAAACGCGATTGCACCATGTCCTGCAATAAATAACGAGACACCAAAAACGCCAACGTCGCGCCAATGGAGCTAGCAAAAGACACAATCAGCGTACCCCACAACAAGCCAAATAAAGCCCCTGCAGCCAAGGTCATAATCACCGCACCGGGCAAAGATAAGGCGGTAACGATAACGTACAACAATAAAAACGCGCCACCTACCAAGATTGGACTGTCACGGCGCCACGCCTCAAATTCCACTAGGCCGGACTTGAGCCCTTGCAGCGTCAGTAACTGGTTCAAGTCAAAATAGAAAAAGCCCGCGGCCAATGTGACAATCAACACCAGCAATCCAATTTTTTTCATTCATCAAACTCCGAAAGAGTCTTACAGCTTAGGAAAAATACAATCCATCAATTCGTTAATGGTTATTAGACAGGATACAGACTGGAATTATTACAGCAAGATAGATTGTTTTTGAACCATCCACCTTGCAGAAGAAAGAGAAGCGACGTATGACCAAGCCAACACGACAAAAAGACAGGTGAGGCTTGCTTATACAACCGCTTTAATGCGACCAGCCAAAAGGCTAAACAAGACCCCAAAACAGCACACGCACAAAACCAATACCACCAACCCCGCCAAACCATAAACCGCGATTGCTGTGGCAAATGTCGGTGGACCCATTGTGGCCCCAAGATTGCCAAACTGAGCCAATAAGCCATAACCTTGCGCCTGTTCGCTTGGGTTACGAGCCAGCGTGGGAATCATCGCCAATGCCGATCCTGGCACCATTCCAAGAAACAACACCATCACCCCAACGACCACACAAAAAAGTTCAGGCGAACCACTCACCACAGATAACACCACCGCACAGCTGGCAACACCGCAATACGCCATCAAGGCAACGCGCTGCGGCCGCATCAGATATTGCGCAATCGCCCCCGCTAAAAAAGTCCCGCCCGTACTGATGAGCGGCAGCGCCACCAACATCAGCTTCTGTAGTGTCGAATCACCAATCAAGCCAGGAATATAGGTCAAAACCGACACCAAAGTGCAGGTATAAAACAAGAACACACAACTGGGTAATAACGCCCTTGGATTGCGATAAATCTTTATCATCTGTTTAATAAAGCCGTCTTGCCTTCCCGTCACAGGTACCAAGTCCAATACTGGATTGTTTCTTAGCTTAAAGAACAACACCAAACCGATAGTGCTAATAAAAACACCATGGCTTAGAAATAAGGTCTGCAAACCGTATTGATCTAAAATATTCTTTCCCGCCCAGCCACATAAAGCAAAAGCGACCCCAAAGAAAGTACCCCAAATCCCCATAGTCAAAGACTTATGCTGCGGCGCGCTTATTTTGGCAATCAAGGTCGGTGCTGCAACCACCACACCTAATTGAGAAAAACCTTCCAGCATACGTGTCACAAACAACAGCTGAAAAGACGGCAGAGTCGATTGCAGCAAAGACAAACCACCGCCCAATAACAGAGCACCAACCAACACCTTCAGATAACCCACACGACTGGCGATCATGCCCGCTGACACACCAAACACCAAACCCGCCATACCAACTGCAGACAACGCCGCACCTGTTGACGTCGCCCCCATTTGATAATGCTCAAGCAAACCATCAAAAGACACAGAGAACTTAGCAAACTGCATCGCCGCAGAAATGCCCGCCACCCACAGTAAAATCACGTTCAACCATTGGGTCTTCGGCTCAGGCATTGAAGCATTAACAGTAGAGGTAGAACTGGACATTAATATTCCTTTTAACAGTCTGCATGAAACTGTCTGCACATGAAGAAAATGAAAGCTGACCTTACGGACAAATTATGGTGCTATTCTAAAACAAAAAGCACCAAAGAGGGGCGAGTATTTATACCTAGAGTAAGGAAAGGCTTAGTATATTCTCGTTCCCACGCTCCGCGTGGTAATGCATAGTAGTGGCACCAAGCACACGTATGAATTCCCACGGAGACCGTGGGAACTAGAAACCCAAACAGTCGAGTAAACTAACCTGAAAAACACACCGAGCACTCTCGTTCCCACGCTCCGCGTGGTAATGCATAGTAGAGGCCCCAAACACACGTATGAGTTCCCACGGAGACCGTGGGAACTAGAAACCCAAACAGTCGAGTAAACGAACCTGAAAAACACACCGAGCACTCTCGTTCCCACGCTCCGCGTGGTAATGCATAGTAGAGGCACCAAGCACACGTATGAGTTCCCACGGAGACCGTGGGAACTAGAAAAAAAAACCCCATATTTACAAACCTTCAGAGTTGCTGGCCGCTTAGGATGTTGAGACTTAGCTTCGTCAAAGTTATTTTTGACTGCTTAGACTGTTGAGGCAAAAAATGAGAAATACAGAGGTGACCAATGCCATCAAAGAGGATACGATTTATTACCTATGTGCGATTTGAGGTGTCAAGTCACTCTCGTTCCCACGCTCCGCGTGGTAATGCATAGTAGAGGCACTAAGCACACGTATGAATTCCCACGGAGACCGTGGGAACTAGGATAAACCGATACACAACGTTCAAGGATGACGAATGGGCAGAAGTAGATACAAAATAATTCAACAAGATGCACCGCACTTTGTCACGTTAACTGTTTTACACTGGATACCTGTTTTTACACGTCCACAAACAGTGGCAATTATTTTTGACTCTTTATCATTTTTAATGCGCGAAGGGTTAAAGGTGCACGCTTATGTGATTTTGGAAAACCATCTGCATTTAGTTGTACAGAGTGAGCAAATAGGCAAAGATTTAGCTCGATTAAAATCATTTACAGCCAGAGCATTAATTTCGTATTTAATTGAACATAATGTGAAAACCATTTTAGATCAGTTAGCTTTTTATAAAAAAGCGCATAAAGATGATCGCGCGTACCAGTTTTGGCAGGAAGGGTCACATCCACAATTAATTCAAAGTGACGAAATGATGCGGCAAAAAATAGAGTATATCCATCAAAACCCAGTCAAAAGAGGATATGTCGATTTGGCATGTCACTGGCGATATTCGAGTGCGCGTGATTATGAGGGGGAAAGCGGACTACTAGAAATTTGTAAAGTCTGGTAGCTATGCGTTACCACGCAGA
>NZ_QGOK01000039.1 GCF_003259175.1 Marinomonas shanghaiensis | reverse complement strand
TACGCCTCGTGCCTCGTCTCATCTGACCTACAAGACCTACGGGGTATTTTTTTCAAGTTCGATGAGTCCTGTGTCTATAAAGTCGAAGATGTCTTGATAATATTGGTTGGTAATGACGGATCGAACAATAGTGGGGTCTATGTTTAGGTAGTCGTGTACTAAGGCGTTTCTTAGCCCGATGACTTTACGCCAGTTGATGAGTTTCTCTAATGGTATAAAGCCTTGCTGGGAGAGCACTTCAAATGACTGGTAAGCATCTACGGGAGACGTTCCTCTGGCGATTTTTGCCCAATGTTTGGCAACGCCTATCGCCACTTCAATGCTTATTTGCAAACTACGCTCGCATGCTCGATATTCAAACGTGCTTAGGTTTCGAGTTTGTAGTATTTGGCGGAGCTCTTCTAGCTCTGCTTTATATACTTTGGTATTTTGACGTACCGAAGATAGGTAGTAAGAGTCAGCCATTGTTGAGCCTTAATAGTGTGTTAGATGGTAGTGGTAGTCTATTTCTGCCTTGGACATGATAACACCTTCGGCGATTAAACGAGCGCTGTGGTTGTTGCAGCAAAGCTGTTGCCCTGAAATGGCGTTCATAGCAAGCGGGATCGGGGCAATTTGGATGTCTATGACGCTGATTAGGCTTTCTTTTACACCGAGTAGTTTTGCCCAATCCAATGCAAGCAATTCAGGCCTTAGACGACGATCTAAAGGATCGCTTATGTAATCACTGAATAGGACGGCAAAATCATAATCACTGTCTGCGTGAGCCAATCCATTGCTCCTGGAACCATAAAGCCAGAGCGCGGTAATCCTATCGTCATGACTGGCGAGTTCTTTTACGATTTCAATCACTTCTTTCGGTTGTTGCAATGGAGCGGCCTTTTTTGTTTCGTCTTTGCCATTGGAATATACGGTTTATTATGAGGGAGTCAATGTTAGACAACCATTTGGGGATAGCAATGGATATAGAGGAACGACCGTTATCCGGCGTTGGACGGTTGTCGTTGGG
>NZ_QGOK01000038.1 GCF_003259175.1 Marinomonas shanghaiensis | reverse complement strand
AATGGATATAGAGGAACGACCGTTATCCGGCGTTGGACGGTTGTCGTTGGGTAATGTGGTTGGTGGTTTCGTAGGGCATCATGAACGCAGCGTAATGTGCCGTTTGACGACGTTGTTTTTTCGTAGGGCATCATGAACGAAGTGTAATGTGCCGTTTGGTGACGTTGGTTGGGATGTCAGATTACGCCTCGTGCCTCGTCTCATCTGACCTACGGGATGGGTTGGTGTAGATAATGTGGTTGGTGGTTTCGTAGGGCATCATGAACGCAGTGTAATGTGCCGTTTGATGATGCGGGTTTGATGTTGGTCTGGTTGATGGTATACCCTTGATACTTGTTAAAAAAATAATGCAGAGGGATTTGTATGCTAGATATTAGGCACCACGGTGCGGTTCAGGGGGTGACTGGGTCTTGCCATGAGTTGTTGATAGATGAAGACAATTCGGTATTGGTGGATATTGGCTTGTTTCAGGGGGCGGAGACCTCGGGCGCTGGAGCGGATTCGAATCAGTTGGCGATTGAGTTTGATGTATCGACGGTGCGGGCTTTGGTGGTGACGCATGTGCATATCGATCATGTGGGCCGTTTGCCGTATTTGTTGGCAGCGGGGTTTACGGGGCCGATTTATTGCTCTAAACCCAGTGCCGAGTTATTGCCTTTGGTGATTGAAGACGCACTGAAGGTGGGTGTAACGCGCAATGCCAGTATTATTGAGACGTGTTTGGCGCGTTTGGCATCGCAGTTGGTGCCGTTAGAATACAAAACTTGGACCGCTATTCCGCTGCTCGGAAAGGGCTCCAACGTACAGGTGCGTTTGTGTCGGGCGGGGCATATTTTGGGGTCAGCGTATGTGACGTTTCGGGTCACCCACCCCCCGTTAAAAGCCGTCGGAAAAAAGTATCACGATGTGGTGTTTTCGGGGGATTTGGGCGCGCCCTATTCGCCTTTGCTGCCTGCGCCGCAGTCGCCTTATCGCGCCGATCAGTTGGTTTTAGAAAGTACTTATGGCGATAGAAACCATGAAAACCGCGCGACGCGTCGTCAAAAACTGCAGCAAAGTTTAGAGCACGCGTTGCACGATTCGGGTACGGTACTGATACCAGCATTTAGTATTGGCCGTACACAAGAATTGCTCTACGAGCTGGAGCACATCATTCACCAGAACAAGCAAAAAGCCGTGAGCAAAACCCGCTCTGGTGTTTCGTTACACTGGGAAGACATTGATATCATTATCGACTCCCCGCTGGCCAGTCGTTTTACCCGTGTTTATCGATCTCTTGAGCCCTTCTGGGATGCGGAAGCCAAACGCCGCGTGAAGGCGGGGCGGCATCCGTTGAGTTTTGATCAAGTCACCACGATAGACGACCATGCCACCCATTTACAAACTGTGTCTTATCTACAACGCCAAACCCGCCCAGCTATTGTGATTGCCGCCTCGGGCATGTGTGCTGGCGGTCGTATTGTGAATTATTTAAAGGCCTTATTGGGCGATGAACGTAACGATGTGTTGTTCGTAGGTTATCAGGCCGCGGGGACGCCAGGACGAGATATTTTGCGGTATCACGATAAACCAAATGGTTATGTGGTGTTTGATGGGGAGCGTTATGCCATTAATGCCAAGGTACAGCAGATCAGCGGTTATTCCGCCCACGCCGGGCAACGGGATTTATTGAATTTTATCAAGCGTATGCGCGTCCCACCGAAGAAAGTGCATTTGGTGCATGGGGACGACAATGCCAAGCAAACCTTAAAGGGATTGATTGAAATAGAACATCCAGCGTGTGAGGTGGTGGTGCCGTAGGAAATAAAAGTTTGATGATGTTGTTTTTTTCGTAGGGCATCATGAACGAAGTGTAATGTGCCGTTTGACGACGTTGTGTTTTCGTAGGGCATCATGAACGAAGTGTAATGTGCCGTTTGACGACGTTGTGTTTTCGTAGGGCATCATGAACGAAGTGTAATGTGCCGTTTGATGATGCGGGTTGGGGATATCAGATTACGCCTCGTGCCTCGTCTCATCTGACCTACGGGATGTGATGCGTATAGTTGGTTTGTAATGTGTTTTCGTAGGGCATCATGAACGAAGTGTAATGTGCCGGTTGATGATGCGGTTTTTTCGTAGGGCATCATGAACGAAGTGTAATGTGCCGTTTGATGATGCGAGTTGGGGATGTCAGATTACGCCTCGTGCCTCGTCTCATCTGACCTACGATATATGATGCGCATAGTTGGTTTGTGATGTCAGATTACGCCTCGTGCCTCGTCTCATCTGACCTACGGGATATTATGCGTATAGTTGGTTTGTAATGTCAGATTACGCCTCGTACCTCGTCTCATCTGACCTACGATATATGATGCGCATAGTTGGTTTGTGATGTCAGATTACGCCTCGTGCCTCGTCTCATCTGACCTACGGGATATTATGCGTATAGTTGGTTTGTAATGTCAGATTACGCCTCGTACCTCGTCTCATCTGACCTACGATATATGATGCGCATAGTTGGTTTGTGATGTCAGATTACGCCTCGTGCCTCGTCTCATCTGACCTACGGGATATTATGCGTATAGTTGGTTTGTAATGTCAGATTACGCCTCGTACCTCGTCTCATCTGACCTACGATATATGATGCGCATAGTTGGTTTGTGATGTCAGATTACGCCTCGTGCCTCGTCTCATCTGACCTACGGGATATTATGCGTATAGTTGGTTTGTAATGTCAGATTACGCCTCGTACCTCGTCTCATCTGACCTACGATATATGATGCGCATAGTTGGTTTGTGATGTCAGATTACGCCTCGTGCCTCGTCTCATCTGACCTACGGGATATTATGCGTATAGTTGGTTTGTAATGTCAGATTACGCCTCGTACCTCGTCTCATCTGACCTACGATATATGATGCGCATAGTTGGTTTGTGATGTCAGATTACGCCTCGTACCTCGTCTCATCTGACCTACGGGATGGGTTGGTGTAAGATATTTTTTGGGAGGGCATGGATGCCTAGATATATTAGAAGTAAGCGTTTTGGCGGTACGTTTTTCTTTACTGTGACGGTCAAGGATCGACATTCTTCTGTTCTGGTTGATCATGTTGATCTTTTACGTGAGAGTGTTCGATACGTAAAATCTCGACGACCATTTGATATTATTGCATGGGTGGTTTTGCCCGATCATATCCATGCCATTTGGCGATTACCAAAAGGAGATAATGATTTTTCGCGGCGTTGGCAGTTAATTAAAATTTTGTTTACCAAGAAGCTAAAAAATCAAACACACCATCAATCGAGTATTTGGCAAAATCGTTTTTGGGAACATGAGATCAAATCAGATGACGATTTGAGAGCCCATATCCATTATTGTTATTTAAACCCCGTAAAACATGGTTACGTTTTTTCAACACGTGATTGGCCATATTCAAGTTTTCATCGCGATGTGAAATTGGGATTGTTTGATATTCATTGGAATGGGGTATTTTAGAGCAAATAAGTGTAATGTGCCGGTTGATGACGTTGTTTTTTCGTAGGGCATCATGAACGAAGTGTAATGTGCCGGTTGATGATGTGTTGGTGGTTTCGTAGGGCATCATGAACGAAGTGTAATGTGCCGGTTGATGATGTGTTGGTGATTTCGTAGGGCATCATGAACGAAGTGTAATGTGCCGTTTGATGACGTTGGTTTTTCGTAGGGCATCATGAGATCAACATTATGATCCTTTTGCTTTCTAAGCGCTACCGTCAAGCATTTTATGCATAACCAGCTCTAAGGGATATAAATGCTCTTCAATAACAGATTTAATTGTTACGGGATCTATATCTCCCAGATAGTTGTGTACCAATATATTTCTGAAGCCACTGATTTCTGTCCAGGGTATATCCGGGTATGCAGACTTCAACTCTTCCGGTAGCCTCTGCGTAGCTTCCGACATTGTCTGGAGGTTTCTGACCGCCGCATCATAAAGAATATCATCTTCGGCTATGTCACCACGTACCATGATGCGCCGGATTTTAGTCATACTGTCCAAAATATGATGCGCATAGGGTTGCCATGCTTTGCTCATAGCTCTATTGACTCATGCATTACAGTACTACGAATATATTTATTCAGTTCATGCTCCGGAATGAGGTCGACTTTCCGACCTAACAGGGCTTCCAGTGACTGCTTAAATTTCATTCGCTGTTTGAATAAATCGTACCCTTCAGGGAATTCAACCAGAAAATCAACATCACTGTCTTCGGTGTCTTCACCGCGCGCAACAGACCCAAACACCCGCACATGGCTCGCACCGTATTGGTGAGCCAGAGCGTTAATCGCATCTTTTTTTGCATTCAATGTCTGTAATAACATGTTTATGCCACCTAATTGATCTGCACGTGCCTCAAAGATTTTGACGAATTTATGCGGATCGTTCAATAAGTGAATGATGGTAATTTAAGGTAAGGGATTATGCAAATAATGCGTTTAAAGATTGTTTATAAAATGAGCGCTTTTGTCGGCCGTATGAGGAAAATATGACCTTTATCTAGTTCGAAGTGTAATGTGCCGGTTGATGACGTTGTTTTTTCGTAGGGCATCATGAACGAAGTGTAATGTGCCGTTTGATGATGTGGTTTTTTTCGTAGGGCATCATGAACGAAGTGTAATGTGCCGGTTGATGACGTTGTTTTTTTCGTAGGGCATCATGAACGAAGTGTAATGTGCCGTTTGATGACGTTGGTTTTTTTCGTAGGGCATCATGAACGAAGTGTAATGTGCCGGTTGATGATGTGTTGGTGGTTTTGTAGGGCATCATGAACGAAGTGTAATGTGCCGTTTGATGATGCGGGTTGGGAATGTCAGATTACGCCTCGTGCCTCGTCTCATCTGACCTACGAGATGGACAGGGATAAGGGACAGAGCGAGTGCAAAACCCCATCCTAGCCTTCCCCTTCAAAGACACAAGGGGAAGGAACAGTGACAAATATCAATGGAAAATGTCTTCTATTTTCTCGGCGGAGCGTAATGTGCCGTTGGTAGTTTCGTGATGTTTTCGTAGGCCGGATGAGGGAGGCACGACCGTTATCCGGCGTTGGGTGGTGTTGCAGGTTGGTTTACGCATTGACTCATTTGTTGAGCTCAATTTTTCGTCCATATTGTGCTATGTGTGCCAGCATTTCTTCGGATTTTATGGTGTTTAAATCTAAGATATCAAAGAAATAGGGGAAGGTGGTTTCTTCATTGAGCTGGTTAGATAACCGTGCAACCACTGAGTGGTCTAGTTTATTTCCAGAGATAACGATGTCTACGTCAGAACCTGGCTTGTAGGTACCTTTGGCCCTTGACCCAAAAATCATTACAGATTCTATCTCATGAAAGCTTTGGATGATGCTATTTAGCTCTTCAAGCTCTGTTGAGGTTAACCCAAAGTCGGCTTCCATCATTTGGTTAGTCTCTGAGTAAAGTTTCGATGAAAATCCTTTAAGATTGGGTAATAAGTCGACTTTATTTTTAGCTCGACGAGTTGAGCGGTTTCCTCTTGATAAGTGTGCACTGTTAAATTTCTGTCGCTCAGGGCCTCTAGCCATTCTTTGCCGTTTCCAATCAGCTGATATTGAAACGCGGTTTTTATTGCGTCACGTGGGCTGCTTATCGAAAAGCCTTCTTCTTCTTGATAGTCTTTCAGCACTTTCCAAGCGAGCTCAAAGGATATTTCGAAAAACTGAATCATTCCTGCACGTTCAATAACAGATAGTTTTTCCAGCTCAGTGGTGGTTTTCAGCAGCATAAAACTTCTAGAAAAGTTTTGAAATCGTTGCTTCCAGCGTGATTCATGATAGTTCATATATTCATTCCAAATACACTATAACGACAAAAATCATACTAACAAAATGCAGCGCGGTTGACCATTAGTGACTATGCGTTCCCACGCAGGAGCGTGGGAACGAGCAAAAACACATTGTCACTGCGTTCTAACTGCGCCCAGTGAATGTTGGTTGAGAATGTCAGATTACGCCTCGTGCCTCGTCTCATCTGACCTACGGGATGGGTTGGTGTGGATCATGTGGATGGTGGTTTCGTAGGGCATCATGAACGAAGTGTAATGTGCCGGTTGATGACGTTGTTTTTTTCGTAGGGCATCATGAACGAAGTGTAATGTGCCGTTTGGTGATGTGTTGGTGGTTTCGTAGGGCATCATGAACGAAGTGTAATGTGCCGGTTGATGATGCGGGTTGATGATGTCAGATTACGCCTCGTGCCTCGTCTCATCTGACCTACGGGATGTGATGCGTATAGTTGGTTGGGGATGTCAGATTACGCCTCGTGCTTCGGCGAATCTGACATATGGGGTGCTGGTTGTGGGTTAGTCTTTTTTGGCGAAGGCGAAGCGGATGAGTACGATGCCCATGCCGAGCATGCCGCCAAGCAGTGTAGCGATGATACACATGATTGCGCGTTTAGGGCCGGCTTTTTCTTCTGGTACGACGGCTGGGTCGATGGTTTTAAAAACAAATTCATCTTGTACCTGTGCCAGCATGAGGTTTTTGGTTTGCTCTTCTATCAACTGATAAAAGACAGATTGCATATCGGATATGCTGGTTTTTTTGATTTGCTCTTCTAGATAGCCAATATTGCGACGTGTTTCGTCTAATGATTTCTCTTTCATCCACGCGTTTAAATCTGTCACTAACCAGTCCACCCACTGTTTAGCAATACTAGGAGACAAGTGTGTTACGGATAAAGTAATAAGACCTGTGTCCTTGCTGAAGGATACAGAAAGAATCCCCCTTAATGCGCCGTACGCTCTCCAGTCTGACGGCTTTAATGATTTCCCCGCTTCGTTAGTAAGCCATTGCTTTGCTTGAGCATCATAGAGATCAGGATTGAATATCAACTTATCTTGAGATCTATCCCATTCCTTTGTCGCCATCAGTGGAACCAATATGTCGTATTTTTCAATAAATGCATTAAGGAACTGACGGGATTGTAGGGTAGCTAACGCAATGGCTTTGCCGTCGGCACCACCGCCACCTAAGTTAATACCAGCAAGCGAGGCAAGGCCGCCAAATTGCGCTGCCATGCCTGCCAAACCACCCGATTTACTGTCGCTCGCAGAGGCTAATGTGGCTTCTGCCTTATAAATATTGGGTTGTGATAAGGCGTAAAACACGCCCCCTACGGCAAACACGAAGGTGGTAAACATAATGATCCATTTACCCTTCCAAAGCGCTATGAACAGCTCTTTTAGGTCTATTTCGTCATCGTGGTGCGGATACGGTTGGGAAGGAAAGTTGTACTTATCGTTCATTGTCATTCTTCGCTTTAAAGTGTGCATGGCATAGAAAAAAGAGCTGGTCATAAGCGGTAAAGTCATGCCAGTCGGTTCGCAATATGCTTAGTTGACTGGCATGTGGGCGCGCCCTCTTTACCCCTTATGACGGCGTGTTAGATCAATCTTTGATCGCACTCCAGGCTACACCAATCTGGTAGAGTATTTGAGTTGCCGTCGATAAGGTGCTCAAGCCATCTAGGTAGTCGGTGTTGATCGGTACTATGATGGTATCACCAGGTTCCAACGGGGCATAATTACGGCTAAACCAGAAAGAGTTGTTTGGCAATTCAACCGAGCCATTGGCTTTGACGATGTAAATGCGGTCTGTGTCTGCCTGACGTTTTGTCCCCCCTGCCGAAGCAATGTACTCTTCAACGGTTAACACTGGGTTGTAGGTGTGATTCGAGGCAAACTGCACCTCGCCCACTATACTGACCACAGGGTTTAAGGCTGGCACAAACAGCTTGTCGCCTTTTTCTAACATTAAGTTCGCTAGAATGTCGCCTTTCATTGCGTCGTTCAGGTCTATTACCAAACGCCCTAGTGGTACTACATTATCCAGCTGATCCACCACGGCAATGGCCTGTGCTGGGTCTGACACCGCCGTTGAACCTTGGCGACGCAGCGACATGGCGCTGATTTCTTGTTTGAGTTGTGCGTTGATAAACTTCAGTCTTTCCGCTTCCTGACGCTTTAAGCTTTCACGGCTAAACACCGCCCCAGAAGGATACGCGAACTCGGTAAAACCACCGGCTCGTTCTACTACGTCTTTTAAGGTTTCACCGCGTCTAAAGGTGTAGGTACCAGGAAAAACAAACTCCCCTTGCAGCTCAACCACCATACCTTCCTGCCAGCCTGGCTGGGATTTTACGATCAAATGGTCTTGGGCACTCAAGGCCACTGGGTATTTACCACTGATGGCGTCTTTTAACGAAAAGTTGATACGGTCAATGGTTGATCTATCGCCTTCGCTTTTTCGGCGCGTTAGCTCGGCTGACGTCAGGTAGGCATCTTGTGTCAGACCACCTGCGGCAGCGAGTAGAGACGCCACATTGGCGTTTTTCGGTAAGGGGTACAGGCCAGGGAATTTAACCGCGCCGGACACTTCAATTAATTTCGCTGGATTGCCGTAACTGGCTTGCTCTTTTAATCTGTCCATAATGGGTCTAAGCAAGGCTTCTCGGCTGGCTTTTCGCAGTTCTGCAGCGTCGGACGCTACTTCTGCCCCAGCAATGTTCAGTGTTGCGCTTTCATCTTGTTCAACCACCGCTCCGGTTTCTACGTCCACCGTTTCACGGGCTTTGTCTATCCCAGACGGCTTAGCTTTGCTGTTTGCATAAGAATCAAACCAATACCCTTGTGCAAGACCGTTATCAAATACGAAGATTTGGTCTTTTTCTTGTAGCGTTAAGTTGGCCGCAGAATTCTGCTGAGTTAAGGCATCTAATAAGCTGAATTGGTAAATTTCAATGGCTTGATTGGCGTTCACTTCACGTACCAATAAGGCGTAGTTAAGGTCGGCGGTTGGCTTTAGGCCATCGTCCATGGAGCCAATGGCGTCGCTGACCTTCATGCCTCGGGTAAAATTCAGCGCGCCCTGTCTGACCACTTCACCGCGCACAGCAACGGCATTGCGTAAAGATGTGGAAGCAGCGGACACGTTTACGTCGTCGCCATTTTGTAGCTTAAAGCCCCGTCCTGCTGACGTCGCAAGGTCCAAATTAAACAGCTGCAATCCGTTTGCCGTAGCTCGGCGCACAGTGACGCGCGACAAATAGGCTTGGGGCTTTGCCCCACCGGCTAACGACAATAATTGCCCCACTGTAGTATCGCCTTTGGTTTCATACACCGCAGGGCGTGTCACTTGGCCCTCTATGGTGAGACTGTTGTCACGAAGCGGAATAAAAAGCGTGTCGCCAGAGGAAAGACGCAGGTCTTTTGAGGTATCGCCTTTGAGCAATAAATCGTATAGGTCAAACTCTGACACCACTTGACCTTTACGCATTAATTTAATATGACGCAAGCTGCCGGACTTTTTCACGCCACCGCTGGCGATCAACGCTTGGGTAATGGTGGTTAAGCCGTTTACATTGTAGGCGCCGGGTTGTATGGCTTCCCCCACGATATAGACTTGCATGGTGCGCATGGCGCCCATGGTGACAGACACATCCACACCGATGGTTTTGTTTTTAATCACGTCATTGAGCTGTTGGCGTAACTGGGCGAATGTTTGCCCTGCTACGGCCACAGGGCCAATGTCGGGAAGGTTAATCGAGCCATCTCTGTCTATAGTTAACGATAGATTCTGATTGGTTTTACCAAAAATCTGCACGCTGATCACATCACCTGGGCCCATTTGATAATCGAGCGGCACAGGCAAATTATCCACTATGGTTAAACCTAGGCTATTGTTGCCAAACACATCGTAACCAAACTGAGTCAAGCCACCACTGTTGTCTGCCGCACCCTGAGGGACGGGCTCCGGTTTTGCTTCGCTCACAACGGGTTCCAAGACCGGTGCCTGTTGCACGGGGGCGGTTACTGTATTGGCCGCACCTCCGGTCAAGGAACCAAGATCCACACCATATTGACGGGCCAGCGCTTCTTGTTGCGCCTGAGGCAAATTCTGAAACTGGCTAATCTGCTCTGCAGTCGGTGTAAAAGCGAGCAGATTTCCCGCTAGCGTCATCATTAGTATTGGTAAGAGTCGTTTTTTGAATCGCATACTGTGGTCTATTTAGGTTCAATTAAAATTGGATTGCTGTTCATTCAAATACTGTTTTTATGAGTCGTGTTTAAAAACGAAACTCATAGCCAGCCCATATATTGCTTTGCTTATCACTGTTACCCGTACGTTGATACCCCGCCCCTACTCGCACCATTCCGGCAAGTGCTGGCAAGTTATAAGTGAACTGGCTGGTTTTTATGGTTTCGTCATCTAGGGTCGAGTTCTGGTAGCTTAAACCTATCTGATGATCGTTTTTAAGCTGCAAATACAAGGCAACGGAAACGCTGTCGTCTAGCTCGTAGCTTGTATTAGCAACGCTGTCAGTAATAGATGGATAACGCCCAGACAGCCATGGGGTGGTGTCATGGGCGTCGGTCGTTTGTTGCGATTCCAACACAATACGAGCCATGTTCTCCCCCATCGGGAAGCTGCCCGTCCACCCCAATAACCACGCGCCTAATTCAGACTCGGTGGCGGTTGAGGCGGCTTCGGCATACACGCTGTGATAAAAACTGGCCACACTGGGTAAGGTCAGCTTCGCATCCAGCGCGAGCTGTTTTTCATCTTGTATCGAATCGATGTCAGAAAACCAAGCCTGGTAGGTAATACCGTATTCAAATAGCGAGAGCGGCTTTGATACCAAACGGGTTGCACTGTGGTAATCGTAATCAGAGCCGGCTGGCTGCGCCACGATGCTTTCGATACTCCATACCCCCAGCACAGCATTTTGGCCTATGTAACTCACGCTTACGTCAGGGGCGGCTTTGGCGTATGAACCAAGAATAAGATTATGTTGCCAACCTTGTCCCCACCAACGGTCCACGTTGCCAATGGACCAGAGCCACGCTCCCGCACTGTAGGCTAGATAGCTGTCGTCCATGTTGAGACTGGTGTCGTCTTGGTATTCGCTGTAACCCGCCGTCAGACGGTAAGAGAACACATTCCCCAAGTTTTCCACACTGGTGTATATGCCCTTTTCGTCTTCGTTGAACTGACCAAAACCCGACGGCAATGCGGAACTCGATCCATTGACGACTTTGAACAGGCGATTACCGCGATTCAATTTGGCTGTGTTGAGTGTGTAAAGTAGCTGCTGATTAGCAACGAATACAAGGTCACGGCTACTATTTGTGTAGGTTAAGTCATCACCAAATAAAGACCAACGCATAGGATAATGATTGACCGGTGAGGATATTTGACCGCTGTCAGACAAAAGTAATAATGAAGAACGCAGAAAAGGGTCATTGGCTTCTAACCAAGGCGATGCAAAGCTAACCATAGACGAACTCATTAAAAAAGACGCCAGTAACAGCTTGCTGAAAGCCTTGTTAACAGGACCGCGGCTGACGCCGATCTGCTTGAAAGCGCTGGATTTTGTGGCATTCGGAGACACAGTTTTATTGACGTTTGGCGAGGACATTAATAGCTCACATTTCCTTGTATTGATCGAGTTAACGCTTTCATGAGCATGCTTCGTATCAGACTATTATTAAGATGCCGCCCATAATGTCGTAAATCATGGCAAAAATAAAGACAGCTTACGCAATGCTTTCACAAAGCAAGGCGTTTTTTGAACACTTTTTTACATTTGATTATTCATGCCAAACATAGTTTTTTACAAAATAAGGGGTATTTTTATGTTGCTGACCTAGCGTAATGGCTAAAAAGTGCCGAAAAAGTGATTAAAAAATTAACAAATATCCCTTCCCCCAACTTACATTGTCACAATTCTTGCTCTAAAATCGGGGGTGAAGACTATTCTTCAAACATCGATGTTTAAATGATAAGGAAATATTATGAAACTTGTAACGATTGCTACTATTGTAGCACTTGGCCTAGCTAGCCAAGCATATGGTGAAGCGGCCGGTGCTGGAGCAGGCGCTGGTGGTGCGGGCGCAGGCGCTGGTGGTGCTGCGGGCGCAGGTGCCGGCGCAGGAGCTGGTGCGGCAGGTGCGGGTGCAGCGGCAGCGGGTGCTGGTGCAGCGGCGGGTGTTGGTGCAGCGACGGCAGCAGCAGTTGGTGGTTTGGCCGCAGCGGCCGCAGCGGCCGCAGCAGTGGCGGTGAGCGCAGCAGTTGCGTCAACGACAGACAGTACGCCGACGTCGACGTCCCCTATTGGTACGACTACTAATACAAATTAATACCTCCAAGCCACCTAATACCCATTAGGTGGCTTTTCTTTTCCCTTAATATGTATTGGTTGTTTCATGCGCTCTTTTTTTTATAACCTCCATTTTCCTTTTTTTATTTTCGCATTGACTTTAACGGGCTGTTCAGCCAACTTCAAAAGCAGCCTAGACTCGGCAAAAGCGGTGATCGGCTTAGATAACGCCATTACCCCTGAGTACATTACCTCTCTGCCTTATGCCAGTACCTTGGTCACTGTCAACGATACTCGCCCCTTGCTTTTGATTCTGACCTTTGCGGATTATAACCCTACCACACAGTCTTATAGACTGACTTGGTTAAGTCAGGATTCTGGTAGTATTGTCACTGAAAACGGCCGTATTATTCATACGACGGGGTTTACCAGCGATAACTTAGAAGCCTTGGCTTCTTTTGCTGGCAATAGCCGTCTTTCTCTTTCTGATCCGTTTATCAATACACTTCCCAAACCCAATAGCACAACATCATGGACGGCCAGATACGATTGGTCTCCTGGTTACCGCTATGGTTTTACCGCCCAAGTTGCCTCCCGCTCGCTTGGTATGGATACTGTGATATCCGAGCTATGGCGCCAAGACGCCGAACAGATCGCCGAAACCGTTAGATTTGAAAACCTAGATGCACACTTTACCAATCTTTTTTGGCTAACCCCCGCTACACCGACAATTCGCCCTTTTGTGGTGAAGAGCATCCAATATTTAGGGCCTAACATGGACAAGGTGGAAATGCTGATGGTGAAACCCTTTATTGAACCGCTTACGCCCGATACCGACAACGAGGATTCGCCGTTATGATGCCCTTCTCCACGACAGTTAAATTAAGAGGGCTGTTACTGACTGGCTTGCTGTGCCTCGCCACTTTGCCACAGAATGTGAAAGCCGATAACGCCCTCATTACGCTACTGCACAATCAAGTTACCCTGTCTTATCCGCAAGAAGTGCGCTTTTCTCAGATTTTGCAAGACGCTTATTCTCAGTCGCAATACCCGATATACCCTCTTGGCAGTGCGCTGATCAATCCAAATAAACAGTCTATCGTCATCAACCAAAAACGCACGGTTTCACGTCAACTGGCGGCGGTCAACACACCGGCTGCGAAACATATCGTACATTACCTCAATCGGTTGCATTTGGTTTATCGTGAGGATGCGGTCTTAGATCTTAATAAGGTTCGCACTCAACCTAAGCTCAACCCCTTAGTAAAAGGCGAATATTCACTGCTTTTGGCACAACGTCCAAATCACATTACGGTGTTTGACGCCGTAAAGGACCTAGTTAAGACGGTTCCTTTGAATAAAAGCGGTGAACTTCGCGACTACTTGGCGCAATTCTCTGGCGTAACCAAAGCGCAGCAGCCCTATGATTCGGTTTGGATTATTCAGGCTGACCGGAGCATTTACCAAGCCAAAGACTTGCAATGGAAAAACACCTTATATTTTCTCAGCCCCGGCGCCATGGTGTTTATTGGGCTGCCAAACTTGTCCGATGAACACCGCGATTTGAATGCCAATATCGCCCACCTGTTTGCTTTTCGCTTGGAGCCATAATGTCATTTAAACGTTTCTCTTTGACGACTTTTGTCACGGGTCTTGCCACGGGGTGCGGTGTTTTGCTGAGCAGCACGCTGCACGCAGAAGATAAGGCCTATTTTTCCCTACCTTTTCAAGGACCACAACTTAAACCCTCTCAGATGGATCTTGGTGGCGTTGGTTTGATCCAAATGCCATCTGGCCGTATGGCAGAAGAAGGCGCGTTCAGTTTTGGCTATAATGACAACAGTGAATACACCTTTTACACTGTGTCTTTGCAGCTGATGCCTTGGCTGGAAACCACGCTGCGTTATACTCAAGTTGATGATGTTCTTTATAGCGGCAGCGAAGACTTTAGTGGTGACACCAAATATACCGACAAAGGCATTGACGCTAAATTAAGGCTATTAAGAGAAAACCAATGGCGACCAGAAGTGTCCGTCGGTTTGCGTGATCTTGGTGGCACTGGGCTGTTTGATGGCGAATTTCTTGCGGCGACAAAACGCTTTTCGACCGATCACTATGGTGAATTTGACGTTACACTCGGGCTAGGCTGGGGCTATTTCGGTACGCGGGGCAACGTGAGTAACCCACTGTGTAATGCGGCCGATCGCTTCTGTGAACGTATTTCTGAGTATTCCGATAACGGCGGTTCCATCGACTACAATCGTTGGTTTACAGGCCCGGCATCCTTGTTCGCAGGGGTTGAATATCAGACCCCTTACGAGCCTTTGCGTTTAAAACTGGAATACGATGGCAACGACTACAGTCAGGACTTTCCAGTCACTCGTGGTCGTGTGGACATGACCCCCAAAACGCCTTGGAACTTTGGTGCGGTGTATGAAGTCAGCGATGGCTTTGACCTACGTTTAAGTTATGAACGCGGCACGACGGTGGCGCTGGGCTTTGTGTTATCGACCAACTTTAATACTATGAAAAGCCCCTGGATAGACAGCGCGCCCCCTGCGATGGGCAATGATCAACCTGCCACATTAAATGACGTGGATTGGCCCGCACTGGATCGTGAATTAGAAGACGTGGCTGGCTACAAAACCAGCAGGGTGTACCAACAAAACGACGCGGTAACCTTTGTCACGCAACAAACAAAATACCGTGACCGTGATGTCGCCACCGAAAGAGCCGCAGCCGTTATGGCAAACCACTTGCCAACGAACGTAAGCGCTTACAAAATCATTGAGGAATCACAAAATATTCCCGTGAAGTCGACCAAGGTATCGGCACAGGCTTATCGCAAAGTCGCGGCGGTGGATTACTTTAATCCCTCTATTAAAGACGCCATTATCGAGCTACCACCAGAAGACATTGATGATGATCCGTTGTACGACAATGTTGAACGCTTCAATTACGGTTTTGCTCCGCACTTAAGCCAATCTTTTGGCGGCCCAGAAAATTTTTATATCTACAGTCTTTCCATGAAAGGCGGCGCGTCTTATTGGCTTAGCCGACATCTGGAGTTATCCAGCTCTGTGTCGATTAATCTATTAGACAATTACGATAAGCTTAATTTCGACATTCCCTCAGACGGCACCTCTAATTACCGTGTTCGTACCCTAGTGCGGGCTTATGTACGCGACAACGACGCCAATTTGAATAACCTGCAACTGACCTGGTTTGACCGCTACGGACGTAATTGGTATCAGCAAGTTTATGGTGGTTATTTAGAAACCATGTTTGCTGGGTTCGGCACGGAAGTCTTGTATCGTCAGCCAAACGCTAACTGGGCCATTGGTGCAGACGTCAATGCGATTTCTCAGCGTGATCCCGACTCGGTGTTTGGTGTTTTTGCTGATGAAAACGCCTACGGCAATGGTACCAAAGTACTGGCCAGAGGCACGACGGGACATTTGTCTTTTTATTATCAACCTGAATGGTCGTTTTTAGAAGACACCCTGTTCCGTATCGACATGGGGAAATTTCTGGCCGCCGACGTTGGCGCCCGTTTTGACTTTTCTAAGCAGTTTGACAGCGGCATGATCATCGGCGCGTACGCCAGCCGAACCAATATGTCTGCAGAAGATTTCGGCGAAGGCAGCTTCACCAAAGGGTTTTATCTGTCTATTCCGTTCGATACCGTCTCGCTTAAACCGACTAACAGCCGAGGCTACCTGAACTGGCAACCTCTCACCCGCGACGGTGGCCAAATGCTAAGTAAACGCAACAGCTTATACGGCATAACCGACATGGTATCGCCTTGGTACCAACGACCTGCACAGAATTAATGCAGGTCGTTATTCAGGGTTATGTTTTTTGTACAAGATCGTGCTTTAGCGCGTCAAGGATGTTTCGCAAAGGCTGGATGCTTTTTGACGGCCTAAAGGCCGACCTACACGTGGTTGGGTTTGATAACATCGACTTTTGACGTTGATTTTTGTAGGTCGTGCTTTAGCGCGTCAAGGTTTTTTATTTAATGGTATGAGGATTGGTTTTTTGTAGGTCGGCCTTTAGGCCGTCAAGAAATCACATTTAAAAGGAGGCTTTATGTCATGGAGTGACCTAAGGAAAGGAAGGTTATCAGAACCCAACCGCGAATATTTCATTACGTTTAATACACTTGATAAAATTCCGTATTTCAATGACTTCTCTCTTGCTCATTTGTTTTGTAAACAAATAGAAGCAAATCAAAGACACCATAAATGCACATGGTTAACATGGGTTCTAATGCCAGATCACTTCCACGGCTTGGTAAAACTTGAAAAGCATAGCTCAACATTGCCGACCATTATTGGTAATTTGAAAGGTGCCAGTGCTTTTAACGTAAATAAACATCTAAAAAGAAGTGGTAAATTATGGCAACCCTCTTTTTATGACCGCGCGCTACGGGCTGAAGAAGACCGTCTTCATATTGCTCGCTATATTGTCGCAAACCCTTTACGAAAAGGGTTAGTTAAAAGCGTGAAAGACTACCCTTTTTGGAATTCATTGTATTTGTAAGTTTTGGTTTGGTGACATCGGCTTGTGACGTTGATTTTTGTAGGTCGTGCTTTAGC
>NZ_QGOK01000037.1 GCF_003259175.1 Marinomonas shanghaiensis | reverse complement strand
AAGGCCGACCTACATTTTGGTGGGTTTGGTTGGGCGTTATCCGTTTTTGACGGCCTGGTGGTGCGACTAACAAGGTCGATGGATGCGATTTCGTGACAATCTCACTATGCCTGAATTTGGGGTGTTTTTGGTTAAAATTTTCCTGACAATCTTTCTATTAAATATCTTTGAAATGCCTGTAAATCATCGACTTATAAGTAATAGTGAAAAATTGTCATTTTTTTTGTGACAATTTGGGTTGTGGCGTTTTTAGCAACAGGGTCTAATAGGCGTTATCCTTAATTCATTCATTATTTTAAGACTCCCATACAAGGACGCTTCATGACTCAGGACATCGTAATTCTGGCCGCCGGAAAGGGCAGCCGAATGAAATCCGCTTTTTCTAAGGTATTGCATAAAGTCGGTGGTACAGCCATGGTGAGACGGGTGCTAACCACGGCTAGCACCCTTCCAGAATCCAAATTGCATCTTGTTGTAGGACATCAAGGCGAGCAGGTCGAAGCGAATTGTCAGGATTTTTCAGCCAATATTGTTTGGCAAGATAATCCGCAAGGTACAGGCGACGCGCTACGTCGTGTTGCGCCTTATCTGCAAGCCGATGGCGCCACATTAACCTTATACGGTGATGTTCCCCTGATTCGTTCCTCAACATTGGCAAAGATGACCGCGTTATCGACGCCAAATACCTTGGTTTTATTGACCATTGCTCTTGATAATCCAACCGGCTACGGCCGTATCGTGCGTGACGATCAAGGCAAGGTGATTGCCATAGTCGAGCAAAAAGATGCCTCAGCCAGCCAACTGGCTATCAAGGAAGTGAATACTGGTATTTTATTGGCACCCAACAAGCATCTACAGACTTGGCTCGCTTCGCTCACGAATTATAATGCCCAAGGCGAATATTACTTGACCGATGTGATTGCGATGGCGGCACGTGATGGTGTGGATATTGTGACGGTTAATCCAGAGAACGAAGCCGAAGTGGCGGGTGTGAATGACAGAGTGCAATTGGCCGCGTTGGAAAGAGAACTGCAAAAACAGCAGGCAATTTATTTGATGCAAAATGGCGCGACCTTATTAGACCCATCTCGTATTGATGTGCGTGGTGAATTGATCACCGGTCAAGATGTTATCATTGACGTGAACTGTGTGTTCGAAGGCAAGGTTGTATTAGGGAATGGCGTTGAAATTGGCCCAAATTGTCACTTAAAAGATTGCCAAATTGGGGATAATACCGTCATAAAAAGCAACACATTAATTGACGACAGCCAAGTAGGCGAGAGCTGTGACATTGGGCCTTTTGCGCGTTTGCGTCCTGGTACAGAGCTGTCAAACCACGCCAAAATCGGCAATTTTGTGGAAACCAAAAAAGCGCGTATTGGCGAAGGCAGTAAAGTGAATCATTTAAGTTACATTGGTGATACCGATATGGGGGCCAATGTAAACGTAGGTGCTGGAACGATTACGTGCAATTACGACGGTGTGAATAAACATCTCACTCAAGTCGCCGATAACGTGTTTATCGGTTCCAATACCTCGCTCGTTGCGCCAGTACACATCGCAGAAGGGGCAACCATAGCAGCCGGTTCGACCATCACCAAACAAGTGGGTGAAAAGCAGCTTGCTTTTGCCAGAGCGCGACAAACGAACAAAGATAACTGGCCTCGTCCCGTTAAAAAGTAACGGCTCTCTAAAAAGGCCAAAAAGGGGCCAGATCCCTTAAACAATTTTCTCGAATGACATACAACTTTATTAAGGGATCTGGCCCCTTTAGCAGACTTAAAAAAGGACTCTTACATGTGCGGAATAGTTGGCGCCATTGCACGCCGTAACGTATCAAAAATACTGATCGAAGGGCTTAGCCGCTTAGAATACCGTGGTTATGACTCATCCGGTGTAGCGATTAATAACGAAGAAGGCGTGTATTCGCACCGTGCCGTAGGTAAGGTGCAGGCCTTGAAAGACAAGTTTGAGGTTCAGCCGCTGGATGGCAAAATGGGCATTGCTCATACTCGCTGGGCAACCCATGGCAAACCAACAGAAGCCAACGCACACCCGCATTTTTCTGGTGATGACCTTGCTTTGGTTCACAATGGCATCATTGAAAACCACGAACCACTGCGCCGTGAATTGAAAGACAAAGGTTATGAATTCAAATCCGAAACGGATACAGAAGTCATCGTTCATCTGATTCATGATGCCATGAAAACACAGCCCGACTTACTAAAAGCCGTGCAAGTTACATTAACAAAATTGCACGGTGCTTTTGCGATTGGCGTAGTGCAAAAAGACGATAACGACCGTTTCATTGCGGCTCGTAAAGGCAGTCCGCTGGTGGTTGGTGTCGGGATCGAGGAAAACTTCGTTGCGTCTGATCAGCTGGCTTTATTGCATGTAACCGATCAATTTATCTTCCTAGAAGAAGGCGATGTTGTTGAAGTCAGCCGCGATGGTGTGTCTATTTATGATGCAAAAGGCGATTTACAAGAACGCCCAATCAGTGTGTTTAACCATAATATTGATGCCACCGACAAAGGTGAATTTCGTCATTACATGATGAAAGAGATTTACGAACAACCGAAAGTGATCAGCGCTTGTTTGGAAGGTCGTATCAGCGAAAGCAAAGTATTGACCAGCTGTTTTGGTGCGGATTCTGCTTTCTTAAAAGAAGTGGAAAATGTCCATATTGTTGCCTGCGGTACCAGTTACCATGCGGGTATGGTGGCAAAATACTGGATCGAGGACTTAGCAGGGATTCCTTGTAGTGTCGAAGTCGCCAGCGAATACCGTTATCGCAAAGTGGCTGTGCCAAAGAAAACCTTGTTTTTGACCTTGTCACAATCGGGTGAAACCGCCGATACGTTAGCCGCGTTGCGCATGGCAAAAGAGTTGGGTTACCTAACCACATTGGCGATCTGTAACGTGCCATCCAGCACGTTAGTACGTGAGTCAGCACTTACTTTGCTAACCAATGCTGGACCAGAAATTGGTGTAGCATCGACCAAAGCTTTCACCACGCAATTGACGGCCTTGTTGATCACCAGTGTTGCCATTGCTGTGGAAAATGGCTTGTCTGCTGAAAAAGAGAAAGCGCTGGTTCAAGCACTGCGTTCTTTGCCTGCTCACGTCAATGATGCGCTGTTACAAGATGCTCATATTAAAGAAGTGGCTGATCGCTTTGCCAATAAACACAACGCCTTATTCTTGGGCCGTGGCACCATGTACCCTATTGCGCTAGAAGGCTCATTGAAACTGAAAGAGATCTCCTACATTCACGCAGAAGCTTACCCAGCGGGTGAACTGAAGCATGGTCCATTGGCCCTGGTCGATGAAGACATGCCAATTATTGCCCTAGTGCCACATAACGACATGCTAGACAAACTCAAGTCTAACTTGCAAGAAGTGGCGGCTCGTGGTGGTGAATTGTACGTCTTTGCGGATAAAGACACGGATCTAAACAACGAAGAAAACATCATTTTCACTGAAGTGCCAAAAGTAGACAGTATTCTAGAACCGATTGTCCACACTATTCCATTACAGTTACTGTCCTACCATGTCGCCGTGGTCAAAGGCACAGACGTAGACCAACCACGTAACCTAGCAAAATCAGTTACCGTGGAATAAGGTTTGGTTTTGTATTATCGGCTTTTGACGGCCTACAGGTGATTAGTTTTATGTAGGTCGTGCTTTAATGCGTCAAGGTTTTGGTTTGGTGTAATTAGGCTTTGACGGCCTAAAGGCCGACCTACATTTTGGGTGGGTTTGATGTCATCGGGCTTGGATGGCCTACAGGTGATTAGTTTTTATGTAGATCGTGCTTTAGTGCGTCAAGGTTTTGGTTTGGTGTAGTTAGGCTTTGACGGCCTAAAGGCCGACCTACATTTTGGGTGAGGTTGGTGTAATTAGGCTTTGACGGCCTAAAGGCCGACCTACTTTTTGGGTGAGGTTGGTGTAATTTGGCTTTGATGGCCTACAAGTGATTGGTTATATGTAGGTCGTGCTTTAGCGCGTCAAGAGTTTTGGTTTGGTGTAATTAGGCTTTGACGGCCTAAAGGCCGACCTACATTTTGGGTGGGTTTGATTCATCGGGCTTGGATGGCCTACAGGTGATTAGCTTTATGTAGGTCGTGCTTTAGCGCGTCAAGAGTTTTGGTTTGGTGTAATTAGGCTTTGACGGCCTAAAGGCCGACCTACCTTTTGGGTGGGGTTGGTGTCATTGGGCTTGGATGGCCTACAGGTGATTAGTTTTATGTAGGTCGTGCTTTAGCGCGTCAAGGTTTTGGTTTGGTGTAATTAGGCTTTAACTATGCCACTACAGACGGCCTAAAGGCCGACCTACCTTTTGGGTGAGGTTGGTGTCATCGGGCTTGGATGGCCTACAGGTGATTGGTTTTATGTAGGTCGTGCTTTAGCGCGTCAAGGTTTTGGTTTGGTGTAATTAGGCTTTAACTATGCCACTACAGACGGCCTAAAGGCCGACCTACCTTTTGGGTGAGGTTGGTGTCATCGGGCTTGGATGGCCTACAGGTGATTGGTTTTATGTAGGTCGTGCTTTAGCGCGTCAAGGTTTTGGTTTGGTGTAATTAGGCTTTAACTATGCCACTACAGACGGCCTAAAGGCCGACCTACCTTTTGGGTGAGGTTGGTGTCATCGGGCTTGGATGGCCTACAGGTGATTGGTTTTATGTAGGTCGTGCTTTAGCGCGTCAAGGTTTTGGTTTGGTGTAATTAGGCTTTAACTATGCCACTACAGACGGCCTAAAGGCCGACCTACCTTTTGGGTGAGGTTGGTGTCATCGGGCTTGGATGGCCTACAGGTGATTGGTTTTATGTAGGTCGTGCTTTAGCGCGTCAAGGTTTTGGTTTGGTGTAATTAGGCTTTAACTATGCCACTACAGACGGCCTAAAGGCCGACCTACCTTTTGGGTGGGGTTGGTGTCATTGGGCTTGGATGGCCTACAGGTGATTAGTTTTATGTAGGTCGTGCTTTAGCGCGTTAAGGTTTTGGTTTGGTGTAATTAGGCTTTGACGGCCTAAAGGCCGACCTACCTTTTGGGTGGGGTTGGTGTCATTGGGCTTGGATGGCCTACAGGTGATTAGTTTTATGTAGGTCGTGCTTTAGCGCGTTAAGGTTTTGGTTTGGTGTAATTAGGCTTTGACGGCCTAAAGGCCGACCTACCTTTTGGGTGGGGTTGGTGTCATTGGGCTTGGATGGCCTACAGGTGATTAGTTTTATGTAGGTCGTGCTTTAGCGCGTTAAGGTTTTGGTTTGGTGTAATTAGGCTTTGACGGCCTAAAGGCCGACCTACCTTTTGGGTGGGGTTGGTGTCATTGGGCTTGGATGGCCTACAGGTGATTAGTTTTATGTAGGTCGTGCTTTAGCGCGTTAAGGTTTTGGTTTGGTGTAATTAGGCTTTGACGGCCTAAAGGCCGACCTACCTTTTGGGTGGGGTTGGTGTCATTGGGCTTGGATGGCCTACAGGTGATTAGTTTTATGTAGGTCGTGCTTTAGCGCGTTAAGGTTTTGGTTTGGTGTAATTAGGCTTTGACGGCCTAAAGGCCGACCTACCTTTTGGGTGGGTTTGATGTCATCGGGCTTGGATGGCCTAAAGGTGATTGGCTTTATGTGGGTCGTGCTTTAGCGCGTCAAGGTTTTGATCTTTGTATCATCTGTCTTTAGATAGTTTCAAGAAAACAATTTGCGTCACTCCCTCCTAGAATCAACAAACGTATACCATACTAAAATCTGTTAAGTGAAATATATTTTTTAGATATTTTTACAATCAGAGTCTGATGAGATACCTAAAAATACGAGGTGTTCTGAAAACCCACTTAAATTTGCGCCTAATTAGTGGATTTTTAGTGAAAAAAAATGGTCTTCATCCTAAGTAATGGTATAAGTGGTCGCGTTAGTTGGACAATGCCTTTCGGAGTAATCAGGTAGACTTATTATGCAGTGGTTTCAATCTAGATTAATTTTTCGTGTATTTTTTACCACTTTCTTACCGACCTTATTGTTGGTGCTGGCGTTTTTGCCAGTTTACCAAAGTAGCCAGCAAACATCGGTTGCCAATCAACAGGTGGCGGAGTCCTATTCCATCATAGCGGATTTGAATCAATTGCTTCAGTTTATTGTTGATTCACAAACTGCGGTACGCGGCTATTTGCTAACAGGAGACGATGGTTTCCTAGAGCCCTACTACCAAAGCGTATCAGCGGTGAGAACGCTTCAGCAAAAAATGATCAATAGCGCTGAGTTAACAGACCAGCATAGAAATATATTGGCTGAGGTTAACATTGGTTATGCAGACTGGCAGCGCTTGGTCGCTAAAGCACAAATTGAATCTTATCGAAGCAATGAATCCAGTAAGCAAGTGACTTTTGCTGATGAAGGCAAGCAACGTATTGATACGTTAAAAGCTTTGGTGGATCAGCTCATTACCTTGGAGTATTCGCGTCTAAAGCAACGTCAGGAACAAAGCAGTAAAGCCGCCGATGACGCTCGGTCTTTTTTGATGGCGAGCATGTTTTTTAGCTTGGCGCTGGCTTTTGTCTTCGCCAGCTTTACGGCATTTTATACCGCTAATTCCTTGAATCAAATTACCCAAGTAGCAAGAGCTTTCGCCTCAGGGGATTTAAAACAAAGAGCCAACACCAAAGGGCGGGATGAGTTCACCATATTGGGAACGGTGTTTAATCAACTTGCAGAGCAATTACAGCAAATGATGCATCTGGAAAAACAACAGACGCAACAATTGCACCTGCAAGTTGAGAAATTAGTCAAAGCCAGAATTGAAGACGCTCGTCAGCTCAAATTAGTGGGAGAATTGTTACAAAGTTGTCAAAACGAAGCCGAAGCGGCGGATGTGGTAAGAATCAGTTGCCAAAAAATATTCAGTGGCAGCAGTGGGGCGCTTTTTTTATCAGATGAAGACGGTTTCAAGATGGCCTCGGGCTGGGGTACTGGCGATTATCAAGAATACTTTGAACATGATAGTTGCTGGGCCGTTCGCCGAGCAAAATTGCATTTTTATGAAAGCAATGACACAGCACTACAGTGTGACCATTTGCGCGATCATACAGCGCCTGTATTGTGTATTCCATTATTGGCAAGGGGAGATCTTGTTGGTGTGCTCAGCATCGAACCCTGTCTTGATTTTCAGTCGGCCGCAAGTTGGTTAGAAGAGAACCAAGAGGGAGCAGCGAACCTTGCGGAGCAATTGGCATTGGCACTGATGAACATCAAATTGCGTGATTCTTTGCAGGAACAAAGTTTACGTGACGCTTTGACAGGGCTTTATAACAGAAGGCAAATGGATCTGAGTTTTGAGGAGGCATTTGAAGAGGCGGTAGAGCAATCTTCGCCACTGTCTGTTTTATTAGTCGACATCGACCATTTCAAAAAATTGAACGATGTACATGGTCATGCCGTTGGAGATGAAGCACTCAAACTCTTGGCGGATTTACTAGAGGATATGTTCAGAGGTACGGACATAGCCTGTCGTTTTGGAGGGGAGGAGTTTGTTGTCTTATTGCCTGGAGCCGATTTAGCAAGCGCAGTAAAAAGAGCGGAAGAGCTTAGAGAGCGTTGCCAAGCAATGACGCTGTTCACGGAAGGTCAGCCACTTAACTTTACGTTATCGATAGGTGTAGCTGCTTTAGAGGCTGAAATAGGCCAGCCAGATGAATTGCTTAAGCGTGCAGACGATGCTTTGTACAAAGCAAAAAATCAAGGGCGTAACAGAGTTGAAACAGCGGACTTAATGGACAGTTAGTGTCATTTGCAACGGAGTTTCATGGACATTCGCCTTATTCGTAACCTCTTGTAAAGCGACATAGAGTTGTGTCGATGCTTAATCTATAATTCGCGAGTCATTGGCCTCTATCACTGGAAGGGCTTATTATGCATCAGACTACCAGCACAGAAAACGAAGTTGCACGGCTCAGAGCGTTACAAGAATTAGGGCTTCTTGACATGCCTGATGATCATCGTTTTGACCGCATTACTCGCCTCACCAAAGTCATATTTGATACCCCGATTGTGTTTATCAGTTTCGTGAGCAAGGATCAGCAGCTTCTGAAATCCAGCATTGGGACTGATATTATCAGTACACCTAGAAGCATCTCGTTTTGTCATCACGCCATTGAACAAGATAAATTGATGATTGTTGAGGATGCCTTGCTAGATGAGCGCTTTCAAGACAACCCTTTAGTAATTGGCGACCCTCACATACGTTTCTATGCGGGAGCGGTACTTAGATCCTACGATCAATATCCAATAGGTACACTGTGTATTATTGATACTAAACCACGTCAATTATCAGAGTATGAACAGACACTGTTGTTGGATTTGGCGCAAGGTGCGCAGAACGAACTTCATCTCCATTTTATGCACGCTCTACAGCAAGAAAATCAGCGCTTATCTTGGATAAGCGGACAAATCTCCAACGGGGTTTTATACACAGATGTTAATAAGCGTATAGTCTGGTGCAACGAGGGGTTTAGTCGATTATCTGGCTATCGTCTCGATGAATTAAGAGGCAAGAAGCCAAGTGAAATATTGCAAGGGCCAGAAACCTCTCAAAAAACCATTCAAAAACTAAAGCGCCAAATAGACAAAGAATGGCCTTTTGAAGCGGATATTTTGAATTACAATAAAAGTGGTAAAGCCTACTGGGTCCATATATATGGCGTGCCTTTAAGAAGCAGTACAGGTGATATTTATGGTTATATCGCCATACAGCGTGATGTAACCGCAAAAATGAACAGCTACTTAGAATTAAAAAAATTAGCTTATGTAGATGAATTAACAGGCTTAGCAAATCGAAGGTATTTGGATGAGCGTTTAGAGCAACTGACAGCGTCTGTTTCTATTAATACGCAGTTGGCGCTTTTTATTATAGACCTCAATGGTTTTAAAAGAATCAATGATACCTTTGGGCACCTCGCAGGTGATGAAGTCTTGGCAGAAGTTGCCTCTCGACTCATTAATGTCACCAAACAAGAAGACATCCTTTCTCGATTAGGAGGAGATGAATTCGCCATTGTTATCAATGGCATCACTCAGTACGAAATAACGCGAACGTGTGAACGTTTACTAAAGCTGTGTTTAGAACCTATCTTATTAGAAACGGGTGATGAAGTCGCGTTTGGTATGAGCATCGGTGTGGCGCGTTATCCAGACGATGCAAACACAGTAAAAACCCTGTTTCAACTGGCAGATCAGGCGATGTATCAAGCGAAACAGAATCAAACCGGTGCGTCTATTCATACGGCATTGAATGAATAAACGCATCATCTTTATTCTTTTTATTCTGTAGGAAATAGCTTGCGGATACGTGAAAGTATATGAGCATCAATAACCTATTATTGATAAGAGAAGGGTGATATGTATTTGATTTGTTTGCGTATTTTTTTGTCATTTTGTGTATTTTAATTTAATAACCGATATGTGAAATATAATTTTGATTTATAATTCATAGGTTTTTAATACATGCTAGAACGTTATGATTCTAATATGTATATCATGAGGAAATAGCTTGTTCGATGGTTCTCATCGATAGTTAATAACCAAGATGCAAAAGGAAGGGAGGATCTATTTATTTTGTCTTGTTGATAACAGTAAGTTATTTGAAAGACGAAATAGATTACTTAAAGATGAGTCGTTCTTAAGTAGGCTAGCATCATAGCAAACGACGAACTGGATACAGGGGAAAGAAATGATCAGAGATATGAAGATTGGCGTGCGCTCGGCCGTCGCCTTTGGGATTTTAGGTGTAATCACCTTTTTGTTAGGTGTGTTTTCTATTATGCAGCTAGCGAAAATAAACGAAGTGACAGATATTTTGAGTCTGCATAGAATTCCGGCTTTGTCCACCGCGACAGAGCTGAGACGCGATATATTGCGCAGCCAAATACTGATTGCGGAACTGTCTGATGCACAGAATCAGCAAGAACGTGATGACGTTAAAAGACAAATGGATGCCATCGTTAAGGAATACGATGAGTCTGAAAAAATCATGTACACGTTAGCTCGTAG
The DNA here is from genome assembly GCF_003259175.1 of Marinomonas shanghaiensis. Lineage (GTDB taxonomy): Bacteria > Pseudomonadota > Gammaproteobacteria > Pseudomonadales > Marinomonadaceae > Marinomonas > Marinomonas shanghaiensis. The sequence goes on along the minus strand of NZ_QGOK01000037.1, from coordinate 13,840 downwards.
TCCAGAAGCAAAAGCGATCTTAGACAATGTTGCCAGTCTGCACGATGCTTTTATAACCACCTTGCCAGTGTTATACAAGTTGTCCGATGAGCAGAATATCACGGCAGCATTGGCTTACCGACGCAATACTGTTACGCCTGCAGCTGAAGTGTTAACGGCAGAAGTGGATAAACTGGGGCAGTTTCAGTTGACGCGTGCGAGTCAAGTGAATGATCAAGCCACACAGACTTATACTAACTCCAGAAGTGCGTTGATTTCGGGCATTATTGTCACCTTAGTTGTATTAAGTGCACTTGCGTATTTCTACAGTCGCAGTTTGACACAGCCTCTTAGCTACGCAGTGGCGGTGGCTAAGCGTGTTGCAAATGGCGACTTGACCGAGCAAATCACAGATAACCACAATGATGAAGCCGCAGATATGCTTAGGGCGTTAGCAGCGATGCAAACACAACTGAGACAAACACTCACGTTAATCAGCGATTCATCTCAGCAGCTTGCGGCGACGTCCGAAGAATTAAGTGTGGTGACCAATCAGTCTTCTCAAACCATGTCTCAACAGAGTAATCAGTTAGAACAAGCCGCGGCCGCGGTGAATCAATTGACCGCTGCGATTGAAGAAGTTGCACGCAGTGCAAGTTCGACCAGTGATAACGCTGAAGTAGCAGATGAAAAAGCTCAGTTAGGCCAAGCAAAAATCAATGAAACCATTAAAACCGTCGAATTGTTAACCACAGACATTCAGCATTCGGCTAATGGCGTAACCACATTAGCGGGCAATGTTAAAAACATAGTTTCTGTTTTGGATGTGATTCGAGCCATTGCAGACCAAACGAATTTGCTCGCTCTAAACGCAGCCATTGAAGCCGCGCGTGCGGGTGAAAGTGGTAGAGGTTTTGCCGTTGTGGCCGATGAGGTCAGAGCGCTTGCGCATCGTACGCAAGAGTCCACCAAAGAAATTGAAAAAATGATTCAATTGATTCAGTCCGAAACCGATCAAGCGGTTACGAATATGACCAACAGCAATCAACGCGCCGAATCTACTTTACTGATGGCAAATGATGCGGGCCAAGCGTTTAATGAAATAACCCGTTTGATTGGTCAGATTAGCGATCAAAACGTCACCGTTGCCAGTGCCGCAGAAGAGCAAACCAGCGTAGCAAGGGAAGTGGATAAGAACTTAACCCATATCCTTGACCTGTCAGCGCAAACTGCAGAAGGGGCGAATCAAACCAGCGCGTCGAGTCTGGATTTATCACGACTCGCTGAGCAATTGAATAATCTGGTTTTAAAATTCAGGCTCTAAAAAAGAGAAACGTGTTTCACATTGGAGCACGTTTAAACCGTTCCCAATGTTGAATGGTAGATGGATGAACCGGTTAAGATAGACAGGTCAACATAGAAGGCGTTAGCGTCAAAAACACAGAACAAAGCCCGATGCGACGAAAACTTTTCTAGACGTATCGGGCTTTTTATTTGTTAAACCGCTTAGAAGGAGCGGTGATCGAATAATGTGGCGAGCAAAATCTTGGCTGAGGTTTTACTTGCTGTCTTGGTTTTGCAGGGCGACATAGAAATCCTCTAGCGTAACGGGTTTTGATAAAAAATACCCTTGTGCTGAGTCACAGTTGATCGCCCTAAGGGTATTAAGCGTATTTTTATCCTCCACCCCTTCTGCCACTGTTGTTAGTCCAAGTGTTTTTGCCAACACCACAATGCCTTTTACTAGGCTATAGTTCTTTAAGCTGTAATGGTCTGCAGATTCATTGAGCTGCCTGACAAAGGATTGGTCAATTTTTAACGTAGCGGCTTTGAATCGACTTAAATAATGTAAGTTAGAATAACCCGTCCCGAAATCATCAATCGCAAAGCTAATCCCTTTCTCATTAAGGGTTTCGATTTGCGAATCGATCGCCTGTTGATCTTGCATCAACATGGACTCCGTAATTTCTAATTCTAAATACTGAGGCGACAAGCCTGAAGCCGCCAAAATACCAAACACATGTTCAGGCAACATACCGCTGCTTAACTGTGCGGCTGATAAGTTCACCGAAACGGGAATATCGTAGCCTTTTTCAAGCCAATGTTTGCAATCCTGACAGGCTTGTTTTAGCACAAACAGACCAAGATCATCGATTAAACCGTTTTCTTCCGCTAAGGGAATAAACACAGCTGGACTCACCCAACCAAACTCTTTGGATTGCCAGCGAGCGAGGGCTTCCACACCATTAATCGTCAAGGACGCCAGATCGTATTTAGGCTGATAGACTAAAAAAAGCTCGTTACGGTCAATCGCTGAGCGCAACGATTGGATCATTTCTAATTTTTTACGATGCTCATCTTGCCACTGTGGTTGGTAAAGTAGAGCCGCATTTTTTCGGCTGAGTTTTGATCGGTACATGGCTTGATCAGCAAGCCGACAAAGCTCATTAAAATTCGAACCATGAGCAGGGAAATGTGACACTCCAATGGAAGCAGAAACTTTAAAGGTACGTAATTCTATTTGTATTTCTTGAGCGATTGTTTCGAGAAATAATTCGTAACGCTGTCTGCAATCGACACTATTTGAATAAAGAAGTACCAATACAAATTCATCACCACCAAATCGACAGCAAATCTCACCAGGTTTTAGCAGTGCATTTAAGCGATCAGCCAAAATCTGCAGTGTGATATCGCCATAATGATGCCCATAGGCGTCATTAATGGGTTTAAAGTTATCAAGGTCGATAAACACAACAGACAACTGTTTTTCTGTCTTGGCAAGCGCATTAAAGGCTTGTTCTGCATTGGTGCGATTAGATAAACCAGTCAGTGGGTCTAATGTCGCAATTCGTCTAACTTCTTTTTGAGATTTCCTAGATGCTTGATTTTCGCTCCATAAATCGTACAGCAATGAACGAAAATCTTTAGCAATAAACCACGCACTAAAACTGGCAATAAAAAGGCATAAGTTGATCACCACAACAGAGACATTACTTACTTTTGGTGCCGGACTAGGCCAATAGCCTAGACGAATAGCAAGCAAGAGTAGAGAGCAGTAAAGGCTGATGAATACGGCCAAACATAGGAAAGTGAGCTTTGAACAAAAAAGTGCCGCATATACCAAAATAATGGCATAACACATGACAATAGGGCTATAAATAGCGTTGTTATTGGTAATGAGAGCACTTATTTGCAGCGTGATTAACCACAGAAAGCAAGCCACAGCCAGCTTGTTGTTGGGGCGCGAATGGATAAGCCAAAAGATAGCGCACATCCCAACCGCCGAACAAAGTAGGATGATTTGTGCCATGGGACCAGCAAAAGTCGATCCAACAAGAGAGCCGACAAAAAATACCGAGATCACCTTGATAAAGTGTTGTCTTTGTCTTTGAGCAAGTTCTGCTGGCTTATAAAGCATGACTACTCCTGTTAAATAGTAATTGTGATTAAACAACTGAGTGTGAAGTATTTTAAGTAATCAGAACGCCAGTGCCAATATTCATAAATGACAGATAGCGGTCTTCTGGGTGCAACAGAATATAAGAATGACAACCACAATTGTGATGCGACCTTTTACCTGTTGCCGAGAGAGATAGCAAGAGGGAGTGGTCTGTACGGAGAAACTTTGATGAAACCAACCATGAAATTGGCGGTGTATCCATGATGATAAAAGCCGCAGGCTACGAATGTCATGCTGGAGTAGGGGCGTGACTCCCCTCATCCAGCGTATTTTTTGATGACATCGGATTGAACCGACAACAAGCACCATGCACTATAAAAAAGAATATGACGGTCTTTTATAAGCTCGCCAAATACACCGCTGGTGTGCCTTTTACATCGGAGCTGTAAAGTACTGACTTATTGTCTGGCGTAAACGATGGATGAGGGTGATTGATCTGACGATCGCCATTCAAGACGGTCCAGCTGGTGTTGTGTTCAGCAATGGCTCGAATATCACCTGTGTTGAGATTGAGCAGGTACAGGTTGGGATCGTTTTGTATCGTGTGCCCATCATGATCGGATACGTCAACTGGCGTGCCTGAGCCGTCCCCCACTATTAGTGTTCCATCGTAGTTACTCATGACATGGCTACAAGCTGGCATGTACGCTTCGACGGTAAAGGCCAGTGTTTGTGCATCGACAGAGCACAGTTGTCGCTTGTCGGTATGGGGCCGATAAGACACAAACATCATTTTAGAACCATCCGGCACGAAAAACTCGTGGGTGCAGGATTCATCTTCGTCCTGCTCATAGACTTTACGCATATTCTCGCCATTTTCGTCAATCATCCACATGCGTGTTGCCACTAAATCGTGAGGGCCTTCATGGCAGAAGGCAATGGTATTATCGTCATTTGGCCGATACAGCGGATGCCCAAGCCAAATGTTTTCTTCAAAGATAATGGTGCGCTGGCCAGTTTTAAGATCGATTGAGATCAAACGGCAACGTGGCTTTTGGTGATAGAACTGAGCAAACTTCTCCCAACTGTCCAAACTCATGTAATCCGTATCTTTGATTTCAATCGCAACCACTTTCGTACAGTCTGAATTGGGTACCCAAGTGCCGTAGCCAACCCAGCCTTTAGCCACCTCATACAGCACACTGTGTTCTTGGGTTTCAAGATCAACACGAATGAGCTGCTTGTTATTTTTCACAAAGATCAGTGCGTCATCTTGTGTGGTAAGAAAGCCACCAAAGACGTTATCGCCTTTGCCTTCAGTAAGTTGTATGGCGCTTTCATTTTGTAAATCCAAAAGATGGTAGTTTCTGTTTGTGTCGAAATTAGCCGAGATAAGTAGTTTATTGCCATCTTCAGTGAAGCATTTTTGGTAAAAATAGTTGCGGTGGCAGATGCTACCGTTCGGTGTTAACTGAGTAACAATGGCGCCAGTGCTGGCATCAACAGTGCGCTGAAATGCCAAAGGTGTGATCTGTCCAAGTGACATAATATCCTCTCTTATTTTTGTTAGTACGGTATTGCCTGTGCTGCTCATGTCGTGTCAGCGGGGGCTTTTTTTATTTATCAGGACTGCTTTTATTGACGACGGCATATCTTGCATCCCCTTACCTTCCTAAAAGCCTCCACAAGATCTAAAAGATAGCATTTAAAAAACAATAAAAAAATAAAAATGAAAAACTGTTTTAAAAAAATAAATTTATCGTTGTTATTTTTTTATTGTTCTTCTAATATGTTTTGACAACGTCCAATAAAAACAACAATCAGAGTTGCACACTATGTATGAAAATCATCGCCTAGGGTTGCTGTACATCAGTCCGTATATCATCGGCTTACTGCTGTTTACAGCCTTTCCTTTTTTGTCATCCTTGATCATCAGTTTCACCAACTACGATCTTATTAATCCACCGGAATACGTTGGCTTAGATAATTATCGTTACATGATGGATGACGATACCTTCTACCAATCTATGGGGGTCACGTTCGCGTATGTGTTTCTGACCATTCCGCTAAAACTTGCCTTCGCACTCTTTATTGCCTTCGTGCTGAACTTCAAGCTTCGCGGTATTAAGTTCTTCCGCACCGCTTATTACATTCCTTCCATTCTGGGAAGCAGTGTGGCGATTGCCGTGTTATGGCGGGCGATATTTTCCCTTGATGGCTTACTTAATAACTTTTTAGGGATTTTTGGCGTCGAAGCGATTTCTTGGTTGGGGGAGCCTGTGTTTGCCATGTTCTCTGTGACCTTGTTACGAGTATGGCAGTTTGGTTCGGCCATGGTCATCTTCCTAGCGGCGTTACAGAGCGTACCGCAATCTCAGTATGAAGCGGCATTGATTGACGGAGCCTCTAAATGGCAGATGTTTACCAAGATTACCGTGCCTCTTATTACTCCCGTTATTTTCTTTAACTTCATCATGCAGACGACTCAGGCGTTCCAAGAGTTCACCGCGCCGTATGTTATTACCGGCGGTGGACCGGCTAAATCGACGTATTTGTTCTCGCTTTATATCTATGAGACGGCATTCAAGTATTTCGATCTTGGCTATGGCAGTGCGCTTGCTTGGGTGTTGTTTTTAGCTGTGGCGGTTTTTACGGCGATTTCATTCAAATCATCTAAGTACTGGGTGTTCTACTCAGGTGATAAGGGCGGTAAGTAATGATGAATAAAGTATTCCCAAATAAAGCAGCCTTGTCTGCTGACTTAAAAAACAATCCAATGCTAAGAGCAGAAATTCGTAAGCAACGAGTGGGCGCTTCTATTCGTTACATTATTCTGCTGTTTTTTGGATTGGTCATGCTATATCCGCTATTTTGGATGTTCTCAGCGGCCTTTAAACCCAATCATGAAATCTTTAGTTCGTTGAGTTTATGGCCGAAAGAATTTTCCCTAGACGGTTTTATCAATGGCTGGAATACCGGCACGGAATATACCTTTGGTCGATTCTTTCTGAATACCTTGTATTACGTGGTGCCGAAAGTGATTTTGACGGTGATCTCATCGGTGATTGTCGCCTATGGTTTTGCTCGTTTTGAGATTCCCTTTAAGAAATTTTGGTTTGTTACCTTGGTGGCGACTATTTTGCTACCAACGTCGGTATTGCTGATCCCTCAATACTTGATGTTCCGTGAAATGGGCATGTTAGACAGCTATTTGCCTTTGTACTTACCAATGGCTTTTGCGACCCAAGGTTTCTTCGTTTTTATGTTGATTCAGTTTTTACGAGGCTTGCCTACGGACATGGAAGAAGCGGCACAAATTGATGGTTGTAACTCCTATCAGCTGCTTTGGTACATCGTTGTACCCATGTTGAAGCCTGCCATTATTTCTGTCGCGCTGTTCCAGTTTATGTGGTCAGTGAACGATTTCTTGGGTCCGCTTATTTATATTTCCAGCGTAGAAAAATACCCAATCGCATTGGCTCTTAAATTGTCCATTGATGTCACCGAAGGTACTCAGTGGAATGAAATTCTGGCGATGGCATCCATTGCCATTGTTCCGTCAATTGTTGTTTTCCTAATCGCACAGAATTACTTCGTAGAAGGAATTTCGTCCGGTGGCGTTAAGGGATAGGTGAATAGTATGTCTAAAGTTGTATTTGAAAATTTGACCAAAGTGTATTCGAACGGCTTCAAAGCAGTTCATGGCATTAACCTAGAAATTGAAGACGGCGAGTTCTTAGTCGTGATCGGGCCCTCTGGCTGTGCGAAATCGACGACGTTGCGTATGTTGGCGGGTTTGGAATCAGTTACTGGTGGCTCTATTAGTATCGGTGGAAAAGTCGTAAATGGCTTACCGCCTAAAGACCGTGGCATTGCCATGGTGTTCCAAAACTATGCACTGTATCCCCATATGAGTGTGCGTGAAAACCTCGGCTTTGGTTTGAAATTAGCAAAAGTCAGTAAGGCGGATATTGAAAAACAAGTGAATGAAGCCGCTGAGCTGCTTGAGCTTACGCCTTTACTAGATCGCTTGCCGCGTCAGCTTTCTGGCGGTCAGGCGCAACGTGTTGCGGTGGGTCGTGCCATTGTCAAACGCCCTCAAGTCTTCTTGTTCGATGAGCCTTTATCTAACCTAGATGCCAAGCTAAGAGCATCAATGCGTGTGCGTATTTCAGATTTGCACAAAACCCTGAAAAAGACCAATCGTTCGGCAACCAGTGTCTACGTTACCCACGATCAGACCGAAGCCATGACCATGGGCGATCGTATTTGCGTGATGAAAGACGGACACATCATGCAAGTAGATACGCCAGCCAACCTTTATAAGTACCCAAAAAACCTGTTTGTTGCCGGATTCATTGGCGCGCCAGAAATGAACATGGTTGAGACCCGTTTAGATCGCACGGGGGAAGGCAAATGCCATTTGGCCTTGTCGTCTCAGATGTTGGGTTTGCCAGATGAAAAACTGCAGAAAGTCTTAACCAACTTCACCGAGGACGTGGTGTTTGGTATTCGACCTGAGTTCATCAAATTAGCGGATGAAAATTCGCCGCAGGATGAAATCATCAGGGGCACCATTGTACGCATGGAAAACATGGGCGCAGAGTTTTATGTCCACTTTACTGTAGAGGACAGAGAACTGTGTACACGGATACCTGCAGATGTGGTCGAAGCCAAATTATTAGACGCCATTGGCAAAGAACAACTTTTCCATTTTGAAATGAATAACGGTCATATTTTTAGTAAAGCAACCGAGATAAACATCTCGCTGTAAAAGACAGACAAACACGAAAAAATTGTATCGCAAATAAAAAGCCAACGAGGAAAAGCAGCATGAAAATAAGAACAATCGCTCTGTTCGTCGGATTAGCGTCCGCAGGTTCCATGATGAGCATCAACGCCAGTGCCGAAGATCTGCGCATGTCATGGTGGGGAGGGAACTCCCGACACACAGCAACCAACGAGGCTGTTAAAGAGTTCGAAAAAGTGCATCCAGAGATTTCTGTGAAAACAGAATACACCGGTTGGGGCGGTCATCTAGAACGATTAACCACCCAGATAGCGGGTAATACCGAGCCAGATGTGATGCAAACCAACTGGAATTGGATGCCAATTTTCTCCGCGCGAGGGGAGGGTTTTAAAGACTTGCGTGAATACAGTAATGTGCTGGACTTATCCCAATTTGATCAATCGGCCCTTGAGGCAGGCACCAATAATGGCAAGTTAAACGGCATTCCAGTTTCTATGACTGCACGAGTCTTTTATTACAACAAAGACACTTGGGCAAAAGCCGGATTGCCTTATCCCGTTACTTGGGATGATTTGATGAAAGCGGGGCCTGTTTTTAAAGAAAAATTGGGCGATGAATACTTTCCTCTTATGTTAGAAGGCCGTGACATTATTGCCATGAACCGTTCTTTTATGGTGCAAAAATACGGTATACCCATGATTGATGAGGCGAGTAAAAAATTCGCTTACAGCGATGAACAAATGCTCGAATTTTTCAAAATGTACGAAGACATGGTCAACAACCATGTTACCCCAAGCAGCAAATACGTGGCGAGTTTTGGTAAAGCCAACCTGTACGAGCATAAACCTTGGATTAATGGGGAATGGGCAGGGGTGTATATGTGGAACTCTGCCATCAACAAATACAACGACAATTTAAGACCACCGCAGTCAATGGAATTGGGCTTTTACCTAATGCAAAAAGGCGCCGATGACGCAGGTCTATTCTACAAACCGGCACTGATGCTCTCAATCGGAAAAAACAGTAAAAACCCAGAAGGCGCAGCAAAGTTAATCAACTTCCTATTAAACGAGCCAGCAGGCTACAACGCAATGGGCTTGGCTCGTGGCGTGCCATTGAGCTTGGCTGCCCGTCGTGCCTTATCACTGGATGGCACCATCAAAGACGATGATTTATCGGTCGCTGGTTTGGCTCAAATCGACGATTTGCCCAAAAAACTGATCACCTCCCCGCATTTTGAGAATCCGAAAATACTCGGGTTATTTGAAGAGATGATCGAAAAGATGGACCAAGGATCGATGACGGTCGAACAAGCGGCAAAAGAATTCATGTCTCAGGGAAATCGCATTTTGCGTAGAGCGATTAAATAAGCATAGCGCTGTAAAGCCTAGGAAAGAGGCGTGACACACAATTGACTTTTGTAGGTCGCGGCTTTAGCCCGACAAGACGTTATTTGGTGTAGTGAGTTTTTTGTCGGCCTAAAGCACGACCTATATTGTCCAAAAATTTAATAAAGATGAGGAAACACTATGTTCGACCTGACAGGAAAAGTAGCCATTGTGACAGGATGCAACACCGGCCTTGGGCAAGGAATGGCATTAGCATTGGCAAAAGCAGGCGCTGATGTGGTGGGCGTTAACCGAGACAATCCAACACAAACCATCGAACTCATGGCAAAAACAGGCCGTCAATTTCACAGTGTCATTGCCGACATGAGCAAAATGGACAGCGTTGATTATGTGATCCAAGAGGCGGTTTCAGCGTTTGGGAAAGTCGATATTCTTGTGAATAACGCAGGAATCATTCGTCGCAATGATGCGCTGGATTTCACCGAAAAAGATTGGGACGATGTAATGGACTTAAATATTAAAGCGGTCTTTTTTATGTCTCAAGGCTTTGCCAGACAAGTCATCGCCCAAGGCACTACAGGCAACATTATCAATATTGCCTCTATGTTGTCTTACCAAGGCGGCATTCGTGTGCCCTCTTATACCGCCTCAAAAAGCGGCGTGATGGGCGTGACACGTTTACTGGCGAACGAATGGGCGAAACACGGTATCAATGTTAACGCTATCGCCCCTGGTTACATGGCGACGGACAACACAGCGGCGTTACGCGCTGATGAAGATCGTTCAAGTGAAATCCTCAGTCGTATACCAGCGGGTCGTTGGGGAACGCCTGGAGACATGGCCGGCCCCATTGTGTTCTTAGCATCGGAGGCATCGCGTTATGTAAATGGCTATACCATTGCGGTAGACGGAGGCTGGCTAGCGCGATAAATTGCCCATTTTCAAGGCGTGCGGACAGTTTGCGGACAATGGTGTAAACCATAACAGATGTCCGCACCCGTCATGTCTGACGTTTTTTAATGGGTGAGAGTGACTATTACGGTTTCATTTTGTAATCTTGGCTGTAACAACTATAAAATTGCATTACAATTGCAAAATCCTATTTCAAAAAAAATGAAACTAATATGACAAACGAAGAGAACAATCAACAAATCGAACCCGTATCCTCGGTCATGAAAGTGTTTGCGATATTAAACGCGATGGCAGAACACAAATCCGTCGGCGTAACAGAGCTATCGCAAACCGTGATGACATCAAAAAGTACCGTCTATCGGTTTTTACAAACCATGAAAATGCTTGGTTTCGTCTCCCAAGAAGGCGACGATGACCGCTATTCACTGACGTTAAAACTGTTTGAAGTGAGTTCAAAAGCCCTTGAACACGTGGATCTGGTGTCCTTAACTGAGCCCTACATGGCGAGCATTGCCGAGCAAACCAAAGAAGCATTGCACCTTGGTATTCGTGACGGTGATGGCATCATCTACATCTATAAAGTAGACGCACAATACAATCTGCGTATGCAATCTCGTATTGGTGGTCGTAACCCGCTTTACTCCACTGCCATTGGTAAAGTGTTACTCGCGGAACGCCCAGAAAGCTATATCCGCGACGTTTTTAAAGACACGCAATTTGTACCTTCTACGGAAAAGACACACCGTACCATAGACGCCTTGTTAGAAGAGCTCCAGCAAGTCAAAGTACAAGGTTATGGTGTCGACAATGAAGAGCAAGAAGAAGGTCTACGCTGCATAGGTAGCCCTATCTATGATCGTCTCGGCAACGTTATTGCAGGGTTAAGTCTATCTTTCCCAACTCTACGTTACACGCCTGAAAAGTTTGAAAAGTACGTTAGCCTATTGCAAGAAGCGACGAGCAAAATATCGGAAAAACTCGGTCACACTAAATAGTATGACCTTAGTCTCTTTAAAAGCTGGCCTCATTATGACGCCAGCTTTTTTTATGGCTCTTGATTGGTTTTATCATCGCTGAATGTGGATTGTAGAAAATTAACTGCATAGTTATAAAAATAAATGAAACAGCTTTTCATAAAAGATTGAATAATGTTTTATCACTGCTATAGTAGAGAGGTCTACAACAAAAATACAAAGAGTTGTCCTATGTTTGTTTACAATAACGAAGTTCCTCTGGAAGACCTTGGTGCAGGTGTATCCCGCAAAATCATGGCCTATTCAGATAACATCATGACAGTGGAAGTGCACTTTGAAAAAGACGCCATTGGTCCACTGCATAGCCATCCCCATGAACAATTAACCTATGTATTGTCGGGTCAATTTGAATTCACTATCGGCGATGAAACCAAAATCGTTGGCCCAGGCGACACTCTGTACAAAAAACCAAACGTCATGCACGGCTGTCGTTGTTTAGAACCCGGCATACTGCTCGACAACTTCACCCCCGTACGCAAAGACTTTTTATGAACAAGCGTCCTGCCACAAGGACCTAATCAAACCACTCAGGAGAAAATAATGAAAATTGCACTGATGATGGAAAACAGCCAAGCGGGCAAAAACGCGACCATCCTGGCACAACTCAACGCCGTTGCAGGCCCTTTAAACCATGACGTCTTTAACGTGGGCATGAGCGATGAAAACGATCACCACCTAACCTACATTCACCTAGGCATCATGGCGAGCCTATTATTGAACTCAAAAGCCGTCGACTTCGTGGTTTCTGGCTGCGGTACAGGACAAGGTGCCATGATGTCGCTAAACGCTCACCCAGGTGTGATATGTGGCTACTGCCTAGAACCTTCCGACGCCTTCTTGTTTAACCAAATCAACAACGGCAACGCCATCGCCATGGCCTTTGCCAAAGGCTTCGGCTGGGCCGCCGAACTCAACGCACGTTACATCTTCGAAAAAGCTTTCACCGGCCCACGTGGCGAAGGTTATCCAATAGAACGCAAAGAGCCCCAAGTGAAAAACGCCGGCATCCTCAACCAAGTCAAAGTCGCCACCATGAAAGACAACTACTTGGATGGCTTAAAAGCCATGGACCAAGACTTAGTGAAAACCGCCGTATCCGGCGAACGCTTTCAACAATGCTTCTTCAACAACAACCAAAACCCAGACATCGAAGCCTACGTACGTTCGTTGTTATAAATCCCTTACCACGCCAAAGGCCGACACAAACCCAACCACGTGTCGGCCTTTATGCCGTCAAAAACGAATCACCCCAAACCCAACCACGTGTAGGTCGGCCTTTAGGCCGTCAAAAACGAATCACCCTAAACCCAACCACGTGTAGGTCGGCCTTTAGGCCGTCAAAAACGAATCACCCTAAACCCAATCACGTGTAGGTCGGCCTTTAGGCCGTCAAAAACGAATCACCCTAAACCCAATCACGTGTAGGTCGGCCTTTAGGCCGTCAAAAACGAATCACCCTAAACCCAATCACGTGTAGGTCGGCCTTTAGGCCGTCAAAAACGAATCACCCTAAACCCAATCACGTGTAGGTCGGCCTTTAGGCCGTCAAAAACGAATCACCCTAAACCCAATCACATGTAGGTCGGCCTTTAGGCCGTCAAAAACGAATCACCCTAAACCCAATCACGTGTAGGTCGGCCTTTAGGCCGTCAAAAACGAATCACCCTAAACCCAATCACGTGTAGGTCGGCCTTTAGGCCGTCAAAAACGAATCACCCTAAACCCAATCACGTGTAGGTCGGCCTTTAGGCCGTCAAAAACGAATCACCCTAAACCCAATCACGTGTAGGTCGGCCTTTAGGCCGTCAAAAACGAATCACCCTAAACCCAATCACGTGTAGGTCGGCCTTTAGGCCGTCAAAAACGAATCACCCTAAACCCAATCACGTGTAGGTCGGCCTTTAGGCCGTCAAAAACGAATCACCCTAAACCCAATCACGTGTAGGTCGGCCTTTAGGCCGTCAAAAACGAATCACCCTAAACCCAATCACGTGTAGGTCGGCCTTTAGGCCGTCAAAAACGAATCACCCTAAACCCAATCACGTGTAGGTCGGCCTTTAGGCCGTCAAAAACGAATCCCCTCAAACCCAATCACGTGTAGGTCGGCCTTCAGGCCTTCAGGCCGTCACAAGCCGATAATGCCAAATCAAATTATCATTAAATAAAAACCCTTGACGCGCTAAAGCACGACCTACAAAAATCAACGTCAAAAGCCGATGTCACCAAACCCAATCACATGTAGATCGGCCTTTAGGCCGTCAAAAACGAATCACCCTAAACCCAATCACATGTAGGTCGGCCTTCAGGCCGTCAAAAACGAATCACCCTAAACCCAATCACGTGTAGGTCGGCCTTTAGGCCGTCAAAAACGAATCACCCCAAACCCAATCACATGTAGGTCGGCCTTTAGGCCGTC
>NZ_QGOK01000036.1 GCF_003259175.1 Marinomonas shanghaiensis | reverse complement strand
TCGTTATATCGTCCAAGTAGTCTGTTTTGTTCAAGAAAAGTTCTTTGACGGCCTGAAGGCCGATCTACACGTGATTGGTTTTGTAGGTCGCAGCTTTAGCGCGTCAAATGGGTTGCAAAGGCTGAATGCTTTTTGACGGCCTGAAGGCCGACCTACAGGTGATTGTTTTTTGTAGGTCGCGGCTTTAGCTCGACAAGGTGGTTTTTAATGTCATTTTAGTCTCTAAACAGAATAGAATAAAAACGATTATTCATGATGTAAATTATGATGTTTTTTTAGATTTTTTGACTTTTTAAACTCAGATGTTGAGGTGGTTATCGTGAAAAGAATGATTTTTAGGAATGGTTATGCGGCATAAGAAAGGGCAGAAAAGTGCGGATAATGCGAATACTCTAAAATTGGTTGTTTCGCAGTTTTTAATCAATTTAGGGGATGTTTTGATTAATCCTAAAGTGACTTTGCCTTGGCTCTTGCAAAGCTTAGGTGCTCCTTTGTATTTGTTGGGTTGGTTGGTTCCAATACGTGAGTCAGGCTCTTTGTTGCCTCAGATAGCCATTGCTCATTTTATGTATAAAATAAAAATACGAAAATGGGTCTGGGTATTGGGCAGTATTATTCAGTCCTTATGTGTTGTGGTGATAGGCAGTACGGCATTGCTATTTGAGGGGGCGAGCGCTGGTTGGATTATCATTGTTGCTTTAGTCTTGTTTAGTGTCGCAAGAGGGCTGAATTCGGTTGCTTCGAAAGATGTCTTGGGGAAGACCGTTGCAAAGGACAGGCGTGGAAGGGTGACGGGATGGTCAGCGAGTGCTTCGGGTATGATCACGATTGTGATTGCAGTGTACATGTTGCTTTTTTTCGATGGCGATCGAGAAAACGTTAATTTTTATGTTTGGGCTATTGTTATAGCGACACTGATTTGGCTGTTAGCTGCTCTAATATATTCTTCTGTACAGGAGCCACTGAGTCAAATTGATGATAAGGAGACCAGTTTTTTTGCGGTTTTCAAAGAACTAAGTTTGTTAAAAACCGATGTGGTGTTTCGTGAGTTTGTGATTGCTCGTTCATTGTTTTTATGTGCGGCTTTAGGGGCTCCTTACTATGTGCTGATTGCTCAGCAAAAATCCGATAACGCTGGCTTTGTTTTAGGGTTATTCATACTGGTCAGTGGTTTAGCTTCTTTATTGTCATCACCTTTTTGGGGATTGTTTTCTGATTACTCTAGCCGAAAAGTGATGTTGATTGCTTCATTGCTCAGTTCTTTGTCGGGTATCGCTTTATTTTTCAGTATCAAATTATTATCAGACACCTCTTGTGTCATCTGGTCTGTCGCTATTTTGTATTTCGTTTTGAGTGTTGCTCATCAGGGGGTGAGAATAGGACGTAAGACATATTTGGTCAATTTAGGTGATGGTAATAAACGAACCCGTTATGTGTCGGTTAGTAATACTATTATTGGTATTGTTTTGTTAGGGATGAGCAGTATCAGTTTGCTGAGTTATGCGGTTTCTTTGGAAGGGCTTGTTTTGATATTTTCACTCATTACCGTAGTGGGTGGTTTTATGGTAATTCGTCTACCAGAGATTTAAAAAGCGACTATCTTTTTAGAGATAGTCGTCGCTTTTTAATGTCTTTAAATGGATTAGTTTGGCAATGGAATGGAAGGAGCGTGCTTTATTCGGTTTAAGACGACGGTAGAGGTTAAGTCCCTTACGCAGGGGAGTTTAGCAAGGGATTCGCTTAGGAATGTTGAAAGAGAAGGTAAGTTTTCACTGATTACTCTTAACCAATAGTCCGCTTCGCCACTGACTGAATAGCATTCTAATATTTTCGGAATTTCAATAATGGCTTGTTGGAACTGCGTATCTGAGTTCTTAATGCTTTTATCAAGCGTAACACTGACAAATGCCGTTACCTGATAGCCAAGTTCGCTGGCATTGAGTTGTGTAAAGTAGGCTTCAATCAGGTTGCTCTGTTCTAGCCTTTGTAAACGTCTTGAGCATTGGGAGGGCGATAGATTGATTTGCTCTGATAGTGCGACGTTAGTCAGCCTTGCATTTGTCTGGAGTGCCTTTAGCAGACGCCAATCATAGCTGTCTAATTCAATGTGGTTCATTCAAGTTTCCTTGTCAGCATCTTATGTACTGTTTTTTTATATAGGCTTAATGGCTTTAAAGCCGCAGCGTTTAGAATAAGCGGTTTTATAAAGTAAACAAGTTATAAAGCGTTTTTTTTACTGATTTTTAGACATTTTTTTGCACTATTGTTGCTTTGGGATTTTCTGTATTCAAATGATACTCATAAAAAATGCCGCATATCGTTATCGATAGCGGCATTTTGATATGTTTATCGTTGAATATATTGATGGTCTTATTTAGGCAGGTTTTTGGCTAACCATGACAGTGCTTCGGGATAAGGCTGCGGAAGTGCTAAGCCTGTTAGTGCTGTTTGTAATACCTCACTATCACCTGAGCAAAAATTTAAATGCCCAACTTTTCTTCCAGGGCGAACTTCTTTTTTGTACCAATAAAGCTCCAAGCCTTGAAGTTTGAGCCACTCATAGTCGAGATCAACACCAATTAAGTTGACCATCATGCTTTGGTTCTTGATTTCAGCTGGCGCTAATGGAAGACCTGTCACTGCACGTACGTGGTTTTCAAATTGGCATGTGCTCGCACCTGCTTGTGTCCAGTGCCCGCTGTTATGGACGCGTGGCGCAAGCTCATTAATGAGTAATTGGTCACCAACACGAAAGCACTCCATCGCCATTACGCCAACATAATCCAAAGCATTCATCAGCTTGCTAAGCATTGCTTCGGCTTGATTCTGAAGTGGTTTAAGTCGCTCTAGAGGAGAGATAGATGCGTATAAAATGCCGTTAATATGAAGGTTGAGAGTGAGTGGGTAAAAATGCGTTTCACCGCTTTTGCCTCGAACACCGACTAGTGATACTTCTTCGTCAAAGTTAATGGCTTGTTCTGCAATGGCGTGACCTTTCCAATCTGGCGGAATTTCAGTGCTTTCGGGCTGTTTTAACCAGTATTGACCTTTGCCGTCGTAACCACCACGGCGTCGTTTTAATAAAACACGATCACCTAGCGCTTCATGAGCTTTTTCAGCGGTAGAGTCTGATTCGACTGGAAACCATGGTGCTGTGGCGAGCTCTAAGCGGTCTAGCCATTGCTTTTGCGTTAATCGATCAGCCAGTTGTGGAAAAGTGGCTAGGTTAACGAAGTTACTGTGTGTAGCAAGTTGTTTAGTGGCGATTGTTTCAGGCCATTCCTCTCTTTCTGCTGTTACGATATCA
This sequence comes from Marinomonas shanghaiensis, assembly GCF_003259175.1. GTDB lineage: Bacteria > Pseudomonadota > Gammaproteobacteria > Pseudomonadales > Marinomonadaceae > Marinomonas > Marinomonas shanghaiensis. The sequence goes on along the minus strand of NZ_QGOK01000036.1, from coordinate 34,226 downwards.
GTCGTACCTAGTGTTAAGGTTTCAGTAGACTCAATATCAACAGGTCGAACGTCAATGCCTAGTGGGGTGCCCGCTTGTTTTAGCATGGCGCCTAGTTGGCCTGCACCTAATACCCATAGAACGGTCATAAATTAAGCCTCTCTAGGGTCTGGATTCGCTAAAACACTCTCAGTTTGGTGTTTTCTGAAGGCGTCTATTTTCTTGGCTAGTTCGGGGTTAGAGACAGCGAGAATCTGACAGGCTAATAAACCTGCGTTAAAGGCACCGGCACTACCAATAGCTAAAGTTCCTACCGCGACACCTTTTGGCATTTGTGCGATAGACAGCAAGCTGTCCATACCGTTTAGGGCTTTGCTTTGTACTGGTACACCCAGAACAGGCAAACGAGTGTGAGCGGCCACCATGCCAGGTAAATGTGCCGCGCCACCTGCACCGCCAATAATCACTTTAAAGCCTTTTTCTGCAGCGCTTTCTGAAAATTCTGCAAGTTTGACGGGGGTTCTGTGAGCTGAAACAACTTCTACATGGTAGCTGACGCCAAGGGCATCCATTATTTCCGCGGCGCCTTCCATGGTTGCCCAATCGCTTTTTGATCCCATTATTAGGGCTACATCTGCTTGCAAAATTATTCTCCTATTGGTGTTCAACGTGGTATTGAGGAGGTTAAACGTTGAATCTATCAATGAAATTGGTCGTACATATATGTGGCCTAACACATTTATGGACGACAAGATTTGACGGCTAATATAGCCGATTTTGAAGAAAACCGCGAGCTTTGGCGAGTGTTCAGGTCTTTATAGAGGGAAAAGAAAAGAGCGACTAGAGTCGCTCTTGGAGGTATTTTTCGTAATCTGGAATCTGTCGTTCAAATTCGCTTTCGAATAGAGGAGACGTTACCAAAAAATTGGCTGAGGAAACGCTACAAGCAATCGGGATATTCCAAACTGCAGCGACTCGAAGCAGAGCCTTAATGTCAGGATCATGGGGCATTGGTTCGAAAGGGTCCCAGAAAAAAATCAGCACATCAATCTTGCCTTCAGCAATGAGACCGCCGAGCTGTTGGTCGCCACCCAGCGGGCCACTTATAAGGGAATGAACAGGAACGTCTAGCTGTTTCTGCATTAAATTCCCTGTTGTCCCTGTTGCCATTAGGTTGTGCTTAATCAGTTTCTCTTTATGCATTTCTGCCCACTCAATAAGAGCGGGTTTCATATTGTCATGAGCAACCAGAGCGACATTTTTGCGCTCTGGCGTCGTGATCATTTTTTGTTGTAACGTTTTCCCTTTCACTGTGGTTTATTCCTCAGTAGCGCCCACTTTTACGACTTTCATCATATTGGTTGTACCGTAACTTACCAGATGGTCGCCTTTTGTCACGATGACAAGATCGCCGTCCTTGATCAGTCCAAGAGATTTAACATGGTTAACCAAGCCTGCCACAATGGTATCTACGTTGAACTCTTGAGAAGAGAAAGCCACGGGCGTTACACCACGATAAAGATTTACTTTATTGAGAGTGGCTTGGTTTGGAGACAAGGCATAGATTGGCAGACCAGAACTAATGCGAGACATCAATAGTGGTGTTGTACCTGAATCAGTCAAACTGATGATTGCTTTAACGCCTTCCAAGTGGTTAGCCGCATACATAGCCGACATTGCAATGGTTTCGTCAATGCTAGTAAAGGTTACATCGATACGGTGTTTAGAGCGATTGATTGCAGGTTGCTTTTCGGCTCCTAAACAAACACGGTTCATGGTCTTAATAACTTCTTCTGGGTACGCACCAGCTGCTGTTTCGGCAGAAAGCATGACCGCATCTGTGCCATCAAGTACTGCGTTCGCTACGTCAAATACTTCCGCGCGAGTTGGCATGGCACTGGTAATCATGGTTTCCATCATTTGTGTCGCTGTAATAACTGGACGGTTCAATTGACGGCAGCGTTTGATCATGTGTTTTTGCACACCAATCAACTCCGCATCACCAATTTCAACGCCTAAGTCGCCACGAGCAACCATAACTGCGTCAGAAGCAAGAATAATAGCATCCAGTGTTTCGTTGTCAGCAACGGCTTCAGCACGCTCTACTTTAGAAACAATACCAGCTTTTAGGCCCGCAGCCTCAGCCAGCGCTCGAGCCTCATGTAAATCGTCAGCACAGCGTGGGAAAGAAACCGCTAGATAATCTGCTTTTAATGCGGCTGCTGTTTTAATATCTTCTTTGTCTTTCTCTGTCAGCGCTGCAGCAGAGAGTCCACCGCCTTGACGGTTTATCCCTTTATTATTGGACAGTGCGCCACCAACGATGACCTTAGTGATAACTTCTTGTCCTTTTACTTCTAACACTTCAAGCACAACACGGCCATCATCAAGCAGTAAGACGTTGCCTGGCTGAGAATCTTTTGCTAGCTGAGGATAATCAATACCAACACGAGTCTCATCGCCACTGTTCTTATCAAAACCGACGTCTAGGATAAAAGTTGCGCCGTCTTTCAGTTCAATTTTAGTATTTTTGAAGCGAGCAATACGGATTTTTGGACCTTGTAAGTCTCCAAGGATGGCCACATGGCGACCATTTTTTCTAGCCATTTCACGAACAACCTCAGCGCGATTGATGTGATCTTCTGGCTGACCGTGGGAGAAATTTAAGCGAAATACGTTGGCTCCCGCTAAAATCAATTTTTCGATCATTTCTGGAGAGCTGGAAGCAGGGCCTAAGGTGGCAACAATTTTAGTTCTACGAGTCATTTTATTTACCAAAGATTAGAAAGCGTGAAGTGAAGTATAAGAGACGACGAAGGCTGCGTCAGCAGCCTTCGTGTATTTTGACTATTTCGCAGCCATTAATGCGATAGTATTGTCGAGCATTCGGTTTGAGAATCCCCATTCGTTATCATACCAAGCCATGATTTTAACAAGCTTGCCTTGAACACGGGTTTGTGTCGCATCAAAATTAGACGTATAAGTGCTGTGATTAAAGTCAGAAGAAACAAGTGGCTCATAGTTAACGTGCAATACTTGAGCAAGAATTGGATCTGCTTTAATAGCGTCTTCGATGATCTGGTTGACTTCTTTTACAGTGGTTTCACGAGGCGCTAAGAAGGTTAGGTCAACCAAGGATACGTTGATTGTAGGAACGCGAACGGCCATACCGTCAAACTTACCTACCAACTCTGGAACAACAAGACCAACAGCGGCAGCTGCACCTGTTTTACTTGGAATCATGTTTTGTGCTGCAGCACGAGCACGATACAAGTCTTCGTGATAGACATCAGAAAGACGTTGGTCATTAGTATAAGCATGAATAGTTGTCATTAGACCACTTTCGATACCTAACTTGTCACTCAAAGGTTTCGCAACAGGTGCTAGGCAGTTAGTGGTGCAAGAGGCATTAGAAATGACCGTCATGTCAGAAGTAAGAACATGTTGGTTTACGCCATAAACAACGGTTGCATCAACATCTTTGCCTGGTGCAGAAATGATGACTTTCTTTGCACCCGCTGTGATGTGAGCACTGGCTTTTTCTTTTGTGGTAAAGAAGCCGGTACATTCGTAAACAACGTCAACACCTAATTCAGCCCAAGGCAGATCGGCAGGGTTGCGTTCAGAGAAAGTACGGATTTTGTCATTATTAACGTACAGGGCTTCATCATCAAAGGTAACGTCTGCATTAAAGCGGCCATGAACTGTATCGTATTTTGTTAAATGAGCGTTGGTTTTTGAATCGCCAAGATCATTAATCGCGACGATTTGGATTTGATCTCGTTTACCTGATTCGTACAGCGCTCTCAGAGTGTTGCGTCCAATGCGTCCATAACCGTTAATAGCTACCTTAATCGTCATACTCACCTCTAAAAAATAGTGCGGAAATTGTGTTGTTTTCGAATTCGAACACATCACGTTCAATATTGTTCTTTGACGTAAAAATACTACATAAGTAATTTTTTAATCAAGGATTAGTAACAAAATCCTTTCATTTTGGCTGTTTTTTAATCAAATAATGATCGGAGACAAATATTGTACAGATTTATGTTACAAACGTAAGCGTATTTTAGCTGAAATTATGGCGCTGGCTGAATAGTTTTGTAAAAAAATTACAAAATATGCATTTATTTTTAGATTTTACTGGGTTTTGAGCGTGAAATTAATTTAAAATGTAGTAATATTACATAAAATCTATGCATCGGGCGGGGTGCTAGGTTAACAGAATGAAAATGGAGAGAAGCATGAATCCGATTGTTGCTAAGGTAACGAACGATATTATTGAACGAAGCAAAGCGCTTCGTGAGCAATACCTTAAAGATATGAAGAAAGCGCAAGAGCATGGGCCACATAGAGGCAAGTTGTCCTGCGGTAACTTGGCTCATGGCTTCGCGGCATGCCAACCTCAAGACAAGCAAAAGTTAACCTTAATGGAAGAGGCGAATATCGGTATTGTCTCTTCTTATAACGATATGCTGTCCGCTCATCAACCTTACGAAAATTATCCTGATCTAATTCGTGCGGCGGTTCAGGAAATGGGCTCTGTTGCTCAATTTGCTGGTGGTGTACCTGCCATGTGTGATGGTGTGACCCAAGGTCAAGATGGCATGGAGTTGAGTCTCTTTAGCCGCGACAATATCGCACAAGGTGCGGCGATCGCGCTTTCACACAATATGTTTGATGCTGCTATTTATTTAGGCATCTGTGACAAAATCGTCCCAGGTCTTTTAATTGCTGCTTTGCGTTTTGGCCATCTACCTGCTTTGTTTATTCCTGCAGGTCCAATGCGTTCTGGTATTACCAACGCAGCGAAAGCAGCGGTTCGTCAGCGTTATGCACAGGGTCAAGCTTCTCGTGAGGAGTTGCTTGAAGCGGAAGCGGCTTCCTATCACAGCGCAGGTACTTGTACCTTCTATGGCACTGCTAACTCAAATCAGTTGTTGGTTGAAATCATGGGGCTTCAGCTTCCAGGTTCTTCTTTTGTTAACCCTGATGATCCATTACGTGGTGCATTGACGAAATACGCTTCTCAGCTGTCTACTAAGATTACCGCGCTGGGTCGAGACTATCGCCCTTTATATGAAATAGTGGATGAGCGTAGCATTGTTAACTCGATCGTTGGGTTGTTGGCGACGGGTGGTTCTACCAATCATACTATGCACATTGTCGCCTATGCTCGTGCAGCGGGCATTATTATTACATGGGATGATTTCTCGGCTCTCTCTAAAGTGGTGCCATCATTGACTAAAATTTATCCGAATGGCCAAGCCGATATTAACCACTTCCATGCGGCGGGTGGTATGGCATTCTTAGTTAAGCAATTGCTGAAAGGTGGTTTGTTGCATGAAGATGTCAACACCATTGTAGGTAAAGGGCTTACACATTACACCAAAGAGCCTTTCTTAGACGGTGATAATCTTGTGTGGCGAGATGGCACCGAAGAAAGTTTGGATACCAATGTCGTGCGACCTATTGATAATCCGTTCAGCAAAGAAGGCGGCTTAGCATTACTGAAAGGAAACCTTGGTCGCTCTGTGATTAAAGTGTCTGCCGTGAAAGATGAAAATCGAATTATTGAAGCGCCAGCGGCGGTATTTCATAGTCAAAATGCTTTGGCTGATGCGATTGCCAGTGGTGCGTTGAAACGCGATTGTGTGGCGGTTGTGCGTTTTCAAGGACCTAAAGCATTGGGTATGCCAGAATTGCATAAATTAACGCCTTACCTTGGTAATCTGCAAGATCAGGGTTACCGCGTGGCGTTAGTAACAGACGGCCGTATGTCTGGCGCATCGGGCAAAGTGCCTGCTGCCATCCATTTGACACCTGAAGCATTAGCTGGCGGCTTGATTGCTAAGATTCATGACGGCGACATGATTCGTTTGGATGCCGTTGAAGGGACCTTGTCTGTGCTGATTTCAGAAGAAGAGCTGAATAAACGAGAAGCGGCTCAGCAAGATCTAACAGACTCTCATCAAGGTATGGGACGAGAACTATTTAGCGCACAACGTATTCTAGTAAGTGGCGCAGAGCAAGGTGCATGCAGCTTGTTCAATGATTAAACCTTTCCTCTGACTACTAACATTTGTTAGTAAATGGTGTTTAGGGGCTTGTTTCAAGCCCCATTTTTTTGCCTGCAATTTGTTGCTTCTCTGTTTTTCCTTGTACAGTCTATTTTCTTTGTGGCGCACTCTTAACCTTAAAGTACAAGCCCTAAGAGAGTCCTAGCCAATGAATCGAATAGCCTGCTACTCATATTTCGTGCGACGTTTACACAATAAAAAGGCCCGAATCCATTAACGGATTCGGGCCTTTTTCAGTAATAAGCTCGTTGCTTAGTCCATTGTGTCTAGTGCTTTTTCATATTCATCGAAAGAGTCAGTTACAGACTCTTCTGGCGCACCCGTTGCTAGACTTACGACAAGAATAGCGATGGTAGACAGTAAGAAACCAGGAACGATTTCGTATAGGTCAAAAATGCCGCCAGTCAATTGTTTCCATACAACGACAGTTACACCACCTACGACAATACCAGCAAGTGCTCCGTTGCGGTTCATGTTGCGCCAGAATAGGCTCAATAGAATGGCTGGACCGAAGGCCGCGCCAAAACCAGCCCATGCGTAAGATACTAGGCCAAGTACTGAGCTTTCAGGGTTTAATGCAAGTACCAGTGCAACAATAGAAATAGCCACAACGGCAAAGCGTCCAACATTCACGATTTGTTTTTGCGTTGCTTGTTTATTGAACAATTGCTTGTAAAAATCTTCAGCCAGAGCAGAAGACGATACCAATAGTTGAGAGTCGGCAGTACTCATGATCGCCGCTAAAATAGCCGCAAGAAGAATGCCTGCTACGATTGGATGGAAAACAGCATTGACCAGAATCATGAAGATTTTTTCAGGGTCCGCTAGATTGCCAGCTAAGTTGCTATCGACAAAGGTGATGCCGACTAAGCCAATAAGCAGAGCGCCAACCATAGAAAGGAATGTCCAGATAACGGCAATACGGCGTGCTGTTTTAATGTCTTTGTTTGAACGAGATGCTTTAAAGCGAGCAAGAATATGTGGTTGGCCGAAGTAACCTAATCCCCAAGCCACTAACGAGATAATGCCAATCGTTGTCAATGGTTCGCCGCTGATGTTGGTCCAGATATTCAATAGCTCAGGATTTTTTGCTGTTAGTGTACTAGAAAGATCTGACCAGCCGCCATCAAGTGCTACAAGTGGAACAATCACTAAGGCAGCGCTCATCATTAAGCCTTGAACTAGGTCTGTCCAAGCAACCGCAAGGAAGCCACCGAATAAGGTGTAAGAAACCACACAGACAGTGCCTATAATGACCGCATAGGTGTAATCCAAACCAAAGACAGTTTCAAATAATTTACCGCCAGCCACCAAACCAGAGCTTGTATAGAACAAGAAGAACAGTAGGATAAAGAGCGCTGAAATGGTTTGAATCAATTTAGATTTGTCATTGAAGCGAGTTGACAAAAAGTCAGGAAGGGTAAGCGCGTTGTTCGCTTTTATGCTGTAAGTTCTAAGGCGTTTTGCGCAGATTAGCCAGTTCAGCCATGTTCCGGCAAGAAGACCACCGGCAATCCAGACGGCTTCCATACCAGCGGCGAAGGCGTATCCAGGTAGACCAAGAAGTAACCAGCCACTCATATCAGAAGCGCCTGCTGATAGTGCGGTTGGCCAAGGACCCAGAGAGCGCCCACCAAGGAAGTAGTCCTCCGAGCTGGAGGTAAGTTTGTAAGCGTACAGCCCAATTCCTAGCATAACTACTAGATAGGCTAGGAATGTAAAGCTGATAGCATAGCTGCTTTCTATCATTATTGTCCCCTAATGGAATTATTACGGGTGAAATAACCTTGGATAGATAAGGCTATTTAATCAGTACGGATATATTTCATCCAACTATTGCGATGACCAGCAATGTGACTGATTGAAAGATGGTGCTTAAAATAAGCGTCGTCTAGATCACACCCGAAAGAGTTATAATTGTTAAATCGTTACTGTGATAGCCGTTGATTTAATATGTAAGAATAATCAGATTCTCGTAAAGAGAATGAATCGCATTATGACATATTCAAAGACCTTAAGCGATTCTAAGTGGCTGTGTCAGGATAATCTTTCAAATTTCTCGGACAAAGTTACAAAAAAATCTGATGCTTCTGCCGAAACGGTCAATTAGTTCAAATATCTGTCTATTTAAGGGGGACGTTGTAGGGGCAAAGAAAAAAACAGGCGCGCAATTGACGCCTGTTTTTATGAGATTACTTCTTTTCTACTTTTGGTAGGCGGGTGTCTTGCACACTTTGTTTGAGCTTTTTAAGGTGAGCATTGAATTCTGGGCCACGTTTTAATAGAACACCTGTTGCCAGAGCATCAATTAGAGTCAGATAGACAATACGTGAACTCATTGGTGTATAGATGTCCGTATCTTCCGTCTCTTCAATCGGTAATACAATTGAACAGTGTTCAGTAAGGGGGGAATCAGGGTTAGTGATACCAATCACGGAGGCACCTGTTGCTCTTGCCACCCTCGCAGTTTCAATTAAAGGCAGAGTTCGACCAGTGTAGGAAATAATAACGATCGCATCGCCTGAATGGGCACCAGCCGCTGCCATACGTTGTACCAATATATCTGTGTAGGCAACCACGGGCATGTTTAAACGAAAGAACTTATGGTGTGCATCTTTGGCAACAGGGCCAGATGCGCCCAATCCATAAAATTCGATCCGGCGTGCCTGAGCCAATACATCTACCGCTCGGCTTATCAGCGACTCAGGTAAAATCTCTTGCGCGCGCGTTAGGTTGTTTTTGGCTGCTTCAAATATTTTGGCTGTGACAGCACCAGGTGCATCATCAGGTTCTACGTTTAAATTAACATAGGGAGTACCTGTTGCTAGACTTTGGGCAAGGGAGACTTTGAAATCAGGGAAGCCGCTGCCGATAAGGCTGCGACAAAAACGGTTTACCGTCGGCTCACTGACTTCCGCTCTGGCTGCAAGTTTTGCAATACTGGAATGAATCGTGGTTTTAGGGTCGGCAAGAATGGCTTCCGCTACTTTTCGCTCGGATTTGCTTAATGTGCTCAGCCTTTCTTGTATTTTACGAATAATGTCTTCGTGTTTATTCATTTATCTACTTCAAAGTTGTCTATTGACTCGGATGGTTCGGTTGTTCATTCTGACAGCCGCTTCTAATTCTGGCAATAAAAAAGGGTTTTAAATGGCTCACTTAACAGCCTATTTTGATGAAATGGCGAGTATTTTGCCTGAATTCAATAAAATTCAAGTCATACCGTTGGAAGAAGGGTTCTCCAATAAGGTATATCGTTTAGTTTGGAATGAAATTTCCCAAATGGTGCTGCGCGTTCCCGCGTTAGATGAATCGACTTTTGGCATTAATCGAAGGGCCGAAATGACGATTTTGCTTGCGGCGACAAAGGCGGGTATTTCCCCTCCTATTTTCTGGCATGATAAACAAGGTGCATTTGCTTGCCAGTTTGTTATTCAGTCTTCATTAGGTTGGGATGTTATGCATTCCAACAGCAGTATTAAAAGAATGGCGCATGCGTTAGTACAAGCGCATGCGCTGCCAGAGGTTGATCATCCTTTTTGTGTATATGATCTAATTGAACATTATCTGCAGTCGATCGAATACTTCTTGCCGACTCGTCCTGATGTGCAACTAGAATTGCTGTATTTGCGAGCTCTGTTTAAGGATTTGCCTCGAGTGGTATCCTGCTTCCCCCCAGTGGTCTGTCATAATGACCTTAATCCGAAAAATGTTTTAATGGATGACGATGTCATATGGCTGATAGATTGGGAATATACTGGCATGGGCGACCCCTTGTTTGATTTAGCAGTAGTGGCCCGCTCTCATAATTTAACTCGCGAGCAGCAAGTGTATTTGATAGAAAGCTACGATGGGTCGCTTGATATAGAAGATGCTCTAAATACAATCACCCAATACAGTTTGGCCTACTCGCTACGAGAAATGGTTTGGCTACTGTTAAAGCATTTAACCACGCCTGAAGACCCAGAAGCTTGGCCGTTTTATTTGGATTTCAGAACGATGCCATCGCTCAATCCTTTTTTGGAATCTGCTTCAAGTTAATAACCTTTTTATAGGGTAAGAATAAAATATGACGTTAATTTCAAGTTGGCAAACACGATTGGCTGACGAATTTAATAAAGACTACATGCAGGCTTTACAGCAGTTTCTTGCTTCTGAGCGAGAGCAGGGGAAAGTGATTTATCCGCCTGAAGCGGATCGTTTTACAGCCTTAAATAAAACCCCATTTGAACACGTGCGAGTCGTGATTCTTGGTCAAGACCCATATCACGGGGAGAATCAAGCACATGGTCTTTCTTTTTCGGTAAAACCCAATATCAAAGTGCCGCCGTCATTGGTGAATATTTATAAAGAGCTTGAGATGGACTTGGGCATTCCCCCTGCCCAGCACGGTTTTTTGGAGCAATGGGCGGAACAGGGCGTGTTGTTATTGAATAGCGTGTTGACCGTGGAAGCAAGCAAAGCGGGTTCTCATCAAAATAAAGGTTGGGAAATCTTCACGGATAAAATTATTGAACAGATTAACGGCGAGCATCAGGGCGTCGTGTTTATGTTGTGGGGTGCTTACGCACAGAAAAAAGGTCGTCATATCGATCGTGATAAACATTGTGTGCTAGAAAGTGTGCATCCATCGCCCTTGTCTGTGTATCGTGGTTTTTTAGGGTGCCAACATTTTTCTAAAGCCAATGAATACTTAATGAGTCAGGGTAAGAGTCCCATCGAGTGGGCTCTTTCGCCAATAGTAAGCACTCGCAATGTCGAGTTTGATGCACAGATCGGTTTGCTTTTTTAAGCGGGTTTTATAGCGTCGATTGACGCTATAAAACGTTGCCACAATCGCAACTATTTTTTGCTATCAAGGGCGTAGGGAAGTGGAAGTAAGATTATTTCTTTATTGTCCAAAAGCAGTTGCTCTACTTCGTTTGGTTCAACATTCAAAATAATTTGAGCATAATATGTGTCTTTAATCTGTGTAGAAGAGAACACTTGACCTACGCTCTTTCCTTGCTCATCGACAATGTCTTTTGTTGTGTCGATGTGGCCTTGCCAAGTGACTAATGCCAGTTGCTTTTTCGACTTGCCTTTATATTGCATACGCGCAACGATTTCTTGTCCCGTATAGCAGCCTTTAGTGAAGCTAATACCAGCAGTGCTTTGCATATTGAGCCATTGAGGCAAAATTGTTTCACTTTGTTCAAGATTGATAAGAGGGCGAGCGTTGAGTATTGCTAACGGAGCTAAATCTTGATTTTTTTCGGCTATCGCCGTGTTATCTTGTGAGCTAATAAGCCATTGAACCAATAATGGCTCATGGCTAATAGTTAGGGTCGCAATGTCGTTCTTTTGATCTACTGTAAAAAGAGTGGCTTGCTCAGGGGCGAGTACTTCTGTGCTTTTTGCCGATAGCTTTGTATAAACGGCATAATTATCCTGCTCATTGATCAACTCAGTCTTAAAAAATACCGCGTACTTTTTTAAATGTAACAAGGTTTTTTCGACAAGGTCCTTAGTCATCAGCATGAGTACATCGTCGTTGCGCTGAACAAGGTAAAAATTGCTGATAATGCGCCCTTTGATACTGCATATTGCACCATATAGGCCATTCGTTTGGGAGAGTTTGTTGAGATCGCAGGTTGTTTGACCTTGTAGAAATTTCTTTGCATCCAAGCCCGATACTCGCAAAACACCGATATCCTGCTGTTTCATGACGACGTCTTGGGTTTGCAGTGTTGAATGAATAATATCGTAAAGCGAAGTCATAAAGCTTTCCATAAAAAATAGACAGTTCATAAAGAGTGATTGCAGACAGCCTGCGTGAGTAGCTTATCAGTAATGTCTAATTTTTGCTTTTCAATGGTCGAGCTAATAATGATTTTACCGTTCGGCTATTCTGCAAATTGCTTTTGAATATTGAGTAATCTCGGTAATTCTTGTTGGAGCAATGGTACAAGAGCAGGATCAAAATGCTTACCACTTTGTTCTTTGATGTAATTCATCGCTTCTTCAACAGGCCATGCTTTTTTATAAGGGCGTGCACTGGTCAGCGCGTCAAACACATCGACCAAAGCCACAATGCGGCCTTCGATAGGGATATTTTCGCCGGATAAACCGTGTGGATAACCCGTTCCATCCCACTTCTCGTGATGTGTCATTGCCACTGAATGTGCGAGTTCGATAAGATACGAGCTTGGGTTAGACAGGATTTCACCGCCTATTTCGGCGTGTGTTTTCATAATCTCATACTCCTCTTCAGTAAGCTTACCCGGTTTAAGCAAAATATTGTCTGCAATGCCTATTTTTCCTATGTCGTGCATAGGCGCTGCCATCATAAGGTCGTCTGCTGACTCTTCACAAAAACCGTACGCTAATGCGATTACTTTGGCGAACCGACTCATTCGCTGAACATGCATGCCTGTTTCATTGTCTTTGTATTCGGCTGCTCGGCCCAGTCTTTGAATCAAATCGATATGTGTATTGTGCAACTCATCGGCTCTTATCAAAGATAAGTGTGTTTTAACGCGTGCGAGGACAACCGCAGGCACTATGGGTTTGACGATATAGTCCACTGCACCTAATTCAAAGCCTTTCGCTTCATCGACGCTGTCTTTAAGGGCGGTGACAAAGATGACTGGAATGTTCGCGGTGGCTGGGTTTTGTTTGAGTTGAGCACAGACATCTAGCCCAGTCATGTCTGGCATCATAATGTCGAGTAGAATGAGGTCAATAGACTCTTTTTCGACAAGTTTTAAAGCATCTTGGCCGGATAAAGCAAAAGACAAACGATATCGGGCCGCTTGTAATACTTGTCTTAATACCCTTAAGTTTGATGGTTCATCATCTACCAAAAGGATTCTAGGGGCTGGCTTGTTTCCAATTCTCATTTCGATTTCTCCTGTGCGATCAAGTTCTTTAAAGAGATAAGATGGTTGATGGCGTTATCGAATTCAAAGTTCGAAAATGCTTTGCTTACTGCGATAGCTTGGGTCTTTACATCTTGAGTGACGTTATGAATAAGTAAATTTGTATTCTCATCGTCTACTTCTCCTGATTCTGCTGACAGAATAAGGCCTTCAATCAGAGCTATTAATTCTGTCGTAGAAAGTTCACCGTCTTGGGGTGTGTCATGCACTTCTAAATGCCCCGAGTGTTTCTCTATCAGCCATTGTAATTCTTCAAAAAAATACGTTAATGCAGAGGCTAAACACTGGATTTCGTTTAACGCTTGCGCATGGTCTTTCATTTGTACCGTGTGCTCTATATTGGTCATACAGCCAGCAATATTCAAAAGTGCGAGATTGCCTGCCGCTCCCTTTACGGCATGTGCTAAAGCGTAAGCTTCTGCATATTGTTGTTTGGTAATATATGCAGTGAGGCGATCCACTAGATTGGTGTGGGTGTGAGCAAATTTAGATAGTTCATCAAGGTAGAGTGGAATGTCGTTCCAAAGGGACAAGCCCTTATCCATGTTGATGTGCTGGCGATAAGGGGAAGGAAGAACCATCGTATTTTGATCTAAATGCAATGGTGTTTCACCTAGAACTCTCGCCATCTCAATTATTAAGCTATCAATGTCTATTGGTTTATTTGCAAAGCCATCCATACCTGCCTGTTTCGCGTCTAATTTATCCTCGATTAACACATTTGCGGTTAGGGCAATAATAGGCGTGTGTTTTAGCTGATTCTCTTTTTCATAACTGCGAATGATTTGGGTGGCGGTTAGGCCATCCATATTCGGCATCTGAATATCCATCAAAATGATGTCTGGTTGTATCGTTTTGTATTGTTCAATGGCATCCATACCGTCTTTAGCCGTGAAAATAGCGTGACCATATTTTTTTAGTAAAATGGTCAGGAGTGTGAGATTTTGTTCAACATCATCGGCTAAGAGGACTCTTTTAGGTGAGATGGTCGCTCGTTGAACTTGTGATTGTGCTGTTGGTGGTGCAGCCTCAGCTAGGGGGAGGTCAAAATAAAAGCAACTCCCTACCCCCACCTCACTAGATACGTCAATTTTGCCACCCATGAGGGTGACCAGCTGTTTTGAGATGCTGGTGCCTAAGCCTGTACCACCAAAACGGCGACTCATGGACGCGTCAGCTTGCGTAAAGGGATCAAAAATATGGCTGAGCCGTTCTGAGGGAATACCAATTCCGCTGTCTTTGACAGAGAAACGGATTTGATTATCTGGGCGTTTTGATACGGTTAATTTCACATATCCTTTTTCAGTGAATTTAATGGCGTTCCCTACAATGTTCATCAGAACTTGGCGAATTCTCTCTTCAGCCCCCAAATAAGCGTTTGCCAGGTTAGGTTCTATGTAAAAAATCAGCTCTAATCCTTTGCTTTTCGCTTGTAGCCATAAGGTTGAGATAACATTATCGATGGCATGTGCTAGTACAAAAGGACGTAGGTCTAGCTCTAGTTTATTTTTTTCTAACTTCGCGCTGTCGAGTATGTCATTGAGAAGATGTAACAAAGACCGAGCGGATTTACTAATAATGGCCAGATGCTTTTTATTATCGGCACAGGTCTCTGATTCTAACAAAATATCAGAAAATCCAATGATAGCATTCATTGGCGTTCGGATTTCATGGCTCATGTTCGCTAAGAATGACGCTTTGCTCTCAGCGGATGCTTCAGCTTTTGCTTTTGCCTGGCGCAGTTCGTTCTCCATTTCAACACGCTGTGAAATGTCTAAAATCACGCCATCAATCCACTCTGGAATGCCTTCGTCATTATAGATAATAGAGCCATTTTCAAGTACCCAAACATAGTGGCCTTGTTTGTGTTTTAAGCGATACTCTAGTTTGTGATTTTTTCGTTCTCTAAGGGCGTTGTCCATGATAAGAGAAATAGCTTCTACATCTTCGGGATGAATCAGTGCGCTAAAGGAGATGGTTTTGTCATAAAACTCAGTAGGACTCCAACCAGCAACATCGTATATCGCATCACTAACGAAGAGAGTGCTCCAGTGTTTATCCATCAAACAACGAAAAGAGGCGCCGGGAATGTTTTTGATTAAAGAGCTGTATTGTTTTTCACTTTTTTTGATTGTTTCTTCTAGTGATTTTCGCGTTGAAATATCGGTGATAAAACCAACAAATAATGTGCCACTGTCAGGAATATCAACTCTACCGACACCAAGCCTAATTGGAAAAACATGACCATTTTTATTTTTTGCCTGTATTTCTCTTTCCGTACCAGCGATGCTTGCTTCACCAGTGTCACGAAATTTGGCTAAAAAGCCCTTAAATTCATCACTGTATTGATCTGGGAAGAGAACACCGAAATGCTGGTCAATGATTTCATGCTCTTGCCAACCAAAAATAACCGTTGCCGCCTTATTAAATTCTTTGACTACGCCATCGCTATCAATGGTAATGATGCCATCGACTGCGGTGTCTAGGGTTGTTTTTAATCTAACTTCGCTGGCTGTTTTTTCCAGCAACAATTGGCGATAGCGTAACTGAGACGCAATATTCGCAGCCAAAATAGATAACAGCAGCGTTATGATGGCAACCACCAATGACAAGTAGCTATCGGTGGTATGGTGCAAGTGCGACATTTCTGTTTCGTCAGTAGACAGAAACCTCGCCCCAGCCATACCAGCGTAGTGCATACCGGAAATGGCCGCGCCCATAATTAACGCACTAATACAGCTAACCCAGGTTTGATTTAAACCAGTCCAAATTTTTTTCACATAATAGTGGGTTGATAGGGCAACAAAGGCCAGAGCGACTGCAATAAAAAGAGACAATAAGAACCATGATGGATCATATTTTAATTCTACATCCATCTTCATCGCGGCCATGCCGATATAATGCATAGCACCAATACCACCACCAACAAAAAGACCATTTACGAGTAATTGCCAAATACTCAAGTTGCTTCTTATTAAGCGTTTTAATGTCGCGTAGGACGCTAAAATAGCGGGCAGCAGAGAAATAGAAGTCAGTAATGGATCATAGGAAATACTGTGTCCCATATTGAAAGCCAACATGCCGACAAAATGCATACTCCATATGCCACCAGCCATGATAAATGAGCCTGAAATGAGCGCGATGTTCTTGTATTTTTTGATAACAATATGTTGTGCGACTGAAGCAAAATGCAGTGCAAAAAAAGACGCTACGGTAGCAAGAAACATCGAAAGTATGACAAGCAAGTAGTTATAGTCACCCATGACGAGGTGAGGGCTGTCTGCTTGGGTAATAAAAAAATCATTTAACAAGGGCAAGGGCATGGGGTTCACTTCTAAACTTTGTATGGTGAAGATACTGTTTAATCACGGGTTTTAGTCTGTGATTAATATCTGTATTTCATGGTGTTGGTGACGCAAGAAACTAACGATTTTTATTCTCTATATGTACTAAAAATGCCAATTTGCATAATTTTATTGACTCTTTTCACGATTATTTCGAGTATGAAGTACATACCTTGGATGGTTTAGCATGCCATACAAAAACAAAAACAAAACACTACTTTCGATGAAGAAGAGTAACAAAATGTATTTAGGTCTTGATCTTGGAACCTCAGGGTTAAAAGGTGTCGTCATAGACGATAAAGGTAATGTGTTGGTGCAAGAATCTGTCGCGCTGGCGGTGGATAGTCCCCATGCAATGTGGTCAGAGCAAGATCCTGAATCTTGGTGGCTGGCTTTTATTGATGTCATTCAGCAATTACAGCAACGTTTGGACTTAAGTAAATTAAAGGCCATTGGTCTGTCAGGTCAAATGCATGGTGCCACTTTACTAAACAGTCAAGGCGAAGTGTTGCGCCCTTGTATTTTGTGGAACGATGGTCGTAGTCAAGCGCAATGCCAAGCGTTGATGGCAGAGTTTCCTGACTTAATTGAACGATCTGGAAATCTTGCTATGCCTGGTTTTACTGCACCGAAAATACGCTGGGTACAGGAGAATGAGCCGGATATATTTGCCCAGCTGGCGTATGTATTATTGCCTAAAGATTATTTGGCGTATCGATTGACTGGTTTTATGTCATCGGATTGTTCTGATGCGGCGGGTACACTTTGGTTAAACCCTCAAACACGCCAGTGGGATGATGCGCTTCTGGCTGCAACGGGGTTAACGCAAGCCAATATGCCAAGGGTATACGAAGGTTGTGATGTGGTTGGTGTGTTGTCTGAGAAAGTGGCACTGCAACTGGATCTTCCTTTGTTACCATTAGTGGCTGGCGCAGGTGATAACGCGGCCGGAGCCGTTGGTATGGGAGTGACAAATCCCGGCCAAGGGTTTATTTCATTGGGGACTTCTGGTGTCTATTTTACGGTCAGTGAGTCTCACAAAGCCAATCCGCAAAATACGGTACATGCTTTTTGTCATGCTTTACCAAATCGTTGGCACCAAATGGGCGTGACATTGAGTGCTGCCAACTCTCTTGCTTGGTTCGCGAAGCTGGTGGATAAAACGGTGGTCGAGTTGTTAGATGCGCTGGAAGACAGTGATTTGCAGCGTACTAATGTATTGTTTTTGCCGTATCTTAGTGGTGAACGTACGCCGCATAATGATCCGCAAGCCAATGGCCAGTTCGTTGGTTTGACCAACACAACTAAGGTCGAGGAGATGACATTGGCGGTGTTGGAGGGGGTCGCTTTTTCTTTGCTGGATTGTCAAAATGCCCTGAATAGTGCTGGCAGTGTGGTGGATGACCTTTCTTTAATTGGTGGTGGTGCTCGTTCGGCTTTGTGGCGTCAAATGATCGCCAGTGTGTTAAATAAGCGACTTATTTACCGTGATGGTGGCGATGTTGGACCCGGTTTGGGGGCGGCGCGCTTGGCTCTATTGGGCGAGCAACAAAGCCAAGGAAGCGATATCGAATCTTTGATTATGCAATATTGCACCATGCCTGAAACGTTGCAAGTGCATGAACCTGAAGCGGCTTTAGCGTCTTATTACCGTGACAAGTATGCTTTATACCAATCTCTTTACCATGCAACAAAAAGCCTAAACGAGAAGCTAGCGGCTTTGTCTGTTTAGTATTAATGCGCCGCGGTCAGGACAGTTTTTGCGGCGCATTGATTAACAGGCTAACCCTATTAGGAAACAGGGGCGATACCTTCAATATGTATATTGCTCTGTGTGCGGAAATCTCTTGGAGTGACCCCTTTCAGCTCATGAAATCGACGATTGAAGTTGGCGACATTGTTAAAACCAACTTGAAAGCAAATGGTGGCAATTTGTTGGTCTGTTTCGGTAAGCAAACTGCAAGCACGACTGACTCGAACACGATTCACAAACTCGATAAAACGATTGCCTGTGGCCTTTTTAAAGAAGCGTGAGAAATGGCTGTCTGACATACCGATCAAATTCGCCACGCTAGAAAGTGTGATGTCTTGGCTATAATTTTGTGAGACATAATCCACCACAGTGTTGATTTTACGCTGCAATGTTTCATTTGATTTCAAATCGATCTGCACAGTTGATAGTAATCGGTAAGTGCGACTCTGAGCCAATTTTTGCAGCAAGGGTAATGCCAGAATGAGTCTTGATAGGCCGCTAGAATCGCGTACTTTTTGAAAGATACTTCTTAGGTATTCGTAGTCTTGATCAAAAAATTCAATGCCTGATTTGGCCCTGGCTAGCATAGGTAAAATTTCAGCAAGTTCCGGTATGATTTTCATACCATTAGAAAACGATTCATGGTCGAAACGAATGACCATGTCCCTGAGCTGGACGTCTTCTTGGTCATGTTGACAGATCCAATTATGAGGCAATCTAGGACCGGTTAAAATAAGCTGTCCAGGGGAATAGTTACCAATGTAGTCTCCTACAAACACCTTACCTGATGTGGCGACAATGAAATGCAGTTCGTAGTCATCATGGGCATGCCATCGTATCAGGTCGCATGGGTAACCATGCTCTAGATATCGAATGGTTTCGTTGTCCTCGACAATTTCATATTCAGGGGTAATGCGTTTTGCAGTATTCGGCATAATCTTCTCGCTTGAGCAACGTTATCTTGGCATATATAAGATGGCTGTTTGTCAGCTTTGTATGCCATGGTGTGCTCCATATTCTTATTTTTTATAACAATGGTTCAAGAGAACAAGGGATTGAACAAGATTCAATCCCTTGTATTATCAAACGAGATTACAACGATTTAGGCATACTTCGCCATATTTGTTTGAATAGCTTCGGTCAGCTGCGATACAAAATGTGGATATTCTGTAGGCAAATTGCCCCATAAGAAGCGGTCCGTTGTAAAAGCCTGTATACCAGCCTCATCGTTACTGAAAGCGGTGAGAGAGGTCTTATTTGGCTCATGGTAAGGGGTGTTGAGCTTGCCTTGATTCGACAGCTGAATAAAGGTAAACCAGCTTGCGATGCCTTGGAGCGTTTTATTTGGCGTACCGCCCTTGCGGTAAATGCCCTCCAGTGTTGGAAAAACAAAGATGGGAAATTTAGCATAACCATCCGTGCAGATACGTTCTACCGTATCACCAATGTTCGCATTGCTAAAGCGCTGTGCAATAATGCCGAAATACGCAGGCAAATCAACGACAGAATCACCAATTGCAGGGATTGAATCTTGCAAAATAAAATCCGTAAAATACTGTTTTAACTCCTCATCTCGCATGGCTTCATCAAAGTAAGTAAAACCTTTTAATGCTGCTTGATAGGTGACGCAAGTGTGACCTGCATTTAAAATACGAATTTTAGCTTCTTCAAAAGGCACAACGTCTTTTACAAACTGTACGCCAACGAGATCAAGTTTTGGTTTCTCGCCAGCAAAATTATCTTCTACCACCCATTGAATAAAGTCTTCGCCCATCACAGTCATCTTGTCATCGACAGTAAAGCGAGTTTGTACGTCGTCGATATGTTGTTGGCTTGGCTTAGGTGTGATTCGATCCACCATGGAGCAAGGGAAAGACACATTTGTTTCGACCCATTGAGCGAGTAGAGAGTCTTCTTTGGCGGCCAAAAATTGCATCAGTCCCGTTTTTAGCAGTTCACCGTTATGGCGAAGGTTGTCGCAGCATAAGAGAGTGATTTTTGCTTTAGAGGTTTCGCTGCGAAGTTTAAGTCCAGCGTACAAAAAGGCATAAAGTGTGTTACGAGCACCTGCTACGTCCGCTTCAATGGCTGGGTGTTCTAGCATTAAGCGACGGTTTTCATCAAGGTAATAACCCCCTTCGGTGACCGTTGACGTGACCAGCTGAATGTTTGCGTCAGCAAGTGCGGTATCGACTTTTTCGGGGGCTTGTGAACCATCAATTTGTTTGACAATAGAGCGAATGTGCTCGTAGTTTGTTTCACCATCAGCTGCCATGGTTTTTAAAACATATTCGCCTTCTTGTTGGATAAAACGGGCAAAAGCTTGACTGTCTTGTGGGCGGATGTTTACGCCAATGATGCCCCAATGTTGTTGTGAGTCATGCGCCAATAAACGATCAATGTACACTGCTTGATGAGCGCGGTGAAACGCTCCCACTCCCAAATGTACTATGCCCGCTTGAATGCTGTCTTTTTCATAATTCTGAACAGAAAGCTGCTCCATATTGGATGAAGCCTGTAAAAAATTGCTCATATTATACCTCCTCAGGAATAACAGAGATGACGCGATCATTTTCGTTAAACAAAATGATTTCTGAAATATCAATTTTGATACTAACCACTTGCCCATCTTTAAGCTCAGTTCGAGCGGGCGCTTTAATAATGATGGTTTGATCACTAGACAGCTGTAAGTGAGCGTAAGCTTCGGATCCTAAATGCTCGACTAATTCAATCCGGCCAGATAAATCACCGCCTTCCTTCACCAAGGTCATGTGTTCAGGACGAATGCCGACAACAGCTGTTTTAGGCAATGGGCCTTTTAAACGATTTGCGGGGAAAAGAATTTGCTGCCCTAGTAATTCAATTGCTAGGTTGTCCTCATGGCGTACTATTTTGTTGGCGGCGATCAAGTTCATCTTAGGTGTCCCAATGAACTCAGCCACAAAACGGCTATTTGGTTGGCGGTAAAGCTCAAGTGGTGTCCCCACTTGTTCTATTTGCCCCGCATTCAAAATCACCACACGATCCGCCAAGGTCATGGCTTCTACTTGATCGTGCGTCACGTAGATCATCGTTGTACCAAGCTTTTTGTGTAGACGAGCCAATTCTAAGCGCATTTGTACACGAAGAGCCGCGTCTAGGTTGGATAGAGGCTCATCAAAAAGGAAGACTTTTGGTTGACGCACAATGGCTCGACCAATGGCAACACGCTGGCGTTGTCCACCAGACAATTCTTTTGGCTTGCGTTCTAGTAAAGCATCAAGTTGCAAAGAAGCAGACACAGAGCGGACTTTTTCTTTAATTTCCGCATCCGATACTTTGGCAAGACGAAGGGCGAAAGAAAGGTTATCGGCTACTGTCATATGTGGATACAGCGCGTATGACTGGAACACCATAGCAAGGTCGCGCTTTGATGACGCGACTTCGGTAATGTCTCGGCCGTCTAGCTCAATATTGCCACCCGTGCTGGATTCAAGGCCCGCAATGGTGCGCAACAAGGTGGATTTGCCACAGCCCGATGGCCCAACGAAGACGACGAATTCGCCTTCGGAAATGTTGAGGTTAATGCCACGCAATGCATGGTAGCTATCATAGTGTTTTTGTAGATCTGTGATGGTTAAGTAAGACATAAAAAGATTTCCTAATAATTATTTTACGGCGCCGAATGTTAAGCCTTGGACCAATTGTTTTTGACAGAACCAACCGAACACGACGATTGGCGCACAAGCAAGCGTGGATGCGGCCGACAACTTCGCCCAAAACAGACCTTCAGGGCTAGAGTAAGACGCAATCATTGCGGTTAAGGGTGCGGCATCTGATGCAGTCAAGTTGAGTGACCAAAATGCTTCGTTCCAGCACAGCACGATTGACAAGAGTGCTGTAGACGAAATCGCGCCAACGGAAAGTGGTAGTACGACTTTCACGACTTCATCCCAAGGCGTGGCGCCATCCATTCGTGCAGCTTCGAGAATTTCTTTTGGCAAATCTTTGAAATAGGAGAAGAGCATCCAAACAATGATTGGCAAGTTCATCAGAGTGAAAATGATCACCAATGCGGTTTTTGAATCCAACAGTCCATAGTCTCGACAAAGAATGTAAATAGGCACTAATACACCGACAGCGGGTAACATTTTGGTTGAGAGCATCCACAACAAAATGTCTTTGGTGCGTTTTCCAGGGAAAAAAGCCATAGAGTACGCTGCTGGAATGGCAATGATCAATGCAATAATAGTGGAGCCAAACGAAGTAACGACCGAGTTCCACGCGTGATGGATATAGTCACTGCGTTCTTGAACGATTCTGAAGTTTTCCAGTGTTGGTTCAAAAAATAACGATGGTGGTACAGAGATCGCTTGTAATTCCGTTTTAAATGAGGTGATAAACATCCAAAAAATCGGAAAAAATAATACCAAGGCGACTGTCCATGCGAACAAGCCAGTCAGGATGGTTTTGAGTTTGCGTTGTTGATTAAGAGTCATCGTATTCACCTTATACCGTCAGGTTTTTGCCAACGGCGCGAATGAGGAAAAAGGCCACGATATTGGCAAGCAATACGGCGAATAAACCACCAGCAGAAGCCACACCAACGTCATATTGCAAAAGTGCTTGGTTATAAATCAGATACGCTAGGTTGGTACTGTCATAACCTGGACCACCACCGGTAGAAACGAAGATTTCAGCGAAAACGGCCAATAAGAAAATGGTTTCTATCATCACTACCACGGCAATCGGGCGTGCAAGATGAGGAATGGTTAGATAGCGGAAGATATGCCAGCCTGTTGCACCGTCCATTTGTGCGGCTTCTTTTTGCTCGCTATCTTGCGACTGTAACGCGGTGACAAAGACCAATATCGCGAAGGGAAGCCATTGCCAGCTGACCATGATAATGACGGACATCAATGGATAACTAGATAGCCAGTCGATAGGCTGTAATCCCAGTGATTGGGATATCCATGCAAAAATGCCATACACGGGGTTCATCATCATGTTTTTCCAAATCAAGGCGTTTACCGTTGGCATGATAAAGAAAGGTGAAATCAGTAAAACACGAACAATGCCTTGACCAAAAAAAGGTTTGTCAATCAGGGCGGATAGCATCACACCCAACACAACCGTAATGATCAACACGGATAGCAGCAATATCAACGTATTTGAAACCGCAGGGATAAAGCCAGGATCGGTGATGAAAAACTCAAAATTCATCCAACCGACAAAGTTATTTTGGCCAGGGTACAGCAGGTTGTACCGTATGGTGGAAAAATAAATGGTCATGGATAGAGGGATAATCATCCAAACCAAAAGCATGATGACGGATGGCGCCATTAATAAGCGAGTGATTGAGCGCTTCATGATTGTGTTTCTCTTATTATAAGCAGGGTGTTTGCTCTTTTCAGAGCGAATCAGCAGTAAGAAATAGGGCACAAAGCCCTATTTCTTGATCAAGATTAATGGTTAGTAATAACCCGCTTGACGCATTTGACGATCCGCAGAGGTGTTTGCAGATTTCAATGCTTGATCTATCGTCATAGAACCAGACAATGCACCAGAGATCATTTGCCCTGTCGTAGTACCAATCGCTTGGAACTCAGGAATCGCTGCGAACTGAACGCCAACATAAGGTGAAGGTTTCAGTGTGCTGTCATTTGGATTTGCAGAGTTGATCGCTTTTAACTCCGCATCCGCAAAGACGGCTGCTTCTTGGAATTCAGGGTTTGCATAAGTACTGGCTCGTGTTCCAGTGGGTACTGCTGCCCAGCCATTATTTTGACCAACCAGTTGGATATATTCTTTAGAGGTTGCCCAGCGAACGAATTTTTGCGCTGCTTCTGCGTTTTTCGTTGCTACCGGTATGCCCAGTGCCCATGCCCAAAGCCAGTTTGCGCCTTTCTCTGTCACAGAGTAAGGAGATTGGGCAAAGCCTACTTGGTCAGCCACCTTACTTTGCTTAGGATCGGTAACAAAAGACGCAGCGATAGTGGCGTCAATCCACATGCCGCATTTGCCTTCGTTAAATAAGGCTAGGTTCTCGTTGAAGCTATTGCTGCTTGCGCCTGGAGGCCCATATTTATTCAATAAATCAACATAAAAGTTAACGGCATTTTTCCATTCTGCTGTTTCTAACTGAGGTTTCCAGCTTTCATCAAACCAGCGAGCACCAAAAGAGTTTGCCATGGCTGTCATGAAAGCCATGTTGTCACCCCAGCCCGCTTTGCCACGTAAGCAAATGCCGTAAATGCCTTTTTCAGGGTTGTTGACGGCAGCGGCGACATCACGAATGTGTTCCCAGCTGTCTCTGTCATTGATTTCCATACCTGCGGCTTTGACTAGGTCTTTGCGGTACATGACCATAGAGCTTTCGCCGTAGAAAGGGGCTGCATACATGGTGCCTTTATAGGATAGGCCATCACGGATAGATGGAAGAATGTCTTTTTCATCATAACTGCCGCTCGTATCAACAGCTTGTAACCAGCCACGCTCACCCCAAATAGGTGCCTCGTACATGCCGATTGTCATTACGTCATAAAGGCCGCTCTTGTTAGCAATGTCTTGAGTGACGTTTTGACGCAATACGCCTTCTTCTAGCGTTACCCATTTTACTTTGATATCAGGGTTTGCTTTCTCGAATTCAGGAGTGAGTTTTTGCATTTCGATCATGTGGCCGTTATTAACCGTAGCGACAGTGATCTGAGTGGCAGACATTGCGCTAGCGGCTGTCATTGCCGCTGCGATAGATACTGCATAGGTTAAAGTGTTCTTGGTCAGGTGTTTCATAGGTTTCCCCCGGTTTGGAGTTTCTTTGTTTTTATAGTCGTACCTAATTCTTGATAATCGTTTATCAAGTGATCAATAATATAGGCTATGTCATAATTGACCTGTTAATACATAAATAGCCAATAAATGTACTATTTTGTTTCATTATTCACTTATTGTTAAAATTTGAGTCAATATAATATTCTTTTGAGCTGGCTGTTCGGTCCCTATCTCTTTGTCTATTAAGGTTTTGCATGATAAATGTCATGCTATGAGGCGAAGCCGTTTTCGTGTTTTTTATTTAAATGGTTATAATATCGGCATTCTATTTTAAGGGTAATATCATGATCGAAACCAAAGAATCGCTTAGTTTCAAGCGTCTTAAAATGCAGTGCCGTCGTGGCATGTTGGAGCTTGATGTTCTGCTAGAGCCTTTTTTAGCGGATGTGTATCTGACACTAGAAGAGGAAGACAAACAGCGTTTTACGCGTCTGCTTGCTTGTGAGGATCAAGATCTTTTTCCGTGGTTTATGCAAAGTGCCGAGCCAGAAGATCCAGATCACGCGCGTATTGTTAATATTATTTTGTCTCGTGTTCAGCCTGAAAACTACCGAGCTTAAATGCTCATTGATCGGCATAGGGCTTTGGCTGCTGATTCTTGCAGCATACACTGTTTTACTGCAGATTTTTTGGATGCCTGCACTTTGGTGGACATGGTTGTATCTGGGGGGTGGGCTTTGCGGTGGAGGGGGACTGATTTATCTCATTTGTCGCCCAGCTCGGCAGATAGGAATAGATGAGCAAGGGACTTTTTTATTGGAGAGTGGTGTTTACAAAAGACTGTCTTTTGTGAGAGCCAATGCCGTGCAACTGATCGCGAAAGTGGAACAAGGACAAACTTTTTGGGCGCGAATTTGGCCTCAGTATCGCGTGATATATCGTGATAATGTACCGGCAAATGTTTATCGTGTGTTGCGCTCTTATGCGGCGCAACACATTTTGTTGCACCGCAGTGAAGACGCTAAAGAACTCTCTAAATCAAAGCGTTAGTGCTTGTTTGGGGTAAGGATTGTTGGTGAGCTGGTGTCCAGTTTATTTGGATAATCTAATGTGAAGTGTAGGCCTCGGCTTTCTTTTCGCGACATGGCTGAGCGTATGATTAAATCCGCCACAACGGCTAAATTGCGCAGTTCTAATAAATCGTTTGATACCTTGTAATTGGCATAAAACTCTTGTATCTCAGATAAGAGTAGATCAACCCGATGTTTGGCTCTTAGTAGACGTTTGTCAGTGCGCACTATGCCGACATAATCCCACATAAAACGTCGTAGTTCTTGCCAGTTATGAGTAATCACCACGTCTTCGTCTGAGTTAGTCACCTTGCTTTCATCCCAGTCTGGGATGGTTATGTCATCTGTTAAGACAACCATTTCAGAGATATGGTTGGCTGCTGAGCGAGCAAAAACAATGCACTCTAGTAACGAGTTGCTTGCTAGGCGATTTGCTCCGTGTAAGCCGGTATAAGCGGTTTCTCCGATCGCGTACAAGTTATCAATATCCGTCGCACTGTGTTTGTCTACTACGACACCACCACAGGTGTAGTGTGCCGCGGGCACTACGGGGATAGGGCCTTTGGTCATATCATGCCCAAATTCTAGGCAGCGTTTATAAATTGTAGGAAAGTGTTCTTTAATAAATTCAGGGTCTTTGTGGGAGATATCCAGCAAAACATGATGAATACCAAGACGCTTCATCTCATGGTCAATGGCTCTGGCTACTATATCGCGCGGCGCTAATTCTTCACGTTTATCAAACTTAGACATGAAGCGTGTGCCGTCTGGTAACAAAAGTTTTCCACCTTCGCCACGCACGGCCTCAGAGATTAAGAATGTTTTGGCTTTGGCATCATACAGACAGGTAGGGTGGAATTGATTGAATTCCATATTTGCAACACGGCAACCTGCTCGCCACGCCATTGCGATTCCATCACCAGATGCCGTGTCCGGGTTGCTGGTATAAAGATATACCTTGCTGCTGCCACCACAGGCCAATGAAATGAAGCGTCCATGAAACACGTCGATGACATCGTCGTCTAAATTAAGGGCATAAACGCCAACCGCTCGATTTGGGCCTGATATGCCCAGTTTTTTAGTTGTGACAATATCGATGGCAACACGGTCAGGAAAAAAATCAATATTGGGGTGATTGCTCGCGTTTTTTATCAAGGTCTTGGAGATGGCCAATCCCGTTGCATCGGCACTGTGTATAATGCGTCTGTGACTGTGACCGCCTTCTTTGGTTAGATGGTATTCCTCACTTTCGCCATAACGAGTGAACGGCACACCTTGCGCTATAAGCCAGTCGATACTTTCTTTGGAGTGTTCGACGGTAAAACGTATCGCGTCTGGGTCACCAAGATCAACGCCAGCGTCTATTGTGTCGCTGATGTGAGAGTCAATAGTGTCCTTATCTGATAATACTGCTGCGACACCGCCTTGCGCGTATAAGGTGGATCCTTCGCGTATATCCGCTTTGGTTAAAACAGCTACGCGATACTGGTCTGCAAGTTCAAGCGCAAGCGTAAGTCCTGCCGCTCCTGCGCCAATGATGACAATGTCGTGTTTATAGTGTCGGCTCATGCTATTGATCTAATTATGACTGAAAAATTAATGTTACTATTGTTGTCAGTAAATAGTGAATACTTTCTAAGGTCACATTTTGAATATTCATCATGCTTTATCACTTAAGGTGTATTGTTATCTATTTAAATAAGCAATTTGATAGTATCACATGGGAACTCGCTCAGTGGGTTGTTGTCTTCTCTTGTAAGATGCAAGGGCGCAGATGAATACGGTTTTATATGAGGTGCCTATGCCGCACGAAACGTCTTCTGATCAGGCGTTAGTTGAAAAAGTACAACAGGGTGACAAACGAGCATTTGATTTGCTCGTTATCAAATATCAATACAAGGTTATCGGCTTAATTGGGCGTTACGTACAAGATAGAAGCGAAGCGCTTGATGTTGCTCAAGAGAGTTTTATTAAAGCCTATCGCGCAATAGAGAGTTTTCGAGGCGAAAGTGCTTTTTATACTTGGCTGTATCGCATTGCCGTGAATACCGCAAAAAACTATTTAGTGAGTCGTTCTCGTCGCCCGCCAGAATCCGATGTTGAGTTGGATAATGAAGAAGTCTTTAGTGTGTACGAATCCTTGTCGGATATTGATACGCCAGAGGCAAAGTTAAACAGTGATCGTCTTGAAAAAGAGATTCATTATGCAATTCAGCAGTTGCCGGAAGAATTGCGTAGTGCACTAACGTTACGTGAATTTGATGGTCTGAGTTACGAAGATATTTCGTTGATAATGGAGTGTCCTGTTGGGACCGTTCGATCACGTATTTTTCGTGCTCGAGAGGCGGTAGAAAAACACATACACCCGTTAATGGATACAGGA
Organism: Marinomonas shanghaiensis; assembly: GCF_003259175.1. Classification (GTDB taxonomy): domain Bacteria; phylum Pseudomonadota; class Gammaproteobacteria; order Pseudomonadales; family Marinomonadaceae; genus Marinomonas; species Marinomonas shanghaiensis. Next base: position 5,947 of record NZ_QGOK01000036.1, on the reverse strand, counting down.
GAATAGACATGGCCGCATTAAATGAAAACGCCTCGGAAATGCTCACTAGTTTGTCCGCTATGTTTGATGGTGAAGCATCAGAGCTTGATATTGAGCGTTTATTGCACGCGGACAGTGCAGAATTAAGTCGTCAGTTAGAACACTTCCATTTAATACAACAAACACTTCATAAAGACTCGACGGTAACGCTGGGACTGGAAGACAGTCTGTTATTGCGTGTTCGAGCTGAGCTTGATAAAGACGACGAACTTCAAGCAGAAGAACCGGTTATCTCGTTAGAGAAAAACGTACTTCCTTTTGTTTCACCGAAAAAGGCAAGCCCGTCTCGTCCTAACTGGCGCGTCATGTTGTCTGGAGTTGCCGTTGCGGCAAGCGTGAGTTTTGTGATTATTTTAGGGGGGAACGGGCTGTTAACATCCGATACAGTGCATACCAATGCTGTTGCAGAGGTTCGAACACCCACTTCGAACATGATTGTCACGCCATTAGCAGAATTAGATAAAGAGGTTTTGCAAGCCGATAATATCCGCTTGCAACATTACCTTCGACAACATGCTGAGCAGGCTGCGATGACAGTGGGTCAAGGAATGATACCGATGGCCAGAGTCGTCAGTTATCCCGTAAAAGAGTAATTTATGAGATTATTTTCGTTATTTCATGTTTTTTTCACACTAGTATGCCTTACTATTTCAACGGTGAGTCTAGCCAGTAGCACCACACCAGATGCGCTGCATTTGTTGCGGAGTATGACGCAATCCTTTTCAACGCTGAGTTATGATGGGGTGTTTGTCCACTCAGAAGCCACTAATATGAACAGTATGCGCGTCCGTCATGATCTAATGGGGGGCGTAGAATATGAAAGTTTGGTGGATTTAGATGGTGACAAGATTGAAGTTTTGCGGATTGATGACAAAATTATCTCTGTCTACCCTAACGCTTTGGTTGCTAACACCCGTGCGCCATTGGTGCCACCTTTTAAACGTTTTAAAGACGTTGAAAGTGAGCGGCTGATTAAGGGTTATGACATGATTGTTGGTGAGCACACAAGTCGAATTGCCGGTCGTAATGTCGTCGCTGTAAAGCTGGTACCTAAAGATCAATATCGTTATGGGCATGAGTTTTGGTTAGATAAAGAAAATCATTTTCTTTTAAAGCATGACATGATGAAAACAGACGGAGAGCTTTTGGAAAGAATCCAATTTACCTCTGTTAATTTTGCACCAGACTTGAAAGATAAAGATTTTGTCCCAAAAGAGGGAAGCTATGCTGAGCCTGTTGTTGAAAGCCAGCCAAGGCGAGTGAAGAATTTATGGCAATTTGATTGGCTACCTGACGGCTTTTCTTTGGTTTGGCCAGAAGCCAGATCGTTAAATCACGGAACGAGTATGTTGCTTCTTTCGGATGGTATGGCAACGGTGTCGATTTTTGTCGAGCCGACGATGAAAGCAAAATCCATGTCCATTATAAGTATGGGCGCGACTATCGCAGGCGAACGCAGTATAAAAGTGAAAGATCAGTTGTATTTGTTAACTATGGTAGGAGAAGTACCAGAACCTACTATAGAGAAATTGATGGCCGTGTTTATGCCAAGGCAAGAATAATGATTGAAGAAACAGGAAGAGTGTTATCAATAGAAGACGGTTTTGCTGACGTAGAAACAATACGAACCAGTAGCTGTACTTCTTGCCGCGCTCGTCATGGTTGTGGCCATCATGCTATTGCCCAAGTGTCTTCATCGAACCGTATGCGTATGAAAGCTATTGACCCTTTAGCTGTGAAAGTGGGTCAGAGTGTTGTTATTGGTATCCCCGAAGATACGTTATTGCAAGCGTCCATTTGGATGTACCTGATTCCATTGCTTGGCCTAGTCGTTGGAGCGGTTATTCCATCCTTATGGGGGGGCGAATCTGACATAGCAGTGGTTTTTGCGATTCTTGGTTTTACTGGTGGTTTGTTACTGGCAAAGAAAAAATCCAAACAAGAAATGAACAATCTGGATTATTATCCCAAAATTTTAAGAATTGAATCGTTAAATGATGATCACATTCCCCTAGTGGTGACATCATAAGCGTTTAAAAGTCTTCACCTGGCACTGTAATGAATTTGGTACGTCTTAAGGAGACCAATCAATGAACAGATTGCTTAAACACGTTAGCATGGTTGTCGTAAGTAGTTTTATGATGGCGTCAATGCTTTCTCATGCGGCTTCTCTGCCTGACTTTACCGAGTTAGTGGAAGACGCCTCACCTGCTGTCGTGAATATCAGTACGGAACAAACTGTTACCACGCGAACGGCCAACGAAGGAGGCCAGCAATTAGGGCCTAACAGTGAGGAGCTTAATGAGTTCTTCAAACACTTCTTTGGTCAGCAGCCTTTTGGTCAACAAGCACCGCCGCAGCAAGGACAGCGTAATTCATTGGGCTCAGGCTTTATTGTTTCCCATGATGGCTATGTTTTAACCAATAACCATGTGATTGATGGTGCAGATGTCATTCATGTTCGCCTTAATGACAGACGTGAATACGTCGCTAAATTGGTTGGTACGGATCCAAGAACCGATTTAGCACTTCTTAAAATAGAGGCGGATGATTTGCCTATTGTTAAGATGGGTGATTCAGACAAACTTAAACCAGGACAGTGGGTATTGGCGATTGGTTCACCATTTGGTTTCGATTACACCGTTACCGCTGGTATTGTGAGTGCGACAGGACGTAATTTACCTTCTGATAATTACGTTCCCTTCATTCAAACCGATGTCGCGATTAACCCAGGTAACTCGGGCGGTCCTCTGTTTAACTTGGATGGTGAAGTTGTTGGTATCAACTCACAAATCTATACCCGTTCTGGTGGTTTTATGGGCGTATCCTTTGCGATACCTTCTAAAGTAGCCATGTCGGTTGTAGACCAATTAAAGAGTGATGGTAAGGTGTCACGTGCTTGGTTGGGTGTGTTGATTCAAGATGTTAATAATGAATTGGCCGAATCATTTGGTTTGGACCGATCAAATGGCGCTTTGATTAGTCGAGTCTTACCCGATTCACCTGCCGAGAAAGCCGGCTTAAAATCAGGCGATATTATTCTTGAATTTAATGGCAAAAGTATCGCTCACTCAGGAGAACTACCTTACATTGTTGGGCAAATGAAAGCGGGCGAAAAAGTCAATGCAAAAGTCTACCGAGATGGAAAAGAGCAGACTATTGCCGTCATGCTAGAGGCGCGTCCAAATGATCCACAAACTGTAGCGCAGTCTCAACAAGACCAAAATCGCCTTGGCATGATTGTAGGGGAAGTACCTGCAGACATGGCCAAAAACTTTGATATTGATGGCGGCGTGGTGATTGAGCAAGTGCTTGGCGGTACTGCCGCTCGTAATGGTTTACAACCCGGTGATGTGATTACCATGCTAAACGGTAAACGCATTGGTAATGTTGCCGAGTTTGGGGAAATTGCTAAAGACATTCCCAGCGGTCGTTCTGTGCCAATGCGCGTTATCCGACAAGGGTACCCAATGTTTATCCCGTTCAAAATCATGGACTGACATGTAGCAATATTCGTTTTCAAAAGCGGCCAGATGGTCGCTTTTTTTTGTTTGCCCAGCGAAGCTGGCAAACCCGTCAGGTTGAAAGAAACCTGTCTCACCCCGACTGGGGGGAAGAGAATCCGAATCGCAAGGGCGTTGCTGGCCAACGGTAGGGTCTGAAGGAAGCGATAGGAAGTTAACAGTACACAACGCAAGTGAACCTGCTTCGGCAGTTTAGGTGGGTAAGCGTGCAAAATAGCGCAAAGCCCGATACTCAGTCAGACCTAAACTGTGCTTGAGGGTGGCATTGTTAACAGGGAGCCAGTGCAGTAACTGGGGAAGCCTGGCATCGAATCTGGTCTTGAATTGGAAGCATGCGTTCGAGGTGTGAGCCAAGGCGTGTGTTGGTGTGAGGTGGCAGATGAATCCGTAGTAGTGAGTAAAGCTCAGCCAATGAAACCCAGTAATGGTGTGGAGGAGAAAACTGAGCTGACCAACAGCATGGCGTTTGTTGGGGCACCTTTTAGTCAAAAGCTAATGGGTGCTGCGAAGGGAGGAAGTAAGCTTTAAGTCTGTGATGAGCAGATGTTTTTTTTAGTGGTACACGAACTGACGAATAATCGGAGTCTTCCAGCGTGGTGATCTGTGGAAGCAGAAAACTGGAGCTGGAAACCGTACGAGGGAGTAGATCTGACACCGTTTAGTAAATTGCCATTGAGCTAGAAGGCTAAACCTCAGACCGAAATAGACCGACATGAAGAAGAAACATTTTGCCCCCACACAGCGCACAACCCAAGAGAAGAAGTATCGAGTGTATTACAGCGTGTATGGTCACTTGCTCAGTAAGGAGAGACTGTACAAAGGCTTCAAAAAGGTGTGGAAAGCAAAAGGCGCGGCTGGCATAGATAAGCAGAGCCTGAGTGACTTCGCCTCGAAGTTGAGTGATGAACTGGATCAACTTCTTCTTGAACTGAAAACCAAGCAATACAAACCTCATCCTGTCAGACGGGTAGAAATCCCCAAAGCGGAGGGTGGAGTGCGATTGCTTGGGATCCCGACCGTTCGGGATCGAGTCGTTCAACAAACCCTAACCGACATCCTTACGCCCATCTTTGAAGAACAGTTCCATCCCTCGAGTTTTGGTTACCGACCAAAACGAAGCGGCCATGATGCGATCAACAAAGCCACAATGTTTATGCGCCGCTATGGGCTAAATCATGTGGTGGATATGGATCTATCAAAGTGCTTTGATCGACTGGATCATGACGTAATTTTAAAAAGTGTGAGAAAGCGAATCACAGACGGCAGTGTGATAAGGCTGATAGAACAGTTCCTAAAAAGTGGTGTGATGGTCGGACATCATTGGCAAGCAACAGAACAGGGCAGTCCACAAGGGGGCGTTATCAGCCCCTTGATAGCGAACGTTTACTTGGATGAATTTGACCAACAAATGCGTCAACGAGGCCATCGAATCGTGCGCTATGCGGATGACATCTTGATTTTGTGTCGTAGCCGAGCGGGTGCAGAAAATGCACAAGTGCAGGCGACGATGATCTTGGAGAAACAGCTTAAGCTTAAAGTGAACGAGAGCAAAACACACATCACGCATAGCCGTGACGGGGTTAAGTTTTTAGGCGTGGAGATCGGAAGTCGATATACCCGAATCCAAGCCGAGAAACTGCGCTTGTTCAAACAAAAGCTCAAGCAGATGACCAAACGCAATGGTGGCAAACCGTTGAGTGAGGTTATTAAACAGCTGAATCCGCTATTAAGAGGGTTTAGTCAATACTTCAGGATTGCCAATGCGAGTGGTGAATTCAAGAAAATCGCCCAATGGTTAAGGAGACGACTGCGCAGTGTTCAACTTAAATTATGGAAGAAGCCAAAACGGCTGCATCGTAGGCTCAAACAACTGAGTTACAAGCCGCCGTTTAAGCATATATCTATGACCAGTTGGAGAAATGCAGCGAGTCCATTAGCGAGCCACGCGATGCCAAACAAATGGTTCGATGAACAAGGTTTGGTGAATCTTGAAGAAGTGAAAACGGGGTATGTGTTCAGTGTTTATACTGAATGTAAGTTTGCATGAGCCGTATACGAGGTCCGTACGTACGGTTCTGTGAGAGGGATGAGGCGGTAACGCCTCCCCCTACTCGATTCGTTTAAGGGACGTAAAATAGTCTCTCCCACGTGTGGGGCTCTTTATAACAGACAAGCATGTGATAATAAGTCTTCATCAAGATTTTATTAAGAAGGCCCTGATAGCTAACGCTGTCAGGGCTTTTTTTTGCCTCAAAGAAAGGCCTTTTGACGGCCTGAAGGCCGACCTACACGTGATTGGTTTTTGTAGGTCTCAGCTTTAGCCCGTCAAGACGTGATGTATCGTTATATCGTCCAAGTAGTCTGTTTTGTTCAAGAAAAGTTCT
>NZ_QGOK01000035.1 GCF_003259175.1 Marinomonas shanghaiensis | reverse complement strand
GGCCTGAAGACCGACCTACAGGTGAGTTGTTGTAACATAAGTATTCGTCAGAGTGGTTGCCAAGTCAGCAGGTTTCAGCGATAACTTAATGAGAGCGTTTCTTTGCGTGTTAATGAAAGGATCTAAATAATGAAAACTTATCAAGAGTGGCAGGCGTTACGATCTAGCCTTGTATTGCCAAATCAAGCGTATATCAATGGGGCGTTTGCTGCCGCGCAGAGTGGCGAGACCTTTGATTGCATTAATCCTTCCGATGAGTCTTTGTTAGCCCAAGTTGCCAGTTGTGATGCGGCGGATGTGGATTTAGCCGTCATGGCTGCGCAAACCAGTTTTCGATCTGGTGTGTGGTCTGAGATGGCGCCAGGAAAGCGCAAACGAATATTGCAAAAATGGGCAGATTTGCTTGAACAGCATCAAGACGAATTGGCGCTCATAGATACTCTAGACATGGGGAAATCCATCAGTGAAATGGTGAATATTGATGTGCCAGATTCGTTGGATTGTTTGCGTTGGTCTGCCGAGTGCATTGATAAGTTGTATGGTGAAATTGCCCCCACAAATTCACAAAACTTGGCTTTAATTAGCCGTGAACCATTAGGTGTCGTGGCGATTATTACCCCTTGGAACTATCCTCTAATGATGGTGATGTGGAAAATCGCACCAGCGTTAGCCGCAGGCAACAGCATTATTTTAAAACCGTCTGAGAAGTCACCGCTGAGTGCGCTAAGAATTGCGCAGTTAGCCACGCAGGCGGGTGTACCAGATGGGGTGTTTAATGTGCTGCCCGGTTTTGGTCATACTGCAGGCAAGGCGCTGGCGCTTCATCATGGTGTGGGGACCTTGGCATTTACGGGTTCCAGTCGTGTCGCTGGGATGCTGATGCAGTACGCGGGACAATCGAATATGAAACGCGTTTGGTTAGAAGCGGGCGGGAAGTCCCCCTGTTTGGTGTTTGATGACTGTAAAGACATCAAGGCGGCAGCGAAAGGTGCTGCTACCGCCATTTTTACCAATCAAGGGGAAGTGTGTATTGCCTGCTCGCGTTTGTATGTTCACCACAGTATTAAAGACGCATTTATGACTGAGCTGTTGAAGGCAGCTCGTGAGTACGTTCCTGGCGATCCACTTAATCCAAGCACCAAAATGGGGCCTCTGGTGGATAAAAATCAATTTGAGGTCGTGTCAGGCTTTATTCAAAGTGCCATAGAGGAAGGCGCGAAGTTAGAGCTGGGTGGCGTGCCTGAATATCAAACAGGCCAAGGGTTTTTTATGTCACCAACGATTTTTTCTGAGGCGAATCATCAGATGCGCTTTGTACAGGAAGAAATTTTTGGCCCAGTCCTTGCTGTGATGAGCTTTGATACTGAAGAAGAAGCCATTGCGTTGGCGAATGATTCTAAATATGGCTTGGGTGCCGCTATTTGGACGAACGATTTATCGCGTGCGCATCGAGTGAGCCGACGGTTAGAGTCGGGCATGGTATGGGTAAACACTTGGGGAGATGGGGACACCACTGTGCCGTTTGGGGGCGTGAAAGCGTCTGGAAATGGTCGCGATAAATCGTGGCACGCATTGGAAAAATACACTGAGATTAAGAATACTTGGATTCGTCTTTGATGTTTAAAGGAGTACTTCATTTATGTCTGTACCGACTCATGTGAACTCGTATTACGCTGATTCTGCTAACGATAAAGTGTTGCGCCCGAAACTGAGTGGTGAGCAACGTTTTGATGTGTGTGTTATCGGTGCTGGATTTACCGGTATTTCAACGGCTTTAAGCTTGGCGGAAAAAGGCAAAAAGGTGGTGGTTTTAGAAGGCAGCCGCATTGGTTTTGGCGCCTCTGGCCGAAATGGTGGCCAGATTGTAAATAGCTTTAACCGCGATATTGACTATATTACCCAGCAATACGGTGAAGAAATTGGCCAAAAAATGGCTGCAATGGCGTTTTCGGGTCAAGCTCTGATTCGTCAGCGTGTTGAGCGTTATGGTATCGACTGTGACCTCAAACCTGGCAATATCTTTGCCGCCTGTAATGCTAAGCAATTTGAAGGGCTAAAAGCCAAAAAAGCCCTGTGGGAAGCCCATGGTCATGAAGGTTTGACGCTGCTGTCGGCCACTGGCATCCAAGATCATATTGGTTCCGAACGTTATGTGGGGGGCTTATTGGATTCATTGGGTGGCCATATTCAGCCGTTGAATTTGGTTTTAGGCCAAGCACGGGCGTTTGAATCCTTAGGCGGGGTGATCTATGAGGATTCGAAAGTGATTCGAATTGAGCATGGTAAGCCGATTAAAGCTATCACGGCAGAAGGGGTTGTGGTCGCTAATACGCTCGTGGTGGCGGGGAATGCCTATGTGTTTGGTTTGCTCCCTGAGGTAGAAAAAAAATCCATGCCTTGCGGTACTCAGGTGATTGCGACGGAACCACTTTCTGACGCTTTACAGAAACAACTTTTACCCACAGATCACTGTGTTGAAGACGGTAATTATCTGCTGGATTATTATCGTCTATCGGGTGATGGGCGTTTGATTTATGGTGGCGGTACGACTTACGGTGCTCGCGAACCGTCAAAAATTGAATCCATTATTGGCGCCAAAATGCTAAAAACCTATCCTATGCTTAAAGAAGTGAAGATTGATTTTGCTTGGACGGGAAATTTTTTACTGACCATGATGCGTATGCCGCAAGTGGGGCGAGTGGGTGAAAATTTGTATTACGCGCAAGGGTACTCAGGTCATGGGGTAACCAATTCGCATTTGATGGGTGAGATTTTGGCGGATGCTATCGAAGGAAATACATCACGTTTTGATGTGTTTGCCAGTATGCCGCAATACCCTTTTCCAGGCGGTCGTTTTCTGCGTGTACCTTATACTGCCATGGGGGCCATGTATTACAGCCTGAGAGATAAGCTGGGTATCTAACACTTTTTAACGCTTTTGTTCGATGAAGGTGGGTGACATCGTGGAAAAGCGTCTGTTCAACACTGGTTTTTGGCGTTCTCCCCTTTTTAAAAGAGTATGTTGTATGTCGGAAATGTATGAAGGGAATAAAGAGTTTGATTTATTTATTGCGGATTTAAACGGCAATCTACGAGGTAAACGTATCCCAGCAAGCGGGCTTGATAGTGTGATGACTCAGGGGGTGAAATTACCGCAATCGGTGATTGGTTTTGATAACTGGGGCGATGATGTTCTGGGAAACGGATTGGTTTTTGAAACAGGGGATACAGATGGTATTTGTTTACCTGTTTATGATGAGCCGACTTCTGTGCCATGGGCCGAGTCTCCTCGTGGACAAGTTTTGGCAATGATGCACAATATGGACGGTTCGCCTTTTTATCCTGATCCACGCCAGATATTGGTACGTATTGTTGAGCGTTATAAAGCGCTTGGGCTAACGCCTGTGGTGGCAACCGAGTTGGAGTTTTATTTGCTGGATGGTGAGTCGGAGTTTAAACGCCGTCCAGAAGAGCCGATTATTAACGAAGGTAACGGTCGTCGTTTGAGTGAAATTGACTGTTATTCGATTGATGAAATGGACGGTTTAGAGGGGTTTTTTACTGAAGTTCGTGAAGCCTGTGAGGCGCAAGATATCCCAGCGGATACCATTGTTTCCGAATTGGGGCCTGGGCAGTTCGAAATTAATATGCAACACACGAATGACGCAGTATTATCCGCCGACCATGCGATTCTCTTTAAACGTTTGATTAAAGGGGTGGCTCGACGCAATGATTTAGGGGCCACTTTTATGGCAAAACCGTATGCCAATAAAAGCGGCAGCGGCATGCACGTGCACTTTAGTTTATTGGATGAAGCGGGCAATAATGTATTTGATAGCGGTGATGAAGATGGCTCATTGATGATGCAAAAAGCGGTCGCTGGTCTGCTAAATCATATGCCTGAGTCTATGTTGGTTTTTGCGCCGCATATGAACTCTTATCGTCGTTTTCAAAATGGTGCTCATGCGCCAACTTTTGCAAGTTGGGGTTATGAGAACCGAACCGTCGCGGTGCGCATACCGGACAGCGAGAACGAAGCGCGTCGCATAGAGCATCGTGTTGCTGGCGCGGATGCGAATCCGTATCTTGTGTTAGCAGCGATATTGGGTGCGGCATTGCATGGTATTGAAGCCAATATGTTGCCGCCTCAGCCAATAGAAGGCGATGCTTATTCGCTTTCTGAGCGATATAAGGCATTGCCTAATCGTTGGGAAACGGCAACGGAAGCCTTTAAAGACAGCGCATTTATGCGTGAGTATTTAGGAGAAACCTTTGTCAGAGTGTTTACTGCTGTGAAAGAGCAAGAGCAGGAAAAAATCTATGGTCGTATCTCTGATGTGGAATACGAAGCATATCTATAAAAGGGTTGTAATAGGCTCCGGCCAATTTTATTAGCTGATTGGGAGATCCCTCAATGAAAAAGAGAACACTTGGTTTAATGCTCGCATGCGCGGCTGGCTCTGCAACGGTTTCTGCAGAGCAAGTGGTTAATATTTACAACTGGTCCGACTATATGGCACCAGGTACTTTAGAGCAATTCACCGCTGAGACCGGCATTAAGGTGAATTATGATGTGTATGACAGTAACGAAGCATTAGAAGCCAAAATGATGGCTGGTGGTTCTGGTTACGATGTGGTGATGCCATCAAATTCTTTTTTTGAGCGCCAAGTGAAAGCCGGTGTTTATCAGACGATAGACAAGAGTAAGCTAAGTAATGTGGGCAATTTAGACGCTACGTTGCTCAAGCAGATCGAAAAGCATGATGCTGGCAATCAGCACAATATTCCTTATGCCTGGGGAACGATTGGTATTGGTTACAATACTAAGATGATCGAAGAGCGATTAGGCACTACGGAATTGGATTCATGGGATGTGTTATTTAACCCTAGCATTGCCGCTAAGCTAAAAGACTGTGGTATTGCTGTGTTGGATTCACCAGCGGAAATTATGTCTATTGTGCATAATTATCGTGGCGTAGATCCGAATTCAGAGGATGCGGATGAATTAACGGCGTCAGCGAAATTGATGACTGAGGCGCGTCAAAACATCAAATATTTCCACTCTAGTACTTATATTTCCGATTTAGCCAACGGCGAAATCTGTGTGGCGGTAGGTTACAACGGAGACATTCTGCAATCACAAGGTCGTGCCGAAGAGGCCGGACAAGGTATTGAGATCAATTATTCGATTCCAAAAGAAGGAACCTTGGTGTGGTTTGATTTAATGGCCGTACCAGCGGATGCGCCACATCCTGAAGCGGCGTTGGCGTTTATTGATTATATTTTACGTCCTGAAGTAGCTGCTTCTATTTCTAACTATGTGTATTATGCCGTGCCCAATAAAGCCGCTGAGCCATTGTTAGATGAAGCAATTCTATCGAATAAGGGCATTTATCCTACCCAAGCGGTGAAGGATAAGCTTTATGTGCAAGTGGCTCACACTGCGCGTTTTGATCGCTCTTTAACGCGTGCATGGACTAACATTAAAACGGGTCGTTAGTCGACGCATCGGCGGAGCTTTCTGGCTCCGCTATTTTTTCTCGCTCATTTTGATAGGTCGTAGGTTATGTCTGCTTTTCCCAATCCCTCTGCTGTACAGACGAAATCTGTGCCGACATGGCGTCAACAAGACGCAAAACCTTTTGTGCAAATTGAACAAATTACCAAGCAGTTTGGTCAGTTTACCGCGGTGAATTCCGTGTCCTTAGATATTTATCGAAATGAGCTTTTTTGCTTATTGGGTGGTTCTGGTTCAGGGAAAAGTACCTTATTGCGAATGTTGGCTGGATTTGAAGAGCCTACATCGGGTCGTATTTTAATTGATGGTGTGGATATGACGGGCATCCCACCTTGGGAGCGTCCGGTCAATATGATGTTCCAGTCTTATGCTTTGTTCCCGCATTTATCGGTTGAAGCCAATGTGGCGTTTGGCTTAAAACGAGAAGGAATAAAGAGCCCAGAAGTAAACAAGCGAGTGGCTGAGATTTTGAACATGGTGCAGCTCGGTCACCTTGCTAAGCGTAAGCCTCATATGTTGTCGGGTGGTCAGCGTCAGCGTGTGGCCTTGGCACGTGCTTTGGTTAAGCGCCCAAAATTATTGCTTTTGGACGAGCCGTTAGGTGCACTGGATAAAAAGCTCCGTGAGGAAACTCAGTTTGAACTGATGCGTTTACAAGATGAATTGGGCATTACCTTTGTGGTGGTGACTCATGACCAAGAAGAAGCCATGACCTTGGCAACGCGTATTGGTGTGATGAACAACGGCGAAATAGTTCAGACCGCTGAGCCTCATGAGGTTTATGAGTATCCAAAAAGTCGTTTTGTAGCCGAGTTCATTGGCAATGTGAACCTTTTTGACGGTACGGTTGTGGAAGACGAGCGTGATAGTGTGTCGATTCAAAGCCCAGACTTAGATGCCTTGCTGCAAGTGGATCACGGCATCAGTTGTGCGCCTAATCAAGAAGTCAGCGTGGCCATTCGACCTGAAAAAATTTATATCAGCCGTGAGCCTGTAGACATCGAAGTAAATGGTGCCACGGGTATTATTTCTGATGTGGCTTACATGGGAAGTCAGTCTGTGTTTAAGGTGCGTCTTGCTTCTGGTAAAGAACTGCGTATCACTCAGCCTAACGTTTCTCGTGAAATGGGCAGTCGCCTGACATGGGAAGATAAGGTGTATCTTTCTTGGGACGCGGACAGCTGCGTGGTATTGATGTCATGATGAGTGAGACGACAATAGACAAGAAAACACGCCGTTTCGCTTGGCGCTTGTCTGAGCTTCGCCTCGGACGTGCGGCGGTTATTTTGGTTCCCATGTTATGGTTGGCGGCGTTTTTCTTTATCCCCTTTTTGGTGGTATTTAAAATATCGCTCGCGGAAGCGGTGATTGCCATTCCACCGTATTCGCCTTTATTACAATGGGATTCGAGCAGTGCTTATCTTACCTTTAAGATTAACTTTGGTAATTACCTGTATCTTTTCGAGTCGCGTTTCTATTTGGACGCGTATTTAAGCTCGTTAAAAATTGCTGCCATCTCGACGTTTTTTGCCTTGTTGATTGGTTTTCCGATTGCGTATTTGATTGCGCGTAGCGGCCCTACGAAGCGCATTATATTGTTGGCTTTGGTGATTTTGCCGTTTTGGACGTCCTTTTTGTTGCGTGTATACGCTTGGATGGTACTGCTGAGAAAAGATGGCTTGGTGAATGATGTTTTGATGGCGATAGGCATCATTGATCAGCCTTTGCAAATATTACAGACCGAGTTTGCGGTGTATTTGGGCATTGTATATACCTATCTGCCTTTTATGATTCTGCCTCTTTATACTTCGTTAGAAAAAATGGATTTGAACCTCATTGATGCGGCTCAGGATTTGGGGGCTAAACCATATCAATCTTTTTTCTTGATAACCTTGCCGTTGGCGAAGACGGGCATTATTGCGGGTTGTTTGTTGGTGTTTATCCCGGCGGTTGGTGAATATGTGATTCCTGCGTTGTTGGGTGGGTCCGATACCTTAATGATTGGTCGTGTATTATGGGATGAATTCTTCCAAAATCGTGATTGGCCTATGGCGTCGGCTGTCGCTGTGATGATGTTGATTGTCTTAGTGGGTCCGATTATGTATGTGCGCAATAGCAATAAGGAGGTCGAATGAAACAGGGTAATTCTTTGACCTTAAAATTTATGTCTGGTGCGGGTTTTGTGTTTTTGTATGCACCGATTATTGCCATGATTGTGTACAGTTTTAATGACTCGAAACTGGTCACGGTATGGGGCGGCTGGTCATTAAAGTGGTACGCAGAGCTGTTTCGAAATGAACAGATTATGAGCGCAGCTTGGGTAAGTTTAAAGATTGCCTTTATCAGTGCCACCTTGGCGTCTGTATTAGGTACTGTGGCGGGTTTCGTATTGAGTCGAATGCGCAAATTTGTTGGCAAAGCCATGCTAACGGGTTGGGTAACCGCACCGTTGGTGATGCCTGAAGTGATCACAGGTTTGTCTTTACTGCTGCTGTTTGTGTCGTTGGAAAACATGTTTGGTTGGCCAGCAGGACGTGGTGTGATGACCATTGTGATTGCTCATACAACCTTTTGTTTGGCTTATGTGGCCGTTGTGGTGCAGTCGCGCCTTGCGTCCTTAGATGAAACCCTAGAAGAAGCGGCCATGGATTTAGGGGCGAAACCGGCATCGTTGTTTTTTCTGATCACTTTGCCTTTGATTGCTCCGGCGATTATTTCGGGTTGGTTGCTGTCTTTTACCTTGTCTTTGGACGATCTGGTTATTGCCAGCTTTGTCTCGGGTCCGGGTAACAGCACCTTGCCAATGGTAATTTTTTCAAAAGTTCGCCTAGGTGTGACCCCAGAGGTGAACGCGCTGGCCACATTAATGATTGTGGCTGTGTCGATTGCCGTGATCGCAGCGATAGTGATTTTGCACAGACAAAGTCGTTATAACGATGTTAATAAGTAGTATACGGCTTTCATTGAGAAACCGTGGTTTAAGGACAAATGAATGAAAATAGGTATTCTTGCGGCGGGTATTACCCCTGACACTTTGCTGGGTGAATTTCCAACCTATGCGAATATGTTTGCTGAACAGCTTGGTAACATGCAAAGGGATCTCGACTTTGTTACTTATGATGTGCGTCTAGGTGTGTTTCCTCATGATGCTCAAGAATGTGACGCTTGGTTGATTACTGGGTCTAAGGCCGATGCGTATGCCGATGACGCGTGGATTCTGCGCTTATGCGATTTGATTCAGAAGATCGATCAAATTCAGCGACCTCTGGTAGGGATTTGCTTTGGTCATCAGGTTATTGCTCGGGCATTGGGGGGACGCGTTGAGAAATATCAAGGCGGCTGGGGAGTGGGCGTACATCACTATACAGTCTGTGAGTCTTTGCCTGTGTTGCCAGAGGCAGAAGAATTGGCTTTGTGCGCTTTTCATCAGGATCAGGTGGTTGAAAAACCAACGCGAGCGCGGGTCATCTTGCGTTCCGATTTTTGTGAAAACGCCGGTTTGCTTTATGACCAGCACATTTTGACGTTCCAGGGCCATCCTGAATTTTCCAAAGTGTATGAAAAAGCCCTGATTGATTTATACGATGGTCAGCAATTAACGCACGAACAAGCTTTGCTTGCCCGTTCGTCTCTTGTGAGCAGTGACATTCAATCGTCGCAATTAATGACCTGGATTGGTCAGTTTTTAAAGCAATAATGTGAAGACAACGCTTGTATTTAAGGGAGTTTATCCAGCGTTGAATAATACAGCATACCAGCGACCAGCCCCGGCCAACGCAAAAGAGTGCCGCCGGGGAAGTCTTTCATCGGCAGGCGCTCAAACGCATCTATGCCTTCTAATGAGCCTTGCACCGCGTTAGCAAATAAGGCTCCTGCATAAGTGGCCAGTGCCACACCGTGTCCAGAATAACCTTGTGCGACAAACACATTGGACGCTTGTCTAGCGATATGCGGCATACGGTTTAGTGTGATGGCTAACGTGCCGCCCCATGCATAATCTATCTTGTGGTCAGACAATTCAGGATACACTTTGAGCATGTGTTTTTTGACAAAACCTGTGATGTCGCTAGGAAAGCGTTGACGGTAGTTTTCGCCACCGCCCCACAGTAAGCGGTTGTCGGCCGACAGTCTAAAATAGTCCACCACAAATTGTGAATTCGCGACGGCCAAACGTTTTGGATTGATGCGGTTAGCAAGGTCATCGCTTAATGGTTCGGTTGCTATGATGAAGTTATTAATCGGCATGATTTTTTTGGCGGCCGAATGGTTAAGTTTGCCTAGGTAACCATTACAGGCGAAGAGCAGGTAGCGACAGCGTATTTTGCCGTGTTCGGTCACCACTTCAGGTCTTTCTCCTGTTTGATAGGATAGAACGGCTGAATTTTCATAGAGGGTTGCCCCCTGACGAGTCGCGGCTTCTGCCATGCCTAAGACAAAGTTGAGCGGATGAAGGTGGGCGCCATCTCGATAGAGTTCACCACCGTAAAAGTGCTCAGTGCCAAGCAAAGTCGACACTTCTTCTGCATTAAGATAGTCCACGTCTTGGTAGTCTAATTGCGTTTTTTTGTATTCAACGGCGCTTTTAAAGTCTTCGGCGTGGCGGCGTTTACTGGCGACATGTAAAACGCCATCGTTTAGGTCGCATTCTATGTCATGGCGTTTGATCAGGTCTTTGACTAAGGCAACGGAATCGACAGAGCTTTGCCAAAGTTGATTGGCTATGTGTTTGCCGACTTGTTTGACCATGGTGTCATGGCTCATGTTATGGCCTTGGCAGAGTTGACCACCGTTTCGACCAGAAGCCCCCCAACCAATGGTATTGGCTTCAACTAGGCAGACGTTGAAGCCTGCTTCAGCAAGATGAAGCGCCGCAGAGACACCTGTAAAACCCCCACCAATAATACATATATCGGTGTCTTGCTCGCCCAGTAGAGAAGGGTGTTCGGGTTGTCTATTGGCGCTTGCTGCATAGTAAGAGGCTGGGCGTGAGTTCAAACTTTGTCTCCCCATGAGAAAAAAACTCGGTATGATTAGACGATTCTTAAAGCGATAGATTGGCTTTATGGTTCGTCACTTTCAGGCAGTAAGCTAAAATCACGCCCGTTTAGTGTGAATGATAGAGCAATAGAGTAAGATCGCAAGACGTAATATTTTGGCTCAGTATCCTAAAAAGGCAGGTAGCATAAGGTGGGTTATGACAGAGTTTGAAGCTTTTTTGAAAGAACATTCTATTACTGAAATCGAGTCTACGTTGGCGGACATGACTGGCAACGCTCGTGGTAAGTTTTACCCAACGTATAAATTTTTAGCAGAATTGTTTGGGCGTATTCCTGAAACCATACTTGTGCAAAGTGTGACGGGGGATTGGGCTGATAACCATTATGAGCTGGTGGACGCCAGTGACCGAGACATGGAATTGCATCCGGACCCAAATACTTTTCGCTTGGTTCCTTGGGCGGATGAGCCAACAGCACAAATCATCAATGATTGTTACGACAAAAGTGGCCAGTTGCATCCTTTATCGAGTCGGACAATTTTACGCAATATTCTTGCCTTGTATGCAAAAGAAGGCATCACACCGGTTATTGCGCCTGAGGTAGAGTTTTATCTGATCGATCCAAACACCGATCCTGATTATGAATTAAAACCGGCGGTAGGGCGTTCAGGAAAACGAGAAACGTCACGTCGCTCTTATAGCATTGATGCCGTAAACGAGTTTAATCCTGTGATTGATACGCTTTACAGTTATTGCGAGGCACAAGGTTTGGATGTGGATACCTTGATTCATGAGTCTGGCGCCGCACAGATGGAGATCAACTTTATTCATGGCGACCCACTGGACTTGGCTGATCAAGTGTTTGTCTTCAAGCGCACGTTACGAGAAGCTGCGATGAAGCACGGTATGTACGCGACTTTTATGGCTAAGCCGATGCAACATGAGCCAGGCAGTGCTATGCATATTCATCAAAGCTTGGTGGACAGTAAAACCGGCAAAAATTTATTTGATAACAACGGCAGCCCCAGTGACTTGTTTTACAACTACTTAGGGGGCTTGCAAAAATACACACCCAACGCGATTAGTTTTTTTGCTCCTAATGTGAATTCCTATCGGCGTTTTTCGCCTGAAATGGCGGCGCCCATTAATATGCAATGGGGGTTTGATAACCGTACGGCCGGATTGCGAATTCCGTTTTCAGCACCGGAAGGGACACGCATTGAAAACCGTTTCCCTGGCGCTGATTGCAATCCTTACTTGGCAATTGCTGCGACCTTGGCTTGTGGTTATCTTGGTATTAAA
Source organism: Marinomonas shanghaiensis (assembly GCF_003259175.1). GTDB lineage: Bacteria > Pseudomonadota > Gammaproteobacteria > Pseudomonadales > Marinomonadaceae > Marinomonas > Marinomonas shanghaiensis. The sequence goes on along the minus strand of NZ_QGOK01000035.1, from coordinate 25,791 downwards.
CAGCAATTACAGCCAACCGAACCGGTTGAAGGCAAAACACCACCTTCGGAAGAAGTGGAAATCGCGCGAACCTTAGAAGAAGGGTTGCGTCTGCTTGAAGAATGCCAGCCACTTTGTGACATTATGGGCGAGCATTTTGTTAAAGCCTTCATGGGCGTCAAACGCAGCGAGTTTGAAACCTTTAACCGAGTAATCAGTTCTTGGGAACGGGAACATCTACTGCTCAACGTATGATGGTTTGAATGCGTCGACTGAACGAAAAAGGCCAGATGTTAAGCATCTGGCCTTTTTGTTTGGGGGACGTTTTATTTGTATGCCATCAAGAGCGAATCGTTAGGCTGCCGCTTCTTCACGTCCAAAGTGTTTACCCAGCAGTGCGTGGTAAAAATTATGGTCGTTCAATATACCGATACATTGCTCTTTGTCTTCTAATACCATGAACATGTTTGAGTGGTAACGCAGTTCTACAGCATCTCGCATGGGGATGTTGGCAGGTACAATGAAAACGGTGTTTTCAGGCACATTGGCAAGGATGGTTTCGGGTGTCCAGCGGGCGGTTGGGATCTCGCCTTTTGGTCCTTGTACCGACGCTATTTTTCCATTTTCTAATGTGAGCCACACATCATCGGTAACGGATAGGCGTTCGTCTTTAACGGCCAGTTGTGCCAGCGGTGTCATTAAAGAATTGCCACACAGCACGTTGAGAGGGTTGGTGTGGGCAACAAACCGTTCTACGTAGTCAGTCGCTGGGTTTAATACGATTTGCTCTGGTGTGTCCTCTTGGATGATTCTAGCGGACTCCATGATGGCGATTTTGCTGCCAATCTTGAGGGCTTCGTCCAAATCATGGCTTACGAAGATGATGGTTTTGTTGAGACGTTTTTGTAGCTCAATCAATTCGTCCTGTAGCTGTGAGCGAATCAATGGGTCCAGTGCAGAGAAAGGTTCATCCATCAGTAGTACGTCGGTATCCATAGCAAAGGCTCTTGCTAATCCGACGCGCTGGCGCATACCACCAGACAGTTCGTCTGGCTTTTTGTCCGCCCATTTATCGAGACTGACCATTTTCAGTTGTTCGCGTGCTTTTTTGAGTCGCTCCGCTTTGGGCATGCCTTGCATTTCTAAACCGAAAGCGACATTTTCTAATACGGTTAACCATGGCATTAGGGCAAAGCTTTGAAAGACCATGGAGACACGACGAGTTCGCATATGACGCAGCGTTGTATCATCGCATTTCGCCATGTCGACCATACTGTCACCGTCTCTCACCAAACAACGGCCACGGGCAATTTTATTTAAACCGTTAACTGCGCGAAGCAGGGTAGATTTACCGGATCCAGATAAGCCCATAAGGACACAAATTTCACCTTCATTTACTTCGATGTTGGCGTTTTGTACCCCAACTACATCGCCTGTCATACCGAGGATTTGGTCTCTGGTATGGCCTTTGTCCATCAGTGGAAGTGTTTTTGCTTTATTGTCACCAAAGACGATATCAACGTTCTCAATTTTTACAACAGCCATAAGTTATCCCTCGTTTTTCGTTGCTGGTGATTTACAAATGCGGTCTAGCATGATGGCAACCAATACAATGGCAACACCTGCTTCAAAACCTTGGGAAATGTTAACGGTGTTTAGTGCTCTAATAACGGGTTTTCCAAGGCCGTCTGCTCCCACAAGAGCGGCGACCACCACCATTGAAAGTGACAGCATGATACATTGGGTAATACCGGCCATGATGTTAGGCATGGCCGCAGGCAGTTCGACCTTGTAGAGGAGTTTGGATTTTGTGCAACCAAACGCTAATCCCGCTTCAATTAATTCACTGGGAACCTTGCTAACGCCTAGGTAAGTTAAACGGATCGGCGCGGCGATGGCGAAGATAATGGTGGAGATTAGGCCAGGCACATACCCTAGGCCAAAAAGAATCAGTGTTGGAATCAGGTAGACGAAAGTCGGTATTGTCTGCATTAAGTCGAGAATCGGACGTAACATGGTGTACAGCCAAGGGCGATGCGCTGCCGCAATACCAATTGGTACACCAATTAAGACACTGATTGTGGTGGCTGTGACAACCAGTACAAGGGTTTGGATGGTTTCGATCCAGTAGCCCATATTAATGATCAGTAGAAAAGAAGCTGCAATAAACACGAGCAACCCAATATTGCGATGCAAGAACCAGACACCGATTAAAATGACGGCAATAACTGCCAGTGGATGTGCCCATAAAATAGCGTCCACTAGTGTATAAATGATGGTTTCAAGTGTAATAGAAATGAAGTCAAAGAATACGGAAGCCGCTGAAACTAGCCAATCGACAAAGCTTTCCATCCAAGCGCCAAGAGGGATTTTATTATCCGTCAGCCAATTCATATGTGTGTTCTCCGATAGTTCGATGAAGCACCCTACGCAGAGTGTGTTGCGTAGGGTGTGAGTAAGTGCTGGTAGAAAAAATGATTACAGACCTAGGTGTGATTTCACAGCGCTTAGGCCGTTGCCACCAGAGGTTGTAGTGACGCCTTCAAGCCAGGTGTTGAGTACGTCAGGGTTGGCTTTTAACCATTCTTTCGCTGCGAGATCCGGTTTTTTGCCATCGTCTAAAATGGCACCCATGATTTCGTTTTCCATCGGTAAGGAGAAAGTCAGGTTGGTCAGTAGCTTGCCGACATTCGGGCATTCCTGAAGGTAACCTTTTCGAACGTTGGTGTGCACGTTGGCACCGCCAAAGTTAGGGCCAAAGAAATCGTCTCCGCCTGATAAGTATTCCATGTCAAAATTGGCGTTCATTGGGTGTGGCGCCCAACCTAGAAAGGCAATCCATTTATCACGGCGTGCGTTACGGCTAACCTGAGAAAGCATGCCAGCTTCACTGGATTCAACCAATTGAAAGTCGCCTAAATTGAAAGCATTTGAGTCTATCATGTCCTGAATAATGCGATTGCCGTCATTGCCAGGTTCGATACCATAGATACGGCCGGAGAATTCTTTGCGAAATTTTGCAATGTCTGAAAAGTCCGTCACACCCGCGTCATAGGCAGATTTACTTACGGCTAAAGTGTATTTTGCGCCGACTAGGTTAGGGCCTAGGTCTTCGACGGTGCCTGCTTTTAGATAGGGTTCGATGTCGGCTTGCATCGTCGGCATCCAGTTGCCTAGAAAAATATCAATGTCACCATTCGCAAGTGACGTATAAGTCACTGGAACGGACAATAATTGTGTTTTTGTCTCGTAGCCTAGGCCTTTGCTGATTTCACTAACCACGGCCGTTGTCGCCGTAATGTCTGTCCAGCCAACATCGGAAAATCGAACCGTGGAGCATTCCGCTGCCACAGTTAATCCAGAAATACTGGCGATACTAACGGCGATAGCGGTCTTTTTTAGTTTATTCATACCCATACCCTCTTTCTATTGAACTCAAAATCAATGAGCAAATACAGTGCCTGGTGTTGGCACTGAGCGTGAACTCCTAAAGCGTTGTGCAGCGTGTTTGTTTGTAGGCTGCCTAAAAATAAAATGTAGGATGTTAATCTTGTGTTTCGGTGTTTAGGTTCTATCCTGAAACACTAAGTCTAAATAGGCCTGTATCTGTTCGGCCGATTCTTGTTTATCTATGCCGCCTGCTAGCGAGCCTCGTAACCACATTCCGTCAATAAGTGCGGCGACGGTCAATGCGATGCAGCGTGCTTTTTTTATATCAAATTCTTCTCGTAACACACACACCAGTGAGGACTGTAATCGCTTAGAGTAAACATTTTGTAAGCGATACAAGGACGGTGTGTGCATGGCTGAGGCCCAAAACCCCATCCAAGTTTTGACGACTTGGGGGTGTGTTTGAGACTGACTAAAACTGGCTCTAACAATGGCCATTACTTTACTTTTAGCGGATTTGTTTTTCGTTTTTGTGACTTCTTTCGATAAAATCTCAAAAAATTCACGAATCAGGCTTCGCATGGTGGCTTCGTACAGGCCATCTTTACCACCGAAATAATGGTTGATGATGGCCGGAGAAACTCCCGCTTTTTTGCCAATCACGCTGACGGTCGCCCCGGCGAAACCGTATTTGTCTATGGCTTTTATGGCTGCCTCGATGAGCTGAGGTTTACGTATTTCAGGCATTCCAACTTTTGGCATTATGGATCCTTTTTTATTAAACAGCCGTTTAATGAAAACTATACTAGGCTGATTGTGTAATTTAGGTCAACCCTTGACAAATCAAAAACTTAGTTCTCTAATTAATTTAACCTTTTGATTTTAAAGGGATTTAAGGCTTTTAAAATTTTTTTCAGTCTTTTTTATCTAGTATTATGTCGGTTTAAGATAAGAAATGAGGATTTTTTACTCTATTTTGTTTTTAAAGGGTTCATGTCATTCAATGTTTTTTTCGTTTCCTTGGCGTTATTTATGGCTGGAGTTAATGGCTAAGATTGTGTTAATTATAAAGCCAAATGAATGATGGGAGTGTAGTTTAATGGATGTCTCTTTGTCGGTGTTTGATACCCTAATAGACCGAACAGATATGAGCAGTGATAAATGGGCGAAATACCCTCAACACGTGATCCCTATGTGGGTTGCTGATATGGATTTCGATTCCCCTGATTGTATTAAAACAGCATTAAATCAAAGGGTTAGTGAGGGTGTTTACGGTTATACGCACACGCCTAAGGCATTAGTAGGGGCCATTCAATCCCATTTAAAACGTCGTTATGATTGGTCTGTTTCTGGTGCTCATCTCGTGCATTTACCCGGCTTGGTTTGTGCGCTGCATCTCAGTGTTCGAGTCTTTTCAAAGGAAGGCGAGGGGATCGTTGTTCCGGGGCCGGTTTATTATCATTTGACCAAAGCACCTTTGACGGCAAAGCGTGATTTATTGATGGTGGATATGCAGGTTGAAAATGGGCGATGGGTGCCAGATATGGTGCAATTTGAATCTGCCTGTGCCAATCCTAAAAGTAAGATGATTCTTTTATGCAATCCTCACAATCCAGGTGGCAGCGTTTATACTAAAGCTGAATTATTGCGTATTCATGCCTTGGCTGAAAAGTACGATCTTGTGGTCGTGAGCGATGAAATTCATTGTGATTTGATTCTGGATGATGTGCCTCATGTGCCTTTCGCGAGTCTGAATTCAGATGCGGCTAACCGGACGATTACCTTAATGGCCCCCAGCAAAACGTTCAATATTGCGGGTCTTGGCTACGCTTTTGCGGTGATCGAAAACCCCGTTTTGCGTCAGGCCTTTAATCAAGAAAAAGCGGGCCTGATTCCATCGCCGAATATGTTGGGGTTGACGGCCGCGATTGCCGCATATGAGGGCGGGCAAGCTTGGCATCAGGCATTATTGGTGTATTTGAAACGTAATCGTGATTTTTTAGCCAGCAGAATCGCGACGACGCCCATGAAAATGTTGCATTTGGAAGCGACTTATCTTGCATGGATAGATGTGTCTGCGTTGTCCTTAGAAAACCCTCATCAGTTCTTTTTAGACGCTGGGGTGGGCATTTCTGATGGCAAAGATTTTGGTAATCCTAATTACATTCGCCTAAACTTTGGTTGTCCCCAATCCGTTCTTGATCAAGCGCTGACGCGTATCGAAGAGGCGTTAATTGTGCAAGGCTTTATGTGATCGACTTTAGTTTGCGTTTTGCTGTCTTTCTTGGGGTGTTGAGCGTCTTGCTGTTATGGCAATGGCGTCGTCCCAGAGGGCCACTGATTCAGTGGCGCCAACGCTGGCGGCATAACCTTATTTTATTGTTTATCGGTGCCGCGTGCGTGCGAATCGTTCAGCCTTTGTTGTTGTCTATTGTTGCGCTATTGAGCCAAGGATTGGGTGTTTTTTCGCTGTTAGAACTGCCTTTTTGGCTGATTTTTTTGTTGAGTATTTTGCTGCTGGACTGTGTTATTTATTGGCAGCATAGATTGTTTCATCGGGTGACGTTTTTATGGCGTATACACCGAGTACATCATTCAGACCCTGAGTTAGATGTTAGCTCTGCGGTGCGTTTTCATCCTCTTGAAATCGTACTTTCTCTTTGCATTAAGGCCATGGTTATAGGGGTATTTGGCATTCCCTTAGAGGCGGTATTGGTGTTCGATATTGTATTGAACGCATCTGCCATGTTTAATCACACCAACGCTAGGTTGCCTGTTAGTATTGAGCACAGCGTTCAGAAACTGTTCGTCACGCCAGATATGCATCGCATACATCATTCAAGAGACAATCTTGAAGCAAACAGTAATTTTGGTTTTTTCTTAAGTGTTTGGGATGTCCTATTTATGAGTAGAAGGGGATGTGCCTTAGACGGTGATGAGCACTTAAAAATAGGTTTGCCTGATACGAAAACGTATCAGCCTATGTCGTTCAAAGAAGTATTGCTGATGCCTTTTAAGATCGTTTTAAAACATCGCAACTAGCAACACAGAAAACTAAAAAGACGGAAGCGGTTAGGGAGTCTTATGATTTATCATCAAGTAAGTTTTATCGAAATGCGTGTGATTGGTTGTCTGTTAGAAAAAGAGGTTACCACGCCAGATCAATATCCCTTGAGTTTGAATGCTTTAGTGAATGCCTGCAATCAAAAGTCCAACCGCGAGCCAGTCACTCAATTGTCTGAGTTGGCCGTACAAGATGCAGTGAACGCTTTAGTGGAGCGTGGTTTGGTGACGGAAATCACCGGTTCACACAGTCGCGTGAGTAAATATCAACATAGATTTTGTAATACGGAGTTTTCAGATTTACAATTCTCTCCAGCGCAGACGGCCATCGTGACCTTGCTTTTTCTGCGTGGTGCTCAGACACCAGGTGAGTTACGCTCGCGCAGTGGGCGCTTACACAACTTTCAATCGTTAGAAGAAGTGACCTCAGCCTTGCAGTCTCTGCAGACGCAAACGGGCGGGCCATATGTTTGTTCGTTACCAAGAGAGCCTGGTAAGCGTGAGCAACGTTATCAAGAATGTTTCTGTAGCGAGTCTGAGCGTCCTTTACAGGGTGATGTATCCTTAACAGATAAGAGCGATGACCACACTGAGCGATTAAAAGCGCGTATAGTAGAATTGGAGGCGCAAGTAGAGACATTAAATGCGCGTATCCAAGAGCTTGAAAATGCCAGTGGACTATAGTCATTTTTAGCGTCAAACTTAGTCCGTTTTTTAGCGCTATTTTAGTGAGTTTGTAATAGATACGTGTGTCTTATTGCTAGGACATTAATGGAGCTAATGCTTTTGATTACGGCTATGGGGAGAATCCTATGAAGAAGGTACGCTGGGGTATTATTGGAACAGGTCAAATCGCACATGCATTTGCCGGCGATTTTTGTCATGTCAAAGCGGGCGAACTTCGTGCTGTGGCTTCTCGCAATAAGGCATCTGCAGATGCGTTTTCGGACGAATTTAATATTGAATTGGCCTTTGTTGATTATTTTTCATTGATCAACAGCAATGAGGTGGACGCCATATATATCGCCACACCTCATGTATACCACTATGATTTGACAAAAGCCTGCATTCTAGCGGGTAAAGCTGTGTTGTGCGAAAAGCCTTTTACACTGAACGAGACGCAGTCTAGAGAGCTTTATGATCTTGCTTTAGAGCATGAAGTTTTTGTTATGGAAGCCATGTGGACGCGTTTTAATCCTGTTATCGAGCAGGTTGTTGAGTGGGTTGAAGAGGGTGAAATAGGTAATTTGAACAGTATCCAAGCCAGTTTTAATTTTATTGGGCCGACGGATCCGAATCACCGTTTACTTAATCTTGAGCTGGGTGGTGGTGCCTTACTGGACATTGGTATTTATCCCGTTTTCTTGGCGCAATTATTTTTTGGTAAACCGGATTTTGTGCAAAACCAAGCGGTTATTGGCGATACCAATGTTGACCTGTTTGAACAGATCTTATTAGGGTGGGAAGGCGGACAGCTTGCTTCGTTGGATGCGTCGCTGATTTCACACAACCCAAACCGAGCCATCTTGTCTGGATCAAAAGGATACATTGAAATTGATTCCGAATGGTTCAAGGCGAAGTCTTGTCGTATTGTTAGTGCAGATAACAAAGAACGTGCTGTGACGTTTGATTTTCCGGGGAATGGCTATCAATTTGAGGTCGATGAAGTCAACCGTTGTCTGGCGGAAGGTTTGATTCAAAGCCCTAATCACAGTTGGCAGGACAGTATAGACTTGATTGCGACTCTGGACGAGATTCGTCAGGACATTGGTTTGTATTACCCTGGGGAAACCGATCCGGGTGATGATCATCATCACGATGAAGAAGATTTACACGAACACCATCATGAGCATTGTCATCACAAACACTAACGTGTGTGCCACATGAAAAATGACGGGCTAAATAAAAAAGGCGCTTTCTAAAACAGAAGGCGCCTTTTTTGTGTCTGTATTCTTTGTAATCTTTAGAATTAGTTGAGGTGCTTATTTAGAGTGGGCAGTAGAACTTTGAATAAGCGAGGCGCTGCGCATAATACGTCGCCTTTCTCTATGCTAGGAGATCCATCAAAGCCAGCGAATAAGCAGCCTGCTTCTTTTGCAATGAACAGTGGTGCTTGCATTTCCCATTCTTGAAGTTTGATACCCCAAGCGGCATCAAGGCGGCCAGCAGCGACGTTGGCAAGCATCAATGCAGGAGAGTCCTGTAGCACAGCACGAGCGCCTTGCTCTGCGATTTCAGTTAGCACGGCAAACTGGCCAGATAAATACGGCATCAGACGGTCAGTGGCTGGAAATTGTGCGGCAACGGTTACTTTCTCTAACGTGCGAGCTGTACTGCTGCGAATTCGAGAATTATTAAGGTAAGCACCGCGGCCTTTACTTGCGTAAAATTCGTCTTTGGTGTGAGGATTTAGCACGAGTGCGTGCTCTACTTTACCGGCAACTAGGTAGCTCATTGTAATGACGTTGCCTGTTAGGCCGCGTGAAAATAAATGCTGTCCTTGAATCGCATCAATCACCCATTCCCCTTCGTTGCCGTTTTGTACGGTACCTTGGAGGCGAGTGGTAATGGTGTCTGCTGGGTAAGCTTTTTCTAGGTGGTAAACAATGCTGCGCTCTGCACCAGAGCAAACGGTTTGATACACTTGTTCAGCAGATTGGCCTTGTTCTTTATCAAACAGCAGTTTCTCTTGTGAGTGAACTATGTATTCTGCAGCGGCACGAGCTGCTTTAAGTGCGACATTGATTCTAGGTTGCATAATTTACCGTCAATTATTCCGTCATTAAAATGCACATACCGTCAATAAGACGATAAGTTGCCAAATAAAGTGTTAAAGAGCGGGCATCTCCGTTTTATCGCCTCGTTTCGTTAGAAAGTTGCCTCAATATTTGAGCTGAACAAATTTCTGACTAAAACCACGATATAACCGAGCGCCTAAATAAGAGCGCGAATTCTAGCGTAACCATGTGCTTTTTACCAGTGAAGTTTTGGTCGAAAACTGATCGGTTTGCGGCTTTGTGGTAAATATCTGCTAAGATACGCAGCATTGTTCGACGGCTATTATTGGTAACGTATAAAATGCAAAATAAAGTAAGAATTGTCCTTGTTAATACCTCGCATCCTGGCAACATCGGTGCCGCTGCCCGTGCCATGAAAAACATGGGCTTAGCGGACCTTTATCTTGTCGCTCCGAAAGTATACCCCAGTGAAGACGCCGTGAGTCGTGCAGCGGGTGCGACGGATATTCTAGACAACGCGGTTGTGGTGGAAACATTAGAAGAAGCCTTGGCCGATTGTCAGTTAGTGATTGGTACCAGTGCTCGTGAACGCAATATTCCTTGGCCTTTGGTTGATCCAAGGCAAGCGGCTGATTTGGTGTTTGATGAAGGGCTGGTGACGGCGTTTGTCTTTGGTCGTGAAGATCGTGGGTTAACCAATGAGGAGCTACAGCGCTGTAATTATCATGTGCATATTCCTTCTGTTGAAACCTTTAGTTCATTGAACTTAGGGGCTGCTGTACAGGTTATCGCTTACGAGCTACGCATGAAATCCTTATTAATGAAAGATGCGCCAGTGGTCGCCAGTAAATGGGACGTACCTGCTGCCAATGTTGAGCAGATCGATTATTTGCTTGAGCACCTTGAGAAAGTTTTAGTGCAGACAGAGTTTCTTGATCCAGAGATGCCGATGCAAGTCATGACGCGATTTCGCCGTTTATTTCAGCGTTCGCGTTTGGACCAACAGGAACTTGGTATGCTTAGAGGGATGTTGACCTCGATGGAAAAGAAAATGAAGTAATGGCTGTTGTTCTGACAAGACGTTGTTGAAAGCAAACGCCCACTTTTTGAATTAACAAAAAACGCTGACTTATTGCAAGTCAGCGTTTTTTTTAATCGTGAAACGGCTTTACGCTTTTCGTTCCGGACGACCTTTTTCCTGCCAGTAAGTATGAAATTTTTGACCTGGTTCTGCGTCTACTCGCTCATAAGTGTGAGCGCCGAAGTAATCGCGCTGTGCTTGTAGTAAGTTAGCTGGTAGTACTTCAGAGCGGTAACCATCGAAATAAGCCAATGCCGAGAAGAAAGAAGGTGTTGGGACACCGGATTGCGCGGCAAGGACAACAGCTTTACGCAGGCCTGCTTGCTTATTAGCCATAGCGTCTGCGAAGTAATCGCTTAGCAATAGGTTTTCAAGTTCATGATTGTCATCGAATGCGTCGGCAATCTTTTGTAGGAAAGATGCTCTGATAATGCAACCGCCACGCCAGATTTTTGCAATATCACTGAAGTTGAGTGTCCAGTCATATTCTTTTTGCGCGGCGCGCATGATTTGGAAGCCTTGAGCATAAGCGCAAATTTTAGCGCAATATAGGGCTTCTTCAATCGCTTTTTCCACCTCTTCTGCCGCAATCTCACCGCTTTCTACGTCCGCAGTCAGTATGCCAGCCGCGTGCTCACGCTCGCTTGTTAATGTGCTGAGCGCACGAGCATAAACGGATTCACTGATAATGCCGGCTGGAACGCCCATTTGCGTGGCACTGATTGATGTCCAACGGCCTGTGCCTTTTTGTCCAGCACTGTCAAGAATCATATCAACCAGCGGGGCGCCCGTTTTGTGGTCGTATTGTTGTAAAATGTCTGCAGTAATTTCCACCAAATAGCTGTTCAGTATACCTTGATTCCACTTCGCAAATAATTTGCCAATTTCTTCTGGCTCGTAACCAAGTAGAGAGCGTAATAAATGATAAGCTTCGCAGATGAGCTGCATGTCAGCATATTCAATGCCGTTATGAACCATTTTTACGTAATGACCGGCACCATTTGGCCCAAGGTAAGCGGTGCATGGCTCGCCTTCTGTCACCGGTTTGCCAGGGGTATTGCTTTCGATTGGCTTGCCATTTTCATCTACTTTTGCCGCAACAGCTTCCCACATTGGTTGTAGGTATTTCCAAGAGTCTGCGTCACCACCTGGCATGAGCGATGGACCAAAACGAGCACCTACTTCACCGCCAGAAACGGCAGTACCAAAGAATTTGAATTTTTCTTTGTATTCCGCTTCGCGACGAATGGTGTCTGTCCACTGGCTGTTTCCGCAATCCACGACAATATCATCTGCTTCTAATCCTGCATCAATGAGGCTTTGACAAACGATATCAACGGGTTTACCCGCTGGGACAAGAACCACAATGACTCGAGGTTTGACTAGGTTTGACAGCATATCTTGCATGCTGCTACAGCCAATTATGCGAGCTTCTGTAGAAGAATCTGGGCGTTCAGCGGCTTCTGTGTCTAAAACGTCTTGTATTTTATGTGCGTCAAGATCAAAGCCTGCAACTCGGTAGCCGTGGTCAGCTAGGTTTAAGGCCAAGTTTTTACCCATGACACCCAGGCCGACAAATCCAATATTGCAGTTCTGATTTGTTTTTAACATAAATATCGATCAACCTTTTGGACAATTGGAGGGGAATTGAAGAAATAATCTTACCATGAAGCGGTGGGATTCAGGACATATTAGAGGGAAGAAAAATTCAAATAATTGTGTTTTTTTGATGTTTTTTAATAGAAACCTTACTTTCTAGGTGGCTTTTTCTCCGTAATTCGCTTCTCTATAGGGTCGTTTTTATGATGTTGCTAATGAGTAATAACTTTCCCATTTAGTAGGAAGGCAACAAAAAAGAAAGAAAACTACAAAAATATTAGGTTGTATGTGTGTTCGTAAGATAGCTTGATCGAGTAATGAGGCTTACTTTTACTTAAAAGTGTTATTTTTCAATATCTTAAGTGTTTTTTGAAAATTTCAAAATGGTAATAAAATAACATATTGTTATAACAATATTTTTTTTTAGATTGTTTTGTTACTATCCATTTCACAGTAAAAAACTTTCGCATAATAATAATAAATATGACCAGACAACCTTTATAGTTCAGAGGATCTAGCAACATGAACTCCGTATCAGACGTAATAACTATTCACACAAATTTAACGACGCCGCAGTTGGTTGAAAAAGCGCTGCAGAATGGCGAAGGTGTGCTTGCCGATAATGGCGCGCTTGTTGTTGAAACAGGAGCTCGTACTGGTCGTTCTCCTATGGATCGTTTCATTGTAGAAGAGGCGTCCAGTAAAGACAGCATCCATTGGGGACCAGTTAACCGCCCATTCCCAGAGGCAAAATTTGCTCCTTTATGGGATCGAGTTGCAGCTTATTTGGATGGTAAAGAATCGTTTGTGTCTAACATTCATGTTGGTGCGGGTGATGAGTATTATTTGCCCGTCATTATGCGTACTGAAACAGCGTGGCATCAGTTGTTTGGGCGTAACCTATTTATTCGCCCTGACATCTATAATCCTTCTGATAAAGGTGAGTGGCAAATTTTAAATGCGCCAAATTTTGTCTGTGAGCCTGACCGTGATGGCACTAATTCAGATGGTTGCGTGATTTTGAATTTTGCTGAGCGTAAAGTGTTGATTGCGGGTATGCGTTACGCTGGTGAAATGAAAAAAGCCATGTTCTCTGTGCAGAACTACCTATTACCTGCCTATGACGTATTGCCAATGCATTGTGCTGCTAACGTAGGTACAGAAGACGATGTGACCTTGTTCTTTGGCTTGTCTGGTACCGGTAAAACCACCTTGTCTGCGGATCCTGAGCGCTTTTTAATTGGGGATGATGAGCACGGCTGGGGGAAAGACACTGTTTTCAATATTGAAGGTGGTTGCTACGCAAAAACCATCGATCTTTCTCAAAAGAATGAGCCAATCATTTGGGATGCGATTAAATTTGGCACTATCGTTGAAAACGTGGTGCTAGACCCTGTAACACGTGTTGCGGATTACGCTGATACGTCTTTGACGCAAAATGGTCGCGCGGGGTATCCACGAGAGCACATTGAAAAACGTGCAGCAGAAAACCGTGCGGGTGAGCCGAATGCGATCATCTTTTTGACTTGTGATTTGACTGGTGTTCTACCTCCGGTTTCCATCTTGTCGAAAGAAGCAGCAGCATACCACTTTTTGAGTGGTTACACGGCGCTGGTTGGTTCGACTGAAATGGGGGCGGGTACGGGCATTAAATCGACTTTCTCTACTTGTTTTGGTGCGCCTTTCTTTCCACGCTCAGCGGATGTGTATGCTGATCTTTTAATCAAGCGTATTGAAGAGTTTGGCAGCAAAGTTTACCTAGTAAACACAGGTTGGACCGGTGGTGCGCATGGTAAAGGCGGTAAGCGTTTTAGTATTCCGACGACTCGTGCCGTCATAGCTGCGATTCAATCCGGTGTGTTGGTCGATGCAGAAACAGAGCATCTGGCGGATGTGAATCTTGATGTGCCGACTCAAGTGCCAGGTGTGGATAGCATATTGTTGAATCCACGTAAAACATGGTCGGATCAAGCCGCCTACGAGGCGCAAGCGAAGAACCTTATTTCTCAATTTGTGGAAAACTTTAAAAAGTTTGACTCCGTTTCTGAGTCGATTGTGAAGGCTGGTCCAACGCTTTAAGCGTATTTTCGGTATATTTTTAAAAAGCCGCGCTAAATGCGCGGCTTTTTTGTGTCTGATTGCTTTATAATTTAGTACTTACCTTCTTAAATCATGTAATCTTTTGTCTATGTTAATTGATAGCCATTGTCACTTTGATTTTGATGTATTCGACGAATCACGTGATGCCTTAATGTCACGTTGCTTTGAGCAAGGGGTTGTAGGCTTTTTGGTTCCTGCCACCACCTATGCGAGTTGGATAAAATTAGAGGCTTTAAGTGAATCGTATCCATCATGGCGTGTGGCTTACGGATTGCATCCTTATTTTTTGGAAGACGCTTTGCTAAGTCAGATAGACTTTCTTGCTGAGCAATGTGAAAAAAATCAAGTGGTTGCTGTGGGGGAAATAGGGTTGGATTGTTGGCCGAATGCGGTTGATATGCAAAGACAGCTGGCATTTTTTATTCGGCAATTACAAGTGGCTAAATCCTTGAATTTACCTGTTATTTTGCACGCTAGAAAGAGTTATGATCTCGTCTTGAAATGCCTGCGTGATACTGGGTTTAAAAGCGGCGGAGTGGTGCATGCTTTTAATGGCAGCCTTGAGCAGGCTAAGCGTTTCGTGGGGCAGGGCTTTGTGTTGGGGGTTGGTGGCACTATCACTTATCCAAGAGCGAAAAAGGCGCACAGAGTATTGGCTTCGTTGGGGTGTTGCGATTTTATTCTGGAGACGGATTCTCCTGATATGCCGATCCATGGCTTTCAGGGGCAAGCTAATACGCCGCTCTCGATTCCTTTGATTGCACAGAGTGTTGCCATCATAAGAAACGAGAGTATCGAACAGGTTGCGGCTCAGACATATAATAATCTGCTTAGGGTATTCCCTAAGTGGCGTGAGGACTTACTTTGAATAACACACAAGATATCAATGCTCCTATTCGTATTCTCCTGCTGGGGAGCAATACCGAAGTGGGGGCATCTCTATTATCGTTTTCTGCTGGTAAAAATGAGTTTGAATGGTTGTGTCCAGAAGAGTCAATGTTGCTGGATGTAACAAGAAGAGCAGAATTAGAGGCTATGCAGTTTGATGTTGTGATTGACGCATTAAGTCTGCGTCATGCATTGCAGAGTGATTATGCAAAGTTTCAATCAACGCTACGCTATTTGAGCGAACAGGGTAGAGCGTCGTTAATAATGCTCAGCAGTGCCCGTGTTTTTTCGGGTAACAAGGATGTGCCTTACTCTGAAATCGATGTGCCTGATAGCTCAGACCCTTATGCCTTGGCGTTGATTGAGGCGGAAAAAATTGTACTGAGTCACCCTGAAAATATCGTACTGCGTACTGGTTGGTTGTTTAGTGGGAAAGGGGATGATTTTGTTTGTCGAACCCTTGGCCTTATTCAAGATGGCGTTAACCTTGCTTATAAAGACGATTTGATCGGCAGTCCTACGCCTGTGTCTGACTTGGTTCGAGTCATCTTATCTGTGGTAAAACAAGGCCATTATGGTGCGAAAAATAAAGGTGTATACCATTATTGCTGTGCTGAGGAAATCAGCTGGGTAGGGTTGGTGGAAGCGATTGTCGCAACATCGAGTCAATTTGATCCAAAAGCGCAAGTGGAAGTAGAAGCCATTAGCGATGCGTTCCCTGAAGTACAGGACATGGTGGTGATGAAGCGACAATCATTGTCTTGTCGAAAAATATTTAATCATTTTGGTATAAAGCAGCGACCATGGCGATCAAAATTGCGCAATTTAGTCAAAGAATTATATCAAGCGGGCAGTAACAGTTAGTTTTACTTTTTCAAGCAGACGGAACCATAGGGGATGACGTGTACAAAATAAATTATAAAGCAGTTGCATTGGCTTTTATTCTCCAAGTCTTGGCAGGGGGGATTTGGTATGCTTCAACGCCATTTAAACTACTTGGTCGTCCTGTTTGGGAGGATGTGTCTGCTCAGCCTTCTATTGGAGTGATGTTGCTGTTTGTGTTTTCGTGTTTTGCATGCCTATTTTTTACCGCCTGGATACTGGCTCGAGTTAAGGGAATGTCAGGGAGCGAACGATTTTTTTTGGTAATAGGTATGTGGCTATTTGTTGCGCTGCCAAATCATTTTTTTGTTAGCCTACATCTTGATCTTAATGATGTTGATGTGTGGTATCTGCTGTCTTATGGTGTCGTAAACAGCGTCATAGCAGCAATTATATTGCCACTTTGGCGCCCTTCACGATCAATATTTAAAAACTAGATATCAAAACATCAATAGAGACTGCTTTCGGGCCAAATCAGCCATAAACTGTATGCGCTGATTACGCCGCTCACCATAATTTGACCAATAATGCTATGACTGATTTTGTTGCTGAATAACAGAATCAGTGGTGTCACGAACAGACTGGCACTTAGCATGAGCATGATCCCCAAAGGAATATCGGCCAGTACATGACTTTGCGCAATTAACCCGCCGAGTATGAGAAGTGCCGGAGTAAAACCGTTATTCGGCGTATTTTTGGTGAAATACCCAATGGCAATATAAGCAAATAATGCTGCGCCGTACGCACCTAGTAATTGCCCAATCAATAAGCTGCCTCCAATCGATATAACTGGAGCGGCACTTCCCGCCACAATCATTAATCCGATGGGTAAAGAGTAGTGAGATAGACTACGGGCTTCATATGTGTGTCGTTGGTTTTGCGTTTTTGGTGACACAAGGTAATAAAATACGACGATCAATGCTGAAACAACCGCCCAGCTTACACTGATTATAAAACCAGCATGCTTTAATACAGGATTCAGCAAGAAGAAAAACGATAACCCAGATAAAAGAAAAAGGACGCCATTCGTAACAACTGGTGTTTTTATGGAAGTAAGGCTTAATAGTATCACTGCGCCAATAAAGACGGTGACTAGGTAATAATCAATGGCTTGGTTAGGTGGGAAACTCAAGCCTGAATGAATCAGGCTGAGTCCAACAACGAATCCACCAAGATAACCAAGAGGAGACAATGTACGTGACAGTTTACCAGCAACAAAGCTGATTATGAGTGCGGCGATAAAAGGGTAAACCGCCGTATGCAATAACATCAGGAGGTTTGTGTTGCTGGCTTCTTGGTACATGTTTGTCTAATTCCTTAGCTAATTACTGGCGAATGCCTTCCACATAAACGTCGATTTCTGTTTTATCAGAAACGCCTGGGATAAAGTAGGTAATACCGAAGTCGCTGCGGTTGATTTCTGCGCTTGCTTCAAAGCCTGCACGGTAGCCACCCCAAGGATCACTGCCTTCGCCTACTTTGTCGACATCGAAGCTAACGGTTTTTGTAACGCCATGAAGCGTGAGTTCACCTGTTAGGGTGTCGCCATCAAAGGACGTGCTTTTGAATGTGAGCGTTGGGAATTGTTTGACGTTAAGAAAGTCTGGGCTGCGAAGGTGTTTGTCGCGAGCTTCATGGTTGGTATCAATGCTGTCTGTGTTGATGACAAAGTTAGCGCTGCCAGATTTACCGTCCTCGGAATAGGAGAAATCGCCTTCAAAGCTGTTAAAGCGTCCTACAGTGGTGCTTACACCTAAGTGGCCTACTTCGAAAGTAACGGCAGAGTGAGCTGGGTCAATTTTATAATCGGCTGCCATGGTAAGGCTTGATGCAAGGGCAAGGGCACTGATAGTGAGTAATTTCATTCTGTTTTTCCTTGTGTCTAGTTTAAAGATGGTATTAGTCTAAAGTGTTTTTATTAATAAATAATCCAATCAAAAAACAATTCAATATTAACTAAAAAGAAATGATAATAATGGAACTTTCAGTTTAATAGGTGAATGAATGGATAAATTGCAGGCAATGAAGGTGTTTTGCCGAGTCTATGAAGCGGAGAGCTTTAAGTTGGCCAGTGATTCGTTGGGTATTTCTCGTCCAATGGTGACCCGTTATATCAATGCCATTGAGGAGGAGTTGGGAACAAAGCTGCTACAGCGAAACACCCGTAATATCAGTATTACTCATGCTGGTCGTAAGTATTATCAGCATTGCATTGCCATACTCGATGCTATTGAAGAGGCCGAAAACGAAATCGGCGATTTAACGCAAAAGCCAAAAGGCCTACTAAAGCTAAGTGTGCCAATGGACTTTGGTTTGTCGCATATTGTGCCGTTATTGGATCGATTTAGTCGTCTGTATCCTCAAATTGAGTTGGATATTGATTTCACCGATAAGCGTGTTGATATGACGGAGTCTGGTGTCGATATCGCGATTCGAGGAGGGGATTTAGGTGGTGATCAATTTGTTGCCCGTCCGCTATGTCTTTTAACGGGGTTTGTGTGTGCCTCCCCTCGTTACATCTTAGAGAAAGGTGAGTTAAAAGATTTAGAGGATTTAAAGCATCATTCTTGCCTTCTTTATAGTAATGCTCAGATGCCAGATCGGTGGTCATTAACGGATGGCGAGGGTGTGTCTCGAACGGTAAGTGTTTCTGGTGCGTTAAGGGCAAATAATGGTAGTGCATTAACGCGTTTTGCGCTGGCAGGATTGGGTGTTATTTATCAGCCCGATTTTTTAGTGGCAAAATACATTGAGTCAGGAGAGTTGGTTAATCTGTTACCAGATTACAAAGGCTATGAGTTTAACTTTTACGCTATTTATCCGCAAAGAAAGTTAATGTCTAGAAAAACACGATTATTGTTAGCATTTTTACAACAAGAGCTCACCAACACAAAATTCTAGTTGTGTTGGTTCGCTCTAGTGTTTATAGCCGCTTAGCTTAGATCACTGAATTCGTTTTCTACGTTTAGATCCACTGGCATGTCATAGCCAGGCAAGCGAATTTCTTTGTCCGTAATGTCCAGTTCTTCTCCGCCAAGTACATTGAAACCAAACTTATAGATAGGCAGGGTTTCTCCACGAATGGTTGCTTGGTTGTAGTCTTCTGCAACAGCAACCACTTCTGTGTTTTTCAGTTGGTAAGCATCAAGCTGTTCAGTTGTATAGCGTTTGCTTAGCATCTTCATTGCTTGGTGAGGTGATAATAAAACCGCAGTTGCGTTATTGCCACCAAATCCTTTTGAGTTTAAGAGAGCGGCGTCGAAGTAGTCTTTTCCGTAAGCTTCGTGTTTTAGTTGAAACTTTAGACCCTCTTGATAGACGTCATCTGCAATTTCATAAGATGTTGTGATGCCAGGCAAGATGCCGTCTTTCCACACACCTAAGGACAAATGAAGTTGATCGCCGCCAGCTGTTCCTTGGGAATGCCCAAGAAACGCCTTCATTGCAACAACAGGCATGCCGGTTGCGCCAAAACTGGTCGCGGCTTTGCTTAGTACATGGGACTCTGTGATACGGTTTTGTGGTGTGCTTGTGCCATGTGCCTGAATAAAGGTACGTTGTGTTAAGCCATCGTTGCCGATGATATTCTGCAAATACGCCATGGCTTTGCTCATGGTTAGATAATTGCCAATACCGGGGGCGGAAATGGATTTTTTGTGTCCATCAGCATAAGAAAAGACGGCTGGAATGGCGCCGAATATTTGTGCCCCTAGCTCGATGGCAAGTTCATCATCCATCAATAGAGTCCATTGGCTGGACTCTCCGATAGTAAAACCACAGTTTTGAGCAAAGGGTCGACAGCTTCGGGTGTGATCGGGTTCTTCCTGATTCGTGATTTGGTCAAGAGCGAGTAAGGCTGTATCTTCCGCCAGTGCGCCCATTGTTCTAAACCCTTCGATAATTTCGGGTGTAATAGGGGCATCACTACCACCGACCATAGCCACGCGGAATTTCCCAGACTTAATGCCCTCTACTGCTTTCTCTAAGTTGAAAAAGTAAGTGGCACAGGCACCAATGGCCGTACCGACATTGCCCACACTGCCCAGAATATAGGCGTTAACAAAGTCTGCTGGCATTTGAGCATAGCCAAGCGGTAAATGCTTGGATGTGGTGCGTTTGCCCATTAAGGCCGATTTGAGCATGCCGCCAAATCCTAGGTCATCCATTTGACCAATGGAGTTCGCTGCATAAACCGCCATTTGGTCGGGAGCAACTCGACTGCGAATCGTTTCCCAATCAATGCCGCTGCTTTTGATGGCATCAGAAGCACCATAGACCGTCATTTGTAAACCACGTGGATGGTTTCGGCTTTGGTACAATTTAGAGGGATCGAACCCCGTCGGAAGTTGCCCTGCGGCTTTTACTGACAGGGGTCTGGTGTCTTTAATGAAGGTTTCTAAATTGCCATCAACAACGACTTCACTCAGGCTGTCAGAGATTTCTGTCACCTGCCAATTCGTCGGTCGGTCGCTGGGCAGCGATCGTGTCTTGATGGTAAAGCTTAGCTTTTCTTCGGATTGATTGGCTTGCAATACAGTGGATTTATGTAAGACCACATGATCGACGTCGAATAGACTTGGGTGAATGCGACGAATTAAAGTGCGTGCCAGTAGTGACTCACCAATGCTATCAATCAGTGCTGCTGCGTCTAGTGCTTCACCGCTTTTTGTATACCAAAGTCCATTTTTATGCTCTGCCATCTCCGTGATGGTCGCAAGATCCAATAACACATCCTGCTGGATTGAATTTGGCAGGAGATCAAAGACAATTCGACGATATGCTTGATGTGATGAGGTACGACCAGCCGAATTGATTCCGCCAAAGCCAACAATAACAGGTAAACGGGCCAATTGAATTTCCTCGTTTGATGAGTGGGTGAAATATTACGATATTGTAATGAAGGGGGGGATGCTTAGCCACCCCACGTAAGATAATTTCGTAACAATAAATTGCATTTTATTACATTTAGGCCTGTTTAGGCGCAGAGCATTGTTGGATTTATTGTGGCTCTTCTGTTGGTTGATTGCGATTAAAACGCCATAACTTATTATAGTTGATCAAACCTTCTATTTCTTCGACATAAGCTTGGCCACGTTCTGAATAACGTTGTAAACCGTGTACTAAACCAAGACCTGTAATTTCTTCATTATTTTGACGTAATTCAGCGCGTGCGGCTCTTAATTCTTTGTAGGCTGCGTTCGTATTCAGGTTATCGATATACGCAAAAACGGATTCACGAGCATCGTTAAATTTGCGCACCTCATGATCGGCATCACTGTCTCTTGATTCTGGTACTAGCCCACACCCCTTACGAAAACACCACTGACCAAAATAGTTGCTTCCCTCTATCGCAAAACGAGACGTTCCCCAAGCAGATTCATTGGCCGCCTGAGCAAGCACAAGCGAAACGGGAATGATGTCTAATCGACTGAGCAGGACTTTAAGGTCTTCTTTTGAATAGTTATCAAGCTTTTTCAGTTTAAGATCTTGGCGAAGGGAAGAGACCCACTTTCTGTTTTTATTTGATAGCTTTTTACTGCTGTTAATCAATGTTGTTAAGCGTTCACGATCTTTTAAAATGAGATCGTTTTTTTCGTTTACAAATGGAGATAAATAATCAAAAAAAGCACTTTTACGCTCTTGGATGTCAGTTATTGCTGCGAAGTCAGGGCGACTGGTATTAATAGGATGCGACTTGAAGTAGCTTTTTTCATTTGAGGTTGCTTCTTCTGAATCTTGGTATGATGCGCTTGATTCTGGGGCTTCCTCTTGATAAAAGCGCTCGGCATCACTTTTAAAAGGACCTGCTTTTATCCACAGAATAAATATCAGTGCAAAGGAGACTGTCCACAGTATTTTTTTTTCCATAAGCCACAACTCTTAAGTATTTATATTTTTCTAGCGAGCGCGACGGGCATTGTCAATGGCTGGCTAAAGCGAATAAAAAGTGAGCGTATTATCCTTAAAAAACGCCCACTTTAATAGACTTTAACTTAGGCTTCTTGAATTTGCCTTAATTCCCTTTTTTAATCATCAAACTCTCATTTAAAGAGTGTAGCAGGTCCGGCAGGAACTACCTGAGTCGGGTTGATGATTTTATGACTATAGTAATAGTGACGCTTGATATGCTGTAGGTTTACCGTACTCGCAATGTTGGGCATGTCGTAAAGGTGTTTTAAATAGGCATTAAGAGCGGTGTAATCTAAAATACGCTTTATATTGCATTTAAAATGACCAAAGTACACTGCATCAAAGCGAATGAGCGTAGTAAACAAGCGCCAGTCAGCCTCTGTTAGTTGATTACCAAGTAGGTAACGCTGATTTGAAAGGCGGTCTTCTAAATACTCTAAGGTATCAAAAAGGGGCGTCAATGCCTCTTCATAGGCTTCTTGAGTGGTGGCAAAACCGCATTTATAAACGCCATTGTTAAGAGTGTGATAGATACGTTCGTTTATCTGATCAATCGCCATTTTTTTGTCGTTTGGATAGAAATCTAGGTGATTACCGGTTATTTCATTAAATGCTTGGTTGAATATACGAATGATGTCTGCCGATTCGTTAGAAACAATGGTCTGGCGATGCTTGTCCCAAAGTATAGGCACAGTGACCCTACCACTGTAGTGTTTTTCCGCTTTCGTATAGAGTTGGTGGGCAAAGTCAAAGTGATAGAGCGGATCACCTATTGTGATGTGGGGATCACTAAAGCGAGTGTCTTGTTTGAATTCCCAGCCATTCTCAAGCATGTCAGGATGAACGCAGCTAATGCTAATGATGTCTTCTAATTGTTTTAATTTAGTGAAGACAAGCGTTCGATGAGCCCAAGGGCAAGCGAGAGAAATGTAGAGGTGATAGCGTCCCTTTTCTGCAAGGAAATGGTTTTTATTGCTGGGATCGTATTCATTTTCAGGGTAGATCCAATGTCTAAATAGCGACTCGCTACGGATGAACTTCCCTTGATTTGCCTTGGTATCGTACCATTTGTCGACCCATTTTCCGTCTACAAGTAATCCCATTGATTTTACCTTTTATTTAGAATTCACATTATTATTGATGAAAATGAAACGTTTTCGGGGCAATATATTGGTCGTATTTAATCGAATGATTCGATGGGTTTGATTTTTTTATGTCTGAACGTTTAAGTTCATTGCTAGTGCCTTGCTTCATTCTTCTAGTGAGTATTTACGCTAGTTTGTATGTGAGTGCGTTACCACCTTTGTGGTTCAGCTTGTTGCCATTATTGCCGTTTATTTTAGCCGGTGTTGCCATTTTTCTTGCTTGGCATTTCAATAAAGGTCGAGTGCTGATTCTTATTTTTTTGCTGCTTATACCCAAGCTATACGGAGACTTTGATCAACAAGCTTCTTTGACCGCTTATCTGGTGGTGTCGTGCTTTTGTATCGCTCTGCTTAGTTTTGTGCCAGAAAGGGGCTTCTTCAATCGTTTTGCGATAAATCGCATTCTGTTTGTGCTCATGTTGGTTTGTTGGTGTTATGCGATTGAGCGTAATTGGGTGTCTTTTGCGTTTTTGGATCGTACTTTTTTTAGTACCAGTGTGAGCTGGTCTACGATTTTACTCTGGTGTGTCTTGATCATAAGCTTGGTAGCGATTGGTTTGGCTTGGTGGTTGAGTGGGGAGATTTTTCGCGCCAGTGGGTTAGTCAGTATTATCAGCTTGCTGATTATTAGCCACTTTGTTTCCTCTAGTATCCAGTTTGATGCTTTATTGTCTGCTCAGTTTTTATTGTGGATTTGGTTTCTGTTGATGGAAAGTCATCGCATGGCGTATTTAGACGATATGACGCAGTTACCAGGTCGGCGAGCATTGAATGAGCAACTTGTTGGTTTGCCCAAGCAGTACGCCATTGCGATGGTCGATGTGGATCATTTTAAGTCATTCAATGACACTTATGGTCATGATATGGGCGATAAGGTCCTGAAAAGTGTGGCGTCTGTGTTGAAACAATACGCCAGTCCTGGTCGTGCATTTCGTTACGGTGGGGAAGAGTTTACGATTGTGTTTCGAGGACGGCATCTTGGTGATGTGGAAAACGTTTTAGAGTTGGTGCGAGAGAATATTGAAGTTAGGTTTGTTAAGGTGTTTGATCCTAAGAAGAAAAAAGAGGTGGAGGTTAATGTGACGGCCAGTCTTGGTGTTGCCTTTGCTGGACAGGGTGAGTCGCCAGACTCTGTGCTAAAGCGAGCCGATGACGCCTTGTATCAGTCAAAAAAGAAAGGGCGAAACCGTGTATCTACGTCTTCCCTGCCTAGAAAAATGCCCTAATCAGAAAAATAATTGATCAATCGGTCAAATATTTTCTTCTGACCTATTGCGCTGTTATGTCTCTTGTTTAATAATGAATTCACTTATTTATGAGTGGTTGTTTAAAAGAGCGTTTACGCCAAGATGCATTCACTCGAAGTTACTTGCATGAGTAGCTATCAAGAACATTGAGATTCGCAACCTTGCGACTCGATTACAGCGCCAACGTGGTGTAGCAGTTAGCCCAGTGACGAATGCCTATAGTCACGAAGGTCTCTGCTACGAGGGGAAATGGGGAGCTTCGGCTCCCTTTTTTTATGCGGATTTTTCTTATCGCTTCGTGTCAATTCTAAAGAATGTTATTCTCTTGCTGTGTCGCTCAGGATGAAAAGTCGACGCAGATTACTTCCCCCTTTAGTAAAAATACACGGTGAGGCTATACCTTGAGTGAAGAAAAACGTCCAAAAGATCAGTTAAAAGCGCACATACGAGCTCAAAATCAAGCGTTGATTTTAGAAACATCGGAGCGTGTTTTTGCACGCCAAGGCTTGGCAAAAACCACGACGCAAATGATTGCCGACGAAGCAGGTTTGCCTAAGGCGAATGTTCATTATTACTATCGTTCTAAAAAAGACTTGTTGGAAGCCGTGCTGGAACGCATCCTACGTCTTTGGCTGGATTCAGTCAGCGAGTTTAATGTTGAAGAAGGTCCTAAGCGTAATTTAACGCGTTACATTAGTGAAAAAATAGATCAATCTCGTACCAATAAGAATGCCTCTAAAATTTTTGCCATGGCGTTAATTGGTGAAGAGCGTTTTGTTTTAGAGTATCTTCAAAACCTATTCGTCACCGAGCTAAAACGAGAGAAAGCGACGATTCAGGTTTGGGTAGAAAAAGGGCTAATGGCGCCGGTATCGACAGAGCATCTTTTCATTAGTATCTGGGCGATGACCCAAACTTATGCAGATTTTGACGCTCAAGTGAAGATAATGTTGCAAAAAGAGACGCTGGAAGAAAGTGATTTCGATGAGGCGAAACAGTTTATTACTCGTATGATATTAGCGGGTTGTGGTGTGGTTGAACAGTAGGTGAGGGCTGATTATGACATTGGAAAGTGGGATTACGTTTTTTTTAGCGATTTTTATTTTTAGTGTTACGCCAGGGCCTGGAGTGTTTGCGATTTTAGCCAGAAGTATGTCTAGGGGAGCACGAGCAAGTATTTCCTTAAGTGCTGGTATGGTGTTGAGTGATATCGTCTATTTGGTGATGGCTTGTTATGGGCTCGCGGCTATCGCTGCCGCATGGGAAAATGTCTTTTTGGGCATTCGTTATGCGGGCGCAGCGTACTTGCTGTATTTAGGGTGGAAAATGTGGGTATCGCCAGTGGTCACTGCTACGTCTGAAACAGATACCCCTGAGGCAACCAATCAGGTGGCCAGTTTTATTCAGGGATTTATGATTTCCGCATCGAACCCGAAAGTGATTTTGTTTTATGTGGCTTTTTTACCGACTTTCATGGATCTCACAGTGTTGAGCGGTTTTGATATCGTATTGGCGTCGTTACTGGCTTCGGCTGGGCTTATGTTAGGGTTAACCATTATTTCAGTAAGCGCCTCACAGGCAAGACGTTTCATGAAGTCTGAGCGTTCAATGAAGGTATTAAACCGAACGGCTGGTGGCATCATGGCGAGTGCTGGTGTTTTTTTAGCGTTAAAAAACTGATTTTTAGTGCGATAAAAAAAAGCCGCCCATTGAAGTAAGGCGGCTTTTTTGTGTTGACTGTCCCATCCTAAAATACGTTGACATAAAGA
>NZ_QGOK01000034.1 GCF_003259175.1 Marinomonas shanghaiensis | reverse complement strand
GAGGCGGTAACGCCTCACCCTACTCGATATTATTTCAGCTTAAACCAACGCTTTAAAGCAGCGTTTGAAAATCTCCATACCTTCGTCGATCAGTTCCATTTCAATCGTCAACGCTGGTAGGAAACGGATAACGTTACCGCGAATACCACAAGACAAAAGCACTAGACCATTTTCAGACGCTTTGCCTGACAGCTTTTTAGCCAGTTCAGGATAAGGTTTGTTAACATCACCGTCGTGAACGAATTCCACAGCAATCATGGCGCCAGAGTTACGCACATCACCGATAACGTTCGGGAATTCCGCTTGCAATGCTGTTAGGTGCTCAACAAAGCGTGTACCGATCTGTGTGGCACGCTCACATAACTTTTCTTCTTCAATGACTTCGAATACCGCAAGGCCAGCGGCACAGCCAACAGGAGAGCCACCGTAAGTGCCACCTAGACCACCAGGAATCGGTGCATCCATGATATCGGCTTTACCCACAACAGCAGCTAACGGTACGCCACCAGCGATGCCTTTTGCGGTGGTCATAAGGTCCGCTTCGATACCGGCTTGTTCGTGGCAGAACATGGTGCCTGTGCGTGCAAAGCCAGACTGAATTTCGTCAAGAATGAGCAGCATACCGTGGTCATCACATAGCTTACGAAGTTTCTGTAGGAAGCTAGTAGAAGCCTTGTAGAAACCACCCTCACCTTGTACTGGCTCGATGATGATGGCTGCCACGCGAGATGGCTCGATGTCACAAGTAAAGCGCAATTGCAGGTCAGCAAGCGCTTGCTCTTCGGTGATACCTAAATAGTCATTTGGGTAAGGGACATGGAAAATGTCGCTTGGGAAAGGACCAAAACCAATTTTGTAAGGGTTCACTTTACCAGTCAGACCCATGGTCATGTTAGTACGACCATGATAGCCACCGTTAAACGCGATAATACCAGGACGACCCGTGTGGGCACGGGCAATCTTCACGCAGTTTTCTACCGCTTCTGCGCCTGTGGTAACGAAGATAGATTTCTTCGGTGTGTTACCTGGTGCCGCTGCGTTTAACTTTTCTGCCAAAGCCACTGCTGATTCGTATGGACTGACCATGACACAAGTGTGAGTAAAGCGTTCGATTTGCGCGATGGTTGCTGCTTTCACTTTCGGGTGGTTATGGCCTGTGTTTACCACAGCAATACCGGCACCAAAGTCAATATAACGCTTGCCTTCAACATCCCAAATTTCAGCGTTTAAGGCACGGTCAACATAAACCGGAGCCATGTTTGCTTGACCGCGAGCGATCGCACTTTCTTTGCGTTTTTGTATATCTGCGTTTTTCATTTTGTCTGTTACCTTAATGAGAGCAAGCTCTATGCACATGAAGCGGCGCGGTTGCTCCGCTTGTTAATCGATATAAGAGAGGTTGTGTGAGGTAAAACCTTACGCCAAGCCGCCCATGCACAAGTATTTGATTTCAACGTATTCGTCGATGCCGTACTGGGAACCTTCACGGCCGCTACCCGACTCTTTTACACCGCCGAACGGCGCGACTTCACTGGAAATAATACCTTCGTTAATCCCCACCATGCCGTATTCCAAGGCTTCAGAAACACGCCAGATGCGAGCGATATTTTGGGAATAGAAATAAGATGCCAAGCCAAATGGGGTATTGTTTGCCATCGCAACCGCTTCTTCTTCGGTTGTAAATTTGAACAAAGGCGCAACCGGGCCAAAAATCTCGTTAGAGAAAATGTCCATGTCTTCCGTCACACCAGTCAAAATAGTCGGTTCGAAGAACTGAGCGCCAGCCGCAGAGGCTTTTGATCCACCGATAAGCGCCTTCGCGCCTTTTGCCATAGCATCGCCAACCAGTTGTTCCACTTTGCTAATCGCCGCTGGATTGATTAGCGGACCAATGTTCACGCCTTCAGCAAAACCATCGCCTGTTTTGAAAGTAGCAACACGCTTAGCAAGCTTCTCTGCGAACGCATCGTACACGCCTTCTTGTACTAAAATACGGTTTGCACACACACAGGTCTGGCCTGCATTGCGGTATTTAGAGGCGATCGCGCCTTCGACCGCGGCGTCTAGGTCGGCATCATCAAACACGATGAAAGGTGCGTTGCCGCCCAATTCCATCGACGTGCGTTTCACCGTTTGTGCGCACTGAGACAGTAACAATTTGCCTACAGGCGTCGAGCCCGTGAAAGACAACTTACGAACCGTTGGATGACCTGTTAATACGCCACCAATGGCTTTTGCGTCTTTACCGACCACCACGTTCAATACGCCCGCTGGAATGCCTGCTTGATGCGCAAGTTCAGCCAGAGCCAAAGCACACAAAGGCGTTTCATCTGACGGCTTGATCACAATCGCACAACCTGCGGCCAGTGCAGGGCCCGCTTTACGCGTGATCATTGCAATGGGGAAGTTCCATGGTGTAATCGCCGCCACCACACCAATCGGCTGTTTGATGGTCAAAATACGTTTGTCTTTAGCGAACGTCGGAATCACATCACCATTTAAACGACGCGCTTCGTCCGCAAACCAATCAATAAAAGACGCACCGTAAGCCACTTCACCTTTTGCTTCAGCAAAAGGCTTGCCTTGCTCTAATGTCATCAAGGTCGCCAAGTCGTTTTGGTTGTCTAAAATGAGTTGGTTCCAACGACGCAATAATGTCGCACGTTCTTTCGCGGTACGGCCTTGCCATTCTTTCTGGGCTTTTTCAGCGGCCTCAACCGCCAGCGTTGTCTCTTCTGCGCCCAAATCGGCTACATCAATGATGTGCTCGCCATTGGCTGGGTTGGTTATCGCGAACGTCTTACCAGACTTGGCCGCGACCCACTCGCCGCCAATATAAGATTGGCTTTTCAACAAAGTGGCCTGAGATAGTATTGCTTTCATAAAGACTCCAGACTTGGCTAAGGAGGATAATTTGTCAGTGCTGCGTGTTATTAACTTAGCACTTTTAATACCAATCGATAGTAGGCAATGGCCACAGTTTGAAAAATGAGAAGCTATCAATTCAATGTTTGATATTTTTCAAACATTCATCTTGTTTTGGTCTTTATAAACAAGGGTATGGATAGAGTGGTGAGGCTGGAGGGGGTGATACATTGTAATATGACCGACTTAACCGACAATCTATAAGTGAAATTGATAGCCATTCTCTTTTGAAATATGATGTAGTATTCCTAAAAAAAGAGCGCTTATTATGTTGGTTCGCCATGTCTTTATTTACGTATTTTCTTTTTTATTGTCAGTGTCTTCTTGGGCTTACCCAAGTATTCAAGATGAAAAGGGTTCTTTTACTCTCCCCTACGCGCCTAAACGCATTGTTGTGCTAGAACTGTCTTTTGTGGATGCGCTTGCGGTCGTTGGTATTTCTCCTGTCGGTATCGCTGACGATAACAACCCGAATATCTTGCTACCTGAAGTGAAAGCTAAGCTAAAACCATGGACGTCATTAGGCATGCGTTCGCAACCAAACATGGAAAATATCGCTGATTTACACCCAGACCTTATTATTGCGGACTTTGAACGTCATGCTGCAGCGTATGACAGTTTGTCTCGCATTGCCCCAACATTGTTGCTGAAAAGTCGTGGTGAAACCTATGAAGAGAACCTAGAAGCAGCGGCTAAAATTGGCATTATTGTGAATAAAAACACACAAATGCAGCAAAGAATTCAGCAGCACAGAGCAACGATGGCAAAATATAGAAAAACCCTAGAACAAAAGGAAAACCTGGGGAGTGTTCAGTTTGCTATCGTAAGCTCACGTGGCATGTGGCTACACGGCCCTAATTCTTACGCTGGTAGTGTGTTAACGGCACTCGGTTTTCCCAGCACGATCAAAAATCAATTAGACACGCCCTATATCCCAGCAAGTTTGGAGCTTTTGTTGCAGGTGAATCCTGACTGGTTATTGATGGGAACTTATGGCGATAAAACGGTATTGGATGATTGGCGTAATGTGCCTTTATTTCAGTTGTTGTCCGCGGTTAAGAAGCAGCAGGCCATCAAAGTTTCACCTGAGCTATGGTCTTTGAATCGCGGCATGATGGCCGCAGAAGGGATAGCGAAAGATTTGTACAATGTTCTATATGGTAAGTAAACCAAAAGAGTGCTGATTACCATTGAAAAACGCTCTTATTGATAAGCTACAAGCAATCAAATAAGAGCGTTATTTTTGATTAGAAGAAATAGAACTTAGGTTCAGGGTGCATTAGAAATGCTTGGTGAGAAATATTCCACGCGTAAGCGCCTGCTAGGGTGAAGACAACGTAATCACCAATCTGCAACTGCTTTACGGGTTGTTGTCTAGCAAGTACATCTTTTGGCGTGCAAAGTTGCCCTACGATGCTAATAGCTTGATTTTCTAGGCGGAGATTTTGTTGCTCGCTGGTTTCGAGAGTGGTGTTAGCTGCTTTTCGGCTTGGTATCACAACAAAGGGATGGTTATGCGATTGTGCTGCTGGGGTTCTAAAATGATGAGTGCCACCACGGCAAATTGCGAAGTACTCCCCTAAGTTCTTTTTAATATCAATAACTTCCATTGCATAATAACCACAAGGTGCACTGATAAAACGACCACATTCAAAGCGTAACTGGGTTGTTTCCATTCCCTCTTGTACTATCAACTGATTAAGCTGCTGGCAAAAGACTGGCCAATCAAAATCTTTCCCTGGCTCAATATAATTAATGCCCATGCCGCCGCCTAAGTTGATGTTTAGGCTACCCAGTTGATACAAGGCTTGCCACTGTTTGACCATATCAAAGTAGCGTTTGATCAGCGCGATGTGGCGATCTGTCTCTAATTGGTGAGACATTAAGTGGAAATGGAATCCCTTGAGTGTCAGTTGATCAGCTGCTTTTATGATGTTTAATGCGCTATCAAGATCTTCTTCATCTAATCCAAACGGTGTTGGTTTCCCCCCCATGGCGAGTTTGCTCAGCGTGATGTCGCCAATATCTATGTTCATCCGAAGATAAACAGGCGCGATCACATCAAGAGAGCGGGCCAGCACTTCCAGTCGATTCAATTCGGTGATGCTTTCTACGTGAATGGCATCGACACCTAACTCAAGGGCGGTTTTTAGCTCGCTATTGAGCTTTCCAGGTCCGCCGAAGATCAGTGGCTTTTGGGTATTTTGCTCCGCTAAATGAAGTAATTCACCTCCAGAAGCGGCTTCAAATCCAGCAACATAAGGTGCCAGCGTTGCCAGTATCTCTGGTATAGGGTTGGCTTTGGCGGCGTAAAACAAAGACACATTATTGGGTAACACAGACACCATGTTTTTGATGCGGTGTTTGAGTGAGTCTAAGTCGTATAAATAGGCGCATAGCGGATCGTCTGGTTCTCGCGCCGCGAGTTGATGAATGTGTGTTTCCAACTCGGGTGAAAGCATTTTACTGTCCATTGTGTGTCGCCTCTTGCTGTTGCTTGTTCGTTTGCCAAGGCGAATGAATCTGAGTGTAGTTGGATTCTCTGTCCGCCTTTTTCATTAATCGTGTGGTGAAGTTGTTTTTGCTAGGGATACTGCCACCGTTAATAAGTGCTTGGATCTCGGGTTGCTCGCCATTAATGGTTTGCCATTTTTGAAGCTGGTTTAACAATCGGCTCCATAGCTGGTTTTCAAGACTGAGGTCACCGTTGGCAAGATAGAAAATAGTTTCACTGAGGTTGTTGATTAAAGTGCAGTAGCCAATACGGTTCCAGCCATCGTCTCGTGAGTAATAGACGGATTGGCGTGCACGCTCGGACAGTGAGGACAGTTTCTCTATCGGCCAATGTTCTGGTAACAGTTTGGTGCCTTCTAGGTCGCGAATATAAACACAGCACGGCAATCCTTCGTCAAAGCCTATTAAGGTATTTTGTAGATGTGGTTCGAACACCACGCCGTGCTTGAAAAAGTAGTTGAACACGCCTGGTACTAGGCTGGTGGCATAATGCTCAAACCAAAGACACGCAATCGCTTGATAAGATTGATTGGCCTGCTGAGCTTTGGTCTTGATGCGTTTAGCGATCTGGCTGTTACCTTGCTTGTCATAAGCAAATAACGCCGCAGCAAGAGTGGGTTTAACGATGTCAATTTCCGCTTGCTGGAAGTTCTCTCGATATAAAATCCCGAATGACTCCTTTGCTTGAATTACCTGCTCGTCTTGCTCTGGCGTGGCAAGTGAAGAAAGGTCAATGGTGGTAGCGAAAGGCTCGACCATCACTTTGAATAGCGGGTTGCACAACTGTTCCTTATCGCGAATGGGTTTGAGAATCTGCGTCAGTTGTACTGCACTGTCTAATTCGTACCAAGCATTTTTACGAATGCAGTTAGTAAGCCGAACATTGATGGAAAACTTGGTAAACCAAGGTAGATCCGGATGGTACAAGGTTCTAACTGAAGAAGTCGGGAACAGCGTTTCTCCACCTTGCCCTAAGGGAACAATTTGCTTGCTTGCAATGGCTTGTTGGATCAAGGGATTGGCTAACAGAGTATGGGCTTCCCAAGGGTGACATGGGTACAGAATATAATCTTTCTTACCTTGACGAGGTTGAATCGTTTCTTGTTCGGGTTGCAGCACTTCTAACGCGCTAAGTGGTTGGTTTTCTTTGCTTGTTAGTCCTTGAGTAATAAACAAGGCTCGTTGTACTTTGAACCAATACAAAGAAACACTGGCGCCGACTTCTGGTGAACAGGCTTGTATTTCATCTATGGGTACACCAGTACGACTTTTTGGTGTCGGGTGAAAAGCATGGCCCCACAACAAGGATTGTTCTGAATCGATGAAAGCATTACGTAAAAGATTGGCCTGAGTTGTGTTTGGCAAGTCAGCTTCAATAAACCGTTCCGTAATGGATAGGCTATTTTTTAATTGCGCCATTAACTCTTGGTTAAAGTCGATATCCAAGGCCACACTCAAAGAATGTAATAGCCATTGCAAGGAGCTTTCGGCATTAAGCGGCTTCCAACTATGGGCTGAACACTTTAGCCAAGGACTGCCCATGAACTGGGCTTTGCCAATAGCACTAATGTACATAACTTTTATCGCCATTTTGGCTTTCAGCTCGGGAAACTCAATCAGCAGAATAGGATTTGCAGAAAATCGACGAATGGTTAATGGCAATGTGGCGTCTTTGGCTTGCCACGACACCTGATGATGAGGAATCGCGTATTCACGTAAATAACAATTTAAGACACCAGTGATGGATTGACGTTGTACTTGTTCGTAGTTGAGCGCCTGAGACGCGTTATTAAGAGCATTCATCGAAAGTTAACTCCTTTTACTGAAGAGGGATGGCTAGACGTTGATTCAACCTGATTATGCTCAAGTGCGGAGGGTTTTAAGCGTGTTTGCGATAACACCAAAGCAAGCAGGCTGACCGCTGCCGCAAGTAGGAATGTGGCTGTGCTTTCATCTAAATAGCGACTGACGATATTGTCTGAGACTTGGCTGGCCGTTGTTAAAAAAGCCGCGCTCAACCCAGCCAATACACCGCCCCATTTTGACATGGCATCAAAGGAGGCAAACACTTTTCCACTGGCGTTAGGGTCGAAACTTTCTGTAAGTTTTTTATGTAGGCCGTGAAAACAAAACACCATGGCGAGACCAAACAAAATGCGAGCTAAAACTATGCCGACAATGTTGGGAAGCAGATGCAGTAAACAGGCGATAGCTAAGGTACTGAAACCTATGGCAATAGTACGCTGCGTCGTTTGCTGGATAAGATGAATCTTCCCTGCAATGAGCAAGTACACCAAGTGTGGTAAAGCGTATAAAAAGCCGATCCACATTTGACTGTCTATGCCACGAGAATGAGCAAAGACCGCAAAATAGGGAAAGGTCACGACCATGGCGAAGGCAAACAAAAACTGCAATACATAGAGTGGCCGCAAAGACACTAGTTGGACGGATGCGCCAGAGAGTTTTGCATCGTTTGGCTCGGTTTGTGTTGCTATTGATAATTCTGCCTTAGACGTATCTTTAGGCAACATGAGCGTCAGCATAAACGCGATTAATGGTAGCGCTGCGAGGTAAAGGTAAGCGTCTAATGGGCGAATATACGCCAAAACACCGCCTAAACTAATGGGCGCTACCACCAGTGCAAGCCGAGCAGAGAGTTGGGTTTTATTGAGAGTTTTACTTAACAAGCACCTTTCTTTGATCTGAGTAGCCAAATAGCCATTTGACGCCGCCATGGCACCACCAAATGCACCTTGAACTATTAGCCCAAGAACAAAGGTTGTCATGTTGTCGGCTATACCACACAGGAAAAAACCCAAAGACAAGCCAATCTGAGCGCGTAGTAAAGACAAGCGCCTGCCGTATTTATCTGCAAAGCACCCCCAAAAACGAGCCGCTAAAGCGGTACATAAAGTCGGCAGAATAAAAAGCGCCCCTGCCCACTCGATAGCGTTATGACCATTCAGTGTTGGCAACACATAAGGTAAAAACAGCGGCATTCCTAATGCCGCCATCGAAGCGATAAAGTGACAGAATAATACGCTGTAGATTAGCCTATTGACGGACATTCTGTATCCTTTTTCATATATATCATTTTTTCTGTATGGAATTGCTCTAGCGATCCAGTGAGCGGTTGGCTGTGTTTGAGAAAGTTAGGAGCCGTTTTTCCATAAAATTTATTGATGTCCGCTGCGCCTGAGGTTTGTTTAGACAGCAGGCTGCCAGAACTGAGAAGATATTTTGCATAAAGCATGTCGTCTTCTAGCAATAGTTGTCTAGCAAATGCCGTAGCACAGCCGGTTTGCTCTAGGTGAGTTAAAGTAAGATCGATAGATTGCTGGATAATTTTATATAAGGCGCTTGGCTGCGCAATGCCCGCTTTCCCCATGGCTTCAACGATTGCGGCCATATCAAGCTGTAAGGTAATGGTACTATACATCTGTCCTAAAGCGAGCTCGTCTTCCACGAGAATTCGCTTGTCTAATAGGTCGCTGCAAGCTACGGGCGCTGCCATCTCAAAGGGATGGAATCGCTCTGGCCAAACTCTCGCTGCATCGTTGTCCTTCATTACCATGGTCATATTGCCATCGGGATCGAAAGCCAAGATAGCATTTTGCTGATTACTCTCTAGGGCGATGCCATAACGTAACCATAGTGTAAGGTGGATACGGTTGAGTAGCGCGACATAATCCGTAAACCAAGTGAGGACATCGGATTGATAGTATTGATCAGCTAAGTGCTCTAAAAATAACCGTTGGTCGGGCATGGGCGCGGCCAGTGCGGCAACTGGAATCAAGGTTTTATCGGCGATTTCTTGGGTTGGGTATTGGCGAACAATGTAGGTGAATAGCGCGTTGTCGCCCATATGCCCACCGTGCTCTTCTTGGCAATGGGTGTAGAGGCCTGAGAGTTCGGCATCAAGGCTAGATAAGTGAGTTAATAGCTTTTCAAACCAATGGCCATCGTACATGGTTGAAGGTTTAACAAGTCGAATGTTTTTGCTGCCGAGTGTCCGCATCATGAGTGGCACTTTAATGTGGATGTGTGGCATTAGACTTACACTTACAGTTCGAACAGACAGCGTAGGAGTCACCTCAAGAAATGCTTTGGGGGCTTTTATTATGCCATCGGGTAAGTCGTCTAAGGTTGCAAAGGTCATTGGATGAACAGGAAACAGTACACAGTTCTCAAGGCCAGTTAAACCAACATCTTCCAGACTTGGCCAGCAAGCGGGCGGCGCGCTAGTGAGTGTGACGCTTTTGTTATCAATGGCAATCCAGTTAAGAGAAAAGCTTGGAGAAAATTCGGGGGCGTAGTTTTTTAAGTCTTGTTCGCTAAAACCAAATTTGGCACGGGCGCTAGGGTAGTAAGGATGATCTAAATAAGAGGCAATTTGATCCGCTAATAACGCTTTTTCATACCACGATTTTATGCTCGCAATCGGCTGTATTAGACGATGTTGATGCGCTTCAAAAGCCTGTTGGCAAAGAGCGCCCTGCTCTGCCGCACAGTCCAGCTCTTGCAAATAATGATCTAGCAATTCTATTGAGTCTGCTGAGCGGCCTTTTTTGAGCCAATGAATCCAATCTTGATAGGTTTGTTTGAGGTCGACACACTCGGTGCTTTCTTCTATCCAAGCATCACCTGTATAACGCCAGACTTGCATGTAATCTGTTGCTACGACAGGCAGGTAGATTCTGCTTAGATCTGTGCCCATAACAAGCCAAGTTTGGTCACTTGGTCTTTCTAAAAAGACATTGAGAAGTTGGCCTGGTAGTTGACTCACAATGTCCCCAGAGGAAACTAAAGAAAATAGGTTTTCTCTCAGGCAGGTATCAATTAGCCGTTGGGTTAAGTAAGTATTGCGATGATCATATGTCATGCTACGGCCTCCTTTTCTAAGCTAACATGAATATTATTTAGTGTGGTTTCAAGTGCACTAGATAAGGATTTGCCAGAGGTCGATGACAGCGACAAGCGTGCTAAGTAGTCTCTATTAGAGTGGCTTAACGTAAGCAAATCCCCTGCTTTTTTTAGTACCTTGTATTGTATTTGAATGTCGCCTTGCTGGCGTTGGAAGGATTCTGGTTGGCCTGAAACGATGCCGCTTTGCTCCGCAACCACATAGTGAATATGAGCAGATCCATTAATAACGGCATGATCTGGAACCGGGGCCCCTTGGTGAAGTTTAAGTATGGTTTCGAACCAAGAGTATGGCGCTAGGCTATCCAGTAAGAACTCACGACCATCGCCAATGCTGCGGTAATTGATTTCCACTAAAATCGGGCCATTTGGGCTGATAATGAACTCGCTGTGGCAGACGCCAAAACCAACACCAAAGGCCGCAAGTTGTGCTAAGCAATCGGCTTGATATTGCTGACTCAATGGGCCATTCCAGCTTGCCGCAGTTTCAATAAAGTGTGGGGGTCGGCTTAGTGATACATCGAATCCACCCACAGGAATCAAGTGTTTGCCGTCACCTAGTGTTTCAATGGTAATCAATGGCCCTTCGATGAAGCTTTCAAGCAAAATAGCTGTATCTGAGTGTGTTTGCCAATAGTGTTTGCAATAGTCTTTTAGTTCTTCGGTATTATTGCAAAGTGTGACATCCATGCTAGCGACCCCTTCTTTTGGTTTTGCAACCAGCGGGAAGGTTAAATTGGTCGGCAAGGCGCTGTGCGATGTTAAAAGCCAATTAGAGACACTCGGTAGCCCAAGAATGTCTAAATGTTGGCGCGTCAGCTGTTTATTCTTGGCTTTTAAGCATGTCTGCCAAGGCTTAGCCGGTAAGTGAAAAAAGTCCGCAACAATAGCTGCTGATGTTTGTAAGTGGTCACTATTGCTAAATACAATATGAGGGTCGAGCCCTTGGCTAGCAATCGTGTCAATGATATCAAGTGGGTTAAAAACATCGCACTCTAAAATAAGATCTGGGGCGAAATTGCTGTCTTCAGCGGCAAGCTGGAGGTGGTCAAATTTGTGATCGGTAATTAATACCGTCATACCATCGAAAGCCTTAGCGGCAGGTACAAAGCCATGAGTGACGGCATCGTTAACAACATGGCTAATGATAATAATACTTTTCATTAGTGCGGACTCCTTTTCTTACAAACGAATAATATAGAGAGCGTGACACAGAGATCACGCTACTCTCTGATTACCTGCCCATCTTTCGGCGACTTGAGCGAGCTGAATGCTACAGAAAAATACCGACTTGTAAACACTAATGAGAATTATTTACATTAAAATTTAAAGATAATCTCACTATAACTGTTTGTTTCTACATTTTTTTATGAGGTGGTTTTGCTATTAATCATTGCGCAAAACGCAACAAATCATTTCTTATTGTAAATATAAATGATATGTGTTCTCATTATCAAAAGTAAATATGTGTAAATTTACTTGTCTATCGCGTTTTATTCGAATGCGTAATATTTATGGAAAAAATAATGAGCATGAAATCTTTCATTTTGACGCCTTTGGTTGTTGCTATTTCTTTCACTTCTTTTTCTGCTTTCGCGCAAGAAGATAATGTTGACGTTCTCTCTGATTCTACGCTGGATAAAGTGATACCTTTGACCGTTCAAGGCTATAAGGGCTATGCCCAAGAGTTACCAACATCTGGCAGCAAATCTGATGCTGAATGGCTAGATGTTCCACAGTCTGTATCTGTTGTCACGGACACTGAAATGAAAGATCGTGGTGCAGTTAAGCTAGTCGATGCGTTAGATGGTGTAGCTGGCGTTAACAATACATTGGGTGAAGGCAGTCGAGATCAATTTGTAATTCGTGGTTTTGATTCCCTACAAGATATTTACCGCGATGGTTTACGTGACGATGGTAATTTGCAGTCTTACCGCAGCTTGGCAAACCTAGAACGTGTTGAAGTGGTCAAAGGGCCTGCTGGTGCTTTGTACGGACGAGGCTCCGCAGGCGGAATTATTAATCTAGTGACAAAACGGGCTAATGGTGAAGAATTTACGCGTTTATCTACTGGTTATGGCAGCAATGATAAGCTTACAGGTTCAATCGATACGTCAGCTAAATTAACCGACACTATCAATGGTCGTTTGAATGTGGAGGTGCGTCGTGCGAATTCTTTTGTCGATCATGTCAATTCAGATGATTATTTTATTGCCCCAACATTTCAGTTTCAGCCATCGGATGATCATACAGTCAACCTAGACATTGAAGTTATGCATCAAACTCTAGTGCCTTATCGTGGTATACCCTCTAAAGATGGCAAGCCAGTGGATGTCTCTCGTCACACTTTTTTTGGTAGTAAAAATGATTACCAAGAGTCTGACAGCGTTCGAGTGGCAGTAGATGATGAGCTTAAATTTGGTCCTGATGTGACATGGAATAATCGTGTCGCTTTTACAAGAGTGACATTGGAGCAACAAGGCACTCGACAAACTACAGCAGCGGTAACGGGTGCCAATACTGTGGCTCAAACGGTTAACAATTTTGGCTATGATCCACGTACCACTGCGACACTTCAGTCCGAATTAAAGTGGGATGTGGGCAATCAGCAACTGTTGTTTGGTGCGGATTACAATCAAATAGACATTGATTTGAACCTAAGAAGTCTGAGTTTACCTGCAAAAAGTATTGATAACCCTGTTGCAGATAACGTTGCGAGCCCAGGCTTTCCTGCTTTTCGAGAAAATACGACCAAAACCTTTGGTTTGTATATTCAAGATATCGTTACGTTAGGCGACTGGTCCTTTACTGGGAATATTCGCCAAGACCACATGGATTTAGATCAAACGACGGCTGCGGGCTTGAAGACTAATAATGACGATGACAAGACCAGCTATCGTGTTGGGGCGGTTTATCGTCTTACAGACAATATGTCTGCCTATACCACTTTTGCTAAATCTTGGCAGTTGCCGTACGGTGGTAGCTTCATTAGTCCTACGCTTGCCGAATTCTACTCTACGAAATTAAAAGAAGTCGGTGTTAAAGCCTACTTGCTTGATGACGCCCTAATGCTAAATGCGGCCGTGTTCCAAATTGATCAAGAGCAGCCTCAAACCAATAACAGCGGTTTCATTACGAGCAAAATCGAAGCTCGTCACCGAGGGCTTGAACTTGAAGCGCGTGGACAATTAACGAAGCAATTAAGCGCAACGGCTAGTTACACCTATCTAGATGCAGAGGATCGAGAAACAGGTAAAAAACCAAACGACGTGTCCGATCAGCTGATTTCCCTTGGCACGACGTATCAGCTTAACGATGCATGGCGCTTTGGTGGCAGCGTGAAATACGTTGGTGACCGTTACGCTGGTAACAACGAAGCAGTTGACCTCGGCGACTACACCACAGTGAACGCCATGGCGTCCTATCAAACCGGTAAGCATAAAGTGCAATTTAATGCTTACAACATTTTTGATGAAAAATATTTTCTAGGCTCTACCGATGGTACCTCCGGTATCAACTCCATTGGCTACGGTTCACCCGCAGAGTTCATGGTCAGCTACAGCTACGAACTTTAATCATCTCGCCTTATTATTTTGTTGTTAAGGAAGCACTTGTTCTATGTCTATTCAAGAAAAATGTTCAGTAAACACCGCAGTATTTCGCTATTCCATTTTGGCCTGCTCTATGATGTTTGGCTTGTCTGCCCAAGCAGCTAGTGAAGCAACGGATTTAAAGACGCTTACAGTAAACGCGAGTGTGATCGGGGAATCGAAAGAGTCAGATGTTAAAGAATACGCTGGCAGTCGAACGGTTATCTCAGCGGAACAGATGACTAAAACTGCCGCTAAGTCTATTGATGATGCTTTGCAACAAGTGCCTGGTGTTAAGGTACAAGATGAAACGGGAACGGGTGTATTGCCAAACGTTTCTGTCCGAGGTTTGAGTGCAAGCCGAAGTGGACAAGCACAGTTTCTAATGGATGGTGTACCGCTAACGCTCGCGCCATATGGTCATACTGGACAATCTGTATTCCCGGCGACTTTGTCATCATTAGAGCGTATCGATGTGGTTCGTGGCGGCGCTGCAGTGCAATATGGTCCAAATAACGTTGGCGGTGTGATTAATCTTGTGACAAAGCCAATTCCAAAAGACTGGGAGTCGCAAGTTAGTAATCGCATCACCGGATTTGAGCACAGTAGTAATACATTGAATGACTTGTATTTGCGTACTGGCGGTTGGGTAAACGATGATTTTGCCATACAGATTGAAGCTAATACTCAAAATGGTGACAGTGCTCGAGATCACTCTGATACCGATATCCAGAATTTCCAAATCAAAACCGACTGGTTGATCAGTGACACCCAAGAGCTGCAAGCCTTTGTGCAACGCTATGATGCTGATACCGAAATGCCCGGTGCCTTATCAACTCAAGCGTATCAAGCCGATAGAACACAGTCTCAGCGTACGAATGATACTTATAATGCCGATGCAACACGTTGGCATTTGAAGTTTTTACAGGATTTAGATTGGGGCAATGCCGCGCAATTTGAGGTATTAACTTTTGGCCATCGTGATACACGTAATTTTGTATGGGGCTTTAACCGTACATCTGGCGTTGCTTGGTCTGATCCAAGATTTGCTTCTACCGATATCCGTAATTCGCCTCGCGAATTTAATGTATTTGGTGTGGAGCCTAAATTGTCGGTGGCATTTGGATCGCCTGAAAGCGTAACGCAAAACCTGATTGTGGGTATGCGTTATGTGAACGAAGACATCGATTATCAGTTACGTCAAACGGATATTTCAAGCGGTGCGGTAACGGTGCCACGTGATTGGAAAATGGATACCGAGGCGGTTGCTGCTTATGTCAGTGATGAAGTTGGTCTAATGAATAACCGCTTGAAAGTAACACCTGGTGTGCGTTTTGAATCAGTTCATATGAATTATCAAGACATAGGTACAAATCCTGAGCAGAGAAGTAATCAGATTAACGAAGCTTTACCTGGGTTAACGGTTGCTTATAATTTGACGGATGATTGGGTGTCGTACGCCAATGCGCAGAAATCTTTGCGTGCACCACAGATTTCTTCCATTCGTGGTGATGGAAATAAAGATGGTGAACTATCATGGAATTATGAGGTGGGCGCCCGTTATACTCATGGGCGAAACGCTTTTAATGTCGCCTTATATCGAATCGATTACAAAGATCAACTGGAATGGATTGCTACCGAACAAACCTTTGAAAATGCTGGAAAAACCCTTCACCAAGGTATTGAAGTATCGGGTCGCTATGGGCCAGAATCCTTGCCTGACTTGAGTTTAGGTTTGGCTTATACCTACCTAGATGCGACCTATGAAGAAGGCGATAACAAAGGCAATGAGCTCATAGACGCGTCAAAACACCAAATCTCTTGGGACGCAAGCTACAACTTAGCGGGTTACCAGTCAACGGTGTCTGGTTACTACTACAGTGATGCTTTCTCGGATGCGGCGAATACTACAGAGGAAAACGCGAGTGGTTCGTTAGGTAAAATACCCTCTTACACGGTCTGGAACCTTAACGTCAGCAAAGATCTTTATGAAGCGGGTAAAACGAAGCTGAGTATTGATGTAGCGGTCAACAACGTATTCGACAAGGAGTACTACTTCCGTGGCGTTGATACCAGCCCTGTTGGTCGTTACCCTGCCTTAGGCCGTACTTACAGCGTGACAGGTAATCTTACTTTCTAAGACGGCGAACGGTTTCAAACAATCTACGACAAGAGCTATAAAAAAAGCGCCGCTAACCTCACGTTAGCGGCGCTTTTGCGTATAATAGCTTGATCTTCCTGTATTTTAGCTTGTGAAGGAGTTGTCGTTTGGCGCCAAAAAGAGCGGTTGTTCGTCAGAGTTTACCCGATGTCATAGCGGCGGATTTACGTCAGCGTATTTTGTCTGGTGATTTGGCGGAAGGGGAACTGATTCGCCAAGAACTGTTGGCTGAAGAATACGATGTATCGCGTATGCCCATTCGTGAAGCATTGAAGCGCCTTGATGCCGAAGGGCTGGTGGTTTTTACGAACAATCGAGGCGCGACCGTCACCAAGCATTCTCTAGATGAAATCGCCGAAATCTTTGATGTGCGCATGATGCTCGAAGTGGATCTTTTTACTCGTGCTATTCCCTTGATGCAAGCCGAGCATTTTGAGCGTTGTGAGAGCATTCTTAAAGAGATGGAATTATCTTATCAATGTGGTGATGTTGCAGCATGGGGACCATTAAATGCCAAATTTCATGGTGCACTTTATGCCGCCGCCGATAGAAAATTAACAAGTAATCTATTAGGGCGTGCCAGCCTACAATCCAATCGCTATGTCAGCATGCACATAGACCAATTGAACAAATCCCAAAGTGCTCAACAAGATCACAGTGACCTACTGGCGTTGGCAAGACAAGGGGATGTGCAAGGCGCGGCCGATAAATTACGCTCTCATATCGAAAACACCAAGCTTCAAGTGCTTGAATGGATTACCGCTGCTCGGCGGTAGTCAGTCTTGTCAGATGAGCCGACTACGAAAACCAATCGCCCTGTGCATCTAAAAATGTAGGTCGGATGAGACGAGGTACGAGGCGTTATCCGACACCATACGTGACATGCGCCTGAGTACGGTTGTGATTTCCTCATCAGGCCTGCAAAACCGATTTTTATTCAGATTCTTGACGTTGCCTTTATTGCTGATAGCAGATTAATAAGCGTGGCGTTTTTGATGAGGTAGGCGATAGTTTCGAAGAAAAACGCCACTCGTTTAATCTGCTTTTGCGCAGATTAGAAAGGGTTAAAACCGAGTGGCTGAAAACGGCGTAAGATCAATTTCTGGTGTGGCATTACTAACAAGTGCAGCCACAAGTTCAGCGGTTCCTGCCGATTGAGTGAGTCCTAAATGTCCATGTCCAAAAGCATAGACAACGCGTTTAGATCGGCTTGAATAGCTAATCACGGGAAGGCTATCAGGCATGGAAGGGCGAAAGCCCATCCATTGTTTTCCGTCTTCGATTTTTAAACCAGGTAAAAATGTTTTCGCTTTATCAAGCAAGATTTCAGCCCGTTGAAAGTTGGGTTTTAAGTCCAATCCACCTAGTTCAACCGCGCCGCCAACACGTACGCCTTCACCTATTTTGGTCACCACAAAGCCATGATTGCTAAACGTAATATGCGTCTTTAAATCGAATGCACCAGATGGCAGTGTCGTGTTGTACCCTCGTTCGGTATCCAATGGCAAACTGTCGCCAATAGATTGCGCTAAAATTTTTGACCAAGCACCAGCACAAATTACCACTTGATTGGCTTCATAATCGGCCGAATCACTTTTCAAATTGACAGAATTGTCTTTCAAATCAATGGAATGAATCGACGCGATGACGATTTTACCGCCACGTTTTTCAAACTCGTTGGCTAAGTGCTGAGTCCATTGGGCAGGATCGCAGACGTTTATCCATTCTGGGGTAAAGGCCGCATGGGTGAATCTAGGGTGAATGCCGGGTTGGATTTTGGCGATGGCTTCTGAACTAAGTAAAAACTCATAGACGACGCCGTGTGCTTGTCGAGTTTGCCAACCGGCAAGACTGGCACTGAATTCTGCTTCGCCTTCATACAGCTGCAACTGCCCTTCTCGGCGGATCATGGCTTCGCCACCTACCGCGTCGATTTGGCGCTCCAACGCCGCCTTGGAAACCGCCATTAAACTGGCTTGTGCCGCGAGTGATGCTTGGTATTTATCCTGCCAACTGGCGCGCCAGAAACGCAACATCCAAGGAAGGATTTTCAGTGCATAAGCCGGTCGCAGTGATAAGGGGCCAAGAGGGTCGATTAACCATTTTGGTGCTTTGCGCATAATGCCAGGTGTTGCCAGCGGAATGACATCGGCAAAAGCAAAGGCGCCAGCATTACCCGCAGAGGTTTCTGCAGCGACGCCTTTTCGATCCAACACCAGCACTTGTCGGCCTTCGGATTGCAGTTTTAATGCAATGCTAATGCCTATGATTCCGGCACCAATTACAATCACATCCTGATTTTTTGTACTGTCCATTTCGGTTTCACCCATTATCGCTAAGCTATTTTGTGACTTTGAAGAATCTATTAAGACAAGCTAATGCCATTCTTCAACGGGTCGTTGGGGTTCATCATTAACGTGGCTTCTTTAGTGACAAACGCTTGTCCGGTAATATTTGGAATAATGGAATCGTTTGTTACTTGCTGATAGCTCAAACGATAACTACTGCCAATGGTACTTTCTTGAATAATTT
The DNA here is from genome assembly GCF_003259175.1 of Marinomonas shanghaiensis. GTDB lineage: Bacteria > Pseudomonadota > Gammaproteobacteria > Pseudomonadales > Marinomonadaceae > Marinomonas > Marinomonas shanghaiensis. The sequence continues at coordinate 25,345 of NZ_QGOK01000034.1, read as the reverse complement.
CTTCGCCGGGCGCAAGGCGATTATCCGCTGCTAGACACGCCAAACGGGCGGAGCTTCCCGTGCCACAAGGGGAGCGATCATAAGCATTGTCTGGACACAAAACAAAGTTACGGCTGTGGCCGTTTTTGTTCAAAGCTGGTCCATAAAGAACAATGTGATCAATGATGCCGCCATCTGTACCTGTTAATTGCTTTGCTTCAATGGCTTCACGAATTTTGATCGAAACGTCAGTGAGGTTGCGAATATTACTTGGAACCACAGGAACAGGGCTTTTATCGACGATAAAGAACCAGTTTCCACCGTAGGCCACATCGCCAGAGACTGTACCTATTCCTTCGATTTCTAAGCTTACATCTTTGTGCAAGCGATGACTGGCGACGTTTTTCACGGTCACTGTATTGGCATCAGACAAGGTGACTTCAACCACGCCAACGGGCGTCTCAATCTTATGAGTACCCATACCAATTTTACCCATGTGGGCCAAGGTTGCAGCCACGCCAATGGTGCCGTGGCCACACATACCGATAACCGCTGCGGCATCGAAATAAATCACCCCTGCTACGCAGGTTGGATCGACGGGCTCAACCAGCATCACGCCAACCATGGCTTCTTGCCCATAGGGTTCGGCTACCACGGAACGATAAAAATCTTTATGTTCCGTCGCTAATATCTTGGCGCGTTCCGCCAATGAGCCAGAACCTAAATCTGGCCCGCCAGACACAATAACGCGGGTTGGCTCACCTTCCGTATGACTGTCTATGACTTGCATGTATCTATTACTCCACCTTGTGTCGCCCAATCCGCAAACCAGTCTTTGAAGAGGGCATATTGTTCTTCACAGTAACGACGTTGCGCGGCGTTAAGCTCGTCCGTTTCGTTGAAGTGTAATCGATACGCTTCTTCGCCGTTTAAGACAAGCAAATATTTGAAGAACAATACCAATTCTGGGCCTTCGTCGAAACTGGCCAGAACGGAAAAGGCTTCTTCTAATTCTTGGGCTCGAACGCGAGCCTCTGCGTTGCCTTTTGCTGCTAACTTACATAAGTTGGCGAGTAACAGCACTTCCTTCGGTAGTGCCGTGCCAATACCGGTGATGGCACCCACCGCGCCGCATTTAACAAAACCGTGATACACCGCCGTATCCACACCCACCATCAGCAAAACGTCATCGTCTTGGGAGGTGATGTTTTCCGCGGCGTAGCGCAAGGCTTCTTTACTGCCAAATTCTTTAAAACCGACCAGATTTTTGTGCTCGGCTCGCAATGCAAAAAACAAATCAGCGCGGGTTTCAAAGCCATACACAGGGCTGTTGTAGATAATCGCTGGAATCGACGGCGCGGCTGCTAAAATCGCCTTGAAATGATGTTTCTGTGCGGCAATCACCGAGCCACGAGACAGCACACGAGGAATCACCATCAAACCCGCCGCACCGACTTTTTCCGCGTGCGCCGCCAAGGCCACCGCGGATTTGGTATTAATCGCCCCCGTGCCAACCACCACAGGAATGCCTGCATTCACTAAGCGCTCCACCCCTTCCATGCGCTCGGCATCCGTTAACAAAGGCCAATCCCCCATAGAACCGCAATACACCACCGCCGACATCCCCGCCGCGATCATCTCCTTACCCTTCTTCACCAAATTATCGAAATCTGGCGTACGATCCGCCTTACAAGGCGTCATCAGCGCCGGCATGATACCGTTGAAAACACTCACATCTAAAACAGAACGACCCATCATTCGCGACCTTTTTTAAGAAGTTGAAGGATTTTACTAGCAAAAAGTAAAAATGGATTTTGTATCCAAAATATACCTAGTGCAAAAAGTAGTCAATTAGATTTGGCGTTAATTTAGAGAATTCAGGAGTAATTTAATGATGAAAAATAGAAGGAAGAGCTAAGCGACAAGCTTAGCTCTTTTCGAAGTAAGTGGAAGTTCTTCTGACTAGACCTATCATCTCATCAGGTGTGCATATGCTTTTATCTCCAGCATTTAAGTTTCTGCGAATGGCGTTAAATTGGTTGTGGCAGTCTGATTCACTTATAAAAATATTTAATATACGAGGATTTCTATCTGCGCGAGATCCTTTAAAAATTGGCCAGCCAGTAATTTGTTCAGCCACACTGCTTTCTTTTTGAAAGATATGGAAGTGATTAATAGTTTGCGCCAGAAAATCGGACATCTTTTGATTTTTTGTCGCCTGAGAAATTTCTCTCGCGTATTTACTACTGTTAGAAGGTACTTTGTAGGAATATAAAATTGCGCGGCTGTCTGCTAGTTTATCCTGCTCTCCATCATATATTGTTCCGATATATAAGTTCTCCCCAAATATAGCTGCTAGCAATAAATAGATACAGAACTGATATTTAAGCACTTCTGGATCCGTCAATAGGCCTTCTGTAATGTCTATTAAGTGCTTAATTGTACGTAAACTTAAATTGTGCTTATTGAGTTCACAGAAGATACAAAATGCATCTTGAAGTTGATCTGCTTGACTGATCTGGGGGAAGGTTTTTAGTTTTGAGAAGTCATAATCTTTTATTTCAAAGGCTTTTTCTGCCTTAATAAACTCCAATAAATCAGGTTCTGGCAACACCATTCTTTGGTTAAAAAATCGGCTTAAGTACTCTCGTGAATTAAAGTCTTGCCCATAAACAGCCTTGATTGAATGTTCGAGCTGTTCAGTATCGGTGGATAGCACAAAGATAACGTTTGGAATATCGAAGAGGTGCTTCACCGTTTCTAGCATTTCGATGGCATAGGTTGGTCTACAACGGTCTAACTCATCAACAAAAATATAAGTTTTTTCTTTTGGTTCGTCTTTACTGTTATTGACGAGCCCTAAGAGCTTTTGTAGCTCTTTTTTAAACTGCTTAGCAAAGCTTTTGTGAAGTTTATGTTTTCCAAATGCCTCATCTGCAAAGGCTCCATGGCTTGTTATTGCCTTGTTTGTACTTATGTCATTTAGAGAGTCGGCAGCGCTATCAAAAATGGCTTTCAATTCTTTATTGGTTTCCTCCCCCCACACCCATGTTGCAAGAGCCCCTTTTATAATTGACGGCGCTATCGCTTTTCCAAGGCTTATAACGCCTCTGGTAAGCTTTTTTTCCGCTTCTGTAAAATCCTCTCTGCTATCTTGTTCATAGATTTGCTCCAGTATTTCCGCTACCAAAATAGACAGAGGATCATTGAGATAATCCGACTCCCAAGCATCTATTTTAATCGCGATATAATCCTGCTTTCTTAGAAGCTTTTGCCATTCTTCTACAAAGTAAGTTTTCCCTGTTCCCCACCCGCCATTAAGGTTGGCAACGAAGGCATGTTTTTCCGTATCGCGTGTATTCAGGTAAGCTGTGAAACGTTCTGCAAGCTGCTTACGTTTTCCGTTAGAAGCGCAGTATTCAAAAGGCTGGATCGTTTGTTCAGTGCTCATGAAAAGTCCTTTAATCGGTTAGCTTTACGATAACAGATTACGAGAAGTACAAGGAACCTATAAGATAGAAAGGATTATGTTATTTAGTTGGAGAACTTGTGTTGCCCTATTTCGATCAGTTTATGCAGCAGTGGAAAGTGTATTTAAAACAACAGCTTTCCCTATATGAATTGCGTTATGTCGCCTCGGACGCTGGTGATCGTGTGGATATTAAAACGAATTCACTAGTGTATTTCCGTTGGCTTCGGACGACTTCTAGAGCAGGCGATAATTTCGATGACTCAAGGGATGACGTTGCTTGGGTGATGTTGGAAAAGCAGTTAAAGATTTTTGCGGAAAAAGCCGAAAACGGCACGTTTGACTTGGTTTCTAAGCTGCATCTTGAAGAAAGCCAAATCCAGATAGTTCTCAATTTTAGCTATGATGACGAGCAACATATCGTTTATGTGAGTTGATAAGCATTTCAGACTAGATCTTGTATTTCATGATATGTAAAAGAGAAAAGCCGTTTGATCAAACGGCTTTTTCATTGTCTAAGCGGTAGTCTTTAATCAAACATTCTAAAGGGATGTGTAGACCTTTATTCAAGCTGCGGATCATTCTTAGGTTTAACGGTCTTTTTTTATTTAAGATCTCGCTGACTCGACTACGTTGACCTAGATATTCGATTAGATCGGTATCCTTTAAATTCAATTGTTCCATGCGAAATTTAATGGCTTCGATTGGATCTGGTGGATCGATAGCGTGATGCTTCTCTTCATAGGCTTCGGCAAGAGCCGCCAAAATTTCCATCTCATCGCCTTCTGGCGTATTCGGTTTAGCGCCACGTAGGCTACGCATGCGCAAAACAGCAGCGCCTAGATCGTCATCGTTTTTAATGGGTTTAATATTCATTTTCTCTCCTTTACTTAAAGTACCTCTACTAAAGTGAATTGATATCCACTTTGTCGTATTGCTTGTGAGTGCCTACGAACAGTACATAGCAGTGAGAGCACTCGTAATCTATTTCAACAACTAAGCGGTATTTATTGCCGTGGATATTGAAGATTACCTTGTTATTTTTTACGACACTCGCATTACGATATTGCTCCTTTATATCGTGTGGTGTTTTCCATAAAGCATGTTTTGCTTCATCGTGCCATGCTTTTAGTGGCTGTTCAGAATCCTGAAATTCCTTTTGTTCCCAAAATTCTCTTAGTGTTCTTTTGGTGAATATTCTCATGTGACTTCTCTTCCATGTAAGTCTGTTTCCCATTATGGGAAAGGGGATTGCATATTGCAATATTTTTTCCCGTAATGGGAAAAGCCGACGAGAGTCGGCTTTTTATTGGATGAAGTAATATGGACGATTGAGTACGTTTACTTAACCTTCTTTGCTTTCTTATTCGGCATGTCGGTAATTGTTCCAGCGCCGAGTTCCGCTGCTAAACCGACGGTTTCGTGCAGGCTGGGGTGAGCGTGGATGGTTAAGGCGATGTCTTCCAGTGTAGCGCCGAATTCAATGGCGAGTGTCAGTTCACCGAGTAATTCTCCCGCGTGGGAACCCACGACGCCAGCGCCTAAGACGCGTTCTGTTGCTTCGTCATAAATGAGTTTGGTTTTACCCTGAGTCACGCCAGAGGCAATGGCGCGGCCGCTTGCTGTCCATGGGAAAACGGCGGTTCTTATAGCGATGTTTTGTTTTTTTGCTTCCGTTTCAGTTAAACCAACCCAGGCCACTTCTGGAAAGGTATAAGCGATGGACGGAATGGCGAGTGGTTGGAAATCAACCTTGTGACCCGCAATGACTTCAGCGGCGGTATGGCCTTGATGGGACGCTTTGTGCGCCAACATTGGGCCGTGAGTGACGTCGCCAATCGCATAGATATTGGGTACAGATGTTTGGCACTTTTCATTTGTCAGTACAAAACCTCGTTCGTCTAATTTGACGCCGATGTCGGAAATACCCGCGGTTTTGCCATTCGGCGAGCGACCAACGGCGACCAGTACGGCATCCACTGAAAGGCTTCGCTCGCCATCTTTGTCTTGCATGGTGACGTTCAAGGCTTCTGGTGTGGCTTCTATATTAGTGACTTGGGTTTTGGTTAAAAAACTCATACGATCTTTGTTGACTTGCTCGAAGACACGCACGAGGTCTTTGTCTGCGCCGGTCATGATTTGCTCGCCAAGTTCCGCGACGGTAATTTTTGCGCCAAGCGCTTGGTAAACCGTGGCCATTTCCACGCCAATAATGCCGCCGCCAAGGACGAGTAAATGTTCTGGAATGCGTTCGAGTTGTAGAGCGCTGGTGGCGTCTAAAATCCGTGGATCGTCATAAGGCACAAACGGCAATTTAATGGCGCGGGAACCAACGGCGATGATGGCGTTTTTAAAATCGACTTGTTGTGACTGTCCGTCTTTGGTGACGGTGATGGAGTTGGTCGAATCGAACGTCCCTTCTCCATGAATGACAGTAACTTTTCTGCCTTTGGCCATCATTGTAAGACCGCCAGTTAAAGTGTCGACGGTAGATTGTCTGTGGTGGCGAATGTCCTCCAAGTTGATGGTTGGTTTAGCAAATTGCACGCCATAGGCGGGTTCTTCAGCCATAAGGATTTTGCCTGCGACATGCAACAGCGCTTTAGACGGGATACAGCCAACGTTCAAGCAAACGCCGCCCAATGTATTATGACGTTCTATCATGGCAACGCTTAAGCCTAAATCGGCAGCTCGAAACGCTGCCGCATAACCGCCAGGACCGCTTCCTAGTACAACGAGATCGTATGTCATTCTTTCTCTCCTGCAATGATGTTCTGTGAAATATGGCTTTTCTACCTATCACTAGATAGACTAAATATAACTTGTGGATTTACGATGGGTCAATAAAATATCTATCACTAGATAGATGAAATAATGAGACACCCGAATGAGCATTGAAAAAAACGATACCAAAACAAACATCTTGGACGCAGCTGAGCGTTTTATTGTGCAAGGCGGTTATAACGCATTCAGTTTTCGCGACATCGCCGAAGCGGTTGGTATCAAGAGTGCAAGTGTTCACTATCACTATCCGACCAAGGGGGATTTGGTGGCCGCTGTGATGGCGCGTTATACTGAGCTATTTTCGCAATTACTGCCAAATCCAAAGGATGAAAGACTCGATCCTAGGGTGTTGTTAAATGGTTTTATCAATGGTTTTAAAGCCAAGATCGTCGAACAGCGCAATATGAGCTTGTGTACCATGCTGACGTCTGACAAATCGATCTTGCCAGACGAGGTTTGCACAGAGTTATCTGTGTTTTATCAGCTGAAACTTACTTGGCTGAGTCAGGTGTTTGCGCGTTTGGATCAGACAGATGAAGACACGGCGTTAATGCAAGCCAGTCAATTGTTAGCGTGTTTGCATGGCGCATCGATTTTGGTACAAGGTACAAATCAGCCTGTGTTGTTCGATCATGCCTTGTCTGATTGGCGTGAACGTTATGGCAAGTAACAAAAAAGATATCAATTTAAGGTGCCAGAGGTTTGATGTATCATAAAGCTTCCACAATTTATGCGACATGTTGAACAATGAACTGTGCTGACAAGCATTTATACAATCCAACTTTTCAGTGGCGATTTCTTCATCCAAAGTTTTGGTTAACTTGGTTAGGGGTGGGAGTGTCATTGGTGGTTGCCTTTTTTCCGTTGCGTTGGCGTGACAAATTGGCGAGTTGGATTGCGTGTCGATTGTTGAATACCAAAAGCAGTACGTTAAAAAGAGCGCGGATTAATTTAGAGCAATGTTTTCCGGAGAAATCTTTGGAAGAACGCGAAGCCCTGCTTAAGCATAGCTTCCAGACAGCTGCGCAGTATTTTGTTGGGTATGGCGAATTGCTTGTGCGTAGCAAGCAGCATTGTGAGGATCGCTGTGTTATTTCAGGTCAAGAGCATCTCTTTCCGTTGTTGAATCGCGGAGACAATGTGATTGCGCTGGTGCCACATTGCTGGGCGATTGATTATGCGGGGATTATGCTGACGGCTCGAGGGTATAAAACCGTCGCTATGATACGTACTCAGAAAAACCCTATCTTCAATTGGCTTATTCACCGACAGCGAGTGCGTTACGGGGCTCGAGTTTATTGTCGTAGTACGGGCATTAAACCTTTTATGAACTCGGTGAAAGATGGCTTTTTAGGCTATTACTTACCGGATGAAGACCTTGGTGCCCAGCATTCTGTTTTCACCCCATTTTTCGCGTCAACCAAAGCCACAATGAAAGGGCTGGGTAAGTTGACCAAGCTTACCAATGCCACCGTTGTTCCTATGTTGCCCGCTTATAATGCGACATCGGGTAAATACGAGTTGTTTATTTTTCCTCCGCTAGAAAATTTTCCCAGTGGCGGCGAAGAAACCGATGCGCTTATCATGAACCAAGCTCTTGAAGCGATGATTTCCCGACATCCTGAGCAATATATGTGGGTGCTAAATTTGTTACGTACGCGTCCTGATGGTTCCCGTCTGTATTAACATCATTGTCATTTACAAGTTCTTTCGCGATACCTGTCTTTTCAGTGGTAGACTGGGTGCAACTTTTAGGCTCTTTTTTAGCCATTTTTTAACGCTTTTTAAAGCCGTTTTGTAAAGCGGTTTTCATTAAGAGAAGACACGATGGAGCATGTCATGTCAGTAAGCTCACCAGCCACGGTCACCCGCCTCGATGTTCAGGCGGTTAAAGATTACCTCTTGTCTCTGCAAGACCATATTTGCACGACATTAGAAAGTGTCGAGCCCACGGTGCGTTTCAAAGAAGACGCTTGGGACAGGCCCAACGGCGGTGGCGGGCGCACTCGTGTTATTGCGGGTGGTGAGGTTATAGAAAAAGGCGGCGTGAATTTCTCCCATGTGATGGGCGACAACCTTCCTCCGTCTGCGACGGTCGATCGTCCAGAACTGGCAGGAGGCCGATTTGAAGCCATGGGCGTGTCTTTAGTCATTCACCCAAATAACCCTTTTGCACCCACTTCTCACGCGAACGTGCGTTTATTTATCGTTTATAAAGACGGTATGGATCCGGTCTGGTGGTTTGGTGGGGGTTTTGATTTAACGCCTTATTATGGCTTTGATCAGGACTGTATCCATTGGCATCAAACCGCGTACGATGCCGTCGAACCTTTTGGCGAAGGGTATTACACACGCTTTAAAAAGTGGTGCGATGAGTATTTTTATTTAAAACATCGTGGAGAGCCTCGTGGTATTGGTGGCTTGTTTTTCGATGATTTCAATGAAGGCACTTTTGAGCATTGTTTTGCTATGATGCGAGCCGTTGGTGATGCTTATACACAGGCCTACTTGCCGATTTTAGAGCGTCGCAAAGACCATGAATTCAATGAGCAGCAGCGGGATTTTCAATTGCATCGTCGTGGCCGTTATGTGGAGTTCAATTTGGTCTTCGATCGAGGCACACATTTTGGTTTACAAAGTGGCTTGGGCCGTACGGAATCTATCTTGATGTCGTTACCCCCTGAAGTTCGCTGGACGTACGAATATCAGGTCGAGGCCGATAGCGCAGAAGCCAAGCTTACCGAGTACTATCTCACTTCGAAAGATTGGTTATGGGTGTAATGGGCTTGCTGTCTACGGTTGCGTCATTGCCTTTAGCGTTTCAATAAAAGAGGACATATTTTGGATCAATACGCCGTTGTCGGAAATCCGATTGCTCATAGCAAATCCCCTAGGATTCATGCTTATTTTGCTCAGCAAACGGAACAAAATTTGATGTATTCGACTTTGCTGGGTGATCTGGCTGAATTTGAGAATCAAGTCAGAGACTTTTTTGAAAAAGGTGGAAAGGGTCTGAATATTACGGTGCCCTTTAAAGAACGCGCTTACGCCATGTGCGACATATTAAGTCAGCGAGCCAAGCAAGCGGGTGCCGTGAATACCTTAATGATGGGCAAAAATGGCGACCTGTTCGGCGACAATACCGATGGAATCGGCATGGTTCGTGACATCATCCATAATCACGGTCAGAGTTTAACGGATAAACGCATTCTTCTACTGGGCGCTGGTGGCGCGGTGCGTGGTGTGCTTGAACCTGTTTTGGCCGAAAACCCTGAATCTGTCACCATTGCTAATCGTACCGTCGAAAAGGCGCAAGCCTTAGCGGATCAATTTGATTGTCTCGCGTCGTCTTTCGAAGCGTTAGATGGCCCTTTCGACATCATCATAAATGGCACCTCAGCGAGCATGACGGGCAGTCTGCCACCCTTAAAAGATACCTTAGTGAGTGACGGCACTTGGTGTTACGACATGATGTATGGCAAAGATCGCACGGTCTTTTTACAATGGGCTCATGAGCGTGGCGCCGATGGAGCGGACGGTCTGGGTATGTTGGTCGGCCAAGCCGCAGAGGCGTTTTATTTATGGCGACAAATACGACCTGAAACCGCCAGTCTAGTGGATGAAATGCGCAAACAGATGTAAGTCAAACGGCCTTTGCAATGAGCGACAGAAAGGAAAGTAGTATGAAAGCGCAATGGTTTAATTCGGTTGATCAAATAGGCGAAGCCAAATGGCAAGCTGCTATTGGAGAAACACGTTATCCCTTTGCGCAATTTGCTTTTCATCAGGCGTTAGAGCAAAGCAACAGCATTGGCGACGGAACCGGTTGGTACCCAGAATACTTGCTAGTAATGGATGACGATGACTGCCCACTGGCCATCGCCCCAACCTATTTGAAAACCCACTCCCAAGGGGAATTTGTTTTTGATTGGTCATGGGCGGATGCTTACCAGCGTTACGGTATGCGTTACTTTCCTAAGCGTATTTGGGCGATTCCCTTTTCTCCTGTGACTGGAGTGCGGCTTTTTTCTCATCTTGATCCAAACGGTGATGATGTGGCGTTTTCTCATCTGTACCCCGCGCTTGCGGACATCATGACTCAAGCCAATCAAGAACGTAATTTTTCTAGTTGGCACCTGCTGTTTACCAAGCCAGAGCACGCGGCGCTATTCGTGCCAAACAAGGATCTTGTGCAGCGTATTTCTTGTCAGTTCCATTGGTTTAATCGTGGCTACAAAGACATGGAAGATTATCTATCCCACTTCTCCAGTCGTAAGCGCAAAACCGCGCGTAAGGAGCGAGAAAAAGTCGCCAAAGAAGGCATTATTCTTACTCGAACCCTCGGCCGCGATTTGACCTCAGCCGAGATCGACTTCTTTTATCTGTGTTACCAATCCACTTATGCCAAACGTGGTCAGCAAGGCTATTTAACCCGAGAGTTCTTTGGGCAACTGACTGAGACCATGGGCGATCAAATTCTCTTGGTACAAGCGTTCAGAGGCGAAGAAGCCATCGCTGCCTCTTGGTGCTTCTTCGACGATCACTCCTTGTATGGCCGTTATTGGGGTTGTATGGAAGAAGTGGATTGCCTGCATTTTGAAGCCTGTTATTACCAAGGCATCGAATTTTGCTTGGAAAAAGGGTTACAGCATTTTGATCCTGGCACCCAAGGGGAACACAAAATCGCCCGCGGTTTTGAACCTGTATTCAGCCACAGCATCCACTACATCGCCCACGAAGGCTTCCGCGACGCCATTGGTCACTTCTGCGAAGAAGAAGCCCAAGCCGTGCGTGAGTACCATCAAGATACCCACGCGTTGTTGCCTTTTAAGCAGGTAACTTAGTAACCCCACCTAATCTACTTTGTAATCCTTTTCTTTTGTCTTTCACTCTATTTAGCTGTAAGTACTACTAAAACGGCAAGCATGTCGACTAACAAAAAGCTAAAGCCCTAGAAGAAGCAGTGAGTAAAACAAAGGGCCTCGCAACTACCATTCCCTCTACTTAAATATATCCTCTATCTATACTAAAGACCGTGTGCAGTTCATCCCTATTGAATCGTGTCGAGTGCGAGAGAATTAAATCAGTAACCATGCAGGATATCCTGAACATGCATAGTGTGCCGGCACTGCTGGCCAGTATCATACCGCTGAACGCCTGGGGATTTGGGGACTTACAGAATATCCGGGAGGTTTACAATGACAGCGAGATACTCCTATGTAACGAGTGTGGACTGTTCTAAACGAAAAAATACCCGCACGAGGGCGAGTATTTTTCAAAGAACCAAGGTAGCTAATGTCTAGCAAAAACTCAAAACAAGGCTGGTTGAGTCAATATGCCTAAATTCTGAAGGCGGTATGACATCGCTTGCTCTGATACTTGATATTTGCAAGCCAAATCAAACGTTGACATATATTTGGCATCATTTCTCAAAATATGCTCAGGCATTAGCAAAGAGGCAGCGAAGTGATTAGCTTCCGCCTCATGGCGTTGCGTAATATTGCTATTGTTATACATTCCTGTATTCGTACTACGAAACGCTTTATTATCATCCACACCTGAACCAATTAGATGCTTATGCAGTACATAATGACCAATCTCATGAGCGATCGTAAATCGGTGACGATAACCGTTGCTAGAATTCAGCAAGTTATAAGAAATAACAAACTGATCATCCTTGTTTTCAATCTGTCCAACAATATCAGGATGGAGTTGAGCTGCCTGCAGATGCAGACCTAATTCAGAGCACACACGATACAGGTCTACTGGAATAACACTGGAGACCCGATCTATGATTTCAAAAATTTTATCGAATGTCATTTTGATCCCCCTTCATTTTCTTCACTATCAAAGTCGGGGAAATAATTTTCCCCTTGGTCGCGTTCGCTTCCGTTGATTGAGCCTTGAAGCTCAGCCATATACTCTCGGACTTTATCTGTCGCGATTTGCTTAACCTGCTCATCGGTTCTATCAAATATTTGTTTTTTAAAAGCTTCAGAGTCCAAGTAGTTAACAACAAGCTTTTCGGACTCAAGCCCCGCTACATTACAAGCTTCTTCTTTTGCGATGACTCGAGCATCTCGTTCAATCTTCAAAAAACCAAACAATGCTAAAATCGCTAGTAATACACCTAGGATCGTTAAACAAATAGATAAAATATCTAAGCGGCCTAACTCTGCCGCAACAGCAAAGCTATCTTGCGACTTACAAGCATCAGCGTTACAGGCTTCCAATGAAGCAGCTACATCATGAGGGAAGGTAGTTAGATAAGAAGCCAACCAAATTAGTAGAAAAAAGAACGCGCTGATCGTTACGATATTCCACGCAAGCTGAATTACCTGCCCCCACTGTATAAAAAACTCTTTCATACCGTCCCTAGACACTACATATGGTGTTAGATCAATTAAAGAACACTATATGTAGTGTTCTTTTACTTCCTTTAAAAACCTGAAAAACCGCTCTAATGGCGGCTTTTCAGGTGTTACGGATTCTTCAAATTGTCTGCTTGTTGTTTTTCTAAGTCGCCTGATACGCTATTTCTCAACATGCTTACTTGTACACTTATAGTGTAACTAGTTACACTATAAGTGTACCCACAACCGTGATTTTTTACACGGTAAATGTGTGTATTTATGTCATTTAATAGCGTTATTTTTGGCATTTTTCTGGGCTATAGCCTGAATATCTTCTTACATCATTGGAATAGAACATAAAAAAACGCATACTTTGATGCGCTTTTTTACGGTTTATTGTGTGTCTGACGAGTGCTAATTAGCTTGGAATGCTTCCGTTGCCTTTTGTACTGCATTCAGGCGTTTTACCCATGGGTCTTGTCCATGTAAGGCCGTGGCGTTCATCGTAAATGTCATGATGTTATCTTGCTTATCATCATAGGGTTTCCATTCAGGTTGGTCAGGCCTGTTTGGATCGCCATTCTTGATAAAGTTCGTCACGTAATGAAACACTAAATCTGCCGCTGCTTTATCTTGTTGAGTGGCATCAGGGTATTTCACCGCTTCTGTTTTAAAGAAGAAGGGAATTTCACTGGCGTGGAGTGCGCCTTGGCCTTCTCGGATACTTTCGGCGACATAGTCATAACGATACAAGTAAGCATTTTGACCCATTCGAGTCATTTGTTGTGCGATGAAACGCGCAGATTCCTGCATATATCTGTCTTGTCCAACATGAGCGATGAGTGTTTTTAAGTCTGCCTTACCTGTTGGGTCATATGCTTGTTTGGCCTCTTCGGCAAATTGGCCAAATGAAGCAAATAGGGCGTCTTTGTCTGGGTAATTGACAAAGCCGATGTCCTGACTGGTTGTGCCAACCATGACAGGAACTTTTGCCACCTGGCCTTGTTTCATCATGGTTTGAGGATCGCCAAGCACAATCTCGCCATCATTCACTGGGCCGCCAAAGGTCGGTAGCTCTCCTTCCTTTTTGGGCGTGAATAAAGCCATCAGGTTTAAGTCGTCAACGACATCGTCAGCTGGTAAGGCGCGAAGGGCTTTTAGCGCCTTTTCGTCGGTTCCTTTAATACCATGCTTTTCTGCGAAGTTGAGGCCGATTTGTTCAAGTGATGGCTGTTTGTCTGTGTCTTTGTCTAAATAGCGTTTTCCGGCTAATGTGCGGCCGCCGCCAGACATAATAATCGCTTGATGGAAGGTTCCTTGGGCACTTGGTGTTTGCAATAAGTTATGTACTGAGCCACCTCCTGCTGATTCGCCCATGACGGTGACCTGATTTTTGTCACCACCGAATGCTTCGATGTTTTCCTGTACCCATTTCATCGCAGCGATTTGATCTTGATAGCCATAGTTGCCAAGTGGTCCTTCATTGGCGGCAGATAAGGCGGGATGAGCAAAGAATCCGAAACGACCAAGGCGATAGTTAAAGCTGACAAATACCACGCCAGCGCGGGCAAACTCGCTACCATCGTAAGTGGCTGGCGATGCACCTCCATTGATATAACCGCCACCATGAATCCATACCACCACAGGGTGTTTGTCTTCGACTTGCTGTGGTGCCCATACGTTGGCATATAAACAGTCTTCTGCTGGCTCCTTCCCTAATGGGGCGGCGTCGCTTGGGAATGGCTTCTGGGCACAATCGTTACCGTAATCGGTCGCCTCTTTAACGCCTTGCCAATCCGTCATTGGGTGCGGGGCTCGCCAGCGATTTTCTCCTACTGGCGGCTGGGCATAAGGGATGCCTTTGAAGACGAGAATGTCATCGTCCTTTACTCCCTGAAGGGAGCCATTTTTAATGGTGATATAAGGGTCTTTCATTGGTTCATTAACCTTTGCGGGATGGTTTCCACAGGCAGACAGCATAACGGCTGTAACGGCTGAAAGCGCAAATAAATAGTGTTTCATGGCAATATTCCTTATTTTTATTTTTGCATCGTGCACTTAAATGAGAAGAGCGGCGGATACTATCGTGGAAAGGCAATGTCTCTATTCTCTAACATCGCCTTGTTGTAAAAGTAACCATGTAAACGCAGGGGATCAATAGACGAATGTGTATTTTTAAGATTAAGCTAGTTTTTTGATCGGACGTATGGGGCTTAATCTAATAGGTTTTTATCATTAAATTAAAAGCATGAGCATCATGGGTTACTCATGCTTTTTGTTTTTCAATTTAGTGTATTGCTTGTTGATCAAACTTCTTGATGTGGTCCGAATAATTCGTAATGAATGCGATCGGCTTCTACGCCAAGGGTTAACAGTTGTTGCTTAACGAACATCATGAAGCCAACTGGCCCGCATAAGTAAAACTCACCATGTGCCAGCGGTAGGCTGTCTTTGATGGTGTCGAGTTGCATCATGCCTTTTGTTACACCCTCTTCTACGTTTTCAGCTTGCTCGTACCAAGTATGAACAGATAAATTCAGTTGGCTTTTCAGGCTGTTTACGTGGTCTTTGAATGAATGCTGACCTTGGTGCGCGCAAGCGTGTAAATAGCTTACTGGTTGGCTGTATTGTTGTTTAGCGAGTGTATCCAGTATGGCTTGTATGGGGGTTAAGCCGACACCGCCAGAAATCAATACCACAGGTGTTTGCTTGTCTTGAAAAACGAAATCACCAGCGGGTGGCATGGCTTCTATTTCATCGCCCACGTTTAGGTGGTCGTGAAGGTAGTTCGACATGACACCAGCGATGTCGCCAGCGCCTTCACGTTTGACGCTGATGCGATAACTTTTACCATTTGGCGCTGTTGATAAAGAGTATTGACGTATCTCATCGAACTCATTGCCTTTTGGATGTAACTTAACGCCTAAGTATTGGCCGGGTTGATAATCGATGACCGCGCCGCCATCCACAGGTTCAAACACAAAGCTGGTGACGAGGTTGGATTCTGGTGTTTTAGAGGCCACGCGGAAACGACGGAAATCTTTCCAGCCACCCAGTTGCGCGGCACGCTCTGCATAAAGGTCGCCTTCGACTTTGATGAAAATGCCGGCTAACTGTCCATAAGCCGCTCCCCATGCTTCTTCCACATTTGGGGTAAAGGCATCCGGCGTGAGCTCACGTAAGGTTTCAATCAGGTGGTGACCCACAATATCGTATTGATTTGGCTGGATATTAAAACTGGTGTGTTTGTGAGCAATACGCATCACGGCACTGGTCAGTACTTCTAGGTTATCGATGTGCGTGGCATAAGCGGCGATAGCATTGAACAAAGCGGCTGGCTGACCACCGGTTCTTTGGTGTGTCATGTTGAACACGTCTTTTAACTCCGGGTTATGAGAAAACATGCGTTGGTAGAAGTGTTCAGTAATCGCTGTTCCTGCAGAAGCCAATAAAGGGATAGTGGCTTTTACTGTGTCTATGTGTTGTTGAGATAACATTTTTGTGTCCTTTTCAAAGAGATGAATAAAGTCTTGTTATCTCTGCTATAGCGAATCGTGTGCCAACTTAAAATATTAAATAAAATCAATTATTTATAAAATTTAAAATCATTTTGGAGTCAATAAGACTCGCTATTTTAAAGGTCTATATGATATCTTTGAGTCAAATTGACACTCACTGTCATTCGTCCTACGAGTCGGTTGCCATGAATCAGGTTTCCAATAATGCTTTGTTGAGCTTTGCCCTCGACCTTGCCAGTGCTGTAACGCAACCAAATCGCTTTGAGCAATTGGTGTACGCGGTGCGGGCGACGATCAACTGCGATGCAGTGGTCTTGTTGTCTCACAGCCATGGCGTGCTCACGCCGCTGGCTCAGCGCGGTTTGTCGGAAGACTTAATGGGACGGCGTTTTAAGATCGATGAGCATCCGCGTTTAAAAGCCATCAGCAGCGGTCATTATCCGCTTCGCTTTCCTGCCGACTCGCCGCTTCCCGATCCTTACGATGGCATGGTGTTAGGTCATGACGAGAATTTGCCAGTGCACTCTTGTATGGGGGTTCCGCTGTATTTGGAAGGCAAGTTAATTGGCGTGGTGACGCTAGACAGCATCCTGCCGGGCGTTTTCGATAATATTGATGCGCGTGCGTTGGAAATCATCGGCACCATGGCGGCCATGACGCTCAATACGGCCATCTTGATGGAGCGGTTAGAGAATCAATCGCAACATGCCCAAAACGTGTTAAAAGTGATGGGCGAGCAAAGTCACGAGATGATCGGCCAAAGTCAGGCCATGCAAGACCTCAAACAGTCGATCAATCTGGTTGCACCGTCGGATTTTGCTATCTTGATCGAGGGCGAAACGGGGGTCGGTAAAGAGCTGGTGGCGCGGATGTTACACGACAAATCAGCGCGTTTTGATGCGCCCATGGTCTATGTGAATTGCGCCGCGATTCCTCATCATCTCATCGAAAGTGAGCTATTTGGTCATGTTAAAGGCGCTTTTACTGGTGCCGATCGAGACCGTCAGGGAAAATTCTTACTCGCGGATGGCGGCACTCTCTTTTTAGATGAAATCGGCGAACTGCCCTTAGAAGTACAAGGCACCTTGTTAAGAGCGATTCAAAACCAAGAAATCCAAGCCGTTGGTAAAGATCAAATTCGTAAGGTCAACGTGCGCATCATTGCCGCTACTAATCGACATTTAGAAACCGAAGTCGCAGAAAATCGCTTTCGTGCCGACCTATTTCATCGCCTCAGCGTGTTTCCTATCCAAGTGCCGCCGTTACGTGACAGACAAGGTGACATTGCTTTATTGGCAGGATTTTTTGCCGAGCGTTTTTGTCGTAAATTAGGCCTGCAACAACTTATTTTATCTGCATCCGCTATCGATATGTTAGAAGCGTATCATTGGCCTGGCAATGTACGCGAGCTTGAACACGTTATTTCCCGTGCTGCGCTTTTCTCTAAGGCAGAGAGTTCAAAGGCAGAAAGCGCCAAAGCGGACAACGCAACAGGGATTACCGTTATTTCATCGGCGCATTTAACTGGGTTACAAATCGACAACAGTACCCAAGAAAAGATACAGAAAAACGAGCTAGCGCCACCGCGCTTAGAAAAACACAAGCCAATCGATTTGCGTTTAGAAACAGAGGCTTATCAACGAGATTTAATCCGTAAAGCATTAGAAAACAATCAAGGCAATTGGACCAAGGCCGCGCAGCAGTTGTCTATGGATCGCGCCAACCTAGCGCGCTTGGCCAAACGCTTGGGAATCGTTGTCGCCAAAGAAGTACGCATTTAAAAACACCGGAATGACATTATTCAAAGCAAAATGACATTCATACGAGGTAGGCGATAGTTTCGAGGCAGAATGTCATTTGCTTTGATTAGAAATAGAGCTAGGAATAATTTACTGGTGCCTCGCTGCACTTACCTGTCGAATGCGCTCAGCAGGAAAGGCAAGTTGAGGTAGCAAATAGGCTTTCAACTCTTCAGGATAATTTAGCTCGTCTAATGCCGCGGCAATGCAGTTGAGCCACATGGCTTTTTCTTTCTCTGTCACGATTAAATGAGCATGCGCTTGCGGTAAGCTGATGGGGCCATATTTTTTCGAGAAGAGTTTCTCTCCCCCCATCCAGCCCGATAGAAAAGACACCAGTTTATCTATGGTCAGTTCGATATCGTTTGGATGCATATCAAACAAAGGTCGATATTCTGGCGTGTCTTGCATAATGCGATAGAAGGTTTCAACCAACTTTTGCAAGCCCTTTAAGCCGCCCACGGCTTGTAAGGTGGCATCGCCCTCGCCATAAGTTGGTGGGTTAGAAAGAGTCATTTATTCGCCGTCTTTTTTGGTTTCACTAGGCTGGTTTTGTGCTTTTTTTGCGGCTTTTTCTTGATCCATTTTGATCGAGTTACGATAGCCGCCAATGGCCGCTAAGCCACCAATAATAAAACTCATATACAGCGGAATTTGGAACAACATGGTGATGCTGATAAAGACACAGCCGACGGCTAAACCTTCCAGAAAGGGCTTAAATTGCTTTGGCATTCGGTTTCTCCGTGCGATAAAAAATAAACGCAAGTTTAGCAAAATTTTACGACGATGTGCGCATGATTGTGGAAAAAAGCATCACTTATCCCATATTAGAACATGTGAATTTTGCTGTATTTATTTTGCTGTTTTGTGTGGGTAAGTCCGTGTTAAACGAGAACCATACTTGATAATCGCTTGTTTTTGATCAATTACTGCACAAAGCCAGTAAAAACTGCCTCTGAATGTGAATAACTGCTATCATTTTCCACAGATTGACGTGTTGCTGCTGTTTGATTTTGATTGATTTTTATCCACAAGAGAGACCCGAGTGTCAAAGTTATCCCCCAAGGCTGTTTTTTGCTCAGATCGTGCGAATATTGTATTAAATCAAAAAATTTGGCGCATGGCGTGGCCGCCTATGGTGTCGAACATCACGACTCCCTTGCTTGGCTTAGTGGATACCGCGGTAGTGGGGCATTTAGGAACGGCAACACATTTGGCGGCGGTGGCGATTGGCGCGAGCATTTTTAGTTTTCTGTTTTGGGCGTTTGGTTTTTTGCGCATGGGCTCGACCGGATTGACCGCACAAGCCCTCGGTCAGGGCGATGAACGACGCGTTCGAGAATTGCTGTTGCAATCGATTTTGATGGGCGTTTTTATTGGGCTCATGCTGATTCTTTTTCGGGAGTCCTTGATTGATTTAGCGATTACCTTGATGGCACCCAGCGAGGAAGTGGAGCCTTGGGCGCGTTTGTATTGCGAAGCGCGGATTTTCAGTGCGCCAGCGGTATTAGCCGGCTATGCCTTAATGGGGTGGTTCTTCGGTGTGCAGTATTCCAAAGGGCCTTTGTGGATGCTGTTGGTGATCAATGTGGCCAATATGATTCTCGATTATGTCGCCGTTTATGGCTTGGGCATGGCGAGTGATGGTGTGGCGTGGGCGACGGTGTTTGCGCATTATATTGGCGTGACGGTTGCTGGTGTGTTGGCTTGGCATAAACTACAAGGCTTTTCGGGTCATGTGCCATTAAGTGTGTTGGCGAAATGGCGCGAGTATATGGCCTTGGTCCGAGTGAACCGCTACCTGTTTGTGCGCACGATTCTCTTGCTGTTGGTTATGCTATTTTTTACCGCTCAAGGCGCGCGCCAAGGGGATTCTGTTCTTGCCGCCAACGCGGTTTTGCTGACTTTCTTGATGATTATTTCTAATGCCTTGGATGGCTTTGCTTTTTCGGTGGAAGCCTTGTGTGGCGAATACTATGGGCGTAAAGACAAAGCCAATTTTAAAAAGGTGATTCAGCTTTCGACGTATTGGGCGCTGCTCGCTGCCATTGTTTTGATGCTGATATTTTGGCTGTTTGGTAATCAAATTATCGCCTTACTGACCAGTGTGCAAACGGTGCGGGATGATGCTGCACTGTACCTACCTTGGCTGATATTCTTCCCTCTGTTGGGTATTTGGTCATTTATGTTGGATGGTGTTTTCATTGGCACAACCAGCGTAAAACAAATGCAAAACACCATGATTGTTTGCGTGGTTGGCGTGTTCTTCCCTGTATGGTTTATCACTCAAGACCTTGGCAACCATGGTTTATGGCTTAGCCAAGCCATGTTGTTTATTGCCAGAGCCATTACGCTGTATTGGTGCTATCTACAAAATATGAAAAAAGGGGTTTGGTTCGCGAATTCATAACGCCTATTACTTTGTGTAAAGGCTTCTGTTAACAATTGAAATTTTTCTGGCGACTGGGTTTGCTACCATGCGGTGATGTGTTCTTTTTAAAGCCACCAAACAGGGAGAAAACTCAGCATGTCGAAGCATTTCTTAAGCGAGTTAACCGGTTCTTTTGCCACGCCAGCGCTAGAAAATCCTACTGGCGTAATGATGGAAGCGGCCTATCGAGATTTGGGTCTGGATTGGCGCTACATCAATTGCGAAATCCAACCTGATGATCTTGAAAACGCCGTATTAGGTGCGAGAGCCATGAACTGGCGCGGTTTTAATTGCTCAATTCCTCATAAAGTGTCTGTTATTGCTCATCTTGATGACTTAGGCGAGTCGGCCCGCATCATTGGCGCAGTCAATACCGTGGTGAATCGTGATGGCAAGTTGATTGGTGAAAATACCGATGGCCGTGGTTTTGTCGAATCCGTTAAATCCAGTTTAGAGCTCATTAATAAGCGTGTTGTTTTATTTGGCGCTGGTGGCGCGGCGCGAGCAGTTGCGGTTGAACTGGCTCTAGCTGGCGTGGCGCACATCACTATTGTGAATCGTAACCAGGAGCGTGGCGAAGAGCTTGCCAAACTGGTTACCGATAACACGTCTGCTGGCGCGGAATATCATGCTTGGACAAAGCAATATCAGATTCCTGACGAGACGGATTTAGTGATCAATGTGACCTCTATTGGCTTGTTTCCAAACGTGGATGCAGAGCTAGATATAAACACAGAATCGATTAAATCAAGCATGGTCGTTGCAGATGGGATTTTCAACCCACCTGAAACTCGATTGATTCAAACCGCGAAAACTAAGGGCTGCACAACGGTAAATGGCTTGGGCATGCTTGTTCAGCAAGGCGCAATCGCTTTCGAATACTGGACAGGAAAAACGCCTTCTATCAAGGTGATGAAAGCGGCATTGAGTGATGCTTTGGACATTACAGATCTGGACAGCACTGATTTGGAGAGTACAGAAAAATAATACACACTGAAATCCCCAAAGATTGTTCAAAGCGGATTCTGGTGCTCGTTTCTACGTAGCGAGCGCTGGATTCGTGTTTCCTCTTGACGCATTTTCAATAAGTTGTCTTCCACAAACACCAAATGTGTATGCGCTGCGGTGCGAGCGTCTTCCGCATTGCCCTCCATGATGGCTTGATACAGATTTCTGTGTTGTTCCATTACACGTTGGCGTGCTGCGGGTTTTTCAAATAGGTTTCTCAAATTACTTGAAATGCTTTTCGCCAACATGGCGTGCAGGCTGCGAAGTGTGTGAAGCAAGACTACGTTGTGCGCTGCTTCCGCGATGGTCATGTGAAAATCCACATCGAGCTTGGCTTCCAAAGCAAAGGCTTTATTTTGGTTGGCTTCTACCAATTGATTAAAGCACTGTGTGAGTTTGGTCTTGTCTGCATCGGTACTGCGCAACGCGGCGTAGTATGCTGCGAGACTTTCTAGCGCATCGCGAAACTCCAACTGGTCATATAAGAACTCATCGTGGGAACTGAGCAAATCCTGCAATGGATCGGCAAAGGAGCTGCCAAGTTGCTCTGATACATACGTCCCTCCGCCATGACGACTGAATAACACGCCGCGCGCGATCAGTTTTTGAATGGCTTCTCGTAAGGAAGGCCGAGAGACGTCAAAACGTGCTGCCAATTCCCTTTCTGGTGGCAGTTTTTGTCCTGCCGTAAAGCTGCCTTCTAAAATCATGCTTTCGAGTTCTTTCATTATGATGTCGGAGATTTTCGGTTGTTTAACACGACCAAAGTGATTGGATTCCATAGTGTTTCCTGAAAATGTCGTCTCTAGCGGTGGCTTTCGTAGTCACTGTGCATAAGTTTAAAAGTGGTAAAACCAATTAATCTTGCTGCTAAAATTCACGAAATATCGACTAAACTACCAGTTGACAAAGTTTCTTTGAATTCTTACTGTGCCTTATATTCAAAAGGTAAATTGGTATGACCAATTTGTCTAGCGTTAATTTTCAGAACTACTATTCTACTCATAATAAAAAGGCGATCGCCGTGGAACTCCTATGAACATTGACTCACTTGCTGATAAAGCCACTCAATACCACGATTTATACTTTGCCTTAAAAGACGCGAAAAAAGGCGCGATTGATGAATCTCGATTGATCCGTGATCCACTGCGTACCTTGGCGTATGGCACGGACGCGAGCTTCTATCGGTTGATTCCGCAATTGGTGGTGCGAGTCGACAATGAAGCAGAAGTGCAGTTGGTATTAAAAGAAGCTCGAAAGCGTAACCTACCTGTGACATTTCGCGCGGCAGGCACCAGTTTATCTGGGCAAGCGGTAACCGATTCCATCTTGATGCAATTATCCGATAACTGGAAAGGTCATCGAGTCCATGATCGTGGACACAGCATTTCACTTCAGCCAGGTATTATTGGTGCTCGAGCGAACCAGTTGCTTGCGCCTTTTCAGCGCAAAATCGGCCCAGATCCAGCGTCTATCAATGCTTGTATGATTGGCGGCATCGCAGCGAACAACGCCAGTGGCATGTGCTGCGGTACGGCGCAAAATAGCTACCACACGATTCAAAGTGCCCGTTTGATTTTTGCGGATGGTTCCCTATTGGATACCGCTGATGGCGCCAGTCGTTTAGCTTTTGGAAATCGCAACGCTGACTTGCTGGATACGCTGATTCGCTTATCAAGAAGTGTGCAGGCGAATGATGAATTAGCCGACAAAATTAGACACAAATATCGTTTAAAAAACACCACAGGATACAGTTTAAACAGCTTAACGGATTACCAAGATCCCTTTGATATCTTGCTGCATTTGATGATTGGCTCCGAAGGGACTTTGGGCTTTATCAGCGAAGTTACCTACGAAACCGTGGTTGATCACCCCATTAAAGCCGCAGCGATGATCTTCTTTGAGGGTATGGAAATCACTTGTCGAGCGGTAACGGCGTTAAAAAGCTCGCCTGTTTCTGCTGTGGAACTGATTGATCGTGCTGGCTTGCGGGCGGTGGAAGGCAAACCGGGCATGCCGGAGATATTGTCGTCCCTTGGTTCACAAGCGGCCGGTTTATTGGTGGATGTGCGCGCGGCCAATGCTGAGGAATTAGAAGCGAATCTGGCCTTGGTGAAACAAGCCTTAAGCGGTCAAGCCACACTGAATCTCATTGAATTTACTCAAGATAAAGTCATTTATGACTCTTATTGGAAGATCCGCAAAGGCTTATTTCCCGCCGTAGGTGCGGTGCGTCCTGTTGGTACCACGGTGATTATCGAAGACGTGGCCTTCCCTGTCGAACAGCTTGCTGAGGGTGTTTTGGAGCTGCAAGGCGTGTTTCAAAAGCATGGCTATCGCGAAGCAATTTTGTTCGGTCACGCTTTAGAAGGCAACTTACACTTCGTCTTTACCCAAGGTTTTGATGATCCAAACGAAGTGAAACGCTACGAGCAACTGATGGATGAAGTCGCACAATTAGTCGCGGTGAAATACCAAGGATCATTGAAGGCAGAACATGGCACCGGCCGAAATATGGCGCCTTATGTGGAATTGGAATGGGGCAAAGAAGCTTACGACATCATGTGGGAAATCAAACGCGCCTTTGACCCGCAAGGCTTGCTCAATCCAGATGTGATCTTATCGCACAATGCCAACTTGCATGTGCAGAATCTCAAACCCTTGCCGAAAGCCAATGACAAGGTAGATACCTGCATTGAGTGTGGTTTCTGCGAATCCTCTTGTCCGTCCAAATCCATTACCTTAACGCCGCGTCAGCGCATTGTGATTTGGCGTGAGATTCAGCGATTGACCGCTATGGGCACCAATCCGAAACGTCTCGCTGAACTGAAAAAAGAGTATGATTATCAAGGGGTTGATACCTGCGCTGGCTGTGGTTTGTGCTCGATGCAATGCCCGGTTGGCATCAATACGGGGGATTTAACCCGCGAATTACGACATGATCGTCACCCAGACAGCAAAGTCGGTTACTGGATTGCCGATCATTTTGAAGGCGTGACCAAAACAGCAAAAGTCGGCCTTAATCTTGCCAGCGGCACGCGTCGCATTATTGGTGATTCAGGCATGTCGACGGTTACTTCGATGATGAACAAGGTATCGCACGGCGCAGTGCCGAAGTGGCATAAACAAATGCCCAGCGCTGCCGCGTCTTTGAAATCTATTCCTGTTATTCAATGTAATGATATTCAAAGTAATGAGATGCAAGCGGATAACAGACAGAAAGAAGTGATTTACTTTCCCAGCTGCGCCACTCGCGTAATGGGTGCAGGCCCGAATGCAGAAGATAAACGCTCCGTCATGGAGGTGATGTTCTCTGTATTGCAAAAAGCAGGCTATAAAGTCACTGTACCCAAAGACATAGATAGCCAATGCTGTGGCATGGCGTTTCAATCCAAAGGCCAATTCGACGCCGCCAAGCAAAAAGCCAACGATCTCAATAGTTTACTGCTTGAAGCCAGTGATAATGGCCGAATCCCCATCGTCTGTGACGTCAGCCCTTGCTTGTTAAGTATGAAAGAGAGCTTAGATCCTCGTTTAACCCTGCATGAACAAGTGAGCTTTGTGTCTTCTTACGTCATGCCGAATGTCAGGGTAAAAGAAAAACTTGGCAAAATCGCCCTACACGTAACCTGCAGCACCACCCGCATGGGGCTCGCTGACAGCTTTGTACAACTTGCCCACCAACTGGCCGATGAAGTGGTGATTCCGCCAGACATTACCTGCTGTGGCTTTGCTGGCGACAAAGGTTTCTCCACACCCGAACTTAATGCCAGCGCGCTCAAAACCTTAGCCAAAGCCGTAGACGGCTGCGAAGCGGGCTACTCCAACAGCCGCACCTGCGAGATTGGCTTATCGGAACACAGCGGCATCGAGTATCAATCCATCGTCTATCTGGTTGATCAACTGACTCAATCCTCGCAGGTGCTGTAGGTCGTGCTTTAGCGCGTCAAGGGGGTTGCAAAGGCTGAACGCTTTTTGACGGCCTGAAGGCCGACCTACATTTT
>NZ_QGOK01000033.1 GCF_003259175.1 Marinomonas shanghaiensis | reverse complement strand
GAGGCGGTAACGCCTCACCCTACTCGATATTGGCAACAATCTAGCCACAGAACACAGAAATCAACTCAATAAATAAATTACGTAAATACAATATTTTAATTATTAAACTAAACGAAATTTACCTAACTACCTTGGTTCAAGGCACGACCAAGCAAACTAAAATACTTTTGAAAGGCATCATTGATTCGAAGCCGTTGTTCACCTTGAGGATAAAGCCCAGTTTTCGCCTCATCCGAATGACGCGTCCCTTTGACTAAGAAGGTGCTGGTGGGTTTTGTGTCTTCAACAAAGGCTTCGAAGGCGCGCGCCGCCATTTCTTCTGGTTTGGCGTAATAGACTATTTTTAACGTCTGGTCCGTAAGGCGAGAGGCTTGAAACATATCACTAGGTTCATCCCCTTGCTCATTTAGCATAATGGTTTTAAAGCATTCTGCTAACAGTAAGCTCAAAGGATGAGGAGTATTTTTATGGGAAAGCTTGATGGCCGTATTATTTAACCACCTTTCGGAAGCAAATTGAGAAGGTGAGGCATGTTGAAACATTTTCTCACCCATATAATGATCGAAGGCATGAAACCATTCGTGGGCGAGACTCCCTGCCCCTGCATTTTTCGCTAAAGACAACTGCCTAGTGGCTGGAACATAGTGAGCTGCCACGCCTGGCCTTCCGCCCTTTCCGTATTGAAGTCCAAGCGTTCCTCGAAGTGATATCAGCAGCTCAGGCCCTTGCAATACAGACATTAGATCTTCTAATGCTCGATGAAAATGAACCGCAGCGCGATCCCTTTCCTGCGGTGTCACCCAACGCCCCATTTCAATACCACGAAAATCAAACTGTCGGCGAATCAACACGAAGTTCACAGAAGACTGCTCAGACAAGATAATGACTCACAACCATAAATCAACTAAGACCAAATTGCTGATTAAACTGCACAATTTTCGCATCTCGCATTGCTTTTAACGCCAACAACTCTTCTGCTACATTGCGTTTTGTCGCCTCAATCAAATTAGCATCGTCATTCGACGAGAACATGGCTAATTCATGTTCATAATGATCAAGCAAGGCATCAAAATCATCCTGATACGCTTCTTCAACCAATGCCAACGCCATCTTATGCTGCTCGCTTAAAGGCTGTTGGTTGTGCTTTTCAACATATACCAATGCATTATCAAAATACAAACGCTTAAGATCGTTGGTTGGCGATCCCACGTAGTGAAGGCCATTTTTTCGCTCATCCGTTAGTACTCTCGCTTGAAGGGCCTCAGCTTCATAACCAACATTCGCTTGAGCAAAACTCACCGGCAAGGTATTTAGCACAAGGATGGCCGTTAGAGACTGCAGTTTTTTAAGAAGAACTTTTTTCATACAAACCTTCTTACTTTTCCGATATTTGCTTTCGATTCTATTGAGCCTAGGCAACAAGAACAACCACCAGCACACGGATGCACAATTAAATCTCATCTTTTCGCTTTATCTAAGAAAGATAAATTTCCACTCGCTCTTTTCCCTTACCAACATTTTTTCGTTTTAGTTTAATAACCCCTAATTCGGCCGTACTTTTTACGTGGGTACCACCACAAGGCACTTGAGCAAAACCATCAACTTTCCAATAACGACGCTCTTCAGCTTGATCTGAAAAATCTTTTTCAATTGGCAAGTCTGCGTCAATCAATGACTGGGCCCGAGCTTGAATGTCCGCTAAAAGAGGTGAAATACTTTCTGGCCACTCAAAGTCGATACGACTTTTATTTTCAGAAATATGCGCGCCCATTTTTTCTAAGGTAGGCAAAGATTTATAAAACAGCTCCAAAACAACTTCTGCGGCAAAATGTAAACGCATTAGGCTGTATCGACGAGGCCAATCTATCTTAACCAGCACCGCTTGCCCAACATAAAAATCTGGCGTTGTGGCCAAGGTATAAAGAATAGATCTACCTATCTTTTCGGCCTTAATCACATCAACACCACCAATACTGCCTGAGTCGCTTTCCTGCCCACCGGACTCAGCATAGAAAACAGTTTCTGCCAACATTACTTGGTTTTGCTCAATGTATGTGATGCTTGTCATCAACTCAGTTTGATATGGATCCACCCAAAATTGCTTTATGGTCATTTTTGCCTCGCAGATTCAATTGTCTACTATGAATACAATAAGATGATGATAAAGCTAAGTGATATTTCAACAATCGGCTACAAACCTCTAGGCAAGATTTGTAATGTTTGATGTGTTTCAACTTATATGTCCAATCGGTCAAAACTGTCGTCACCAGCCTACATAAAACTACCTTAATTGAGCATCTTTATGGCAAAATTATGCAAGGAAAAAGTTATTTTTTAACGTTTTAAACCTTTTCTGACCTAAAAGACAGTATTTAAGAAATACTGAATTTATTTCATCTATAAGGTGAAAATACGTCGTTTGTTGAGCAAATTTCATCCGCTTATGATCGCGACATTGATCATCCTAAGAGGAAATTGTCATGGCAATCACAACGAAAAAAATCACCTTAAAAACCGTAAAAAATGCCTTATCTCGTGCTTACGCCGTCTATATGATGAAAGACACGTTTAAGAATTTACCCACACTAAAAGTAGAAGGCGTTAGACGTATTGATTGGAGTGGATGCGACTTATAGTGGCTTGTATCCCTTCCTCTTTGATGCTTTGGTAAGTCATAACATGACTTACCAAAAGTTTCAGCGTACAAAAAACGACTGTTCGACATAATCAATTTTTAGTACCCTGCGCCTTCCTTTTATTATGGTGCTCAAATCTCCTGATGTTAAAAAATGCGCTTCTCTGTCTTTTGCTTACCATGTCTTATCATCCACTCATGGCTGCTCCCGATTTTGTGTCCATAAAATCCCAAGCCCAACTAGCCGATGATACTTACTTAGAAGGCAATACACTCGAACCACGCCTTAAAGAGCAAGGCCAAACATTGCTTCATCAATCTTTAATACCTTTGTCTCAAGTGAGCTATTTTGTAAGCCGTGCCAATGATGTGCAGACCATTGCCGTGAGAGGCACAGCAAATTTAGAAAATGCCATGTTGGATTTGGACTTAGAATTAAAGCCAGACAACATACTGAATATAAAATTGCATCAGGGATTTGGCTCTGGCGCCAAAGCAGTTTACGATGACGCCAAGCCCTTCCTCAATAAAGATCAGCCCATTCACCTAACGGGCCACAGTTTAGGTGGTGCTATTGCCGTCATTCTTGCCATGTATTTACAAAGAGATGGCTACGAGATTGAACAAGTGACTACCTTTGGTCAACCTAAAGTAACGAATGTCACAGGCGCGAAAGCGTTTGCTCATTTACCTCTTGTTAGAGTGGTCACCGCAAACGATATTGTGCCATTGGTCCCCCCGATTAGCCCAATGCAAATCATGGACTTAGATATTTTTTGGCACATGGGCGAAGAGGTAATTTTACTTGGCAATAAAACATTTACCCAAACCAACGGCATGAAAAGCATGCTCAGAGCCACAAAATTTACTACCGCCATACCCAATGACCAAAATCTAATCGCTCATAAGATGACAACGTATTTGAACTTAATTGAAACGCTGCAATCCGCTCCGCAAGAAATGCCTTATAAAACTGACGTTAGTCTATTCGGCTTTTCACTCGATTAGAGCATCCCACTTATTGCTGCAATCTAGACCATAACCTCTCCCTTGAACTAGACATTTCCATTTTATATTTAACAATCATGAGGGCGCTATAGTGTGATGCAAAGTCATCAATTAGCGCCCGCTGCCTATAAAAAGTATCTTTACACTCAATCTCTTTGTTATTTTCTTAATTCTTCTATTTCTTAAGAAAATAACTTAAATCATTGTTTTTATTATATTTTACCTTCAAGCAAGACAAATAAATAACGAAATCAATAAAAATTAGCACTTGACTAAGATAGTAATACATCATACAACTTATTAAAGGTGCATTGAAACAGCGTTTTAATTTTAAAGTTTAGACGTTTTGATAGATTCTTAACCACCTTATTTAAGCATTAAAAAGTCTCTTAAAAGATAAAAATACTAAACAGGATACTTACTTTATGATCATTAAATCCATTTCAGTGGACGTTTTTACTTTTCTTAGCCGTCGATCAGTAGACACCGCAGGCCATGCTCATCCAGGTGATGAAAAGCCAACTAAAATGGCTATGCTGCGAATTACAACCGAATCAGGTGACGAAGGTTATGCTTTTGGCCCACCAGAAGTAATACGGAAACACATCCTCGACGCCTTCGCTCGTAAAGTCCTGATTGGACAAAATGCCATGCATAGGGAGCGTTTATGGCAAGAGCTGGCTCACTGGCAACGTGGCAGCGCGGGACAACTCACTGATCGTGCTCTAGCGTTAATTGAGCAAGCGTTATGGGATCTTATTGGTCGTAAATTTAACACGCCTGTTTATCAATTACTTGGCGGATACCGCGATAAAGTTTTAGCGTATGGCAGTACCATGTGTGGTGACGAACTAAAAGGCGGTCTAGCGACACCAGAGGATTACGCTCGCTTTGCTGAGACATTGGTAAAACGTGGTTACAAAGCCATCAAACTGCATACTTGGATGCCTCCTGTATCTTTTGCTCCTAGCCCGAAAATGGACATTCAAGCCTGCGCGGCAGTGCGTGAAGCCGTTGGACCTGACATCGCCTTAATGCTTGATGGATATCATTGGTACAGCCGCACTGACACCTTCAAAATTGGTAAAGCACTAGAACGCCTAAACTTTGAATGGATCGAAGAACCCATGCCGGAAGAATCCACTGAGTCTTATGCGTGGCTCGCCAAAAATCTAGATATTCCTGTTTTAGGCCCTGAGTCACTTTCTGGTAAACATTTTAGTCGTGCCAGTTGGGTTAAAAATGAAGCCTGTGACATTTTACGCGCGGGCGTAGCAGGTGTTGGCGGTATTGGACCTTGCATGAAGGTTTCCCACCTTGCCGATTCTTTCGGTATGAATTGTGAAATCCACGGTAACGGTGCCGCTAACCTTGCGGTGGTGGGTGCGATCAAAAACTGCGCTTGGTATGAGCGTGGATTGCTTCACCCCTTCCTAGAATACGATGACGTACCAGCCTATCTAAACAGTATCGTCGACCCTATGGATAAGGACGGTTATGTCCACCTCCCTCAAAGACCAGGTCTGGGTGAAGACATTAACTTCGAATACATAGCCAACAATACAGTAGAAACCTATTAATCAACTGACATTAAAATGAAACGCCGTTGTCACTTGTTTATAACCACAAAGAAAACAAGCCAGCGGCCATGCTTATCCATTACAAAAATAAAGAGGAAGCAAAATGAACGTTTCAAATCTACTTAAATACTGCGCGCTTTCAATGGCAATCGGTATAGCAATTACGCCAAATGCAAACGCAATCACACCCGATGATCAACTGGTTATCGGTATGAGCATGGATAACTTGTTGTCCCTCGACCCAGCAGCTGCGAGTGGTCTAGATGTCGTCGGCGTTAACTCAAACCTATACGATATGTTGATTGAACTTGCACCAAAAGATCCATCCCAAATCTCCCCTGCTGTCGCTCAAAGTTGGACTATTAGTGATGATGGTACTCGCATTACGTTTAAACTACGTGACGATGTGACTTTCCACTCAGGTAATAAACTAACAGCGCAAGACGTGGCTTGGTCATTACAGCGCGTTTTAAAGCTCAACTTGGCCCTCGCTTCTACCTGGAAAACTTATGGTTTCACTGCAGATAACGTCGATCAGGTGATTCAAGCAAAAGACGACTATACGCTGGAAATTACATTACCAGAAATAACGGACCCAAAATTGGTTCTTTATACGCTTGGCAGTTCCCCAAGTGCTTTTATTGTAGATCGAAAAGAAGCGCTTAAACACGAAGTCGATGGCGATTTAGCTCACGCTTGGCTTACGACTAACGTTGCAGGATCAGGCCCGTTTCAACTGCAAAACTGGCGTGCAAAAGACCGAGTATTAATGAACCGCTTTGACGATTATTGGCGTGAGCCATCAGAGATGAAACGTATTGTAATGCGCCATATGACAGAGTCGCAGTCGTTACGCTTAATGTTACAGCGTGGCGATATAGACGTTGCTATGGGCATGTCTATACCCGATATAGAAGCCCTAAAACAAGACAGTCATATACGAACAGAGGCGAATACACGAGGCACACTTTACTACGTTGCTGTCAGTATGAAAGACCCTAAATTTGCCAATAAAAAAGTACGTGAAGCCGTGCGTTATTTAATTGATTATCAGGGTATCAACGAGTCCATTATGCCAAACTACGGCGTTTTGCATCAACGACCTGTTAAATCAGGCTTACCTGCAACTCTTCCTGGACCCGGCTATGCCTTAAACGTAGAAAAAGCCAAAACGCTCTTAGCGGAAGCAGGCTACCCGGAAGGCTTTCAAACCAGCATTCGTGTGCTCTCTCAATTGCCTTTTATTAACATCGCCACCAACGTGCAATCCACCTTGGCTCAAGCAGGCATTAATGCGGAAATCATAACTGGTACTGGGAATCAGGTTTATGGAGCAATGCGCGAGCGTAACTTTGAAATGCTCGTTGGTCGAGGTGGTGGTGGCATAGAGCCACATCCACATTCTAGTCTACGTTCATTAGTCTATAACCCTGATAACAGTGATGAAGCCAAACTCACTAATTTCCAGGGTTGGCGTACGGCATTTTACAGCCCAGACATTAATAGCATTATCGATACCGCTTTATTGGAAAAAGACGCTAAGAAACAAATCAAAATGTATCAAGACGTCCAAAACCTTTACGACACTCAAATTGGTGCCATTTTCCCTATTTCACAGATGGTCGATACCGTGCTGATTAGAAGCGATGTTAAGCATTACGAAGGTCATCAAGCCGCCACAACACGATTACGTGAAGTCACTAAAGAACGCTAAAGCAATTTTATGTTTGCGTCGACCACTGGCTCATTTTGCGCCGTGGTCTTCCCACTATTCTGGAGACTTATTGTGTTTACTTTTCAATTATTTAGACCAAAGGTGAAAAGTTTCTTTGGTGGCCTTAGCTCTGTTGCCATCACGTTACTAGGCCTGCTTGCGCTGACGTTTTTTATTGGTCGGGTTATGCCCATTGACCCCGTTCTATCGGTTATTGGCCCGGACGCCGATAATTCAACATACGAGCAAGTTTATCAAGAGATGGGGCTCGATAAGCCCATCTACGTGCAATATCTCTATTACATAAATGACCTTGCTCATGGTGACTTTGGTAATGCCTTACTCACCGGACGCCCTGTAATAGAAGATATTGCACGCGTCTTTCCAGCGACCTTAGAACTTGCCACTGTGGCCATTATCTTTGGCATTGTTATTGGTATTCCTTTAGGCGTTTACGCAGCGGTCAATAAAGGACGAGTTATCGATCATATCATTCGTGTAATCAGCTTATTTGGTTATTCCACGCCCGTGTTCTGGGTTGGCATGATAGGCCTAATTATCTTTTATGCTTGGCTCAATGTCGTTGG
This sequence comes from Marinomonas shanghaiensis, assembly GCF_003259175.1. Lineage (GTDB taxonomy): Bacteria > Pseudomonadota > Gammaproteobacteria > Pseudomonadales > Marinomonadaceae > Marinomonas > Marinomonas shanghaiensis. The sequence goes on along the minus strand of NZ_QGOK01000033.1, from coordinate 37,369 downwards.
CGGATCAGGTCGTGTTGACCTAGCCTACGATGGTTTTGTTGATCCAGTAACAGGGATGTTGCTAATAGATTCTGCTCTCGCAAAAGATTGGGACGTTTTTCAAAGTGCTGTCAAACACATTATTTTGCCTGCCTTTATATTGGGTTTAAACGCCGTGTCGTTTATTACTCGTATGACACGCAGTTTCATGTTGGAACAACTTTCTCAAGAATACATTTTAACGGCTCAAGTAAAAGGCTTGCCTAAGCATGTTGTCATTTGGCGCCATGCATTTCGTAATATTCTTGTGCAATTACTCACTATTATCACCCTCTCCTATGGTTCGCTGCTGGAAGGTGCGGTGTTAATTGAGACTGTCTTTGCTTGGCCAGGATTTGGGCAATACCTCACCAGCAGCCTTTTGCTTGGTGATATGAATGCCGTCGTCGCCTCTGTTTTGCTCATTGGTCTAATCTTTATTTCAATGAACTTGCTGACAGATTTGCTTTATCAAGTATTCGATCCAAGGACAAGAAAATGATGACAAACTCTACGATGGCGTCATCCGCCACCTCAAAATCCGCCAGTGCTGGCATGGTGATGTTATTGCAAATGCTCGTCCATGGCAGTAAAAGAATCATACGTAATCCTTTGACGGCTGCAGGACTTTTTGTCGTGATGTTACTGCTTATTGTGGCCATGTTCGCTCCATGGATTGCCACCCATAACCCTTTGGCTCAGGAGCTTAGCAATAGTTTACAGCCGCCTAGTTCTGAACATTGGTTTGGTACCGATGAATTCGGTCGCGATATCTTTAGTCGCTTGGTTTATGGTTCTCGTATCACCTTATACATCATTACCTTAGTCACCGTAATTGTCGGTCCAATTGGCTTAGCCATTGGCACCATTTCTGGTTACTTTGGTGGTGTAATCGACACCATATTCATGCGCATTACCGATATTTTTATTTCTTTTCCAGGGTTAGTACTTGCACTTGCTTTTGTCGCTGCGTTAGGACCTGGCTTAGAGCATGCCGTCATTGCGATTGCATTGACTAGTTGGCCACCAATCGCTCGCTTGGCTCGTGCAGAAACCCTGCAATTGCGCAAAGCGGATTACATTGTAGCGGTCCAGTTACAAGGTGCATCCTCTACTCGCATCATCTTCCGCCATATTGTTCCAATGTGTCTGTCCTCCGTTATTGTGCGACTTACTATGAACATGGCGGGAATTATTTTGACCGCAGCAGGATTAGGCTTCTTAGGATTAGGCGCTCAAGCCCCCCTTCCCGAATGGGGAGCTATGATCTCTACCGGCCGCAGTTACATGTTAGAACACTGGTGGCTCGTCGCTGCTCCGGGTGCCGCAATTATGCTGGTCAGTCTAGCGTTCAACTTACTTGGTGATGGTCTACGCGACCTACTCGATCCTAGAAATTAAAGGTGTGATTTTTATGCAAAATACAAAGTTAGAAGTCAAAAACCTTCAAATTAGCTTTTCACATGAAGGAAACCAAGTAAACGCAGTACGCGACGTGTCTTTTTCTCTTGGGCAAGAAAAACTCGCCATTGTTGGAGAATCTGGCTCAGGTAAGTCCACGGTAGGACGTAGCTTATTAAAACTACACCCAAAAAACGCCACCGTGGAAGCCGAAAAACTGCTCTTTGGTGATATTGATTTGTTAAAAGCCAGCGAAAAAACCATGCGTGATATTCGTGGTCGTCGTATCTCTATGATTATGCAAGACCCCAAATACTCACTTAATCCCGTTATGAAAGTCGGTGACCAAATTGCCGAAGCGTATCTTGCTCATTACAAGGTGAGCAAAAAAATCGCGCAAGAAAAAGCCTTGGTCATGCTTGAGAAAGTTCAAATTCGTGATCCCAAACGCGTTTATTCACTTTATCCTCATGAGGTATCGGGCGGCATGGGACAGAGGGTGATGATTGCCATGATGCTGATTCCCGAGCCAGAAATCATTATTGCAGACGAGCCCACTTCTGCTCTTGATGTATCTGTGCAACGCCAAGTGCTGAATCTATTGGACGAGCTAATTAATGAAAGCAACATCGGACTCATTTTTATCAGTCACGACTTAGATTTGGTGCGCAATTACTGTGATCGTGTACTCGTAATGTACGCTGGTCGCGTGGTGGAATCCATCAAAGCCAGTGAGCTGGAAAATGCTCACCATCCATACACACAAGGTTTGCTCAAGGCGCCACCAAGAATCGGCGATATACGACACCGCCTACCTACTTTAGAACGAGACCCTAGCTGGTTATACAATTGAGGAGTATTTATGAACATGATTAACATCGAAGGACTCAATTTATCTTTTGGCTCAGGCTCAAACGAAAGCAAAATATTACATGATGTCAATATTCAGGTTAAAGCCGGTGAATCTTTTGGCTTAGTGGGGGAATCTGGTTCAGGCAAAACCACCGTTTTGCGCTGTCTAGCAGGACAATATCATCATTGGTCAGGGCAGCTTTCCGTTAATGGCAATTCTCTGCAGCATAAGCTCGACAAAAAACGCTGCATCGATATGCAAATGGTTTTTCAAGATCCGTATGGTTCGTTGCATCCAAGACACAGCATTGAAACAGCGCTTGCGGAACCGTTAAAGATCCACAAGATGGACAATAAAGACCAACGCATCAGTAGCATACTCAAAAAGGTAGGATTAGATGACAGCTTTCGTTATCGCTCACCGCACCAATTGTCTGGTGGTCAACGCCAACGCGTTGCGATTGCCAGAGCCTTAATACTTGAACCCCAAATTTTACTCTTAGACGAACCAACGTCGGCACTGGATGTTTCTGTACAGGCAGAAATTCTTAATCTACTAAAAGAGTTAAAAGAAAAAGAGGGGCTAACCTATTTGATGGTGACTCATGATCTTGGGGTCGTCACTTATCTGTGTGATCGTGTGGCCGTCATGCAAAATGGACACATTGTCGAAACCATTTCATCCAGTGACCTCGCGAATCATGGTGCATCAGAACCTTATACAAAAATGCTTTTGGATTGTTGCTATCACACAGAAGCAAGGCTGAATGACACAACTTCTTTCGCAAATTAGTGAGATGCTTCAACATTATGAATATTTCGAAAGCGTTCGCTCTAAACGGAACGCTTTTTACTTTATTAATAGTGTTATGGACGTTTTCCTACAATAGAGCATAAAAACTCACATCGTAAAACACGATGTTGCAGATTCCGTTCTATTTTATTGCCCCCTTCTATTACCAATTTTAATAAGAAGCGTTATCATTAGCACCGTTTATTCGCCTACTAACGTCCTTAGGGTGCCTTATCCTTTTCCAAAGCATTCTAGTAAATACGTCGCTGTAGATATTCAATTCAAAGGAATCATTATGTTGCTTAACCAACCTTCTTTTAAGAAAATCTTGCTTTGTGCCTGTGTTACCGCTTCTTTCGGCGCTTTTGCCAAGGATCATAGTGTTACAACGAAATATGGCGAAGTAAAAGTAAACGATAATGTAAGTCGCATTGTGGCACTATCTGAAGACGCTCTAGACAGTGCCATTGCTCTTGGCATTCAGCCTTTAGGGGCTGTTGCGACACGTGGTGGAGATTCCGTAGCAGAATACATCCAAGAACGTGCAAAGGGGGTGAATATGGTCGGTACTTCACGTCAAAACAACCTTGAAGCCATTGCAGCACAGCGCCCTGATCTTATTTTAGCGTCTGCAAGCTTGCCGCAGGACCAATACAATATTTTATCGAAAATTGCGCCGACTATCGTCCCGCTTTCTCCTGGAATGGTGTCAGACAGCTGGATTAGTATTGCAAAAGTCTACGCGCAAGCACTCAACAAAAGCCAAGAAATGGACATCATACTAAACGACATAAAAGAGCGTGAAAACACATTAAAAGACCGTATTACTACGATCTTACCAGAAGACAAACGTTCAGCTACCTTAGCACGTTGGATGCCTCAAGGCCCTATTGTTATGTCATCACAAATCTTCTCGACAGATGTCCTAGCCGCTACTGGCTTCATCATTAATGATGCGGATGTTATCAAAGAAGGCCGCCCTCACAGCAGCCCGCTCAGCCTAGAAAATTTATCTAAAGTCGACAGTGACTGGCTGTTTTTAGCCACGCTAAATACGGAAGGCAAAGACGCATTAGAAGCCGCTAAAACATCGCCTTCTTTCTCTCGCCTGAATGTCGTAAAAGACGATAAAGTCATCACAGTAAATGGTCAACTATGGACAAGTGCTGCAGGTCCACTGGCCGCACATGCAATCTTGGATGACATTGAAGCCATTATCGATAATAAGATTCAATAAATCCGATGATCAGTTGGTTTCAAACGCCTCCATCACAACGACCACTGTTTCGCGTTTTTGTGTCAGCACTTTTGGTGCTGGCACTTTGCTGTTTTTGTAGTTTGTTGCTTGGTGCGGGAGGCTTAAGTCCGCAAGCGTCCTTTCAAACATTATTAGGTAATGGTTCATTGGACGATCAATTCACTGTCTTTCATTTGCGCACTACTCGTACTCTCGTTGGTGTATTTGTTGGCCTAACATTGGGCATTGCTGGCGCCATGATGCAATCTGTCGCACGCAACCCTTTGGCAGAGCCCGGTTTGCTCGGCGTCAGTGCTGGAAGCTCATTTGCTGTCGCACTGACATTAGTGCTTGGGGCGAGCACGGCCACTCTGACCGTTGGTGTCGCACAATTTGGCGCCTTGTTGGGTTGTCTATGCGTGCTCGGGGTGGCCCGAATGCAAGGGCAGCAAAATGATCCTATTCGTTTGGTGCTCGCGGGGGCCGCTTTGTCGAGCTTATTATTTGCCATCACCTCTTTGATACTCTTGTTTGATCAAAGAGCCGCCGATGAAATTCGTTTTTGGGTGACAGGCAGTGTGGCAGGACGAGATATCCAGACATTACTCTCTGTACTACCCTCTATGCTAATGGCTGCACTCTGTATTCTATACGTTGCTAAACCATTAGCTTCCTTAGCGCTAGGGGAACGCGTTGCCATTGGTCTTGGCCATAAACCCAAACGAATTCGTGCTGTGGTCATTGTGGCCGTTGCGTTATTAGTGGGCGGTGCTACCGCCATCGCAGGGCCAGTGGCATTTATTGGTCTAGTGGTTCCCTTCGCCGCTCGTGCGTTGGTCGGACCAGATATTCGTCGTACCTTGTGGTTATGTTTGCCTCTCGGTCCCATCATTGTGATTGCTGCAGACATTGTTTCCCGCCTTGTGGCTCAGCCTGCGGAAATGCCTTTGGGCGTTCTAACCGCTATTATTGGTGCGCCAGTACTTTTATTGATTGTGCGATCTCGAAGAATGCCTACTTTATGATAAATCAAAGTCTTTCTATTACTCACCCAGCAGACACTGTGTCAGCGCCAAGCGGGCACTACCTGCTGTCTCTAGGTCGTCATATGACGATTCTGATTGAAAAACACGCCATTATCCGAAATATTGGTTTGCTGATTTTATTGTCGTGCGCGTGTATTGCCACTCTTGCCATTGGTACCATGCCAATATCGCCAAAAAATGTCATCGCGGTGTTATTGGGTCACGGTGACGCCATGAGCCAGTTCATTGTGCAAGATTTACGCTTGCCACGCCTACTGGCGGCGCTCTTTACAGGGGCCGCGTTTAGTTTGGCAGGATGCTTAATGCAAACCATGGCTCGTAATCGACTCGCGACACCAGGCATCATAGGTATCGATAACGCAGCGATGGCGTTCGCGGTCTCTTCCGTGGTTGGCATGGGCATCTCTCTTGCGCCTTCTGTTATGGCGCTAGCGGGTGCAGCAACCGCCACTGCCTTGGCATTTGGTTTAGCGGGAGGAAGTGGCACACGCGGTTATCGCTTCATTGTTGCAGGTATTGGTATTGGTGCGATTGCTGGCGCGGTAACACAATTGCTTTTAAGCCAAGTCAGTATCGATGTGGCAAACAGCGCCTACCCTTGGACCGTTGGCAGCCTCAGTGCTCGTGACCCCTTCATGGTGAATCTTTTGGGGGCGGGTATCGCACTTTGTCTTATCGCTTGCCTGCTATTTTCAACTCAGTTCGCCTTAATGCCTTTTTCTGATCCGGTAATTACAGGGTTGGGTGCGAACATAAAGCACATCAGAATATTGGCTTTGATCTTATGTGTTACGCTAACGGGATTGGCGGTTGCTGTCGCAGGACCTGTCGGCTTGGTCGCTTTAGTTGGCCCAGAAATCGCGAGAGTTCTGGCGCGCTATCGTGGTATCCCACTCGTGAGTTCAGCCCTTACTGGTGCGTTGGTGATGACGCTAGCCGACTTGTTTGGGCGCACTGTTTTATCCCCCATTGAATTACCGGTGGGTATTGTTACTGCCGTCGTCGGTGGTCCTTACTTAATTTGGATACTGGTACGACGGACTTCAAGGACTTCTCTATGACAGCCACGTCTTTAAAACACCCAAAACACATACACGAAACCACTTCATTGACTCGGCTTGGTGCTGAACAACTTACTTTAAAACATGGTAAAACCAGCATCATTGAAAATCTCAACGTGTCGTTACCAGAAGGCAAGGTAACCGCCATTGTAGGACCAAATGGCTGCGGCAAATCCACATTATTAAATGGCTTATCTCGCGTTCATTCACCCAGTGCGGGGGTGGTATTACTTGACGGCAAAGACATTCATGCCTTGCCTTCTAAAGAGGTCGCTAGACGCCTTGCACTCTTACCACAAGACACCCTTGCACCTGATGGCATTACTATCGAAGAGCTGATTCGTTTTGGCCGCCACCCTCACCAAAGCCTGCTAAAACAATGGGCAATGGATGATCAACAAGCCATTAATTACGCCCTAAATGCCGCTGATTTAGAAGGGCTTAAAGATAGATTACTTGATACTTTATCCGGTGGACAACGCCAACGCGCTTGGATTGCCATGTCAATTGCCCAAGAAACCCCTTTGCTCTTGTTGGATGAGCCAACCTCGGCCCTCGATTTAGGCCATCAAATTGAAGTGTTTGAGCTGATACGACATTTGTCTAGGCAAGGAAAAACCCTCGCCATGGTCGTTCATGATCTACCCAGCGCTTGCCGATATTCAGATCATATTATTGCCATGAAAAAAGGTGAGATCATCACTCAAGGTAGCCCAAAAGAAGTAATGACAAAAGAACTGGTACGAGAATTATACGGGGTAGAGTGCGACCTAATTCCAGATCCAATGACTGGCAGCCCTATTCTTATTAATATGAAACGCGTTAGAAATTAATTTTTGATTTCCTTGAGGCGAACAGTAACTTAAAAACACCCTTTAGCTATGTCTGTCTAAAGGGTGTTGACTCTAAACAAACACCGCTAGCTGTAGAACTTTTCTTGATCAATCCGACCTGCTTTCATTGTAACCGCATGGTCACACATGTAATCCACTACATCAGGATCATGGCTGACCATCACCATGGTTAAATCTCGCTTGGCTTTTAAATCATTTAATAAATTCAGAATTTCCGCCTGCACAGACATATCCAAGGCTGACGTGGGTTCATCCAATAGTAAAAGCTTTGGCTCCAGCAACAAGGCACGAATAATCGCCACTCGCTGACGCTGGCCACCAGACAATTGATGGGGATACCGATCAATCATATTCTCAGCCAATCCAACCTGCTTAAAACCTTCACTCAAACGATCATCAATGTCTTGATAACCCAGCAACCTCAAAGGTTCTGACAAAGCACGACGCAGACGATGCTTAGGGTGCAAAGAAGCATAAGGATCTTGAAATACCATTTGCACACGACGACGCAAGTCACCAGTGAACACCTTGCCAGCACTCAATGGCTGACCCAACATATTTATACTACCGCTCCAATGCGGATTTAACCCAGCCAAAACCCAAAGCAAAGTCGACTTACCACATCCAGAAGGGCCAACCAAACCAAAGCACTCGCCCGCTTTAACCGTCAAATTGACATTATGAACAACGGTATTACGCTCCGAGCCTTGAACATGACTGATACTGACGTCATTTAATTCGATCAAGTTCATCGAGCAACTCCTTCGGTTAAACTGGCTATCTGTTTCCGATCCAAGATAGGCAATGATTCCCCTCGTTTCTCAATATTCGGACGACATGACCACAAGGTTTTTGTATACGGGTGTGACGCGTTGGATAATTCAGATGCCGCCAACAGGTCAATCAACTGACCTTGATACATAACCAATACCCGCTCGCAATAATCTGCCACTTGCTGCAAATCATGGCTAATCAATAACAAACCCATATTGCGCTCTTCAACCAAGGAAGAAATTAACTCTAAGACCTGATCTCTCACCGCATGATCTAGAGCTGAAGTCGGTTCATCAGCAATCAAAAACTGCGGATCATTGATCAAAGCCATCGCTAACATCACTCGCTGCCCCATTCCGCCTGACAACTGATGGGGATACATCTTGCGTAGTTGGGCTGGATTCGGTAAACCGACGGCATCCAGCATATGCTCGACTTTTTCGATTCGCACTTTTTTCGATAAAGACTGATGTAGCACCAAAGGCTCAGCCACTTGTCGGCCAATATTTTGTGTCGGATTCAACGCGTATTTAGGATCTTGCAGCACCATAGCAACTTGCTTGCCACGTAATTGATTCCATTGTCTTTGATTATAAGGCAAGACGGCTTCGCCAAGCAGTTCAAAATGATCCGCCTGAACGCTTAAAGAATCTGGCAGCAATCCCATTAACGAACGTGCGGTAAGTGATTTTCCTGAGCCAGATTCTCCAACAAGGGCAACTCGTTCACGCCCCATCGAAAAATCAATGCCTTTGACCAATTCTGTGCCATCTTCCAAACCAATTTTCAGATTCTCAATGTGAATCAAACTTAAATCATTTGTCATGACGAGGATCCATTTTATCTCTAAGTCCATCACCCAGCAGGTTAAACGCAAGGCTAGCGAACAAAATAGCAAACCCAGGCACCGCAGCAACCCACCATTGATCAAATATCACGCGACTACCACTTGATACCATAGACCCCCACTCTGCCGTCGGCGGCTGAATCCCCATACCTAAGAAGCCAAGGCCTGCTGCAGCCAGAATAATACCGCCCAAGTTCAATGCAGCTCGAACAATTGCACTCGGCAGAACCAAAGGTAAGATATGACCCACAATCAAACGCACACCTGACACACCCTGCATTCTAGCCGCTGACAAATAATCACTACGACGAATAGACAAAGTTTCTGTTCTCGCTTGTCGAGCAAATGAGGGCCAACTAGTAAACGCCAAAGCTAATGCACCATTCATTAAGCCAGGCCCTAAAATAGACACCAAAGCCAAGGCAATAACCAAACTGGGTAAAGACATGACAATATCAGTAATACGCATCAAGATGCGCTCGACCCAACCACCAAAATAGCCTGCAAAAATGCCCACAGCCAAGCCAATAGGAACCGTTAGAATGACTACCAGACTTACTAAAATAAGAGTTGGCCGAGCACCGTGTAAGACGCGAGAGAATAAATCGCGGCCAAAACGATCCGTACCAAACCAATGCACATAATTGGGCGCTAGCAATCTGTCTTGGATATTTTGAACATTAGGATCAAAGGGTGACAGAAGCGGCGCGAGTATAGCTAAGCCCAACAGTGTAACCACCATTACCAAGCCAATATTAAAAGTATTCAGCCAGCGCGGTAGTCGAAAGCGACGCATCTTATGTGTTGTATGAGGGTTAAGGTTATTTGTTGAATCCATCATCTTGTTCTTGGGTCCACCCATTTAGTGAGTGCGTCGGCAAACGTATTTAGCAAAATAAAGCAGGTACCAATTAACAACGTTGAACCTAATATCGCTGAAATATCCGAAGCAAATAATGCACTAGTCAAATAACGACCCAGTCCAGGCCAAGCAAATACCGTTTCAGTAAGCACGGCACCCTCTAACAAACTGGCATAAGACAAAGCCAAGATTGTAATTAACGTCCCCAACACATTAGGAAATACATGAACCACTATGATTCGAAGCCGACTTGCGCCCTTAGCTTGCGCCAAAATCACATATTCTTTATTAGTTTCTTCCAACATTACAGCACGCAATAATCTAGTAATCGACGCCATAGACAAAAGCGCTAATACTGCGACAGGTAACCATAGATGAGCAATGGCATTTTTAATAATGTCTGCGTCACCACTACGAATGGCATCGACTAAAATAAAACCACTGTTTTGCGTCATTGTATAAGTATAAATATCGTCTAATCGACCTGGACCTGCAGACCAATGTAAAGTCGCATAAAACAATAACAGTCCCAATAAACCAAGCCAGAACACTGGCACGGAATAGCCGAGTAAAGATACAAATCGTGCCAAATGATCCATCCAGCTTCCCGGTTTATATACCGCCATTCCAGCTAGCAAAATGCCAAAGAAAGCGCCAAAAAACATGGCACACGTGGCCAGCTCAATCGTCGCTGGAAAAGTGCGCATCAAATCGCTAACAACTGGTTGCTGAGTCAGTTGAGAAACACCCAAGTCACCTTGAAATAATCGTTCCAAATAATGCAGAAATTGAATTGGCAAAGGCTGATCTAAACCCAATTCATGACGTGCCTGTTGATACGTCGCCTCACTGGCATGATCACCTACCAACTGCAAAACAGGATCAACTGGTGCAGCACGCGACAATATAAAGGTAAAAACCAACAAACCGAATAAGGTCAGTGCTAATGAAACAAGGCCGCTCGCCAGAGTCTGGCCGCGGCCTATCCACAGTCGGCGCGTTTTCGCGCCGACTGACAGTGTTGAAGTGCTCATTGTTTAGAGATGCCCATTACTTAGAAACATTCTTGTAATACACCATATCTGGCATGATACCTTGCACATAGCCTTGCAAATTTTCTCGAATTGCGACTAACTTTTTGTTTTGCAAGCCAACAACGATAGGTGAACTTTCACGGACTTTTTTCTGCAAGGTTTCGTACATTTCAGTGCGTTTTGCTTCGTCTGTTTCAGCACGAGCTGCAATGGTCATCTTGCTTAATTCAGGAATCTGCCAATTAGCACGCCACGCGAGTGTTTTTGAGCCATTTTCTGGATTGTAGGCAAACGCTGACGCATTGGTGTTTGGATCAAAATAATCAGGTCCCCAAGCCGAAACTGTCGCTTCAAAATTATGGCTATTCACTTCACTAGAAACCTGACTACTAATGCCAGGAATCAATTCAACCTTTATTCCTGCACGTGCAAAGCTCGCCTGCAAAGCTTGTGCGACATCCAAATACGGCGGCTGATTGCTGACAATTAGCTTGAAGTGAGGGTTTTTAATGCCCGCTTCATTCAGAATAGCTTTCGCTTTTTCTGGGTCATAGCTGTATGGCTGATCAGTCAACGCACCATTGAAACCAACTGGTAAAAAGGATTGCTGTACTTGAAACTGACCACGCATCAAATCAACGCCAATGCCTTTGTAGTCAAACGCCCAATGTGCAGCTTCCCAGAATTTCGGATTGCCCAAATCTGGGTTATTTTCCACCTTGGTATTAAACAAAATGTAGTACAAAGAAGCGTAAGGTAAAGCCAAAGTTTTCACGCCTTTTTTACCTTGCAATGATTGAAACTGATCCGAACCTAAATTACGGGCAATGTCTGCATCACCTTGCTCAATCAGTAACTGACGAGTTGCCGCATCAGGCACATTCTTCATCAAAATCAAATCTAGCTTAGGTGCACCACCTGGCGAGGTTTTATTCGCAGATAACACCAAGGCTTCATGGGGAATGTATTGTTTAATTTGAAATGGACCACTGCCCGCTGAGTGATTATTTAACCAAGCATGCCCAAGGTCGCCATTTTCAGCGTTCGCCATTGCAGTCTTCTCATCGACAATGGAAGACGCCGGAGCCGACAGCAAACTCAAAACAAACGAAGGGCCAACATTCACGTCCCAAGTAATTTTTACTTTATCGTCAGCAACTTTCTGAATATGGCTGTCCACATTGTCCTTATCCCAACCTAATTGAGTCAAAATAAATGAAGGCGCTAAATTTAGCTTAACCACGCGTCCTAAAGAGAAAATTACATCTTCTGGACGAACTGGGTTACCACTGGCGAACTCGGCATCTTTGCGCAACGTTAGGGTCAAACTATTGGCAGTCGATTCCCAGCTAGAAGCCAACGTTGGCTCCAGACTGGTCGGGTTTTGTGGATCAGATTGCACCAAACGCTGATACACATTAGTGAAGGTCTGCACTGAGGTTAATTCAAAACCTTGAGCAGGGTCTAAGCTGGTAACATCATCTAATGATTGTGCCACAACTAAGGCATTTGGTGGCGTTGCTGCAAAAGCAGAAAAGCTACTGGCACAAACCAGCAAACTTGTTGCTAATAGTTTTTTCATGAATGGCATCCTGATAATCAGTTCATCGTATCGAAAATAATGAGTTTTTTAAAATTAAGCTAAGAACAAATAGCCATAGAATCCGATGAAGAAACTATGGACTTCTTTAGTGTGATAAGTCATTTTTTAGAATTATTTTAGCGGCCGCTGCATTGATGCAAAAACTTGTATCGCATAGAAAATACTCTATGTGTGTTAAGCAACTAAAAATGATGATAACAACATCGCCCTACAAACGATAATGAGTATTACTAATAAGCTTATTACCTGCACCGATAAAGTGATTACAGAAAGGCATTAGTTTTTTTATAAACACGTAAAAATTGCTAGCACATTACAGACGCAAGCCAATGGGCAAACTTTCACCCACTAAAGCGTTTAACTCATCACTGTTAATTTCTATTTGGCTTTCCAAACGTTCCAGCCATTGGGCTGGGCATTTGTCTTTGTTCAGCTTATTAGCAACTTTTTTGCGCAAAGCAGCGAGCTTATCAGATTCTCCTCCACTAACTTGACTCATCAAAACCGCTGCCAAACCCGCTTGTTTGCGTTTCTTCCAGTCTTCCTTGAGAACCGTTTCTAGAATCGGAAAGAGTGTATCTTCTGCAATTCTTTGCTCTTGCTTACCTGATAAAAGATGACGGGAGGCAATACGACCTATTGTCCACCAAGCCGTGTCTGGTTCAGAGCTCTTTTGCAAACGTTTTAGCAACCAATCAATAGCGGTGGTTTTATCTTCATTAGACAGACTTTCTAGAGCGCCGACTAGACGAATCAGATCATCACTGGATTTAGTTGTCAGTGCTTTCATCTTGTCACGGGAACGCTGCCCCGTTGGCGAATAGTATTGACTAAATTGTTTAAACAAATGCGTTTGTTGCTCAGTTGACAACCCTCCAGCAATTCGTCGATACAGCGTCCAATGTTGTCCCCAAACGGGTGCAGTGTCGAACTGAGTACCGGCCTTCGTAGCATTCACTACTTGCTGTACTCGAGCCAAGTCATCCGCCGCACCAAAGCCTGGGCGCAAGCAATACCCCATCAGTTGCAACCATTGCCGCTCATGTTGAGCGCTTTTGGTTCGTCCAGACTTCACGCTTAGCAGCTTATCGACCAAACGACGGGATGTGGCCAAATTCCAACTTTCACGATTTCCCAATAGTTGATCCAAATCTTGCTTAAGAGATTTGACTAAGTCAGGATTTTGTTTTTGGCCCGCGCTGGAAAAACACTTAGTTAGATGCTCTTCTGCTTGCCCCATATTGGCATGCAGCAAACCACTCTCATCGGATTGATCAGGTGTTTTAACCTGAGTTGAAAAATCCAACCGCCATTGATCTCTCAGATTATTGGCGCTTAACATTACTTGCAGTACCCCCACTTCGGTCATTTGTACCGATAGCGTTACCGCGGTTTCTTGGGACTCAATGGAACCATCCAGCTCTGTCATTAAGGTAGAGATATAGTGCAATCCTTCTAGATCACGTACTTTACCTACCACACAGTCGATATGATCGTCAGCTCGATATAAAGGAAACTGTACTTGCTTACCAAGAGTGACAAAGAACTCTTGCGCTAATTCAATGGTTTCACCCTTTAACGTGCCTTTAGGCAATATACCGACAAATTGATCGTCGCCCACTTGCAGATACAAGCTGTGCGCTACACCACTTTCAATGCGCGTGCTGTCACCTGCTAAAGCGCTTAAATACATAGCAGCGCCTTTGGCTACCGCATCATTAGGTTCATCCGCGCTACAGGCAAGAATAGGTTCAACAGACCAAGCATTGAGCTGTTCTAATAATCGAGCTTTTAACATAGGGCTATTAAACAAACCGCCGTTAAACAGAACAGCATCAGGCATAGTGGAACCTGTCGCCGCTTGTATTACGGCTTGATGTTGCTGTAAAAACGCCGCTAAATGACGTGTAAAAGCGGGATCTGACTCATAAGGCAAGCCCAAGGTATGCATGGCATAATCGCTTTTTTGCACCTTGTCATCGATTTTCACCAAAGGGAAGAAGCCACTACGAATTTGTTCTAACAAGGTGTCTCTGGAAACATCAAATTTTTGTGAACCACCAATTAAACGACTACCACCGCCTAGCACGGTAATACTTAACAAATCTGGTGCGTCCTTACCTAACAAAGTTTCTTTCGCCTGACGCGTTTGCTGAACCAAGGCAGCTAAGCGTGTGGCAGATAATGCAGAGATCTGTTTGGGGTCTAGCTGGAACGCCAAGGCTTGATCAAGGTTATCACCGCCGAGCAACAAATGCTCACCAACCGCGATACGCTTAAGCGAAACACTCTGATTTTTTGAAGAGACAGGCTTGATCGCCACCAAGCTAAAATCACTGGTGCCTCCACCGATATCGATCACCAAGAGCATTTTTTTATCGGCTAACGCCGCGAGTTTTTCATCATCACTAATATAGTGATAACACGCCGCTTGAGGCTCTTCCAAAAGGTAAAGATTGTTTAAGCCAGCCAGCTTAGCCGCTTCCAATGTTAACGCCCTGGCTTCTTCGTCAAAAGAAGCCGGTAAGGTTAAGGCAATGGATTGGTATTCTAAAGGCGCATCAGCAAAGCGATGATTCCAGCTCTGTTTGATGTGCAATAACAGTATTTTACTTGCCTCAAGGGGACTGAGTTTTTTAGAGAATTCACTCGCCCAAGGCAAGATAGCCGAGCGACGATCTACTTGACGATGGCTCAACCAGCTTTTCGCACTCTGTATCAATTGCCCCGATCTACGTTGGCCTAACGCTAACGCTCCAACACCGACGATGCAGGTTTTCTCATGATGACGCCAAGGCAAAACGGGATCAATTGCCCCAATCTCATCAGACGCTAATACATAAATAGCACTGGGCAAATAGGTCAATTCTTGAACTGAGCCATCCGCCATCACTTGTGGAATGGCGAGTAAAGTCGGCGTATTTGAATGGTCTGATACTGAAAGGTAGGAGACAACACAATTAGTTGTCCCCAAATCAATCCCTACTCGATATTTGCCTTGAAAAGCCGTTTGCGCCATGCCTTAGGACTCCCTGACTTGAAACTCAATCGTCCAACTTAGGTCAGATTGAGTGTCATGCGCTTGCAGTAACAACAATCCCAATTCGGTGACACGCGAGGTTAGATACACCCGCACCATCTCGCCTGCTTGATAATGTCCTCCATCTAAACGCACAGACAAAGGGCTCAGCTCAGTGAGTTGAGACACAGAAAACGACGCAATGACTTTACCGACAAGGTGCGCGTCACTGTTTTTTGATTGGAAAAAACGGAATGTGACGTGTTCTCCCACTACCAGCGAAAATTCATTAGGTAGCATTTGCTCATCTGAGCCTTCTTCCAAACCAAATGGCGCCACACAGATAGCATCAACGGGAGCTGCCATACCGGGAATAGCAGGCATTGGGCTTGCCACACCAATATAATAATTGGCCGCTAAACCACTTTTTACTTTAACACCGCCTTCCGCTTGCACTTGAGCGTAATACGTCGCCCCTTTGGCAACGGCATGATCCAAATGAGACGGCGTTAGCATCGTAATTTCATTGTCACCCAGCATGTTCGCTAATCGCGCTTCCAGTGTGTTACGAATGACATTAGCGTTAAATACGCCGCCATTTAACAAAATCTTGCTTGGTTTCACCTCATGTTGCGCCAAGAACTCACTGATATGACGCGTAATCGCTGGGTCACTTTCGTAATCCAAGTTGATGGTACTAAAACCACTGCGGGCCATTTTTTGAGCTTGCTCACCGAGCTGCACTTGTGGAAAGAAACCCTCAATCAAAAGCTGTTGCACATCATTCTGCGTCAAGGTCGCTTTAATGCTGTTATTGAACAAACTACGACCGCGACTCGGCACAACAACGCTAACTTCCTCTAACTCGGCATTCGATAACAAACGTTCTTTCGCTTCACGGCAGGCTTGCGTTAAGCCGCTAATCTGCCATGGCTCAAGATTAGTACCATTTTGAGCGAGTTGTGCGGCTAAATGATAAGTCAGCGTCAAATCCATGTTATCGCCACCGAGCAAAATATGACGACCCACAGCAACACGCTCTAGACCAAGTGCACCCTCTTGTTCAACGGCTTGAATTAATGATAAATCCGTTGTACCGCCACCAACATCGACCACCAAAATATGTTCATTGACTTCTAAATGCTCAGCCCAACTTGGTTGATCACTCAGCCATGCATAAAAGGCGGCTAACGGCTCCTCAATTAAACGGGCGTGCAAACCGACCTTTTCCGCTGCTTGCTCGGTAATAGCACGCGCCGCCGGATCAAAGGACGCTGGCACCGTAATCACGACGGTTTGCTCTGCAATGGGGGCCTCAGGAAATTGATTTCCCCATGCACTGACCAAATGCGCCAATAGGGTTTCCGTCACTTGCGCTGGAGAAACTTTTTCGACTTCTTCCAGAGCATCAACCGGTAAGACCGCTTCATCTGAGCTGACACGCGAATGGCATAACCAGCTCTTCGCACTTTGTACTAATCTACCGGATGATTTAGCGCCCAATTCTCGCGCTAACTGCCCAACAATAGAAGGCGCTTTGCCCCATGGGAGCAACAAGTCGCTTTCAAGGAATTCCGTTTTATGAGGAAAATACACAAAGGAAGGCAATAAAGGACGAGCATCCACTTGGCCTGCCGCGATAAACTGCGGAATCGCCAATGATTGAATACGCCCTACTTGACCCACTTCTGTTGCCATTTGGCTAGAGGGAGAAAAATAGACAGCAGAATGCGTGGTACCTAAGTCGATACCAATGAAATATTGACTCATGGTGTTATACCTCGACTTCGGCTGGCGCTAGAATAGTTAGGCTTTCTGTGTTCGTCACTTTTGGTAAGCGTGTTTGCGTTACTTTCCAACCAGGATGAATGAGTGTGCCAACATATGGACCATCGCCTTCAACTCGACCCTCAAGCTTAATTTGCTTGGCGTCATAACCGGATGGCACTTCTACACGAGTATTTTCCGTCGCGCTGTTCACAACGTCGAGAGACACCACCTCAATAGAAAAGTGCTGTTTGAGCACTTTAGCGCAACCGGCATGAATTTGACGAGACGCGGCTCCTACGTCGGCATCACTGTAGTCATCAATGCTTTCTTGGATAAAATCAATAAAGCGGGCTTCTTGTTGCAGCAGTTGCAATAACTGATGTGCACCATCAACGTTGACCGTATCCAAAACAGGCGCAGCGACTTCGATTTCGCGAATGACTTCTACTTCTTTGGTAATGACGTTCGGTTCTACTTCAAAGGCAAATGGCTCACCTTGACCGACTGTGTGACAGCGAGCGGCATAATCGCCGCTCCCTATGTATTTAAAAAATTGACCGAAAGCGCCAAAAAAGCGAGGCACAAATGAAATTGGTTTAATCTTATTTGTCATAATTTACCCGTTTTGCATCGTTTCAAGCTCTAACCAACGCTCCATGGCACTTTCAAGCTCTTCTTCTTTATGCGCCAACTTTGCCAAAGTTTTTTGAACCTTATCTGCATCACCGGTATAAAATTCTGGCGCGCTGGTGGTGGCATGCAAAGCGGCAATTTCTGACTCTAGCTTGGCTATGGTCGTTGGCATTTCATCCAATTCACGCTGTAATTTATAACTTAGCTTCGCTTTTGGCTTAGCCTGAACAGCGTCTTTTTGCTTCGCCTCTTCTGTTTTTAGGGCTTCTGCTTTGGCTTTTTCTTTTTTGCTAAGCACATTATCTGTTTGTGAAGTGGATTCTGTCGGGAACTTACCCCCTTGGCGAATCCAGTCTTGATAACCACCGACGTATTCTTTCACTCGACCTTCGCCTTCAAAGGCAATCACGCTGGTCACCACGTTATCTAGGAAAGCACGGTCATGGCTGACCAACAACAAGGTACCTTCGTAGTTCATCAAAAGTTCTTCAAGCAATTCCAATGTTTCGACATCAAGGTCGTTGGTTGGCTCATCCATGATCAAAAGGTTAGCTGGGCGAGTAAACAATTTCGCTAGCAACACACGATTTCGCTCACCTCCAGACAAGGCTTTTACCGGCGTACGAGCACGCTCAGGCGGGAACAAAAAGTCACCAAGATAGCCAATAACATGTTTGTTCTGACCATTGATCTCGATAATGTCTTTACCTTCACCAACGTTTTCAGCAACGGTTTGCTCTGGATCAAGTTGCTCACGCAGCTGATCAAAGTATGCCACGTTTAGCTTAGTACCTTGACGAACCGAACCTGTTTCAGGTTCTAAATCCCCTAACAGAATTTTTAAGAAGGTACTTTTACCACAACCATTTGGACCAATTAAACCAATTCGGTCGCCGCGATTTACCACGAAGTCCATTGGTTGCAGAATCACTTTATCCTCAAAAGAATGACCAACTTGTGTGAACTCTGCTACCAGCTTGCCAGACTTGTCTTTGGTTTCAATGGCCATTTTGGCATTGCCTTGACGATTGATACGTTCAGAGCGTTCTTCACGTAAGGCTTTCAAAGCACGAACTCGACCCTCGTTACGGGTGCGACGCGCTTTTATGCCTTGGCGAATCCAAACTTCTTCCTCGGCCAAACGTTTGTCGAACAAGGCGTTGGCGCGCTCTTCCTCTTCCAGCATCTTCTCTTTAAAAGCAAGAAAAGCAGTGATATTGCCGCTGAAGGAAATAAGATTGCCGCGATCTAGCTCGATGATACGGTTAGCCAATTTCTCTAGGAAGCGACGGTCATGGGTAATGAACAAAATCAATCCACGGAATTGCTGAAGCTGTTGCTCCATCCATTCGATTGTTGGTACATCCAAATGGTTGGTAGGCTCGTCGAGTAACAAAACATCTGGATTGGAGATCAACGCTTGTGCCAAAATGACACGACGACGCCATCCGCCAGAAAGTTCGGACATCAGTTTGTCCGCAGGCAAGGCTAAACGCTGAATCATGTGATTCACACGTTGTTCTAAATCCCAACCTTGGATTCTGTCTAATTCGGTTTGAATATCACTTAATTCATTTGAGTGATCATTCTCGAAATCTTCTAATAACTTGAAGTAACGAGTCATCAGTGAATGCGCTTCACCTGCCCCTTCACTCACGACTTCACGAACCGTTTTTTCATTCGCATCAGGCAATTCTTGCGGGAGCTGACCAATGGTCATGCCGCCTTCAAGGCGAACGACACCTTCATCGGCGATTTGCTCACCAGAAATGACTTTTAACAGCGTCGACTTACCCGCACCATTACGACCGATTATAGCAACACGCTCTCCAGCTTCCGCTGAAAAACTGATTTTTGACAGCAGCGGATTATGCCCAAAAGCAACACTAATCTGTTCTAACGACAATAGACTCATATCTATCCATATAAAGTAAAAATTTTGTGGCCATATAGTATCATCCTTCTAAGAGAAGGTTCACCAAAAAAACGGATGAATACTCGCTAGCTTCTTGTTTAATCAAGGCTAAGAGTAATAAATATCGATCAATATAAGCACTTTGAGTAAATTAAGACGGCTTTGTCCTTTTCTACTTTTTCGCCCTTAAAAGGCTTGACCTACAGGCCGCCTTCAAGTTTTACACTTGCTTCTACTCTCTCGTACACAACGAAACATTAACGTCTCAATGCAAAAGAGGGATTCACCCACGGCATTACACAAAGTATTTACTCACATTTTTTAAATCAAACCTCTTTATTCGTCATTATTTGAGAATATACTGGGGTAATATAATGATAATTTTTCTATCTCATGGAGTATTTAATGGATCTAAAAAGTAAGGTAGGGCCAATTACAGCGGTGGTCGTTGCAACGGCCGCGGTAACGTGGATGGCAGTGGGAGGGAACGGCATCACAGTCAGCCCAACGGGAACAGCGCCAAATGAAAATACTGTCTCATCACAAACGGCTGAAAACCAACTTACCCACTCTGTGCAAGCCAAAACCTTAACAGCCAAATCCATTGAGATGCACCTAACCTTGAGCGGCAAAACTCAAGTCGATGAGACCTTACAACTCATTAATAGCTATCAGGGGCGAATCACCAGATTGCCGATAGAAAAAGGCCAATTCGTTAAAAAAGGTTCTACCATTGCTCAAATAGATAACCGCACATTAAAAGTGCAGATAGAGCAAGCCGGACTGCTGGTAAAACAAAGGCAACTAGAACTTGAAGGCATCAAAAAGCTCAATGCGCAAAATCTCACATCAAAAGTAAATTTAGCGCAAGCAGAAACGGATCTTGCCTCAGCACGAGCAACGGAGAAAGCCTTGTTAGTGGATCTGGAAAACACCAACGTCACTGCCCCTTTCTCTGGCATACTCAACGCTCTGGATGTGCAAGAAGGACAGGTGCTCGCCGTCGGTGCCAATATCGGTACACTGGTCTCCATTAACCCCATCAAAATCAGTGTCAATATTCCACAAAATAAAATCCAGCAAGTAACACTAGGCACACAAGGCAATATCAGCCTTGAATCAGGTTATGAAGCTGAAGGCTTTGTCTCTTACATCAGTGCGACAGCAAACGAATCCAG
The DNA here is from genome assembly GCF_003259175.1 of Marinomonas shanghaiensis. Taxonomy (GTDB): domain Bacteria; phylum Pseudomonadota; class Gammaproteobacteria; order Pseudomonadales; family Marinomonadaceae; genus Marinomonas; species Marinomonas shanghaiensis. The sequence continues at coordinate 16,472 of NZ_QGOK01000033.1, read as the reverse complement.
CCGAACGATTACCGTTGAAATGCAAGTGAACAATCCTGGCAATCGAATTCCTGCGGGGTTAACAGCGGCAGTAGACTTTGTTTTAGATGAACAAAAAGCGCATGCTTTTTCGGCAGCATTACTCACGTTAGACGACACAGGCAGAACCGCTATAAAAGCCATCGACATAGACAATCGTGTGGTGATTTTACCCGTTGACATTGTTAAATCAGAGCGTGATCAGGTTTGGGTTCGTGGGCTCCCTGATAATGTGAACATTATCACTGTCGGACAAGGGTTTGTGTCTGCAGGCGATAAAGTTGACGCACATTATCAAAACTGAGGAGGCTAGGTATGCAAATGTTAATTGAAGCGGCCTTAGCTCGCTCACGTACCGTCATGATGCTTTTCGTTCTCATATTAATCATGGGAACGGTGTCATATATCGAAATTGCCAAAGAAAGTGATCCTGACATTACCATTCCTATGGCCTATGTTTCCGTAACCTTAGAAGGCATTTCCCCAGAAGACGCTGACAGCTTACTCGTGCATCCACTAGAAAAAGAATTAAAGGGCCTTGAGGGACTGAAAGAACTCAAGTCTACTGCTTCAGAGGGTCATGCCTCGATTATGCTGGAATTTTTATCTGGTGTAGATATTGATCAGGCGATCATCGATACAAAAGACAAAGTCGACAGAGCCAAAAGCGAATTACCAGACGACGCAGATGAACCAACGGTTACGGAAATAAACCTATCAACCTTCCCTGTGCTGCGTGTCAATTTATCTGGCAATGTGGATTTTGCAACACTCAGCCGTACGGCAAAAAACCTACAAGATGCGATTGAAGCGGTCGATGGCGTCTTGGAAGCCAGTATAAGTGGCGACAGAGAACAGCAAGCGCAAATTATCATTCGCCCTGAACAGCTTGAGTCTTACAACTTATCCTTGACCGAAGTTGCCAACTTTGTCTCTGGCAATAATCGCTTAGTCGCCGCGGGTAATTTAGATACCGGTGCAGGCCGTTTCTCCTTAAAAGTACCTGGGTTACTAAAGACCAAAGAAGACATCATGAATTTGCCCATCAAAGCAGACGGCGATCAAGTCGTTTTGTTAGGGGACATAGCCACTGGAGAACTCACCTTTGAAGACCCAACGAGCTATGCTCGTGTCGAAGGCAAGCGCAGCATTACTTTAGCGGTATCAAAGCGCGTAGGTGCCAATATTATTAACACGATTGCTGCTGTCAAAAGCGTGGTCGAAAATGAGAGTCAGCAATGGCCCAGTGGCGTTGAGTACAACCTAACAGGCGATAAGTCGACGGACATAGAAACCTCTCTCAATGATCTGTTTAACAATGTGCTTGCGGCCACTCTTTTGGTGATGATTGTGATTGTTTGGGCTCTTGGCATTCGCAGCGCTTTATTAGTAGGCCTTGCGATACCAGGTGCGTTTTTAGCCGGTATTTTAATCCTTGATGTACAAGGCTACACCATCAACATGGTGGTGCTATTTGCACTGATCCTCAGCGTTGGCATGCTCGTAGATGGCGCCATTGTGGTGACTGAATACGCAGATAGAAAACTGGCCGAAGGGGCATCTAAAAGACAAGCTTACAGTGAAGCCGCAAAACGCATGGCTTGGCCGATCACCGCTTCAACAGCAACGACATTGGCGGTCTTTATGCCACTGTTATTTTGGCCAGACATTGTGGGTGAGTTTATGCGCTTTATGCCCATCACCATCATTGCAACCTTGGCATCGTCTCTGGTGATGGCACTCATCGTATTGCCAACCATTGGCTCGATGATTGGCAAGAAAGGCGCTTATACAGAAAAGACCATGCATGCGTTACGCATTACCGAGACGGGTGATCTAAAAGAGCTGACCGGTCCTACTGGATTATACGGACGAGTACTAACGCGTTTAGTGGAGTATCCAATATGGGTGCTTCTCTTTACCATTACCTTATTGATTAGTGTGTTCATCAGTTATGGTCATTTTGGAAAAGGGGTAGAGTTCTTTCCTAATATCGAGCCGGAATCCGCGAATTTAGACATACGCGCCAGAGGCGATTTATCCCTTGATGAAAAAGACGCATTGGTAAGACAAGTTGAACAACAAATTCTTGGTACGCCTGAATTAAAAAGTGTTGTGGTCACCTCCTACTCGACTCCGGGCAATAATGCAGCACCCGACAGTATAGGCTCTATCAGTATGGAGTTTATTGATTGGTATAAGCGTGAATCGGCTACGGTGATCTTAGATCGCATTAGAGAAAAAACCAAACAAATTCCGGGCATTGAAGTCAGCGCTGAAAAAGAACAAGGAGGCCCGCAATCCGGCGCTGATATTCAGCTGCAGTTAAGTTCTAATTATAGCGAAGCGTTAAATTTAGCCGCCAATGAAATCAGCAAGCAATTGCTCGAACGAGACGAAATAGTGACCGTCAGTGATGATAGATCCTTGCCCGGTATCGAGTGGCGTATTGACATCAATCGCGCAGAAGCCAGCCGCTATGGTGTGGATGTTAACAGTCTGGGCAACGTGGTTAAGTTGGTCACGACAGGCATTACCTTGAGCGACTTTTTGCCCGAAGGTGCGGATGATAAGATAGACATTGTTTTGCGCTATCCAGTAAATCAACGCAGCTTAGAGCAACTTGATCAGCTGCAAATCCCAACGAATCAAGGGAGTATTCCTGCCAGTAATTTTATTTCTCGATATGCAGCACCTAAACAAGGTGTCATCAACCGAACCGATGGTAAAAAAACCATAGCAATTGATGCGGATGTAAAAGATGGCCTTGTGGTCGATGAAGTCATCAAAGCTATTAAAGCGAAATTGGATGCCGCAGGCATAGACAAGTCTGTTAGCTATGAATTTCGCGGAAATACTGAGGAACAACAAAAGTCGATGGTCTTCTTGATCAAGGCGTTTGGTGTAGCGTTCTTTATTATGGCCATCATCCTTGTCACTCAGTTCAACAACTTCTTCCAATGCTTGTTGATCCTCAGTGCGGTGATTTTCTCTACCATGGGGGTACTAATCGGTCTTATGGTGAAAGGACAACCATTTGGTGTCGTCATGAGTGGCGTTGGCGTTATTGCCTTAGCGGGCATTGTTGTAAACAACAACATCGTTTTAATCGATACTTTTAATGGCTTGAGAAAACAAGGGATGATGGTACGTGAAGCCGCCATTCGGACAGGTGTACAGCGCCTAAGACCCGTTATGCTCACCACCATTACAACGATTCTTGGTTTAGTACCCATGGTTTTTCAATTCAATATTGACTTGATTCATCAATCATTTAGCGTAGGAGCTCCCTCTGCGCAATGGTGGACCCAGCTATCAACAGCCATTGCTGGCGGACTTACTTTTGCCACGCCACTCACCCTTATTTTAACACCTTGTTTGCTGGTGTTAGGGGCTCGACGCAAAGAAAAACAACAACTGGAAGCGTTACAAGCTACGACCTTGCAACATAACGAGACACGCTATAGCGAGGACAATAACAAAACAGAATGAACGCCAGAACAACGAAATATAAATAAATAGCATGTACTAAAAAGCGGACTTAAGTCCGCTTTTTTGATACCCAAATGTCAGTGTTATTTAAGATAACTGAGCCAAGGCAGCATCAACATCTGCAATGATGTCATCAATATCTTCAAGCCCAACAGACACACGAATCAAACCTTCCGCGATGCCTGCTTTAGCCTTCTCATCATCCGTTAGTCGCCCATGTGTTGTAGTAGCAGGATGAGTGACTAAGGTTTTGGTATCACCTAAGTTCCCAGTGATAGACATCAATTTTGTGGCATTAATAACAGACCATGCAGCCTTACGTCCACCCTCCACTTCAAAGGATAACAGTCCACCAAAGTCTTTTTGCTGTTGCTTAGCAAGCTCATGGTATTTATGACTTGGCAATCCGCCATAATTTACCTTAATGACTTTAGGGTGCGCTTCTAGGTATTCCGCCAACTTCAAGGCATTTGCAGAGTGTGCCGTCATACGCAAAGACAAAGTTTCTAGACCGTTTAACAATACCCAAGCATTAAATGGACTCATGCATGGCCCAGCACTGCGCATAAAGGCCGTGAAAACATCAACGATCTCTTGACTCGCTATTAAAGCACCACCCAAGCAACGACCTTGCCCATCGATAAACTTAGTGGCCGATTGCATAACAATGTCTGCGCCTTGGGTCAGAGGGTTTTGCAGCGCCGGTGTCGCCAAAACAGTATCGACACACAGTAGCGCCCCTTTAGCATGAGCAAGTTCAGCGACACGAGCAACATCTACCACCTCATAAAGCGGATTAGACGGTGTTTCGAAATAACAAAAGCGTGTATTGGTGTTAATCGCTTCTTCCCATGCGGCATAATCTGTTGCGTCAACATAGATGACTTCAACACCAAACTTTGTCGTATAAGTATTGAAGAACTTAACCGTTGACCCAAAAATATTACGAGAACAAACGACCCGGTCACCTGCACTTAATAAACTGTAGGCCAATGTCATCAATGCCGCCATGCCAGAGCTTGTCGCAATAGCTGCTTCGCCTTTTTCTAGAGTCGCCAAACGCTTCTCAAAGAGTGCAACCGTTGGATTAGTAAAACGAGAGTATACGTTCCCCTCTTCTTCACCAGAAAACTTCCCTGCCGCTTCTTCCGCACTGCCATAGGCAAAGCTTGAGGTCATAAAAATGGCTTCGCTGTTTTCCTGTTCTTGTGTTTGACGAATACCTGCACGAATCGCATTCGTTGCATCTTTATAATCAGCCATTACTTCACTCCAAGCCATTCTTCAAAAAATTTATCACCAAAAACAATTAAGCCAGGCGTGACCTGGCTTAATTCTATCTGTCACACCATACTATCGACATTACATAGGGTGCATCATATCACTCGCTTCTTGGTCTTCAACAGACGCTTTATTCAAATCGTTACGCGCCCCTTCAATACTGGCCAAGTAAGCGGCATCAATATTGCCTGTAATGTATTTAGCATCAAACACTGACGTATCGAATTCACGTACATCAGAGTGTTTCTCATCAATACAGGCTTCAATCAAATCCTGCAGATCTTGAAAAATCAGTTTGTCAGCGCCAATCAACTCGCAAATTTCGTCTACGTTGCGATTGTGCGCTATTAACTCTTTTGCCGCAGGCATATCAATACCATAAACATTTGGATAACGAACTTCTGGAGCCGCTGAGGCGATGTATACTTTTTTTGCACCCGCCTCCCTTGCCATCTCAATAATTTCCTTACTCGTTGTTCCACGAACAATAGAATCATCAACCAAAAGAACCGTTTTGTCTTTAAACTCAAAAGGCACTGGATTCAACTTCTGACGTACGGATTTTTTACGCACAGCTTGACCTGGCATAATAAAGGTACGACCGATATAGCGGTTTTTAACCAATCCCTCACGGAATGGAATATTCAATGCTTGAGCGATTTGCAAAGCAGCCGTGCGACTCGTATCCGGAATAGGAATAACCACATCAATGTCATGATCTTTCCATTCTCGCTGAATTTTCGCCGCGAGACGATCCCCCATATTAATGCGCGCTTTATAAACAGAAATACTATCAATGACTGTATCTGGACGAGCAAAATACACGTATTCAAACAAACACGGGCGAGCGGCTTTTTTTGGCGTACATTGACGTACGTGAACATTATGATTCAAATCGAAGAAGATGGCTTCACCTGGTTGAATATCACGCTCAATTTTGAAACCTGCTGCATCAAGTGCCACGCTTTCAGAAGCAACCATGTACTCAACACCGGCTTCTGTTTGACGAGAGCCATAAATCAGCGGACGAATACCATCAGGATCACGAAACGCTAATATGCCATAACCGGTAATCAAAGTAACAACGGCGTAACCGCCTTCAATACGCTTATAAACACGCTCTAACGCATTAAATATGTCTTCAGGAGTTGGAATTAACTTACCTTCTTCATGAAGTTCATGGGCCAGTACGTTCACTAAAACTTCCGAGTCAGACGTCGTATTGATGTGACGCAAATCTGATTCAAACACTTCTTGCTTCAGTTTTTCAGTATTGGTGAGATTACCATTGTGCGCAAGAGAAATACCATAAGGCGAGTTAACATAAAAAGGTTGAGCTTCTGCTGAGCTAGAAGTCCCCGCCGTTGGGTAACGGACATGCCCTATACCTATGTTACCGTGTAGTTTTTTCATATGACGAGTGCGAAAAACCTCACTCACCGGACCATTGTCTTTGCGTAAACAGAGTCGTCCATTATGGCTAGTGACCATACCTGCAGCATCTTGCCCACGATGCTGAAGAAGGGTTAACGCATCAAAAATAGCTTGGTTAACCACAGACGTGCCTACGACACCAACGATACCACACATGTTCTAGATCCTCGTGTTGGGGAATTACGGTAAACACCGTAAAGATTCTTTATCTAATTGGCTGTTTAAAAAAACAGCTAGTTACCAAGGGCGCGATCAATGAGAGTCGAATCCATCAGATTCGTGCTCTTGCCTACCATTTCCCGCGTCCAATCATTCAACTGACTCAATTGCGGAATCAATTGCGATGTTTTCCAAAACTCGGTTTGCTCTATCGCTGGACTTAAGCTTAATAAAGCCACAAAAGCGATAACAATCAAACTGCCTCGAGCAAAACCAAAAAGCATACCAAGCACCCTATCGGTGCTTGATAAACCAGTCACTTGAATCAAAGAGCTCAGTAAAAAACTCACCAAAGCACCGACGACCAAAGTGGCAATAAACAATGATATAAAAGCCACAATGTAGCGAATTTGATCATTTTGCACTTGCTCTACCAGTAGCAACTGCATTTGATTCGAAAACTTAACCGCTACGACAAAGGCAACAACCCATGTCAACAAGGACAAAACTTCTTTTACAAAGCCTCTTTTCAAACTCAAAAGAGTCGAAAGAATCACCACAGCAATGATCAGCCAGTCAATTGTTGACATTGAACCTACTTGCTCCATGAGCACCTCTAAAATTCGCTGCGCAGTGTAACAGATGACCTAGGCATTCAAAATACTGAGCCAATTAAGCACACATCAATTCACAGAATATTTTGTAACAAATCCCGTCAAACTGAATTTCTGTTTTATCTCTTCACGCATTTTTTCAGACGTCTCACGCTTTAGTTCGGGACCAACATATACTTTGTATAATGCATTTGTCGTTAAACTGTAAGCCGCGTAATTGCCTTCTTTGAGTTTTTCGACCAAACGTACAGCGTTCTCTTTGCTCTTGAACGTCGCAATTTGCAATGTCCAACGTTCTCCCACTGCGGCCGGAGCCACTTTCTCAACAGGCGTTTTTACTTCCTGTTTTACTGGAGTTGATACTGGCACAGAGGCTGCTTGCGGTGTGGGCGTGGGCGCTGCGGGTGTCGTTTGTTCAAGCATTTCTATATCGTTCGATGCTGGTGCAACCGGAATTAATTGGATATCGTCAACCGCTGCGTCTTCTTCAACAAAAGGCTCCACAGGCAAACGCTCTACAGGCTGAACAGCGGCAATCTCTAAAGGTTGAAACGCAGGAGGAGCCGTCACCTGAACTTGCATATCGAGCTCAGCAGGACGCTCACCATCCAGAATTAAAGGTAATATAATGGCGGCAGACAATACCATGATACCCGCACCAATTAACCTATAAGTTATTGTTCTATCAATCATAAATCACTCTCTTGCTTGACTTAGTGCCAAATAATCAGAGACGGTAACGAAGGAGCCAAATACAATGACTGCTCGCCCCTCTTCCTTTGCTTGCGCCAAAGCGCCTTGAATGGCATCACCCACTGAGGAGAACTCGTAGAGAAATGGAGAAATATCAGGCGAGACCTTCTCAAGTTTATCCATCAATTCAAGTGCTTTCGCCCCTCTCACTCCCCCTAAATCACAGCAATACCAAGCAGAAAAACTCTCTGCGAGATTGGCCATGACGCCCGCAATATCTTTATCCTTTAACATGCCGCAAACAGCGACAGGCTTACGGGACAAAGAGCCTATACGTTGTGCAAGCTCAACCGCAGCTTCTGGATTATGCGCCACGTCGATATAGACATCCGGAGAAAAAGCCACTTGCTGAAAACGTCCTGTTAACTGAGCCGTTTTAAATAAAGTCACTAAGTCTGTTGCTGAGGGATTCAGTCCCATATAAACCAACACAGCAATTACCGTGGCCGCATTTTGCAAGGGTAAAGAAGGGATAGGCAAAGCATCATATTGAACGCCATTACCAGACCAGGACCAGTCAGTTGTTGATCGCTGAAAACTAAAATCAATATCTTTCTGTTTAAGATTCGCGCCAATCTCACCTGCTGTGATAGCGATAGTACTGGGCGGATTTACAACCCCACTGACTAAAAGCTTATCTTTTCTGGCAATACCGGTTTTTTCCCGCGCGATCACATCCAAATTATCACCCAACCAATCCATATGGTCTAATGAAATGGAAGTAACAACCGCAACGTCAGTATCAATCATATTAACGGAATCTAGGCGTCCACCTAAACCGACTTCTAGCACCCAATAATCCAGCTTAGATTGATCAAAGATCCACAGCGCAGCCAACGTGCTAAATTCGAAATAGGTCAAAGGTACGTCTTTTCGAGCCGCTTCAATGACCTCAAACGCACGGCAAATCATGGCATCATCACAAGACATATTATTTAGCGCAATACGTTCATTAAACGCTAAAAAATGGGGGGATGTGTAAGTACCAACCGTATAACCTTGTGAGCAAAGATATTGCGTCAACATGGCGCAAGTGGAACCTTTGCCGTTGGTTCCAGCCACTGTGATCACTTTGTGTTTAGGTCTAGACAAAGCCAATCTTGATAAAACCAGATTACCTCTGTCTAATCCCAACTCTATCTCAGAAGGATGTTGACTCTCTATATAGGAGAGCCAACTTGCTAATGACGTGTGCGTCATTTAATTAAGCAACCTTATTCGCGGTGAGCAAAGATAAAATATTGTGCAATCGAGAACGCATCTCATCACGTTTAATTATCATATCTAGCGCCCCTTTATCCAACAGGAACTCACTGCGCTGGAAGCCTTCTGGCAATTTTTCACGAACCGTTTGCTCAATAACACGTGGACCAGCAAAACCAATCAATGCATTCGGCTCAGCAACGTTCAAATCACCAAGCATGGCAAGAGAAGCGGATACACCACCAAAAACAGGGTCCGTCATCACAGAAATATAAGGAATTCCTTCTTGCTTCATGCGTTCAAGGCCAGCACTTGTTTTCGCCATTTGCATTAGGGATATAAGCGCTTCTTGCATACGCGCACCACCACTGGCAGAAAAACATACCAATGGAATTCGCTTTTCTAAACAAACGTTAACCGCCTGTATAAAACGCTCACCAACGATGGCGCCCATAGAACCACCCAAAAAGCTAAATTCAAACGCCACGACAACAATAGGCATGCCGTTCAAAGCGCCTTGCATCGCTACCAAAGCATCTTTTTCGCCAGTGGCTTTTTGCGCGTCAACCAGACGATCTTTATAACGTTTTGAATCTTTAAATTTTAACTTATCTTCAGGCTCAAGATGTGCGCCAATTTCGTGACGACCTTCTTTGTCCAAAAAGATTTCTAAGCGGCGGCGAGCACTAATGCGAAGATGGTGATTGCATTTAGGACAAACATCTAAGTTCTTTTCTAACTCTGGGCGATATAAAACATTTTCACATTTAGGGCATTTTTTCCAAAGACCCTCAGGCACGGAACCAGCACTACGCTTTGATTCACTGCGCACAATGGAAGGGACAAATTTATCTAACCAGCTACTCATTTATTTCTCCAAATTTCTCGTTTGCTGTCGCTTTACGCATCCATTTCTTCACGCATGGGCGCTAAAATAGCCCTTAAAGCATCAGCTATATGTTCTTTTTGATGATCTTTATTTGCAGCGATGGCATTCACCAATACACTGCCGACAATAACACCATCGGCACACTTACTGACTGCCGCTGCTGTTTTTGCATCGCGTATACCAAAACCCACACCAATAGGTAAAGAGGTGATTTCGCGTAACGAATCCACGTGTTTCTTAACACTATCGACATCAAGCTCAGCGGAACCTGTAACGCCTTTTACAGAAACGTAATACACATAACCCGACGCCAAATCGCAAATTTTCTTTGCACGATCCGGTGTTGTTGTAGGCGAAAGCAAATAAATAAGATCAATCTCGTTTTCTCGGAAGCATTCTACTACATCTGTCGCCTCTTCAGGAGTCAGATCTACTAATAAAATACCATCAACGCCCGCGTCTTTTGCCGCATCAGAAAAAGCTTGGTAGCCAAAAAACTCAATAGGATTTAAATACCCCATCAAAACAATAGGCGTTTCTTTATTGCTTTGTCTAAATTCAGCGATAATCTGCAGTACTTTTTTAACATTGGTGCCTGCCGCCAAGCTGCGCTCACATGCCAACTGTATGACTGGACCGTCTGCCATTGGATCTGAAAAAGGCATACCAATTTCGATAACATCCGCACCCGCAGCCACCAAAGCATGCATTAAGGTCACAGTATAATCTGGACTGGGATCGCCTGCGGTAATATACGGAATGAGCGCCTTTTTACCAGATTTTTCTAACTTTTCAAAACATTGTTTAATGCGACTCATACTTCAATCCCATCTAATTCTGCAACGGTAAGAATGTCTTTATCACCTCGACCGGATAAATTGATAACCACAATTTTATCTTTTTCCATCGTCGCTGCTAATTTCATACCGTAGGCGACAGCATGACTTGACTCAAGAGCGGGCATTATACCTTCTAGGCGAGTCAAGTCACGAAAACCATCCATAGCTTCATCATCATTAATCGCAACATAATGAGCGCGACCAATATCCTTTAACCAAGCATGCTCAGGACCAACACCTGGGTAGTCCAAACCGGCTGAAATAGAATGAGTTCCGATAATTTGCCCGTCGTCATCCGCCATAACATAAGTACGATTACCATGCAGAACACCAGGGCGACCAGCGCTTAGTGGTGCAGCATGACGACCTGTTTCAATGCCATCACCACCCGCTTCAACACCATACATAGCAACACTTTCATCTTTGATAAAAGGATGAAACATACCAATCGCATTTGAGCCGCCACCAACACAAGCAACAACAGCATCAGGCAAACGGCCTTCTTGTGCCAAACATTGGGCTTTGGTTTCTCGACCAATGACAGCTTGAAAATCACGCACTAACTTAGGGTAAGGATGAGGACCCGCTGCGGTACCAATAATATAAAAAGTATCGTCAACGTTACCGACCCAATAACGCATGGCTTCGTTTAACGCATCTTTTAATGTTTTGGTGCCTGACTCAACAGAAATCACTTCCGCTCCGAGCAACTTCATACGGTACACATTAAGTGACTGACGTCGAATATCCTCAGCCCCCATAAACACTTTGCATTTTAAACCTAAACGCGCTGCAACGGTTGCAGATGCAACCCCATGTTGCCCCGCCCCTGTTTCAGCGATAATATTTGGCTTACCCATGTGCTTGGCAAGCAAGGCTTGACCTATTGTGTTATTGATCTTGTGGGCACCAGTGTGGTTCAAATCCTCACGTTTTAAATAAATTTTTGCCCCACCCGCTTTTTTTGTGAGTCGCTCAGCAAAATAAAGTGGCGACGGACGACCAACGTAATGAGCCAGGTCATAATCAAATGCAGCCTGAAAGTCACTGTCTTTAGACAAGCGTTCATACATTTGTGCCAAATCTTCCAAAGCAGACATCAGCGTTTCAGAAACAAAAATACCACCGTATGGACCAAAACGACCGTGAGAGTCAGGTAATTCTAAATTAATGTCTTTGCTATACACATTTTGCTCCATTAATAAATTCTTGAACTTTGAGTTCGCTCTTAATGCCTTTGGACATCTCAACTCCACCACTAACATCAACAGCATAGGGAGACACTTGAAGCACTGCTAGCTTCACATTACTTGGGGTTAACCCACCCGCCAATATAATTGGTTTAGATAAGTGAGCGGGAATAATAGACCAATCAAATCGCTCTCCTGTACCGCCAGGGACCCCTTCTTTGTAGGCATCCAACAAAACAGCACTTGCACTTGGATAAGTATCCACTAAAGCCGCTACATCATCCCCCTGTTTCACTCTTAACGCCTTTATATAGGGACGCTGATAAGATAGGCATTCAGACTCGCTTTCATTGCCATGAAACTGAATAAGCCAGCGAGGATTTTCTTTTATTACAGAGTCTATCTGCGCGGAATCGGCATCAACAAACAAAGCAATGGGAGTCACAAACGGAGGCAAGTGAGAAACAATATCGTTTGCTACTGTCGGTGAAACATACCTTGGGCTTTTTTCATAAAAAACAAAACCCAGTGCATCTGCGCCATGCAGGCACGCCATCAATGCATCTTCTACATTTGTTATGCCACAAATTTTAACTCGGCAACTCATAGGAAGGCTCGTCTACAAAGGGTAAAAAGTGAGGACCTAAAGGTCTTTTAGGCACATTAAAGACATCGGGATATTGAGCATCAACAAAATACAACCCTGTTGGTGGCGCAGTTATTCCACCTTTTGTTCGATCTCTTGCCTCAAGAGTTTCTTTTGCCCAGGACACTGGCTTTTCACCAGCACCGATCGACATCAAAACACCGGCAAAGTTACGAATCATATGGTGTAAGAATGCATTGGCTCTAACATCTAAAACGATATATTGCCCTAATTGGTACACTTCAAAATTTAGAACCGTACGAAAGGGCGTCTTAGCTTGACAGCCAATAGCACGGAAAGAAGAAAAATCGTGAGTTCCTAGAAACACTTTGGCGGCTTCTTTCATAGCAACCACATCCAGTGCTTTATGAGTCCACGTCACACCTTTCGGCAATATTGCAGGACAGAAATCTGAAGAATAAATAACATATCGATAGCGACGACTCAGCGCACTAAAACGTGCATGAAAATCTTCAGATACGTAACGGGCAGCGACGACCGCAATATTATTAGGAAGATAAGTATTAACGCCAGTCGTCCATGAACGCTCACTGCGTTCAACATTCGTTTCAAAGTGAACAACTTGAGCGCAAGCATGGACACCAGCATCCGTTCGTCCAGCACAAATCACCCTGACCGGATGATTTGCAATAACTGACAATGCTTTTTCTAAACTCTCCTGAACACTGGGAACACCAAATTTTTGCGCCTGCCAGCCTTTGTAATCAGCGCCATCATATTCAACAACCAGTACAACTTTATTAGTCACTTGGGAACATTCGCTCCATCATATTCTGCGCTTCGGCAATTTGTTTTTCGTTTCCAGACTCAATCACGTCATCTAAAATGACGCGAGCACCCTCTTCATCACCCATATCCATGTAAGCTCTTGCTAAATCGAGCTTAGTGGCTGCTTCATCACCGCTAGCATCAAAGAAGTCAAACTCTTCTTCTTCATCGTTTATCTCTTCATCTTCAGCCGCTTCAGCTTCACCAAAGGCCGGATAATCAAGTTCATCTTCCTGCTGAGCTTCGGCTAACGTTTCCTCAATAGAATTGGCTAAGGAATCATTAGGTGAACCGTTAAAAATTGATGCTTCATCAACATCTTCTTGATCGACGTCATTCAGCAAACTAGAAACAAAAGACTCCTCTTCACTTTCTGCCGTATCCTCTTTATCAGCATCAGCATCAGCGCCTGAGTCAGCAGATTCAGGCGTTACTGTTGGAATATCGTCTTCGACAAACGCTTCCAACTCGTCATCTAAATCGTCTTCTAAATCTAATACAGGCTCTGGTAAGTCGTCGTCATCATCAAATGATGCAAACATATCGTCAATATCATCATTTGAGTTGTCTTCTAAATCATTTTCCAACTCGTCGCCATCATCCATTTCATCAAATGTTGGATCGACTGCGTCTGTAGAAGCAATTTCATCGCCTGCAAAAGCGTTAAAATCCTCTGTTTTGTCATCCATATCAGGCGTATCGAAATCAAATGCAAAAGGATCTTCTTCTTGCCATTCTTTTTTCTCTTCGACCTTCTCGACATCATCAGCTAGATAGTCAGCCGCTGCAACGGCTGCAACAGGAGCGACTACCGCCGCGCTAGAGAGGTCAAATTCGTTCTTTTTTGACGATTCTTGCTCCTCCTGTTTCTTACCCGCTCTACGCATGACTAAACCAATCAAGAAGCCAAGCAGCAATAGCACCACAGCGCCAATCGACACTATGATTGGATTGCTGGAAACTTTACTTACAAGCGAATCGGCTTCGGCTAGCTCTTTCTCTCTACGAATCTGATCGGCTTCTAAAAGTTGATCAACCGTATTTTTTTGCTCTTGCAGAGTTTGTTGGGCACTAGCAAACTGTTGCTGTAAATCAGCCAACTGCTTATCTTTTAAGCTAATCAGCTTCTCTAGGGTCTCTAATTGCTTATTTAAATCCCCTAACTGATTTGACAGTTCTCCTTTCTCACGCTGCTCTTTATCAAGCATCTCTTTCGAGGCAGACAGCGCACTCTGTAAAGAACTTAATTTTGTATTTTGGTCTGTACCTGCGTTGGAACCAGCATTACGCTCTGGCAACACGCTTTGACTGGAAGCCAACGTGAGTTTGTCGCCTTTTTGTGCTGCAGCATTTGCCGCCACTTTCGCTTTCGCCTGAGTGTTTAATTGGGCCTGATCCACCGCTGCACGATTTTTATTCCCTTTCAAGGCCATCCAAGCATCATGTTGACGCTGAAATTCTTCTTTTGAAATCGTTTGATTAAACAGCGCGACTTGCTCTTGAGTCGGCAAACGTAAGACAACCCCTTCTTTTAATAAATTAATATTATTCGAATAGAAAGCATCTTGGTTAAGAGCCTGAATCGCCATCATGGTCTGATAGATGGTCAGTTGATTTGCGGGGGTATTTTCGCCCGCAATAGACCAAAGCGTATTACCCTTTGCAACGTTGACTTGCCCTTTTGTTGGCATGTTTTTGATCGCTAGGTTTTCTTGACGAAACACGCTCTGTGAAGAGTCGGTTCTCCCTGCATTAGAGGCCGTTGGCGCTCTTGAGACAGGAACGGATTGAACAACTTCACTCTGAGACTTATTAACCAGAGCAGACTGATTTAGTGGTGTTTGATATTCGCGAACAACCTGCCCACTGGGCCAACGAGCCGCCAGTATAAAGCGCAGCTCATTTACCTGTAGAGGCTGATCGGATGACACCGCCACGACAAGGTTATTATTGTCACGGACGACATCAAATTTTAATTGGGACAGTACTCTTGTTGGAGCAAAACCAGCTTGGCGAAATTCACTTTCGCTGCCCAAACGAATCAATATATCGTTATCTGTTAATGACCCAACATCGGATAATGCGATTTTACCACGATAAGGTTCGTTTGCATTTGATTGAGAGGTCAACTCGCCCAGTTCCAATGCGTAACTGCTGGACACATAAAGCGCGCCTGATACAGCAATACTAATGAGGGTTTTTCTGAGCATAAGCTTCCCTTTATTTGCAAATAATGGAGATAAATATCTTAACAAGTATCTTACAGAGGTGGTGATTTATCAATAGCTTTAGAATCAATGGTTTGCCATAAAGACCCGATAAAACGAAAAATTTGAAAAGCAATGCCTTTTCAATTTAATAACTGAGAAAAAGCGACCGATAATAAAACCCCTGCACAAAATCTACACCAATCGATCGGGCAAAAACTAGATCCTCTGCAAGCTCAACACCTTCTAATATCACTTGCTTGCCTGTTGCATGAGCGAAATCAATTATTTTGGACACAAATATCATAAAATGAGCATCCCCCCTATTCTCTAACACGCACTTGTCTAGCTTAATCCATTCAACCAACTGCAAAACCGCTACAGACAGCATAGATTTAGGGTTGCATAAGTCGTCTAACGCCGTTCGAATCCCCAAACCGTTAAACACCTCAATCATAGACAAACTCATCAAGGCATCACTCATCTCAGAGTTTTCAATCAACTCAACCACTACTTTATCTCGCCCGGCCGACAAAATGAGATCTATAAAAGGATTTTCTTGCGCCGTTTGTCCGCAAGCATAAAAGGCATCTTGATCTAAATTCACAAAAATCTTTTCAGAACAGGCAAGACGATCCAATTGAATTTTTTTCTGAGCGAGCTCCACTTGAAAGAGCAACAGTGGATTATCATGCAATGCAGCGTAAACATGATCAGGCCTTATGAAGGCACCATTTACCGATCTAAACCTAGACAGTGCCTCATAAGCAAACAAGTCTCCCGTTTTTAATTCTATAATCGGCTGATACTCCACACCAAAGCGTTTAGACTCGACCAACTCCAACAACACCTGTGGCGACAACACATCCATTCAACAGACCCCAAGACACCAATTGAAAACAATACACATTATCAAAAGCGATAATTATATCGAGTAGGGTGAGGCGTTACCGCCTCA
>NZ_QGOK01000032.1 GCF_003259175.1 Marinomonas shanghaiensis | reverse complement strand
TAGGCCGTCAAAAAACTAACCATCAAACCCATTTGGATTATTCGATTGCCAACGCCAGGTGTCTTCACACATACGCGCCAAATCAAACTCAGCTTCCCAGCCCAAAAACGACTTCGCCAAACTCGGATCTGCATAACACTGTGCAATATCACCAGGACGACGTTCGACCACTTTATACGCCACCTTTTTGTGAGAAACCGCTTCAAACGCTTTCACCATTTCCAACACAGAATAACCATTGCCCGTGCCCAAATTCACCACAAAATGTCCGGCATTCGCCAGCACCTTGTCCAGCGCACACACATGACCACGCGCCAAATCCACCACATGAATATAATCACGAACCCCAGTGCCATCGACCGTGTCATAATCATCACCAAACACACTCAAACATAGCAACTTGCCCACCGCCACTTGGCTCACAAAGGGCATCAAATTATTCGGTAAGCCCTTAGGGTCTTCACCGATTAAACCTGATTCATGAGCACCAATAGGGTTAAAATAACGCAAAGTCGCAATATTCCAATCGGCGTTGGCCTTCGCCACATCCGTCAAAATACCTTCTACCATTAACTTACTGGCCCCATAAGGGTTCGACGTAGAAGTCGCAAAATCTTCACGTATCGGCACCGACTTAGGCAACCCATACACAGTCGCAGAAGAACTAAAAATCAAATTACGCAACCCCGCCCGTTCCATCGCCTTAATCAAATTCAGCGTACCTGAAACATTATTCTCATAATACCAAAGCGGTTTTTGCACCGACTCCCCCACCGCCTTCAACCCAGCAAAATGCATCACCGCCGCAAAAGAATACTGCGCAAACACACCATCCAAAAAAGCCGAATCTAAAATATCGCCTTCCATAAACGCAGGACGCTTACCGGTAATCGTCTCAATACGATCCAACACCACCAACTTACTATTCGACAAATTATCAATAATAACCGGCTCAAAACCCGCCTTAATCAACTCAATACACGTATGCGAACCAATATAACCCGCACCACCCGTCACCAAAACAAACATCCTTCCCCCTAAAAATAAAAAAAATCAAAAATTCATTAAACCCATAAAT
>NZ_QGOK01000031.1 GCF_003259175.1 Marinomonas shanghaiensis | reverse complement strand
ATAAAAAAAATCAAAAATTCATTAAACCCATAAATCTTGTAGGTCAGATGAGCCGAGGCACGAGGCGCTTATCTGTAAAAAATAGTGACATTCCCAACCAACACCACCAAACGGCACATTACGCTCCGCTCATGATGCCCTACAAAAAAAACAACCAAACACCTGTAGGTCGGCCTTTAGGCCGTCAGAAACCGAATCACACCAGACCAAAACCAATCACCCGTAGGTCAGATGAGCCGAGGCACGAGGCGTAATCTGACGCAAAGCGGTTACGTCCTACGATAAAAAACCAGCCCTACCCGCTCAATGTGTTCAATCAACGAACTATTTTCCAAATGATCAAACATCGACAAATCTATTTTGTAGGGCAACAAGAGATCATCCAAGGCATTCTCAACCTCTGTGAAAATTGACCAATCCAAATCCCCCACCAACGTTAAATCGATGTCTGAACTAGGGCGAAAATTACCTTTCGCTCTAGATCCATACAAAATCACTGTCTTAATCTGAGGATATAACTGAAAAACACCCTGAATACTCTCACATTCGGCGCGACTCAAGCCCCCCACTTCAAACATCGCCATTTTCCATTGAGTAACGAGTGTCATCTGCTAGCGACTGAAATTTACACCGAAACGCCATAAACAAACCCGCATAAACCAACCGCAACTGCCCAAGTATTTGATTCGCCGTTTCTTCATTATAAGTGTGAACGGTACGGTTTCGGTCCTGCAACATCGACAGCCAAGACCCGCCATCCACAATAAGATCGCGCTTAAACGCCTCACGAATAGCGTCTCGTGACCCTGAAATAGACTCAATCCCCTGCCAAACCAAGTAATCTCTTAACACATTCCAAGCCAACTCATACGTAAACTCAAACGCCTAAATAGTACCCAGCCTTTCAAGATTACTCAGTGGTCGTTCAGCCATTAAACGCAGAGCATCAGCCAATTGATCATGGGCCTGTGTAAAATGCTCAAAACGCTGAAGCCAACGAATATCAACACTCATAACCCCTTATTTTAATATAAAACCGTAATCCGGCGAATCAAAACCATCCCGACAACCAACCCGTAGGTCTGATGAGACGAGGCACGAGGCGCTTATCTGAAAACGAAAGCGGCATTACACCTAAACTTACTCACTGATACTTAACCGCAAAGCGAACCACATGATCAAGACATTGCAGCAACTGGCTAGCCATACCAAACGCTTTATTCAATAGCGCCGATTGTATTTCAGGATCATCTGGGTACTCATGGGCAAATTGGTTACGCATTTCCCGCAACCTCAGCCATTGTTCAACAGAATCTAAAGCGCCTATCTTTTCAAGCCGATTCAATTTATCAATAAATGTAGTAAGCTCACCTTCTTCATGTGTCAGCTCAATCACAGCAGGTAACAACTTTGCCCCCATCACATCCTGTAATTTTGAAAACCGGACAATAAACTGATCGAATACGGCAAGTTCAATTTCCGTGAGTTCAGACAAACTCTCCGCAGTATAGGGTTGTTTATCTGCTAAGTGCTGCATAGACCATCGCAAACGCTCTGCATGGGTCTTACAAATATCAACGATCCCCTGAAATACATCCTTATTCATAAGCGAATACCACTCTCTTTTGCGATTTTGTAAATAGGCAAAACCGTTCCAGCCCTTCGATTAATCACCAAGTCAATTTTCTGATCACCAAGCAGCAAATGAAGCTCAACCAAGGCATTCAATTTAGCCTCAATAATCTCGTCAGCCGAATGTAAGTCAGGCTCTATATACAGATCAATATCCCCACCACGCGCATTATCGTCAGCTCTTGAGCCAAAAAGCCGTAACTCCGAGCCTTTGCCAAAATGCTTCAATAACACCTGTTTAATGATATCTTGTTGCTGCTTAGTTAGACGCACGCTCGCCCTCCAAATAAAAAAACATCACTATTATAGTAAAAAACACCACCACGTAGGCCGGATGAGACGAGGAACGAGGCGTTATCCGGCAATCAAGGATGAGCCAACGCACGCCCCACACGCCCTACAAAACACAATAAAAACCATGTTATGCTACCCCCCATCATCAGGAAGATGGCGTTCAACACTACGCACAACACAACAAGGAGACGACAAACATGTCGATGTTATTTTTTCATTTCGATGGCACAGACAATAGCCCAAACGACGCTTTCGCACCAGAAAACAGCATTAGCAGCATCACCAACGTTCTAAAATCCCATCTACTGCTCGGTGGCCGTGTACAAAACCACACAAAGACCACACCCAACCATTCGCCCCACCGCAGCTTTTACTATGCGGGCATCGGCACCTACGGCCACTGGCTGGAACAAAAAATCAACGCCGCCTTTGCCATCGAAACCGGCCACGTAGCACAAATTTTAAACCGCGCCCTCAACGACTTTACACAACACTACAACCCATCCATTCGTCACATCGTCTTAATAGGCTTTAGTCGAGGCGCCGCCCTAGCCAGACGCTTCGCCGCACTCATCACGCCACTGATTGATCGCCCCATCATCATAGAAGCCGTCATCGACACCGTCGCCTCCATTGGCTGGCCTAACTTAGACACAACACAACGCCCAACCACCGACGTCGTCTTTGAACACGGCCACACCCTACCAGAAGGCGTACACCGCGCCTTACACCTCGCCGCGCTAGACGAACAACGCCTCGCCTTTCGGCCAACATTAATCAACCAAGATGGACGCGCACTGGAAATATGGCTAGCAGGAGTACATTCGGATATAGGCGGAGGATACCGCCGAGATGGCATAGGAGACATCGCCTTGCGAGTCCTAATAAACTGGATAGAACAACAAACCAAACAAAACTGTTACAGAACAACACGCCTAGCCAAAACACAACCGCCCCATTGGCAACCACTGCTTACCATAGAACCCAAGCACCTAGGCAAAATACACTACCAACAACGCCGCTTACACCCCTGGCGAGAACTCACCCTCGCACCACGACACTGCTGTGTACTGGAAAACGACCAACCCAACCACACACGCTCACCCCACTGGCACACAAGCGTCACCCAACGAATCCGCAGCCACATCGGCTACTTCCCCATCGCCCACTGCCCAGCCCCCGCCACACTCTGGCACAACGAACCCCCAACACAAAACCAACCAATCCGTAGGTCAGATGAGCCGAGGCACGAGGCGCTTATCTGTAAAAAATAGTGACATTCCCAACCAGCATCCTAAAACGGCACATTACGCTCCGTTCATGATGTCCTACAAAAAAACAACCCAACCCGTAGGTCAGATGAGACGAGGCACGAGGCGTAATCTGACATTCCCAACCAACGTCACCAAACGGCACATTACGCTCCGCTCATGATGCCCTACGAAAAACCAACGTCGTGAAACGGCACATTACACTTCGTTCATGATGCCCTACAAAGCAACCAACCAACCCGTAGGTCAGATGAGCCGAGGCACGAGGCGCTTATCTGTAAAAAATAGTGACATTCCCAACCAACATCACCAAACGGCACATTACGCTCCGCTCATGATGCCCTACGAAAAACCAACGTCGTGAAACGGCACATTACACTTCGTTCATGATGCCCTACAAAGCAACCAACCAACCCGTAGGTCAGATGAGCCGAGGCACGAGGCGCTTATCTGTAAAAAATAGTGACATTCCCAACCAACATCACCAAACGGCACATTACGCTCCGCTCATGATGCCCGACAAAAAAACCAACCGCCCCGTAGGTCAGATGAGACGAGGCACGAGGCGCTTATCTGTAAAAAATAGTGACATTCCCAACCAACGTCCTAAAACGGCACATTACACTTCGTTCATGATGCCCTACGAAAAACCAACGTCCTAAAACGGCACATTACGCTCCGTTCATGATGTCCTACAAAAAAACAACCCAACCCGTAGGTCAGATGAGACGAGGCACGAGGCGTAATCTGACATTCCCAATCAACATCATCAACGGCACA
Organism: Marinomonas shanghaiensis; assembly: GCF_003259175.1. GTDB lineage: Bacteria > Pseudomonadota > Gammaproteobacteria > Pseudomonadales > Marinomonadaceae > Marinomonas > Marinomonas shanghaiensis. The sequence continues at coordinate 39,023 of NZ_QGOK01000031.1, read as the reverse complement.
TTACGCTCCGTTCATGATGTCCTACAAAAAAACAACCCAACCCGTAGGTCAGATGAGACGAGGCACGAGGCGTAATCTGACATTCCCAATCAACATCATCAACGGCACATTACGCTCCGTTCATGATGTCCTACAAAAAAACAACCCAACCCGTAGGTCAGATGAGACGAGGCACGAGGCGTAATCTGACATTCCCAACCAACATCACCAAACGGCACATTACACTTCGTTCATGATGCCCTACAAAAAAACCAACCAACCCGTAGGTTAGATGAGACGAGGCACGAGGCGTAATCTGACATTCACAACCAACATCACCAAACAGCACATTACGCTCCGCTCATGATGCCCTACGAAAAACCAACCAACCCGTAGGTCAGATGAGACGAGGCACGAGGCGCTTATCTGTAAAAAATAGTGACATTTCCAACCAACATCACCAAACGGCACATTACGCTCCGCTCATGATGCCCTACAAAAAACCAACCGCCCCGTAGGTCTGATGAGCCGAGGCACGAGGCGCTTATCTGTAAAAAATAGTGACATTCCCAACCAACATCACCAAACGGCACATTACGCTCCGCTCATGATGCCCTACAAAAAAACCAACCGCCCCGTAGGTCAGATGAGACGAGGCACGAGGCGCTTATCTGTAAAAAATAGTGACATTCCCAACCAACGTCCTAAAACGGCACATTACACTTCGTTCATGATGCCCTACGAAAAACCAACGTCCTAAAACGGCACATTACGCTCCGTTCATGATGTCCTACAAAAAAACAACCCAACCCGTAGGTCAGATGAGACGAGGCACGAGGCGTAATCTGACATTCCCAACCAACATCACCAAACGGCACATTACACTTCGTTCATGATGCCCTACAAAAAAACCAACCAACCCGTAGGTTAGATGAGACGAGGCACGAGGCGTAATCTGACATTCACAACCAACATCACCAAACAGCACATTACGCTCCGCTCATGATGCCCTACGAAAAACCAACCAACCCGTAGGTCAGATGAGACGAGGCACGAGGCGCTTATCTGTAAAAAATAGTGACATTTCCAACCAACATCACCAAACGGCACATTACGCTCCGCTCATGATGCCCTACAAAAAACCAACCGCCCCGTAGGTCTGATGAGCCGAGGCACGAGGCGCTTATCTGTAAAAAATAGTGACATTCCCAACCAACACCATCAAACGGCACATTACGCTCCGCTCATGATGCCCTACGAAAAACCAACGTCGTGAAACGGCACATTGCACTTCGTTCATGATGCCCTACGAAAAACCAACGTCGTGAAACGGCACATTACGCTCCGCTCATGATGCCCTACAAAAAAACCAACCAAATCAATCACGTGTAGGTCGGCCTTTAGGCCGTCAAAAGCCTACTCACAAAAAATGAAACTAAAACAACACGTCAATTGAACGTGTCTTGTTCTCGTGCTTTTATTTGCTCAGCAATTTCCTTCGCTAATAAAGCACTACCTTCTGGTGTAAAATGACTACTACCATCAAGAAAATATTGAGTATCGCCATCGAAAGCAGTCGTCAAATCAATAATTGTCTTATCATCTACTTTTGAGTGCACTTTGGTATTAATTATCGAGTAAATCGCTCTGTTCCTTTCACTAAGAAGCGGTTTAAGGTTTTCAACGTTAGCATTATCACTCCATACCGAAGGGGGGATGAAAATAAGCGTTTTAGAGCCTTGCTCCTGACCAAAAGCAAACAACTGATTCCAGCGGTTATGTACTCTTCTTGCCGCTATATTTTGATATTCAGGTTGCTCACATAGTACCCCTCTATTAACCACACTCTCTTTGAAAACTTTATCTTTTACTGATTGAAGAATCGAGACGAAAGCAGGTAATCGATATTTATCCATCATTTTTTCGAGATACTTAAAATCCATATTTTTAGTACATTCTACATAGTGATCAAAAAAACCATTAACAACAATCACCAAATCATAATGTTTTTTTTCTATCTCAGCCATTTTTTGCCAATCAACTAAATTACCCTCTAGGTTTACACCAAGCATCGAGTAATTATCAATTTTATAGTCTGGCAATAAACCCTGCATCTTAACTGATAAAGTATCTTCAGCATTAAGGTGGTAACCAAAAGTCTGAGAAGATCCCAATAGGAGCAGGCTTTTACGCTGCACTTCCGGTTGAATCGTTTCTTCGGGGAAGATGCGATGACCATATTTATCAACTTTGTAAATACCATAGTCACCTGGTTCAATGACACGATCTAAAAAAGGCGTATTATAAAACGTTAATTTTAATGAATCCTGATACGCTGATTTATAAAATTTCTTATCGACGCTATCCGGCAAGTAATTAACAAACTTTCCTTCATAATCTGGCAGATCATTTTTATACCTTGCGTATAAAACATGATCAAAAAAACCATCAAAAATCAAAAAAATTGAAAGTAAAATAGTAAAAATAGCAAAAGTATATTTAATTTTCTTCATCATTATTATTAAAAATCAAAATAGTAAAAGCTTTCAGGATGCTGTGCTGCGACCATAGAACACCCCACAATAATAGAAATAAAAACGGGAACCGATAAAAATGCTGGAATCTTAGCTGCATGTTTGCGAATAAAATCCACATTATCGTAATAGTGTACACACAATGTAATCAGTACAAGAATCAAAACAGATTGATTGTCAGCCGAAAAATCACCAACATTAAATGCCAACAGAGACTGATAATAATCCCATGCTGAAGACGCCGAGTCACTTCTAAACAAAATTGCCAAAAAAGACCAAACAAAGAAATTAACGATGATAAAAAACCATTTGAAATGTGGATTATTTTTCACAAACTTGCCAAAGCCTATATAGTTATCTATCACCATAATAATGCCTTGCAAGCCACCCCAAATAATAAAATTCCAATTTGCGCCATGCCAAAGACCAGATACCAACATAGTAATCAAGATTGGTAGATACACTAATCCTTTACCAAAATAACGAACAAGAGGAACAAACAAATAATCTCGCAACCAGAAACTAAGTGTCATATGCCAACGTTTCCACATTTCGGATAGTGAAAAAGACAAATAAGGTGAGCGAAAGTTCTCCGGAAAGCGCACCGCGAACATACCCGCGATAGCAATTGCCATATCAGAATAGGCACTGAAATCGCAGTAGATTTGAATCGAAAAGCCAAGTGAAGCAATAAACAGATCCCAGAAACCGTGACTAAGAGGATCATTAAATACAGGCGCTATGTAACCTCCAATTGGATCAGCAATTAAAACCTTCTTGATCATACCAACCGCAAACAAAGGAAGGTTATAAACAAAGTTCTGCCACGAAACATGAATCCCCTTAAACTGCGGAACCACTTCTTTAGTACGCAGTATTGGCCCAGCAATCAGATGAGGAAAAAAAGAAATATACAAGCCAACATCAGAATAGTTAATTTTTTTAACAGAAGAGCGAGAAAAGTCCACCATCATGCTGATCAAACTAAAGGTAATAAAGGAAATACCCAAAGGAAGAGCAATACCCATACCACTGACGCCTATACTCCGTAAAAAAAAGTCCGTGTATTTATAAAAAATCAGAGGAAGCAAAGAAAAGACAATCAAAAAGGACAAATATCGTTTACTCAATGTCAATAAATGACAGGCTACCGCCCCAAGCACGATATAGAAAATTAGAATAAAAAAGTAACCGACATCCCAATAGGAATAAAAAACAATACTGAGCAGAATCAACGCAAAAATACGAAATGAAGGCTTAGATATTTTTACAATGAAAAGTGCAATAAGAAGAAACAGCAAAAAACTCGGCAATTGAAAATACATAATTTTTACATTAATCCAAAGTATAGTTGTTTTTTGAGTAGATTGGATTATCTTGATCAACCTTATCCAAGAGGATATTTCCAATAACAAGCTGATCAATGCCAGTATTCATAAAACAGTTGAACGCATCTTCAGGGGACAAAACCATGGGCTCTCCGCGCACATTTAAACTTGTATTAACTAAAACCGGACAAGCTGTTTTGGCTTTAAAGCGACTCAGTAACGGATAGAAGCGTGAATTATTTAATGCAGACACAGTTTGTAAGCGTGCCGTGTTATCTAGATGAATCACCGACGGAATCTTTTCTTTCACACCGTCCCGTGCAGTGCAAATAAAATTCATAAAAGGCGACGAGGTCGGGCTATCAAACCAAGCACTCGCATCCTCCTCTAGAATAACAGGAGCAAAAGGACGAAATGACTCGCGAAACTTAATTTTGAGGTTCAGCTCGCGCTTAAGATCAACACCACGCGGATCAGCTAGAATAGAACGGTTACAAAGCGCACGAGGACTAAACTCAGCACGCCCTTGTACCCAAGCCACGATGTTACCTTCAGCCAATGACGTTGAAACGGTATCGTACAACGCATCATCAGACAATACACGGTACCTCGCACCAACAGAATCAAGAAAGGCCACCGCATCCTGCTGAACAATATCAGGCCCTAAATACGGATTATAATGAGCAAGAGGAACACGATCGTTATTAAGAAACACATACCAACAAACCTGAGCAGCACCAAGCGCACTGCCGGCATCACCTGCAGAAGGCTGGATCCACACAGCGTCAAAAATACCACTTTTTTGTACCTTACCCGTTGCGACGCAATTGAGCGCCACACCTCCCGCAAGGCATAAATTCACTTCTCCAGTCAGTTTGCGAGCATAGCACGCCAACTTAATAAAAAGTTCATCAATAACAAGCTGCAAAGACGCAGCAATATCCATGTGCACTTGCTCAAGCGGGCCTTCTGGTAAACGAGCAGGCGTACCAAACAACTGCGCCATTTCGGGGCCAAACATGGTCAGCTCAGTGGCGAAACGAAAGTAGCGCATATTCAATCTAAAGCTACCATCGTCTTTTATATCAATCAGCTGAGCTTTTATTAAATCGGCATAGATAGGTTGACCATAAGGTGCCAACCCCATGACTTTGTATTCGCCAGAGTTCACTTTAAACCCTAAAAAGGCCGTAATAGCAGAATAGAGCATGCCGAATGAATGAGGAAACTTTAGCTCTTTTAGATGCTCGATAGTGTTCTTTCTGCCGACAGAAATCGTTGTTGTGGCCCACTCTCCCACCCCATCAATAGTGATGATGGCAGCGGATTCAAAAGGAGAAGGATAAAAAGCCGCCGCCGAATGAGAAAGGTGATGATCGGAAAACAGCAACGAGCCATTCCATTTCTCACCACCTGGCAAAGCGCACAAAGCCTTCTTTAAATCTATCTTCTGAAAGAGTTTCTCTTTTAACCAAAGCGGCATGGCTTCTTTGAAAAGAGAGTAACCTTTAGGCGAAAAACGAATACAAGTTTCAATGATACGCTCAAACTTATTAAACGGCTTTTCATAAAAAATAACGTGATCAATATCAGCCATGGTTATTTGGTTATCTTTTAGTAACCATTGAATGGCTTTTTCCGGAAACGCCTCATCATTCTTTTTTCTTGAAAAGCGCTCTTCTTGAGCAGCCGCCACCACCACACCATCTTTTAATAAGGCCGCAGCACTATCGTGATAGTAAGCCGAAATTCCTAAAATGTAAGACACACAGTCGCCCTTTAAATAATTAATACTGCTTAATAAAATCGTCTGCGGTAAAACATTTTTTTTCTGAGGGCTCCCAATAAGACAATGATTTTTGGCTAATTACCAAAGGGATAATAGTAGGGCGAATGATGCGAAGAACCCAGCAAGAAGGCACCACAAAGAAATAAAAGAAACACCACATCAATACCTTTCTAAAGCGCAAATGAAAGCGATCCATCCCTCTGATCACAAACATCAACTTTAGAGGCGCCACAACAGCAAATACCAACAGCACCAACGCCAAAGGCAACAACCAAGGCCAAAAAGCGCCTGTAACCAAACTAATGATAGTGCTAAATATTATTAAACCAGCACACAAAGACAATAATTTAATGCGGGTTTGCTTAACGTCAGATTTGCTCACGCTACTCATACGCCTTCTCACTAATTTTTGTCACAACCAGATCAGAAATAATATCAAAAGCCTTACCATTCAAATGAATATCTCGGCTAGACACCCACAAGGTTTGTGTCTCTGGCCCTTTTAAGGAAGGCAAGGGATCAATATACTCAAAGCCATATTTGCGTGCCATGTCATGGGTCGTATCCCCCATAAACGCAAACTGATAAGTGTTTAGATCGTGCATCTCAGGTATAGAGACCACAAGAATATCGGCACTGTCCTGCACCGCAATGTCTTTTAAGATCTCAAAAGCATTATTGAGGATGGCTTCTCCCGCAGGGCTACGCCACTGCTGTTGATAGCCTTTGACTAAGGCTTCTTCACCGTATTCACCACTGCTAAGCTGATTGGTAAAGGTCATCATCAAGGCAAATAACTGACTGTTTTCTACCAACCAACTAGGCTTTTCCGTCACCACCTGAGCGGTAGCCCTCGGAGTCACCAGCACCACAATAATATCGGCAGGTACACTAGGCCGAAGGCTCTGCCACATACGAACAGACTGCTCCACATTCATGTTCCCTACGCCAGAATTGACCACATCAAAGTCCGCTGGCAACTTTTGAGCAAGCTGACCACGCAAACTTTGCTCATCCGCTACCCCCCATCCCAACGCAACGGAATCGCCCACCACCGCAACTCGATGCTTGGCAGACAAATTAGGCTGCGGACCTCTCATACCAAATTCATTGATATCAATAGAGACATTTTGCAGCTGAGCATGACGGTTAGGCGCATGCTGATGGCCTATTTGTGGATCTGGACTTTCTTCTTTTAACTGCTTCGCGTAACGCCACATTTCAATAACGTAATTTTCTTGGTTTAGCGTCGCCAAACGAACAACGCCTTCCCCCACCGCAATAGCCAAAATAACCCCAACCGAGGCCAGGAAAATATTTTTTGATACAGACAAAAACGTCATGTTTTACCCTAATACAGCAATCGAATAATAGTCAAAATATGGCATACACAAAAGGTGCCCAAGTGGCATTACCAGACAACACAAAGAACACCGAAAATATCAATAAAACCAACAAGAACGGAATTAAAACGATCCTCGTTTTCTTTGAAAAAAAGAACCCTAACAACTCTAAAAAAATCTCTTTCATAGGCCAATATCCGTAAAATTCATTTTAAAAAATCGTGTCATCTTCTGCTACATGAACAAAAAATACAGCTATAACCCTTTTCGCCCCACTACCACCAAAACGGTACGAATAAGGGTTTCAATTTCTAACCAAATACTCCAATGCTTAATATAATACAAATCATACATCAGCTTCTGACGAGCATCTTCGGTATTCGCGCCATAGGGATACAAGACTTGTGCCCAGCCAGAAATACCAGGACGTACTAAATGACGCTCGTGGTAATAGGGTATTTCCTTCTCGTAGCCTTCTACCAAGATATCCCACTCGGTCCGAGGACCAAATAAATGCATATCCCCAACAAAGACATTCCACAACTGCGGTAACTCATCGATACGAGTACGACGCATTACATTACCAAACGGGAAAATTCGAGGGTCTTCTTCTTGGGTATAGGGGTTAAAGACCGAGTTCTCATGCATACTACGGAATTTAATAGCAAAAAAATTCTTACCATTTAAGCCCACTCGTGATTGCTTAAACAGAATAGCACCAGGCGATTGCTTTTTAATTTTATAAATAGCGTAAAGCATGACTGGCCATGTCACCAAAGCTAGACTGAAGCAAACAAACACATCAACGATCCGCTTAGTTAAGTAGCTAATGCGATCATAAGAGCGTATACGCTCTAAATAGCTTAACTCTGCGGAATCGTAAGGTATGTAGCACTTACGTAAAAAGCTTTCCATAAAGTGATGCAAAGCAAGGAGCTGCACTCCTTTCAAGTCAAGGTGTGTCAGCTGCTTTATCAGCTTATGTTCAGCCTTTTTATCCAAATTAATGACCAAAAAATCAGGTAACAAAGCCTCAACTTTGTCGCGCAATACCGTTTCATCATAGTCTTCAATGGTGTGCAACTGAATGTTATGGCGTTTTAACTGCGCAAGTTCAAACTCATTAAAAGCATAACCATCACCCAGTACTAAAATCTCAGTACGGCCTTTTTGCGTAGAGCGGCTTTTGTAATTGATAAGCACTTTTATGAACAAGATAACAAAGGGCGTTAAGACAACCCAAGTCAATATAACAGAACGGGCTAAACCAAGCACAGCAAGGTTGAGATAGGCAATAAACATCAACAGCAATACATTAAAAGCCCAGGTTTTAAAAACAATTTCTATTTTTTTGGCGATTGAACGATCTACAAAGCGGCTGTAGCCACCTAAAAGCTGAGTGAACACCACAAAAAGCAAGCCAGCCATGACACCAAGCCATGAATAGGGTTCATGCCAAGATTGATCACTCAGTAAAAAATGCACGAAGGCAAGCATCAAAAAAGGGACACACAAGTCAATAAGACGATATGTCCACAAGACACGAACAGATTGGTACCGGGGGATATTTTTTTCTGTCACGAAAAACCTACTTTAAATCCATTAAGTTAAGCGAGAATGCCATAAGAATGATCTTATCATCTAATAACAAACACAGGTATTTCAAATCTCTCTTTTCTAACGATATTTACCGTAAAAATAGGCTTTATTTTATGCCTCTAAAAGCGTTTTTTTTGCAATACAACAACGTTGATCCCCTTGAGACACATTCGTTGCATACCGACTAATTAGACAGGATGCGGGAATAACACATCTTTTCAGTGCAACAGGCGACATATGAAGTGACATTCAGAGTGATCACAATCAAATCGACATAGGAAAAATATTGATAAAAAACATAATGTTATTTATCAAACCAAATCTGGTGATAATCTGTAAGCATTCTGTCTATAGCATAATGATCAACAATACGCTTACGACAGGCTTGCTTTCTTGCTTGCCAGGCTTGCGGATCATTCTGTTTTTCATCCATAGCCTCTAACATTGCTTTTGCTAAGGCTTTGGGATCGCTCGGCGGTACAATCCAACCTGTGTCTCCAACAATAATCGCGGCATCGCCAACATCAGTGGTTAAACAGGGCGTACCACAGGCCATCGCTTCAGCAAGAACATTAGGAAAAGCCTCATCCAATGACGATAAGACATGCAGTGCCATAGCACTCATAACTGTCGCTATGTCATTTCGCTGCTCTAATAAAATAATATGCTCTGACAGCCGATACTCTTCAATGCACTGCAAAAATTTGCTATTCGAATAATCCAAACCCTTACCAACCAAAATAGCTTTAAAAGGCAAGCCTGCATTTTTCACTAAGCTCAGCGCCTTGATTAAATTATTATGATCCTTTTGTGGATCAAAACGTCCAACCATTCCAATTAATATCTCGTTTGGTAAGACCCCTATTTCAGATCGTAACAGAGAGGAAGCGGCAGCGTCGTATGTCAGTTGAGCAAGATCATAACCATTGCCAATCACCACGCCACGTCCAGCCTTGTATCCAAGCATTTCGTGGGCAAGTTTTGCCTTGTGTGCACAATAAATAATCTTTTTAGGAAGCCTGCCTGAAACAAGGGCACAAAGCTTCGCGATTAAAATAGTTGACCTCTTAATGACGTCCGGCATCAAACTTGTATTACGCACATTCCAAAAAACATTTTTTATGCCAGCTATTCGCGCAACCCCTCCCCCAATTAAGTCCGCATGGTACATCCATGTTTGCACCACATCTGGCTTATCATTTCGCAATCGCTGAAATAACGCCCAAACACCAGACACAGAAATACGACCTTGTGGCATATTAAGACAAAGTACTTCAATGCCTTCTTTTTCAAGCAATGAGCCGTACTTGCCTTTATCCATCAGAGACACAACAACATGTTCATGTTCAGTGTCATACTTACACAGACGATATAAAACCCCTTCTGCTCCACCGTTATTCAACCCCGTGATAATATGGATAACTTTCATTTCATCACACCTAAATAATAAAAAACGGTGACATTTAGAAAAAGGAAATAAAATAAATTACATTTCAGCGTTAGATACATTGCTCTTGTCACGTTTGAAAACTCACTAGAGAATCTAATTAATATTAAAATATAGGTTCAAAATAAAAAAACAGTCAATCAAATAAAAATAACTTTCAATAATATTTATCGAGCATTATTATTCCAAAAACACACTCGCATATTTTTTTATAATCTCTGTTCGCATAAAATTACGGGAAGAGGCACAAACATTAGTAAAACGAATATTCCCATCCAAAACATCCACTATTGACTCTTTTAAATCATCAAGATTAAAGTCTTTTACCAGATACCCATTCTCCGCATGTTTCACAATCTCACACACACCGCCAGGTGAATCAAAGGCAATCACAGGAGTGCCAAGAGTAATAGACTCTATTAATGCATTAGGAAACCCCTCGTAAAGAGAGGTCAGCAATGTGGCGTGTGCATGAAGATAATATGGGACAATGTCACTTTGAAAGCCTTCAAAATCCACTCTATCGGCTACATTAAGATCGCTGGCAAGCTGCCTGAGTGGCGCCTCCAAACTCCCTTTTCCCACAATTTTTAAGCGTAGCTCTTCACGTGTTTGTGCAATACCAGCAAACGCTTCGATGGCATAATGAAAAGCCTTTTGCCTTTCAAGTCGTCCAACACAAAGAAGGTAATTTTGTTTTTCGATTGTAGACAAATCGTGCAAGTTTGCATAGTTTTCTACACACTGAGCAACAGGGTTGTAAATCACGCTGGTCTTGCTCATCAAATACGGAAAAACACCAACCAAGTCGTCACGCATTGCTTGGCATTGATTAATAATATGATCACATTTACCATAAAAATATCTAATCAGCGTTCTAACAATATAGCGTCGCCAAAAACCCTGTAATTGACCTGTTCTTTTTGAGAAAGTATTGATATTCCGCGCAACGATTTTGCATGTAAAATGAAATAGAAGCCGTAAAATAACTGCGATTACCGCAAGCTCGTAATCAAACACTAATATTTTACTAGGTTTATTCACGCGTATATAACGCAGCAATGGTAATGGCGCTAGACGAGCATGATGAACACCAAGCACAACAAGCTTTACTTTACCACTCACACGTGACAAATATTCCGCGTTATTCGTGTGCAATATCACCAAATCGACCTGCCAGCCGATATCGGCCAACCCATTCGCAATATTCACACACACCCCTTCTGCTCCACCACCAGTGAGTGAACTAATAAGCAGTGTGATTTTTTTTGAATTAGGCATTAAGGTACCTATTTTTATTGTACCACGCAGATAAAAGATACATTCTGTATATAAGCCTACCTGAAAATTCAGCATACTTATGATGCGTTTGCATTGTTTTTTTCAATCGCATAATCATTTTCATTAGATAGGTTTGCTCCCATAAAGGGCAAGCTTGTAGCTCATTTAAGATACCTACCCAGTTTTGTAAAATCATGCTGTGAGAATCATAGCTAAAACCCATTTTCCCTAACTTATCAGAATCAAGAGCCAAACGATTCTTAAGCATTCTGCGCAAGATAATTTTATTATGTAAAGCCTTACGGTCAAATAAATACTCTTCTGGTACTTTAGAAAAGTATTCGGCGACATGTTGATTGGCAAAAGGTAATACAAAATTTGAGCTGATTGAGTCGGAAAAATTACGGGCCTTTCGAATATGTACTTCTGCAATTGTTCGTGTCGAATAGACATCTGTTTTAAAATCAAACAGATCCCAATCTTTTCTCAGATGACTTTCTTGTTTCCAATGGGGGTAAACATTTATGGCATCAGGTAAAACTTTTTCAGCATCCATAAAGCTTAAGCCATTTATACCAAAGCATTCCGCAGAGGTACGAATCAGCGGCAAGAATGAACTTTCTGATGGTGTAAATTGACGCAGAAAGCTAGCACGATGCATCACCTTAGATAAGAGCACATTATGTGCTTCTCGTCTGGTTGGTGGTGTTGCCATATAGCTGTCATTTCCACCACCATCAATAATATTTGCCCCCCTGAGCTCAGGCAATTGCTGAACATAAAGCGGATAAGCGAGCGTAACGTTATCGGTACAAGGAAACGGCGCATGGATAAAATAGTCTTCTATTGCCTGATGATGCTCGATCTGAAGTTGATCAACCTCGTACAGAATCTGATGCTTAAAACCAAGTTGTTTGGCTATTTTTGCGCTAATTTCACTCTCGTCAGCCTTGCCTTTGGATTTATGGGTAAGCAGCGTGACGGTATGCTGCCAACCAGCCTCAGCAAGAGCGAGAGCAATACTGTTACTGTCTTTTCCCGCACTGTGGAATAAATAGCTTGGTTTGGATTCGTCAATGCGGCTCTGAGTGGCTTCGGCCAACATTTGCAAAATCACCACTTCATCTGGCTGCATTTCATCGCTGGCTAAGCGATTAGCATTCATAAACGGAAATTGATGGCTAAACGTCACCTGCACTTTATCGTTTTTCGTGCCAACCTGCGCCTCGTCGCCAATCCCCACAATATAAATATCTTGATAGGCCGTTTTTGGCGGCGGCACCACTCCGCTTTGCAATAAAAACGACAAGCCATGCACACTGACTTTTAAGGGCTTGGAGACACGAACATCGCTCAATAACTCAGTGATCGACGCAGAATACAACAACATCGATTGGCTAGATGGCCAATAAAGATATAATGGAAACTCGCCCGCCAAATCTGACTCAAGTACCAAGCTGGCTTGGTGAGGCAAGTATTGGTTAATCATAACAGAACCTTATTATCAGCCTGCCAAACATCAAGATATTGCTGTGCTACTTTTTTGTAGTCATGAACGGCTTCAGCGAAATGTCGAGACGCTCTGCCTATATCTATCATTTCATCCTGTCTTTTGAGCAAGTTTTCTAATTTATGATAAATATCATCAACGCTGGGCTGAATCGCGATAAGTGGCGAACTCGTTACACCATACTCTTTTAAAAATTCAGCTTCCCCACCACCAACGACGGCTTTCCCCATCGCCAGACTATAGACACCATTCACCCCAACGGATACTGAATACACTTGATCAATAACCACATTCACACGTCTGATAAAGGTAAGATACGTTTCTAAAGGCATTTTTCCATCGATAACACATTCAACATCATCAGGGTAGTTTTCTTGTAATCGCGCCATGGCCTTTCTAATCAAGGGTGTTCCCTTAACACCTTCATTGTTTAATCCATGAAAAATGACCAGCTTATTTTGTACCACATTATCTTGATAGTGAATTTTATCTATGTTCATTGGAATTGGAATAGTAGGACAAAGTTTTTTATAACCTATATCACGATAACCTTGCGCATATTCATACATAATAGGAATAAGACCGTGAATATTATCAAGCATCCAACGATTATATTTTCTCCCCTTCTCCGTTTGACTCCACATTGTTGGGTTAACTTTCTTTATCTCTTGATACCACTGAGGGTACTTGAATTGTTTTTCACAAAAATCGGCAATGACAGAATTTTGCGGGGTTGCTCCCGCAGCGACTAAAAAAACTTTTTTATTTTTTTTTATTATATTTTTAACAATAAATCGATTAATCCCCAAGACATTGGGGAACAAGACAGGTGCCATAAACTGCACAACATCGTAATCTTTAAAAACAGGAATGACCTTTATTAGATTAATGGCTTTGTCTATTTTTCCAAGTACTCCACTCTTACTTGAACCTAAAAAGACATCACCCTTAATTCCTTTCCAACCATCACCATCAGACGCGATAGTGACATCATGCCCCAAGGCAACCAACCCTTCTTTAAGATTTTTATGCAGCGCGCTAAACTCTCCTAACAACAATATTTTCAAAAAACCACCCACCACATAAAAATCAAACCAACAATTAGCACCATTGTTTTTTGGTTGCTAAAACCATCATGATTAGATATAAAAAATAATTAAAAGCAAACGCATAACTCATACCGATCAAACCAAACGCATTTACAAGAAAAAAGGACAAAAAAACAAAACTACAATTAAAAACAACCTCAGTAACAACAAATCTTTTTGTCATGGCTTTAGCAAGCATCAAATAAGAAAGCAACCAAGCCGCCAATTTCAAAACATCACCTATCAATTGCCATAAAAAAAGCGATCTCATTGAAGCAAAATCTTCAGTAAATAAAAACCATATAATGAAGTCTTTCAATATAAAAACAGCTATCGACATTAAAATGACGATAGGCATAATGACTTTATAACCCAATAATAACTCTTTCCTCAATTCAATCTTATCTTTTATCTCTGAAAGCCTAGGCAAATAATAAATACTCAGTGTTGTTGTCACTACCATTAGATACATAGTTGATATGTACCACATAGCTTGCCAGTAACCAGCCGCTTCCCAGCCTAAATTCTCCCCAATATAATCACGCACTAGTAAATGAGAAATGGGGACTGTCACCGCCGTAGCAATCGCCATTACGGCAAAACCCGCTAATTTCTTCGCTTCAATACTATCAAAACCTGATCTGAAGTTTTTTATTTTTATTATCGAATGCTTTCTCAGCATCCAAATAACAATAAATAGTACAACCGATTGATTTGTGACTAAAGCAATTAATGCACCATTCAAACCCAAGCAAAATATTAACAAGGTCGTAAAAAATAGGCCATAAACACTTTGAAGAATATTAATTTTCACCCATGTATTTATTTCTTTCAAACCATTGATTACTGAAAGCAAAAAACCATTTATAACGAATAAAATAAGTGTAAAACCAAATATTAAAAAAACATAAGCATAACTTTCATCTTTCAAAATAAAAGAGGCAGCATGTTGATAAAATACCAGAACCCCAACACTTACCAAGACGGAAGAAAACATACTAATTTTACTTGCCGTACTAAAAAGAATAGATAATTTCGTTTCTTCTTTAGCATACTCAGCTGTGTATTTTGTGATACCTTTATTAATAGCGCCTTGAGCGACCGTCATGACTAATTGTGTAAAATTTTGAAATTGCCCAATTAAAGCCAACCCTGAAGGCCCAATATACACAGCAATGGCTTTATTAATTATAATACCCGAAATAATTTTAATCACCGTAGCAATAAAATTCAGCACTGATGTTTTAATAAGTGTCATGAGAAACGATTCAATGTCTCAATAATAAGATCTATATCATCCTGAAAGATAACAGGACTCATCGGTAAGCTGATCACTTCCTTATGGATATTTTCTGTGAGTGGGTGCATACCAAGTTTTGACGCTTCATAAGCCACCTGCCTGTGAGGTGGTATAGGATAGTGAATCAATGTTTGTATTTTGTTTTCTGCAAGATAGCGTTGCAGCATGTCACGCTGCTTACTACGAATAACAAAAAGATGCCAAACATGGGATTCATAATGCTCAATATTGAATGTTGAATGTTGAATTGGAAGCGTAATCGCTGGGTCGGTTATTCCAGTAATGTAGGCAGCAGCCACTTTGCGGCGTTGGGCTATTTCTGTATCTAAATAACGTAGTTTGACGCGCAAAATGGCCGCCTGCATTTCGTCTAGGCGACTATTTACGCCTTTGTATAAGTTTTCATATTTTTTATGGCTGCCATAATTCCCTAGCGCTCTAAGTGTAGACGCAAGCTCATCATCATTCGTCGTAATCGCACCCGCATCCCCAAGTGCGCCAAGATTCTTTCCAGGGTAAAAGCTAAAGCCACTCGCGTGCCCCCAGTTGCCGGCTTTTATACCATTAATACTCGCACCATGGGCTTGTGCTGAGTCTTCTAAAACCAACATATTATAACGTTCAGCAATACGCATGATAGCGGGCATGTCCGCCATTTGACCGTATAAATGTACCGGTAAAATCACTCGTGTTTTTGGGGTAATCGCCGCTTCGAGATGAATAGGACAAATAGTATAAGTTGAAATATCTGGTTCAACTAATACCGGCACCAAGCGATTTTCAGTGATCGCGAGAACACTGGCGATATAGGTATTCGCAGGGACAATAACTTCGTCCCCCTCTATCAACAAACCTAGCTCTTTCCAAGCACGCAGCGTGAGAGTAAGGGCGTCCAATCCATTGGCCACACCAATGCAATGCTTCGTGCCGCAATAGGCCGCAAATTCTTGCTCAAAGGCTTTTACTTCAGCACCTTGTATATACCAACCAGAATCAATAACACGAGAAGCGGCCTCAACTAGCGCTTCACGATATTGATAATTGATTGCTTTTAAATCCAAAAACGGAATTTCTAGCATAGTAACCCCAAAAAATCAGCCTGATCTTTCGTTATATAGTCGTCAATGCTCTTTTCAGACCAGTCTTTTAACCCTGGATCAGCACCTAACTGCAAAAGCCATGGAATAAAATGGCTGTCTTTTTCTTTTAATGCATAGTCCTTTGCATACATTAGCACGGTCGTACCATGATAATTTCGATCATTTATATCAGCCCCCTTTTCAAGCAAAAACTCGATAATATCCTTTCGTCCATGATAAGCAGCAACAATAATGGGAGACCAGCCTTTTTCATTACGATCATTAACACCTAATATGTTTGGCATAAAATAGGATAATTCACTTACAGCAATCGCAGGAATCAGACGCAATAATACATCTAATTTATCAAAAAATAGCTCAATATCGTAATCAACTGTTGAATACACAAGACTCTCTTCATTCTCTGAAAGTAAACTTCCAGGCACCAAAAGAGACTTAGTCGTTAGTATTTTTACCTCTGTAACTTTTTTACCATTTATACTTACTAACTGATAAGGCCGAAAACTAAATGCATACACGTATCTTTTCACCTGCCAAGCTGTTTTATTAAAATCGATGGCTATGCTTTTATAATCGATTGATGCTTTAGAGTAATAAGTCGAATAAGCAGAATCCTGCTGGTATGAAGTTATTTTATTATGAATTATTTTTTCAAAATTATCGGAGAGTAATTCAATCGCATTTTTTAGATATTTCCTATAGCAGTCTTGACTTCTATCGTGTTCTTCGAGGGCAAAGACTTTTTGATATAAAATATCCCCCGTGTCGATTCCTTGATCTATTTTGTGCAAGGTGACAGCAGATACGTCATCACCAAACAAAACAGGCCACACAGAAGTATACATCCCTTTATAACGAGGTAATTTTGAAAAATGTATATTGTAAACGCTATCGGTATTTATCTTTTCTGGCTTTATAATTTGATCAAACTCTAAAGACAAAAATACATCCACTTTACTTTCGTAGACATCAGCCAGTGTTTTAACAGCAACCCCTTTTTCATGGGCTTTTTTGATCAATGACGGCTGCCACGTATCAACACCTTGATCGCTTTTATTTGGCACGACAATAATTTGATCCAAGCTAAAATATTGCATGGCTAACATCAAACCATGAACAGCAATGTCGCTCTTCCCCGCGATCACAATCATTTTTTTACTGTCTCAATATAATCAGCGTAGTCGCGTATGTAATCCGCTTCGTCATAATACTCACTGGCGAGTAATAGAAGCACGCAGTCTTCACTAAAGTCATACATTTCACGCCATACCATTTCTTCGATCAAAATGCCTTTCGTTGGTGAATCTAACCAAACCGCTTCACGTTGATTGCCATCGTCTAGCACCAGACGACAGCGACCTGTCACACAAACCGCAACTTGTTTCAGCCGCTTATGAGCATGAAAACCACGAGACACACCCTGTTGAGTGGCAAAAATGTAATACACTCGTTTAATCTCAAAAGGAACAGATTTTAAGCCTTCCAAAGCAACCAATGAGCCACGCTCATCGCCCAAAGGGGAAAAATCTATTAATTGGATTAAGCTCATTTTTTTTCCTTAACTATTTCCAGTAAATACTGGCCATAACTATTTTTTTGTAGCGGCTTAGCCAATTGCACTATTGCCTCTTTACTCAGCCAACCTTGGTTAAAAGCAATCTCTTCCAAACAGGCTATTTTATAGGCTTGGCGCTTTTCTATGGTTTCAACAAATTGCGCCGCTTCTAATAAGCTTTCATGGGTTCCCGTGTCTAGCCAAGCAAAACCACGCCCCAATATTTCCACATTAAGCTTGTTCTGCTTGAGATACATGTCATTTAGGCTGCTAATTTCCAGCTCACCACGCTTAGATGGTTGCACCTGTTTGGCTAATTCTATGACTAAATTATCGTAAAAATACAATCCCGTCACCGCAAAATGAGACTTTGGTTTGACGGGCTTCTCTTCTATTGAAATAGCTTTTTTATTGTCATCAAATTCCACGACACCAAAGTACTCAGGGTCTTTTACTTGATAGGCAAAAACCGTCGCACCTTGACCATTTTTCGCATTTTCTACGGCTTGTCTTAACTTAGGGGTAAACCCTTGACCATAAAAAATGTTATCACCTAATACTAAACACACATCATCACGGCCAATAAAGTCTTCACCTAAAATGAAAGCTTGCACAAGCCCATCAGGAGTCGGCTGCACCTCGTAACTTAATTCTATGCCGAATTTAGAGCCATCACCTAAAAGGCGCTGAAAACTCGCTTGATCTTCTGCAGTGGTGATAATCAGTATCTCTCGAATGCCGGCCAACATCAGCACAGACAGCGGATAGTAGATCATAGGTTTATCATAAACAGGCAGCAGTTGTTTAGATACCCCAATCGTAATAGGATAAAGCCGAGTACCAGAGCCTCCCGCTAAAACAATCCCCTTCATCTTGTTTAATGATGAATTGTTAATGTTAAATGTTGAATTAGCCATAAATATTGTTATTTCTTACCTTGTGATGTTTTTACAATACTGGTTAATAGCTTTGTTAGCTCACTACTTTCTACTAATAGCGTTTCTACGTATGGCTCTGTTATGTTCAGGTAATCTGTTTTAATGAGCAAATTAATCCAATACTGCGCCTCGCGTGCTTCTTTGCTAGCAACACTCATTTTTGCAGTAAAGTCTGCTTTACTCTGTGCAGCTTGTACTTCATTTACATTCGCACCAATCGATGTCCCTGAACGGAGTAATTGCTTAGATAACACAAACTCTTTATGTTGTTTAACTAAATACTTATACAGTTTCACAATACGAATAGAGAATTGAAAACTTTTATCTAATACTGCATTTTGATTTTGCATACACGCTCCATGTGCTTTGCTAGCTGCTTAAATGCTGTAAATTCAACATTAAACATTCACAATTTAAAATTATAAAGCCCCTAAACGTTCTCTCTGATAAGAACCATCTTGAACATTGTTGCACCAATCTTGGTTGGCTAAATACCACTCAACCGTTTTACGCAAACCTGTTTCGAAGGTTTCCTGTGGTTGCCAATTCAACTCTCGACTAATCTTTGATGCATCGATGGCATAGCGGCGATCATGACCTGGACGATCTGTCACAAACGTAATTTGTTCCGCGTATTGCGTTTCTTTAGGACGAAGTTCGTCTAAGATCACACAAATGGTCTTCACCACGTCAATGTTTTGCTTTTCATTGTGGCCGCCTATGTTATAGGTTTCACCCACTTTTCCTTCCGTTACAACTTTATACAAGGCTCGAGCATGGTCTTCTACGTACAACCAATCACGTATTTGATCGCCTTTACCATAAACAGGCAGAGGCTTACCTTCTAGTGCATTCAGAATAACCAACGGAATCAACTTTTCAGGAAAATGATAGGGCCCATAATTATTGGAACAGTTTGTCACCATTGTAGGGAAGCCATAAGTGCGTAGCCAAGCACGTACCAAATGATCACTGGATGCTTTGCACGCAGAATAAGGACTGCTTGGTGAATAAGGTGTGTTTTCAGTAAATAATGGTAGATTACCAGTCATTTCATCAGGGTGAGGTAAGTCACCATACACTTCATCTGTAGAAATATGATGAAAGCGAAAAGCGGCTTTACGACTTCCCTCTAAAGTATTCCAATACTCGCGAGCCGCTTCCAACAATGTGTAAGTTCCCACTATATTGGTTTGAATAAAATCAGCAGGGCCTGTGATCGAGCGATCAACATGGCTTTCGGCCGCTAGATGCATTACCGCATCGGGTTGATAGGTAGCAAAAACACGATTCAACTCTGCGCGGTGACAGATATCCACTTGCTCAAAGGCATAACGAGCACTATCAGCAACGCAAACAAGAGACTCTAAATTTCCAGCATACGTCAGTTTGTCGACATTAATAACACTGTCTTGCGTGTTTTGAATGAGATGACGAATAACCGCAGAACCAATAAAACCGGCGCCGCCGGTCACTAAGATTTTCATTTAGTCATTCCCAAAAAAAATCACACATATAGACTTTGCCCACTGTTTCACTTGAGACGTTATTTTGTCAGTTGCTGACCACCGCATTCATTACTTTTAAAGTTTTCTGTCTCTTCATGAAAAGCGCCATAAACAAACAAAGTAACCGCGATCTTTCAGCAGGGTTTGCCTAATAATGTACTGTAGATTGTCGTGTGCATATCGATAATTTTCTCAATAGCAAACTCACGCTCCGCCAATGCACGACCTGCTTGCCCCATCACTTTTCTTTTCTCAACATTTAGGATCAAATCTTGAAAAACATCCGCTAGAGACTCTGCATCTCGAATAGGAACCAAAACACCTGTATCAGGTTCGATGGCATCTCGACAGCCTGGATGGTCAGTGGTGACAACAGCACGGCCACAGGCTGCGGCTTCTATCAACACTTTAGGCAAGCCTTCACCATAATACGAAGGCAAAGACACAATATTTGACTGTGAAAACAAATCAGCAATATCGGACCGATATCCCAAGCATTCTATCAATCCTGCGGCTTTCCATGCTGCTAGCTGATCCAATGTGACAGTATTGCTATTACCTGGGTCTGGGTCACCAATCAGCCAAAAGCGTGCCTCAATGTTACGCTGTTTTAGTATCCGAGAGGCTTCTGCAAACTCCTGAACGCCCTTATCCTTTAATAATCGAGCGGCAAATGAGATAACAGGTACACCAACAGGTTCAGGCTGATAAGGATAATGCTTTAAATCAACACCAGCTCCTCGTATGAGAGTCGCTTTTTCTCGCTTCAAAACACCCCAATCCACTAATAAATCACGATCATTAGGGTTCTGAAAAATGGCAATTTGATTTTTGTGCGTAAACGCCGCGCGATAAAGCGGATAAAGAATGGAGCGCAATACTTTGTTTTTTAAGCCTTGACCAGAAAACAAAATCCCCAAACCCGCTACCGCCGAAACCACCGCCGTGACGCCCGCCAAACGCGCAGCAATACCGCCATACAGATAAGGCTTAATAGTGACCAAATGCACAAGATCAGGCTGTATTTGTTTAAAAAGACGGCGCAATGCAAAAACCGTAGAGAGTTCAGCAAGAGGGTTCATCCCCTTACGCGACATTTCCACAGAATGATACGTAAAACCGGCATCAGAAAGTGCAACAGGACACTCCCCCGGCGCGATGACATGCACCTCCACACCTTTAGCAAGCAGAGCTAAGCCAATCGGCAGGCGATGCGACACAAAGTAAGCGGCATTATTAACCACAAAAGCCATTTTATTCATTTGTTTTTCTCAAGCCATAATTGGAACATTAGAACGCTCCACAACTGCGACGACCAGTCTCGTTTACCCGCTAAATGTTCACGCCACTTCTTTTGAACCAATTCAGACGACAAAAAGCCTTCTTTATCAATACGTTCAGAATCCAGCAGAACATTCGCCCAATCTTTTAGAGGGCCTCTCAACCATTCAGCAATGGGTAAACTAAACCCTTTTTTTGGCCTTTCAATTAATTTTTTCGGCACATAACGATACAACACTTCTCGTAAAAGCCACTTTCCCTTACCTTCTCGATATTTCAGATGCATCGGCAAACTGGCCGCAAACTCAGCAATGCGGTGGTCTAACAAGGGAACCCGCCCTTCTAATGAGCACGCCATCGTTGCACGGTCTGTTTTCACTAAAACATCGTCCATTAGGTAAGATTGTTTGTCCCATAACATCATTTTTTCTAAATCATTGAGATGTGTCAGTTCTGCCAAACCCGACAAAAATGGCAATTTCTCAACCACGGTGCTTTTAACCAAAGGCTCATCTAGGTCCCAATTGGAGACAACCCGTGTATAAAGGTCTTCAATATCTCTGGCCAGTAAGGCTTGAGCACCTTTCTGAATTTTGTTGCCTAAATTTGGCCATCTGGTACTCAAACCTAAAGCTCTACTTAGAACATCCCAAGAAGAAGGCGAAAGCGTTAGTAACTTCGAAAGTCTTTTTCTGATTGGAAAGGGGATTTTTCTTAGATGCGACCAAACTTTAGCGGTGTAATGATAGCGATTATAACCACAAAACAGTTCGTCACCGCCATCGCCAGACAAACACACAGTGACCTCCTTTTTAGCCAACTGCGAAACCAGAAACGTAGGCACTTGAGAAGCGTCTGCAAAAGGTTCGTCGTACATAACAGGTAACTGGTTAATAATTGCTAGAGCATCTTCTGCGCTAACAATTAACTCAACATGATCCGTTCCTAAGTGTTTTGCAACGTCTGCGGCCTCACTCGCTTCATTAAAATCCGCATGGTCAAACCCGATCGTAAAGGTTTTGACTGGACGAGTAGAGATGGATTGTAAAATACCCACCACAGTGGACGAATCGACCCCTCCGGATAAAAAAGCCCCTAATGGCACATCCGACAACGCTTGATCTTGAATGGACTGTCTAATTAGGTCATCTAGTTTATCAATGGCATCATGATCGGAAAAATTTTGCAGAGGAACAGCGTGACTGGCATCCCAAAATGTTTGTTTAGAAACCAGCTGCCCCTCGTGAGAAAAAACAGCAATAATACCCGGCTCTAACTTGAAGATACCTTCGTAAATGGATAAGGGCGTTGGTATGTAGTTCAAACGAAAAAAATACGACAACGCCTGACGATTAATGCGGCCTTCAAAACTGGCATGAGCTTTAAGCGCTTTTAACTCAGAAGCAAACAGAAAAGTATCGCGCTGCCACCCGTAATAAAGAGGCTTTTCACCAAATCGATCCCGAATCAAGATCAACTGTTTAAGCACTTTATCCCATAGGACGATAGCAAACATACCAACACACTTTTGTATGGTCTGTTCTATTCCCCATACCTCAAAACCGACCAACAAGGTTTCGGTATCGGAATGACCATGCCAGTCACCTGATGCGGTCCCAGTCAGTTCTTCACGCAATGTTAAATGATTGTATATTTCACCATTAAAAATCATAACATAACGCTCAGATTTAGAGTGCATCGGCTGATGCCCTGCTGAACTTAAATCCTGTATTGATAAGCGTGCGTGGGCGAAACAGACAGCAAAATCATCATCAACCCATAGACCACTGTCATTCGGTCCACGATGGGGAATACTTTCAACCATAGAAGTTAAATCGTCTATGGGCGATAAACGCTTGCCGATGAAACCAGCTATACCGCACATAGATAGAAACCTTTTTTAGATAAAAATATTTTTTTAATACTAAACTTTTCTCGGCCATAAGATAGCATGCGCTTAATAATCCATAGCCTTTTTTTCAGACAAATATCTATACCGATACTTTTCGAGACGATAGTAAAAATAGTTTCGCTTAACTTCAATATAACAAAAGTAAAACAAAATAACCAAAAAAGCATAAAAATTTTCACGATAGCGGATGGCAGAACCCGGGTTTAAGGCACCAAAAGGATAATGCACAAAGAGTATCCACAAAGTGGCCGTTAAAAACACACCGACAAAAAAAACATTCAAACGCCCAGTATTAAAAGAGATCAATAACAACTTTAACAGCGCACATAAAAATACCCCTACAATAAGAGCACTTTCAATAAAAACCAATAAATGCGTGGGTTTAGACAAAGCTTCCGATAAAGTGGGCCCAAAGAAGGCAATAAACATACCATAGGGTGCATTTCGAAACACATCAAAATCATTCACCCATATGGTATTTTCTCGGGTGGAACCTGCATCCAGACTAAAATGCATAGGTATAATAAAGCTTAATTCATTTATTTCATTTCTAAAAATATAAAGAGCCAAAAAAGAAAACACAAAAAACAGAGCCAAGATCACCGTTTTTCCGAATCCACGGAGAGAAAACTTTCGTGAAATAAAAACAAAAGTAAAGAGTGCGGCAATACCAATCAAATACTGCGGTTTAAAAAGAGCACAGAGATAAACACAAAAAATAACTAAAAAATGTCGTTTATTAGGCTTTCTTTTTATATAATCAATAAAAAACCCGAGAATAATCCCTAGATAGAAAACACCAAAAGCTTCTTTCGAAATAATGGATGTCCATACACCAAAGCTGGGGACGGACAACAGAGCCAGCAACACAATCAATTGATTTTTAGTTAAGTTTAATCGATTTACAGGGTAATACACACCAATACAAGAAAGCACTAAAAATGGGATATTCGCCAAAACAGGGCCTAACAATAACGAAAAAGAATAGCCAAATGTATCCATCAAAGCTGTGGAATCTCGCCATAATCCCGGACCAAAAGCTTCATCCCCACGAAGATAACGATAAGTGTCTCCCAAAGTAGTCAGCTTTGAATACACAAAGAGGGCAAATAGCATATAAAAAAATTTGATGACAAAATACGCGAACCAAATTTTATCAACTTTGTATTTTAGTTTAATTTTCACTATCAGAACCTAAAGAAAAATAGGCTTTCTTATAATTTTTAACCATTCTGTCAAGACTGAATTGTTCAGCATTGTTTCTCGCATCTTGGACGACTTGCTCTGTATTCTGCTGCAAAGCTGTTAAGCCTAATTCAATCGCGTCAAGCCACTCGCTATCACTGTCTGGATTATCCACTAAATAACCGGCTTGACCTGCACCAGCCAACACCTCATTGAGCCCACTCACGTTGGCAGCGATAATCGGCAAACCAGTCGACATGCCCTCTACTGCGGCCAAACCAAAACCTTCATAGTGTGACGGAACTAATTGTATGTCTGCAGTATGCAGATGCTGCTCAATTTGATCAGACCATCCGATTAATTTTATCTTGTCAGATAACTCAAGCGTTGCAATAAGGGTTTCTAAACTGTGCCTTTCATGTCCCTCACCGACAATGAGATATTGCCAGTCCTTATTGCGCCATTCAGCAAGTGCCCTAATAGTACGATCAAACCCCTTATGCCCTACAAGGGAGCCAATAGAAATAAAATTGATCGTATTATTGGGGCATCTTCTTACTTTTACAGAATACAATCTTGATCCATTAAAAATCACCTCATTCTTTGCTGCCAGTTTACTTCCCAACCACTGGTCAAGCGCCAGTTTCGTACCCGCAGAAATGCAAACCACTCTTTCAAAGCGGCGATAAAACAACTTTTCAATGTACCTAAGGAGCGGGTATTTTCGGCGACTATTTGACGTCGCATGCTCCGTATAAACAAGTTTTACCGGTAATCCTATTACTGCGAGAGAGACAAACAACATGGGCCAAATGAGATGAACATGTACAATTAAATTATCATGCAACTCAAGTTGTTTTTTAATCACACCACGCAACAAGAGTATGGCTTTCGGATCCCTAAAACCAACATTTAAGCTAGATTCATTAGGCTCTAGTACAAGATTTTTAGCGCAGGGGGAATTTGTATTAAAATAAAGCGCCGACGACTGAACATCATTGTCATTCATGCGCGAAACCAGCTCTCGCACTAAAACTTCAGCTCCGCCACCACATGGCGCTGTAATAACATGCAATATATTTAACAATCCCAAAGCCTCTTTTTTTAAAATTTTTTATCAAACTCGCTCAACAATCAATTAAAAAATATATCTATTATCTCCATCAAAATGTCACACTATATAGAAAAAAATATTTAATATAATAAAAAATTCAACACATCTTTTAAATAAGAATAGCATTATAAAGTAAAAAAAACCTAAAAATCATTATAGACTTAAGGCGTTCAATCTAAACTTTTAATAAGGTCATCATAACGCTTTGACATCGCATCCATACTAAAGTTATCTACTACTACTAAACGAGAATTTTTTGAATACTCATATCGTAGAGATTTATCTAGCGCAATTTTCTCAATAGCCTCTGAAAACTCATTAACATCTAAAGGACTGACACACTCTCCAAATTTAGGTCTATATGACATTAAACTAGCAACGCCATCTACGTCTGATGCAACAATAGGTAAATAACAGGACATAGCCTGTAGCATTGATGTACTTAGTGTCTCGCCAGCAGTTGCATGTACGTAAATATCCAAATCATTAAACCATTTCACTAAACTCTGCTCATCTAAATAGCCATTTAGTGTTACTTGATTATCAAGTTTAAGTTCAACAACTTTATCTCTTACTTCTTTAAGAGTTGGGCCATCCCCCGCTAAGCTAAGGTGCCATTTCGCCACTAAATTCTTCTCAGAGAGTAATTTAATAACATCTAATAGAAAAGATTGATGACGCATTTCGTTAAATCTAGCAGCCATACCAATATGGATAACATTATTATCTAAACTAAGTGCAGGTTGATTTTTAGATGTATAAAAGCATTCATCTATACCATTTGATATAACAGCAACTTTTTCCGATTTAAAGGATTTTTTTAGGTATAATAGCATTTCTTTTTTATAACCTTCCGTTAAATAAACAACCTTATCGGAAAAACGCATACCTAATCGAGAAATAATAAAATTTTTTTTATTTTTTAATTTATTAGCTTGGTGCTCAACAAAGATAATTTTTTTACCAAGTAACTTTGCATAAATAAGACATGGAAGTAAAGTAACAACACTATGAAGAATAACTACATCTGGTTTTGATAATAAAAGTCGAAAAAAAACATTAAACCAAGATAAAAAAGACAATCTTCTAATTGATCGTATATATTTATAAGAAACATTATTCTTGCAACATAGCTCTTTATAAGAAGTTGCAACTGGCTCAATACCAAAAAAAAGCATTTCCAGATCATACCCTTTTGATTTCAGGCCATGATAAACACCCCATGCAACACTACCATGCCCGCCAAAACCTGAATATAAAACCTGAGAAACCTTCAAAAAACCACCCAAAACAATATAAAAAATTTAATTGAAATTCATAGAATTAAGCATAAAAATCACTTACATCCTAATAAAAGACAACTTCCAGTAAAACAACGCATTACTTATGATCTAA
Organism: Marinomonas shanghaiensis; assembly: GCF_003259175.1. GTDB lineage: Bacteria > Pseudomonadota > Gammaproteobacteria > Pseudomonadales > Marinomonadaceae > Marinomonas > Marinomonas shanghaiensis. The sequence goes on along the minus strand of NZ_QGOK01000031.1, from coordinate 11,837 downwards.
AAAATAAATTTTATCATGAAATCTAATTAGAATCCTTTTTAATCATTTATTTTATAAAATATAGAAACACGCTTAGACCCAATAAAAATCAACCGAAACTAATGTTAGCTTTAGTAATTCACACAAAAAAAATCATTCAACAAAACATAAACACTTTATTTTCTTAAAAATCAATTAACCTTTAAAAACACAACATTATTAGTATGACGCATTTTTTCTAAGAAAATATAATTTACATTTTTTTATTTGTTAGCGTTAGAAGAAAGATGAAGACTCTAACAATATCAATAAAGGATTTACCTTTAAGGACAATCTTAAACATCACATTTAAATAATCAAAATTTGTTTTTACAACTTTTTTAAATAACTTAAGCTTATCCACTTCCATTCTATTAATAAAAACTTCCACACTACTAGGCATTTGACACTTATTCTTAAGCTCATTCAAATGAAATATAACTAATTCCAATTGCTGTATTCTATCAAAAATAGCACTATCTCCTTTTGTCATTGTAATAGATGTTTCATTTTGATAATACAAGTATAAAACATCACTTACCCCAACAGCAAAATTTGCATTTAATAGAATAGCTGAAAAAATTAATGCATCTTCACCATAAACCAGCCGTATATTTTCTCCAACAGACAAGCAATCGAACCCCTTTATTGCAGATTTTTTTGAATATAATTTCCCAGGAGTTCCATATGTCAATCTATTTTCTTTTAAAATTTCATGCGATATTTTTTCTTTAAAAACACCACAGGGAACTGTTGGCTTTACATTCCAAAATCTGACACTTGGTATAATTTCAAAATTAAACAATAATAAATCTAGATATGGATACTTTTTTATTAATTCACTGAAAGTGGTTAATGATTTGTTAGTCAACTCATCATCCGGATCCAAATAAAGAATAAAATTACCTTTAGCACTATAAGTCCCTGTTTTACGCGCATGGTATGTCCCTAAATTCTTTTCATGCTTAACTATTTTTATACGACTATCTTTGAATGCAAAAGAACTAGCAATTTCAATTGAATTATCTGTACAACAATCATCTACAATAATTATCTCATAATTAGTAAATTCTTGATTCAGGCAAGAGTTCAGACACCTTTCTATATGTGCAGCTACATTATAAGTCGGCAATATTATAGATATTAATGGCTTTTCCATTGGAATCCTAGTTTTTTAACAGTTAAAACAACTTATCTTTAATACAGATAAAATTTTTACAACCAATAAGTACAGTCAAATACTTTAGTTTCATTAGGCTAGAATTCATTAAAGCCTTACAGAAAAATAATTTGGAATATTCTAAATAAAAGACTCAACGAACAGAACCTATATAATGTATTTTTTTCACATGAAGGACTATTTTAATCTTCTATTTAAAAACAAAACATCCATAGCAACAATTTAAACTTATAAAAACCAAATCATACAGCAACTAAAGACAACATATCTCATATATATAAATCATAACCCATCTCTAATTACATCTATCACTCTAAAAATTAAAAAGCAATAGTATTTAAACGTTTAATCTGGTAGATGCGCCAAAATCGAAAAAACTTTTATTTTCTTACATATTAAAACAGCCAACTAAATATATCCATCTAAAATTGCAATCGAATCTCTCTGATGTTTTGTAAGTAGAGAATTCACGAACTTCCAATCTATTTCTTTATTCACTAATTCAAAAACAGCTTTCTCATCATCAAGCACTAACCTATCCATTAAATTAAAAGTATTTAGCAGAGAGTAGAATCTTGATAAACCTCTCTCTATATTACCTATGACTATAAATGGTTTGTTAAAAATAATCGAAAACACACAACCATGAAAAGAATCAGTAATAACAAAATTTGCATCTGAGAAGCCTTTGACCCAGCCTTCCACACTGAGTAACTTCCCGCCATTTACATTCTGCTCGTCACATTGGTAACTAAATAGTGCCTGACCCAATGTCTTTTTTGCTATTTCAACGACTTGAGTTTTCAAATCACTACTATCGAGTATATAGGTATATATCCCCTTATTTTCTGGTAATCCTTTACCATTAAATAACTGCATGTAATCTTTCCTACTTAATAGAAGTGTTGGATCTAGTACAAACTCGGCTTTTTTATTTAATTTCTCAGCTACAAGCTGAACAGCTGATTTTTCTCTCACTGTCACCAGATCAAACTGCTGAATTAGATCTTTACAACGAGTAGTCTGTTCTTGACTGTATTCCCACTCTTCTGTACCAAATGAAGCAGCATAAGCAATCTTTTTTATCTTTTTATTTTCTTGAAGAAAATCAAGATAGTATGTATAGATATTAGGTGAATATATAGGCCGCCATACTTGGTCACTACCTACAATCACTACATCAAAATCGTTTTGTAAAAAAGTATTCTCAACGGACGCATCAGAGTATAGTCGAGGAGTTTTATTGATATGCTGATCAATAAAATAATTTATATCTTCTCGTACGTATGCTTGCTTTTTTTTTGATATGAAATAATTTTTCCATAAGGGTTTTGCTGTGCCTTTTATATGGTATAAAGCTAAGTTTTTGAAGTAGCCTAGCTTAAGCTTTGTTCTTAGCTTGATAGTAAGGTGGCGATCAATAGTAACAGGGTCATGCCCCATTTTTTTAAGAGTGGTTTGCAAAGCAAAATTTTGTAGATTACCACCGTAATTGTTGTGCAGTGGCTGTGTTAGAATAGCAATCTTCATAGTTATCGCTTCACCATTTTTTTCACGACATCAATACCTTTAGGCCCAAGCACTTTTCGTAGAGTATTCTTTGCTTTACCTTCTGTACTAACTTCTAATCTATGCATTATCTGTAACGCCTTGCTTTCCTCATCACTATCAGTAAAAACTTCAAAAAGCATGGGCCTATCCGTTACTTCTGGCTCGAGAAATCTTGGATAGGCTACTTCAAATTCTTGCTTATTATTTGCAGAAAAATACTCAAACCCTAAATTTTCAGCATAATTTTTAATCAAGGTTCTTGATTTATTACCATAATGTCCGGCTGCCGCAACGAATTCATCGCATTCAGAACCAAAATGTGAAGCATGGTGATTATAAAGTCGAAATTCTGTTCCTTTACCATTATTAACAAGAAGAATACGCAAGTTACTTGTTGTATGCCGATTACCGATAGCATTAAGGTCATAGAAAAATGCTAGATCACCGATGACACCATAATAGATCTTATTTGAGTTTGCTAAAGATGCGCCAAGTAGAGAAGAAACACCACCATCAATACCAAAACCACCAACATTTGAAAATGATGTAACAGTTTCTGGTAAATCATAAAAGTTCCACGTTCTTAAACTATTAAGAATACCAAAGTGTATTGCAGACCCTGGTGGTATTTTCGCTGCTAACTTTGACGCTAGCCAAACGTTAGAAAATGGAACTTCTGGTATTTTACTCTGCACTGATTTCAAAAAATTAATGCATTGATTGTAGTAGGCATTTGTAGACTGTTGGCTAGATTGCTCTGCATAATGCTCAAAAAAGGACATCTCCGACATTTCGAATACATATTTAAGCTTACGAAATGTATCGCGTATTTCACCATCTAAACTAATTCGCCAAACTTCATTCCCTGTAATACTTGTCAAAGGATAATCACCCGTCACCTCTCCAATATGCAATGTTAAATCCGATTTGAGTTCAGTCCTTGAGTGAAGTTCTTGTGCAGCAGCAAGCGAAATGAGCAAGCGATTTTTGCCTTTATAACCGCTTGTATGATCACAAAATACGACAGCATTGTATTTTTCACAAAATATCTCTAATGCTTCTGTAGCTTCTATACTCCAAGTATTTTGTGAACCAACAATAATTGAAACACGCTTATTTAAGTTAAGCTTGGGGAGTTGATCTGTTAAAGTAAAACGATTCACTACTTTGCAATTAATATCTTCTTTCTCTGTAAACGGTAGGCTATAGGTAGTCGGCAAGTTAATATGTACTGGTCCACCACCGTGACGAGTTAACTCTAGGATAGCTTTATTCACTTTGATTTCGCAATCCCAAAAATCTTCTTCATCCTTGACTACTGGTAAGGTTACACTGAACTTAGCAATATCATTGGAAATTACACTGCGATCAATAACTTGCGCCACATGATGACCAATACGAGCTACCTGTTGAGTTGAAGTGATTGCTAATACTGGCAATTTCCGATAATAGGCTTCCGTCATGCCAGGAGCGTAGTTTCTTGATGCAGTTGCTCCAGTACAGCTAAGCACCACAACTTCACCTGTTTCTGCGGCCAAACCGCATGCCATATAAGCAGCAGAGCGTTCATCAACAGCTGAGTAAATTTTAAAAAAAGGATCCTTCTGAATACTACCAATCAATGCAGTATTTGTATTACCAGGCGAGGCAATTACATAGCGAATTCCATGAGCTTTAAGTAAAGATATCACAATCAGCGCATTTTTTTCTGTCGTTGTGTAAAATTTCATCGTTTTAGCAACCTTCCTACTTCTGGTAGGGATTTAAATAATTGATATTTGATTTTCTGTTTGATTCCTGAGATTTCACTAAAGTTCGTACATTCTCTTGTAGCCCTATCTTTAAGTGCTTCTTCTCGCCAATCGATTGATTTAAATGAACAGGGGGTATTATCTAAAAAACTTTCAAGACATTGCTCTAAACCATATTGCGGTGAAATAAATGTTGAAGTATCAATAAAGTGATTTATCTTTTGATTATTAAACGTTCGATCAAATAGTCGATCGTAAATTACTTGATATTTATTTTTTCGCCAAACAAGGAAACTCTCTAATTCTTGTTCTACAATGTTATTCTTAAATCCACGCTTAGATAACACATTCTGATAAATCTCCAGTACTTGTTGCCAACTAATGCTCTGATCATTGGTTATATGAAAAGCCTCACCTAAAGCGGCTTCCTGTCCTATTAAGGAAAAAATACTTTTTGCAACATCCTCTCCACTAGTCAATGTAGTGTTTTTATGTTGAATATCTCTGGCTACAATGATGCTGCGGCCTTGTAAGGCACGGTATAACCAATCTTCTTTCTCAAGAACGCCCAGTTGAAGGCGCTCATTATCGTATGTAATATAAGGGCGAATGATTGTCCAGTTTCTATGATTGCTTTCGAACAGTAGATTTTCCTGCCTTGCTTTTGTTAAAGCATATTCATCAGTATTTAAATAGTCTTTATCTTCGATCACATCCAGCAAACGGGAGGAGGATTCATTTATTGGGCCGTCAACTTTTGCATAAACACGAGAAGAACTGATATAAAAATACTGTTTTGTTGCGTCTAGAATTAGAGCATGCCGCTGTTGAAACTCTTGCGTGTTATAAATCATAAAATCTACAATCACATCCCAAACCTGATTCAACAACCCTTTCAAGAACTCCATATTATGAGCATTTCCTTGGATGAAATTCAGATTATTAGAGGTGCCCGAACGATGACGAGAAGTAACAAAAACCTCATACCCCTGCTCCACCAAAATACGTACAAGATGAATGCCCATCGCTCCTGTTCCACCTAGAACTAAAACTTTCATCGTATCTCTCCAGATTTAAAAAACTTGTTCGCCAGTATACTTACTATCTTTTTACGCCAAAGCTTGTCTAAACCTAAAAAATACATCGCTAACGTAGAAATACCGATAGAAAATAAAATAACCAAAAAAGAAGCATATAGATTTTTTGGTAAGCTATTTAATAATAAAAGGCTAAGTGATATGGAAATGACTAAAACTAAACAAACAGGCACTACCACTTTTTGATAGTAAGATATTATCGGAAGATCCGTTAAATAGCTAACTAGCAGCAAACGTACTTTAAACATAATAATGCTGACTACGATTGCAACGTAGAAAACCCATTCAGCGGAATATCCTAAATTTAGAAACCACCATGATACAAAAAATATTGCAATTTGGAATGTACCCAGAATTATTTCGTACGCCGCCATTTTACCAGGTGCTCTTGCTGCAGTGGTCAAAGGCATACTAACTGCCAATATTAATGATTCAACAATAGCCAACCTAGTAAAAAATATTGCCTCTTCTGGTGGTGTTTTTAACCAAAGCGTTAAAATCATTTCCATTTCAAGCAAAATAGGTAAAGCACACACCCACATCAAGAAGAAAGTCAGTTTAGATCCATTAAAAACCAAACTCATCATTTCATCTTTCTTATTTTCCGCATAAGCCTTTATAATAGGCGGATACAAACCTGTATTTAAATTATTTGAAAATATCCCGACTTGACTAGCTACATTCAAGGCAATAGCACGGGCGGCTACGGTAGATGGATTAAAAATTTGATTTATTAGAACAGTTACAGCTTGATTTCTAAATATAGTGCTCAACTGCCCCAGTAAAGTCCACATAGTAAAACCAATAATTTCTTTAAATATTGTCGTACTCCAATAAAGCTTACTCATTTGACATTCTGGATATTTATTTAAGCATATAGAGATATACGCGATAGTAAGCAATCCAGATACGATCAAAAGAGCCATTCCATAGTAAGCTAACAAATCATAACTAACATAGGCTAATGAAATTGCGGCAACTAATTTAAAAACAGCATCAATCACTGACAATAGCGCATAAAGATGCATGTCTTCATGTGCGATTAAAATCGCTATAAAAGGCGCGGTAAAAACCGAAATTACAAATGACAAGGACATATAATGATAAAGCTCTAGAGCTGCGTTAAAACGGCTATCGGGGATCTTCAAATGCTCTTCAATATACCAAAGCCCGATCGATTGAAGTAACGTGTATGCTAGCAAAGCCACACAAACATACATAGCCAAGTTGACACTAAATGTTTGTTTCAACTTTACTATATCTTTTTTGCCCATAGCAAATGAAAAAAAGCGCTGCGTTGCGCTTGCCATACTTCCTGGTAAAAAAGCCAATAATGTTACAAACCCCGTAACAACACTATAAACACCAAAATCTGCTACACCAAACTCATTAAGAACCACCCTCATTGAATAGAGAGTAATAAAAATAATAATAATTTGTCGCATATAAAGCGACAGCGTATTTTTAAAAATTTTTTTATTTGACATTACCAAATGATACTCAGTTTAATTTTTTATATATTTCCAAAAAATATTCATTGATATTTTTTATGGAAAATTTCGATAATGGCTATTTTAATTTCGTCATCGTTTTTACCATAGTTATCCAAGATCTTTTATAGAAGAATAACGCTTACTGTTTAAAATCAGATCACTGTTCTTATCTCGACTAACCTGGCTTACGGTTTGATCTTTTTTACTTACCTACGAAGTTCGTCTCGATCAATCTTCGCGTAACTAATCATTCCCAAATAAATCACGCGTATACACTTTATCCATCACATCATTCAAAACCTTGTCTTGTCTGTTGGCGATAATCACATCCGCTACTTTTTTAAATTCGGCTAGATCTTTTATGACTTTCGAATGGAAGAATTCCGTTTCCTCTAACACTGGCTCGTAAACCACTACTTCAATGCCTTTGGCCTTGATGCGTTTCATAATGCCCTGAATGGCCGAGGCTCTAAAGTTGTCACTGCCGGTTTTCATTACCAGTCGATAAATACCCACTACTCTAGGGTTGCGCTTAATCACAGAGTCAGCAATGAAGTCTTTACGCGTGGAATTCGAATCCACAATCGCTCGTATTAGGTTATTGGGCACGTCTTGATAATTCGCCAACAACTGCTTGGTGTCTTTTGGCAAACAGTAGCCACCGTAACCAAAGCTGGGGTTGTTGTAGTGGTTGCCAATGCGCGGGTCTAATGACACGCCGTCAATGATTTGCTTGGTGTCTAGGCCATGGGATTCACAATAAGTGTCTAACTCATTGAAATAGGCAACACGAAGGGCCAAATAGGTATTGGAAAACAGTTTAACGGCTTCGGCTTCTGTGCTGTCGGTAAAGAGGATGTCGATCTCATCTTTTAGAGCGCCCTGTTTCAGCAAGCCCGCAAAGACCTCGGCGCGCTCACTGCGCTCCCCGACGATGATTCGAGACGGATACAAGTTGTCATGTAGAGCTTTGCCTTCTCGTAGAAATTCAGGCGAAAAGAAAATATTCGACGTGTTGAATTTTTCATTCACGCTTTTCGTGTAGCCCACTGGGACGGTGGATTTAATCACCATGGCTGCATTGGGGTTAATCGCCAATACGTCTTGGATGACACTTTCAACCGACTTGGTGTTGAAGTAGTTCGTATTAGGATCGTAATCCGTTGGCGTGGCAATAATCACAAATTCCGCGTCTTTATAGGCGGCTTGTTTGTCTAACGTCGCGCTAAAGTTCAGTGTTTTATTGGCTAAAAAATCTTCTATTTCCGTGTCGACAATCGGTGACTGTTTGTTGTTCAGCATGGCAACTTTTTCAGGAACAATGTCCACCGCCATGACATCATTGTGCTGTGCTAGCAACATGGCATTCGATAGGCCAACGTAGCCGGTTCCGGCAATGGCGATTTTGTATTTTTTCATTGTGTTTTCCATAATATATAAAGTCATTTGCCAGATGACGACGTGTTTATAGTTACGTCGTTTATTGTCAGAGCACGCATCATGCGTCAGATAACGCCTCGTGCCTCGTCTCATCTGACCTACGAGGCGCAACCTACAAAATATCTTTGTCGATCTACAGTCTTATAACTCTTTCTGAAAAGCTTTGTACCATTCAACAAATTTGACCATGCCTTCTTGTATCGTTGTGGCGGGTTTGTATCCTACTGCAGCCTCTAGTTGAGCCGTGTCTGCATAGGTTTTTGGTACATCACCCGGTTGCATGTCCATGTAGATTTTCTCGGCTGTTTTACCACAGGCGATTTCAATTGCTTCGATAAATTCCGACAGTTGAATGGGTTGGTTATTGCCAATATTGTAAATCGCGTAAGGCGCTGTCGTGCCTTGGCTCTGTTGCGCTTGTGGCAGTACATCTTGAATGCGTAGCACGCCTTCCACAATGTCGTCGATGTAAGTAAAGTCACGCATCATTTTGCCGTGATTAAATACCTTTATCGGCTTGTCATTCAAAATAGCTTCGGTGAATAACCAAGGTGCCATGTCAGGGCGACCGCCAGGACCATATACGGTAAAAAAGCGTAACCCTGTCGTTGGGATGTTATAAAGATGGGAATAAGAATGTGCCATCAACTCGTTGGCTTTTTTGGTGGCGGCATACAAGGAAACGGGATGATCGACCGTATCGGATTCGCTAAAGGGGATTTTCGCGTTCATACCGTAAACAGAGCTAGAAGACGCATAAACAAGATGCTCCACTTTGGTTTGGCGGCAACCTTCTAGGATGGTCATCATGCCAACTAGGTTACTGTCTACGTATTCAAAGGGGGCTTCTAAAGAATAACGCACGCCCGCTTGCGCAGCGAGGTGAATCACTCGCTGAAATTGCTCTTCTGCAAACAGCTGAGCCATGCCTTCACGGTCTGCGAGATCCAATTTTACAAAACGAAAGTTTTCATAAGGCAACAATTGCGCGAGGCGGTGTTGTTTTAGCACAGGTAGGTAATAAGCGTTTAAACTGTCAAGGCCGACCACGTCATGGCCTGCTTCTAGCAAGCGTTTGCACACATTCATACCAATGAAGCCTGCGGCTCCGGTGACTAAAAACTTCATTTAATTGTTTCCATATTCTTTGAAATCTTGTGGTTAATTACCAAATAATTTACATCGTCAGATTACGCCTCGTACCTCGGCTCATCTGACCTACGGGCGCGATCTACATAATGCAGTGATTTGCCGTGGCCCATCTTTTGACGGCCTAAAGGCCGACCTACATAACGCGTTTCTAGGCTCATCTGACCTACGGGCGCGATCTACATAATGCAGTGATTTGCCGTGGCACATCTTTTGACGGCCTAAAGGCCGACCTACATAACGCGTTTCTAGGCTCATCTGACCTACGGGCGCGATCTACATAATGCAGTGATTTGCCGTGGCACATCTTTTGACGGCCTAAAGGCCGACCTACATAACGCGTTTCTAGGCTCATCTGACCTACGGGCGCGATCTACATAATGCAGTGATTTGCCGTGGCCCATCTTTTGACGGCCTAAAGGCCGACCTACATAACGCGTTTCTAGGCTCATCTGACCTACGGGCGCGATCTACATAATGCAGTGATTTGCCGTGGCCCATCTTTTGACGGCCTAAAGGCCGACCTACATAACGCGTTTCTAGGCTCATCTGACCTACGGGCGCAATCTACATAATGCAGTGATTTGCCGTGGCACATCTTTTGACGGCCTAAAGGCCGACCTACATTACGCGTTTCTAGGCTCATCTGACCTACGGGCGCGATCTACATAATGCAGTGGTTTGCCGTGGCACATCTTTTGACGGCCTAAAGGCCGACCTACATAACGCGTTTCTAGGCCAATCTGACCTACGGGCGCGATCTACATAATGCAGAGGTTTGCCGTGGCACACCTTTTGACGGCCTAAAGGCCGACTCTTTCTATTTTATCAACGGTGCTATTTTTTGGCTTCATAATGCTATTTCTTAGATTGATTCATAATGAAATACCCTTGTCCTGCGCTATAAGGTGTATTGGTAAACACTGTAAATTAGGCGCAGACAATAAGACGTCTACTTTACGACCTTCGAACAGTCGAATAAGACGTGCGCTTATTTTTGATGACAGTACGGCTGGGCGTTCAACCACATGATCTACAGTAATCAGTAGGTCTATGTCTCCACCTTTTTTATTATCATCAGCACGAGAGCCGAATAAGGTTACTTTTGCGTCTTCACCAGCGAGCATGGCAACCACTTGCTTTATTGCTTGCACCTTATCCTCTGTCAATCTCATTTTTAATTGCTCCGTCGCGACCCATATTTTGACGGCCTAAAGGCCGACCTACAAGTAACACGTTATGTTTTTACTTCTTGGCGCAGTTGTTCTATTTCTTTTTCTAGGGTTTCGTGTTCTTTCAGTTTTCGTTGTAAAAAGCGTTGTGTGAGGGCGATTTTTTCTTCTATGCCTTTTGGTGTCAGTAGGTATAGGTAGCCCATTTTGTTGGTGCTGTTTTTAAAGTTGTCGGCTTTTATCATGCCTTTTTCGATAAGAGCATTTAGGCAGTAGTTGGTTTTTCCTAGGCTGATCTCCAAACGTTTGGCTAGAGCGCGTTGGCTCATGTTTGGGTCTTGTTGCAGCTCTTTTAGGATTTTGTAGCGGTATTCGTCGTCTAGCATACCGTCTCACTTTGTGGTGTTAGGTTGAGAGGGCTGCGGGTTGTGTTTGACCAATAAGAAGCCACCATTGGTAGGCGCAATGGCGTATATGAAGATGTGTGAGTGCAATCCATGCGTTTCCTCCGGTGTTATTGATTGTGTTTATAAACAAAAATCCATTCCCCCCATCCCTTATCCTTGGATTAAATAAGGCAGTTTGGGAGGGTGTTCAATTGGTGAACGATGATAATTCAGGCTGTTAAATTATGCAAACAATGTGTTTGAAAAATGTTTGTAAAGTAAGCGTTGGTAAGTTTTTTTTGTTATATGGATATGTTGGTTTCGTAGGGCATCATGAACGAAGTGTAATGTGCCGTTTAATGATGTGGGTTGGAAATGTTTGATTACGCCTCGTGCCTCGTCTCATCTGACCTACGTTTTGGAAGGGATAAGAGACAGGGAAACAACCCCATCCTAGCCTTCCCCTTCAAAGACACAAGGGGAAGGTACTGTGCAAAAATCAATGAAAGATGTCTTCTATTTTATCGGCAAAAAGCAATCGTTCAGACCATTCCAGTAGGGTTTCAGGATCGGCTTTTTCAATCTGTTCACGATACGCCG
>NZ_QGOK01000030.1 GCF_003259175.1 Marinomonas shanghaiensis | reverse complement strand
GATTACGCCTCGTGCCTCGTCTCATCTGACCTACGTTTTGGAAGGGATAAGAGACAGGGAAACAACCCCATCCTAGCCTTCCCCTTCAAAGACACAAGGGGAAGGGACAGTGACAAAAATCAATGAAAGATGTCTTCTATTTTATCGGCAAAAAGCAATCGTTCAGACCATTCCAGTAGGGTTTCAGGATCGGCTTTTTCAATCTGTTCACGATACGCCGCCGTGACATCAACGCCGTATTTTCTGATCATCTGACGTAACAGCATATTCGCCTCACCTTGCTGCATTCCTTGTTGCATTCCTTGCTGTATCCCTTTCTCAATTCCAAAACGCTCTGCACTGGTGACGTAAGGCATTTTTTTAGACTCCTCTAGTTGGTATACCGATTCTAGGAACTGGCGATCCAAAACCTCTGGTAAACGTATCATCCAATCAATCACTCGGAACAATTCCAGTATAACATCACGCTCATAGCCCCGCTCGTACATTAATTGCACAAGCTGAAACTTCCACGCTTGGCGTTCTTCCGCTCTTTTACTGCTCTTTGCCCGAAGTTGCGCCATGACCACCAAGGCAAACACATTATCGCTGTTTTCTAACTGCTCCCAACGGGCCTGCCAATCCAGCAGTTTCACACTGGGAAAGCGAAAATCCAATTCACAGCCCCAACGCCCCCAGTGATAGCTATTGGGCCGAAAGTTTCGATGACTATCAGCAAGCACACCTAAGCTGACCACATCCATCTGATATCGATCAAACAGCCGATAATGATACACATACATACGCTCGGCAAAATCCCGCTCTGCTTCGCCCTGCACTTCCACATGGATCAATACCCATGTTTCTGTACCATCCCGTGCAAAAACCTTAACCAGCTTATCAGCATAACGTCGCCCCAGCTCGGCATCTTGCACAATCTGCTGAAGCTCTTTATCCAAAAACACTCGCTCTCGGCGCCAATCCACCTGCTCGTAAACATCGGGAAACAACAAGGCTAAAAACTCTGGAAAGCGCTGCTCCAAGGCCTCTTTCCATGGGCTATCATGATCATCCATTGATCTCGTATTCATTTAAAATCCCTCTTTCAGTAACATCAACCTCATCCTGAGATTGCCTTGCATTACCTCTCTAATACTATATAAAAACCACCAAAATACAAACACCAGACCATGATCGTGGGTTGGTGTTGGGTGATATGTTTGGGGATTTTGTGACCTTGGTTGGGAATGTCAGATTACGCCTCGTGC
>NZ_QGOK01000003.1 GCF_003259175.1 Marinomonas shanghaiensis | reverse complement strand
GTTTGCCAGCTTCGCTGGGCAAACAAAAAAGGCGAATCATTGCTGATTCGCCTTTCTGTTTTTGCTGCTGTTTAGAAGATTAGTCTTCGTAGCTGTTTATTGGTGGGCATTCGCAGAATAAGTTGCGATCACCGTAGACGTTGTCAATGCGGCCAACCGGTGGCCAGTATTTACGTGCCTTGATCCAATTCAGTGGATAAGCCGCTTCTTTGCGAGAGTAGGCGTGGTTCCACTCCATGTCTAGGAGGCTGTCTGCGGTGTGTGGTGCATTCACTAACGGGTTGTCTTCTAGTGGCCATTCACCCGCTTGGACTTTACTAATCTCTTTACGAATCTGAATCATGGAGTCGCAGAAACGATCCAGTTCTTCAAGGTTTTCAGATTCTGTCGGTTCGATCATTAAGGTACCAGCAACAGGGAAAGACATAGTTGGTGCGTGGAAACCAAAGTCCATTAAGCGCTTAGCAATATCTTCTTCGCTGATACCTGACTCTGCTTTTAGTGGGCGAATGTCGATGATACATTCGTGTGCCACGGTACCGTTTTTGCCTGTGTAAAGCACTGGGTAGTGATCGGCTAAGCGTTTAGCAATATAGTTAGCGTTTAAAATGGCGTTGAAGGTTGCATCACGCAAACCTTTGTCGCCCATCATTTTGATGTACATCCAAGTGATCACCAGAATGCTTGCGCTGCCGTAAGGTGCAGCAGATACCGCACCGTGCTGCTCAAGCATGCCCATTACTGGCGCAACAGCGTGGCCTGGTAGGAAAGGCGCAAGATGAGATTTAACACCAATTGGACCCATTCCAGGACCACCGCCACCGTGTGGAATGCAGAAGGTTTTGTGCAGATTAAGGTGAGAAACGTCACCGCCGAACGTTCCCGGAGGCGCAACACCCACTAGTGCGTTTAAGTTGGCGCCATCTATGTATACTTGACCGCCAAACTTGTGAACAATGTCGCATACTTCACGAATATGCTCTTCGAACACTCCGTGAGTCGATGGGTAGGTGGCCATTATGCAGCTTAGTTCTGCAGCATGTTTTTCGGCTTTTTCTGCAAGGTCAACCAAATCAATGTTGCCATTTTCGTCACATTTCACGATAACCACTTTCATGCCCGCTAATGCAGCAGATGCTGGATTGGTGCCGTGAGCGGAGCTTGGAATCAAGCACACATCGCGTTCATGGTCGCCACGAGATTTGTGGTATTTATCAATGGCAATAAGACCTGCGTATTCGCCTTGTGCGCCAGAGTTTGGCTGTAAAGAAACGGTATCGTAGCCTGTTGCTTTAGAAAGCATATCGACTAGCTCTTGCAACAAGGCATGGTAACCAGCAACTTGATTGCTTGGTGCAAACGGGTGAATGCGGCCGAACTCTGCCCAAGTCACTGGAATCATTTCAGATGCCGCGTTTAGCTTCATCGTACAAGAGCCAAGCGGAATCATGCTTTGATTAAGTGCGATGTCTTTCACTTCCAATTGGTGCATGTAGCGCATCAATTCAGTTTCGCTGTGATGGCTGTTAAACACGGGGTGAGTCAGTATAGCGTCTTGGCGTAGCATAGCGGTGTCAAAACCGTATGCCGTTTCAGCGTTGGTAACGTCTTCTAGCGACAATTCTGCACCGAAGCATCCAGCCAAGTCGATAAGATCGTTTGGTGTGATGGTTTCGTTTAGGGCAACCGATATTTGGCTCTCAGATACTTTGTAGAAGTTCATTAACTTCGCCGCACCGTTAGCCATGATACTGTCTGTTTGCTCGCCAGTATTAATAACAAGGGTATCAAAGTAGCTTGCGTTCGTTGTGAAGTTTTGCTTTTTAATGGCGTTCGCAAAGCAATTCGTTAATGCGGCAATGCGATTGGCAATTTTCTTAAGACCAGCAGGGCCGTGATAAACCGCATAGAAGCCAGCCATCATGGCAAGTAATGCTTGGGCTGTACAAATGTTTGATGTGGCTTTTTCGCGGCGAATGTGTTGCTCGCGCGTTTGCATTGCCATACGAAGTGCTGGTTTGCCATGGCTGTCTTTAGATACGCCAATAACGCGACCTGGCATAGAGCGTTTAAATGCGTCTTTCGTTGCTAGGAAGGCAGCGTGAGGTCCACCAAAGCCCATCGGCACACCAAAGCGTTGAGCCGAACCGAAAACAATATCCGCACCCATATCGCCAGGTGATTTTAGTAGCACAAGTGAAAGGAGGTCTACCGCGATACTAACAAGAGCATCTTGCTCATGTGCTTGTGCAATAACAGGAGTCAAATCCGTGACGGTACCGTCAATGCCTGGGTATTGGAAGATGGCGCCAAACACATCATGCTGTGCAAAGTTAGCGATATCATCGACAATAACGTCAATGTCTAATAGCTCGGCACGAGTTTTAACAACATCAATGGTTTGTGGCAAGCAGTGATTTGCAACGAATAGCTTATCGCTCTTTTTGCGATTTGAGCGCTTCATCAGCGTCATGGCTTCGGCAGCGGCCGTTGCTTCATCTAACAAAGAAGCGTTAGATATCTCCATGCCTGTTAGGTCGATAATGACTTGTTGGAAGTTTAATAACGCTTCCAAACGACCTTGAGAAATCTCTGGTTGGTAAGGTGTATATGCTGTGTACCAGCCTGGGTTTTCAAGTAAGTTACGTAAAATAGGGGATGGCACATGCGTGTCGTGATAGCCCATGCCGATAAAAGAACGCGCCACTTTGTTGTGGTTGGCGATGGCTTTCAACTGCACAAGCGCTTCGCTTTCGCTAACAGGGTTGGCGGAAAGGTCTAGATTTGCTTGACGAATGGCCTCTGGAACGGTTTTTTCAATCAGTTCTGAAAGGCTGCTAATGCCGATTGTTGCTAGCATTTTGGCTTGCTCTGATTCATCAGGGCCAATGTGGCGAGCAATAAATTCATCGTTGTTTAACAAATCGCGAATGCACGAGGTCATGGTTCAATCACCTATTAAGATAAAATCTGGGAGATTAGGCTCTCAACACAGGATAGAGGGAGAGCCTATGTTTGAGACTATTCGATAGTGGCTGAATAGCCTGCAGCATCAAGTAGTTTATCAAGATCGGCTGGGTTGCTTAGCTTGATTTTAGCTATCCAAGCGCCTTCATAAGGAGCTTCATTGATTAGTTCTGGTGCATCGTTTAGGGCGTCATTGACCGCAATGACTTCGCCATTTACAGGAGCATAAATATCGGACGCCGCTTTAACAGATTCGACTAGAGAAAACTGTTCAGTTGCGACGACTTCTGCGCCCACTTCTGGTAGCTCAACGTAAACAACGTCGCCTAGTAGGTCTTGTGCATGGTCGGTAATGCCGACAGTGACAGTGCCGTCACCATTGTCTAAAACCCACTCATGAGAGTCTGCGTATTTTAAGTTATCCGGAATAGTGCTCATAGTGCTTATGCCTCTTGAAAAAAATACCCAAGGAGGTGTGTCCTTGGGTACATGATGTTAGCGGTAAAGTGGGAAGCGTTTACAAAGCTCTTTGACTTCGGCTAATACACGAGCTTCTACTTCAGGGTTGCCCTCAGGCATGTCAACCAAGCCGTCTAGTACGTCACTGATAAGATGACCCACTTTTTGGAACTCTTCAATACCAAAACCACGTGACGTTGCTGCTGGTGTGCCGATACGGATACCAGAAGTAATCATTGGCTTTTCAGTGTCAAAAGGAATGCCATTTTTGTTACAAGTGATGCCAGCGCGTTCTAGTGCTTTATCAACAACGTTACCTTTCAAACCTTTAGGGCGAAGGTCAACCAGCATTAGGTGGTTGTCTGTTCCGCCAGTGACGATATCGCAACCACGCTCAATCATAACTGCAGCCAAGGCTTTGGCGTTAGCAACAACTTGATCGATGTAGACTTTAAACTCAGGCTTTAGTGCTTCACCGAATGCCACCGCTTTACCAGCAATAACGTGCATTAGTGGGCCACCTTGGTAGCCAGGAAACACCGCAGAGTTAATTTTCTTACCAAGGTCTAGATCGTTGGAAAGAATCATGCCGCCACGTGGTCCACGTAGTGTTTTGTGTGTTGTGGTTGTGACAACGTGCGCATGTGGAAGTGGAGACGGGTGAGCGCCAGTCGCAACAAGGCCAGCAATGTGTGCCATGTCAACGAATAGATAAGCGCCAACTTTGTCAGCGATTTCACGGAAACGCTTAAAATCAATAACGCGAGGAATAGCAGAACCACCCGCGATGATCATTTTTGGTTTGCATTCTAGTGCTTGCGCTTCGATTGCATCGTAATCGATCAAGAGTGTCTCAGGGTGAACTTGATACTGAACCGCATTAAACCATTTACCAGATTGAGCCGGTGGCGCGCCGTGAGTCAAGTGACCACCTGCGTCCAAAGACATGCCCAAAATAGTATCGCCTGGTTGAAGTAGGGCAAGCATGACAGCGCCATTTGCTTGAGCGCCAGAATGAGGCTGTACGTTAGCAAATTCACAGTTGAACAGTTGCTTGGCGCGATCGATAGCAAGTTGCTCAGTAACATCAACTGCTTCACAGCCACCGTAGTAACGACGATTCGGGTAACCTTCTGCATATTTGTTGGTTAGAACAGAACCTTGTGCCTCTAAAACAGCTTTTGAAGTGATGTTCTCAGAAGCAATCAATTCAATACCAGTTTCTTGACGTTCTTGCTCTTCAACGATGGTGGCAAAAAGTTCTGGATCTCGTTCAGCTAGGGTTTGGCTGAAAAAGGCTTCGGTGTTGGCCATGGGGTAATTCCTCTTAAATAAACATGTATGCCCAAAAGACAATGAGTCTTGCGTATAATAACACTAAGGCAGTCTAAGATGATGAAAAAAGATCATCTTTCTAAGAGCGTCAGTCATTGTTCGGTTTACGTCAATTTTGCTTATCATAATCAAAAAGTTTCCAATTGGAAACAGTAAAAAGGGGGCAATTAAAAAGTTTGTTTTTAATTATATTTGACCTATCGTTCAGGTTTTTTAATGATTTCTGTTGTATTTGGCTGCAAATATTCTTTAATAAATAGTGCTTAATGCTTGTCAAACTGAGTTTGTTTTAGATACTCTGTTTCCAATCGGAAACAGATCTAATCACAATTTTAATGAAGGTTATCGTTATGAAACGTACTGCTCTGTGTGATCTACATATCGCCTCTGGCGCTAGAATGGTTGAGTTTGCGGGCTATGAAATGCCAGTTCAATACCCGTTGGGTGTTATGAAAGAGCATTTATGGACTCGTGAGAATGTCGGATTGTTTGACGTGTCACACATGGGGCAGGTAATTCTTCGTGGTAAAAATGTGAAATCGGCGCTTGAATCTATTCTGCCTGTCGATGTGCTTAGTCTTGCCGAAGGCACACAACGCTACGGCATGTTTACCACTAAAGAAGGTGGTATTACAGATGATCTTATGTTCGCCAATTGGGGAGATGAGATTTTCATGGTGGTAAACGCAGGTTGTAAAGAGCAAGATTTTGCTTATTTAAAAGCTTCTTTGGTTGATTGTGATGTTAACGTGATTGAAGATCGATCTTTGCTAGCGATTCAAGGGCCAAAAGCGCGTGAAGTTTTTGCTCGTATGGTGCCTGATGCAGTAAAGATGACCTTCATGCAAAGCTTGAAATTTCAGTGGCAGGGTATTGAGTTGTGGGTGAGCTGTTCAGGTTATACGGGGGAGGATGGTTACGAAGTTTCTGTGCCAAACGACCATGCTGAAGCCTTTGCGAATGCCTTGTTGGCTTTTGATGAGGTTGAATGGATTGGTCTGGGGGCTCGAGATTCTCTGCGTTTAGAGGCCGGACTGTGCTTGTATGGCCATGACATTGATACTACAACAACGCCGATAGAAGCATCTCTTAATTGGGCAATACAAAAAGTACGTCGTTTTGATGGTGAGCGTGCAGGTGGTTTTCCGGGTGCTGATATCATATTGCCGCAGTTTGTAAATAAGTCCGCTAGAAAGCGTGTGGGTTTCTTAGTTGAAGGTCGTGCACCTGTGCGTGAAGGCGCTGAGGTTGTCGACGCCACAGGTCAAGTGAAAGGCGTAGTAACAAGTGGTGGTTTCTCACCAACTCTTTCTCAGCCGATTGTGATGGCCTATGTGTCGACATCGGCTTTAGACGCAGGTGAATCCTTGTTTGCGAATGTGAGAGGGAAGAGTATACCTCTTACATTGACAACAATGCCTTTTGTTGCTTCTCGTTATTACCGAGGGTAATGTATTCAAACTGACCGTTTAGGGTGATCTGTGATCACCAATTGATTCATGGAAGATAACGGCAATGGTTTGTTTCGAGTGCGTCACGTGAAGTTTTCTCCTTTGCGTGGCGCATTTTTGTTTCTTCTGTATAATTCTTCGTTTTTGGAGTGTTATCGTTGGCAAGTGCAACACAACTTGTGGCCGCTTTTCGTGCCTGTTTTCATTCAAGTTTTAATACCCGCCTCATTGGTGGTGCAGATGAGCCTCTTTATACACCAGCAAGTGATCATGCTCCTGCGACGATTTTTTTTCGTTATGATTACCCTTCAAGCGCACTACACGAAGTAAGTCATTGGTGTATTGCCGGTCACGACAGGCGTTTGCTAGAAGATTACGGCTATTGGTATGAGTCTGATGCTCGTGACTTACAAACACAGAAGGTGTTTGAGCAAGTGGAAGTGAAACCGCAAGCGGTTGAATGTGTTTTGCATTGGGCGGCGGGTTTGCCCTTTCGTGTCAGTGTCGATAATTTGGCTTTGCCGGATTATGACGCAACGCATTTTGAGCAAGCGGTGATGACTCAAGTTGGTTCGTATATTGATTCTGGTTTACCAAAAAGAGCGGAAATCTTTTCTCGATATTTATTGGCACAACGTTGCCCTAATGTACTATTTGATGAGTTTTTAAAACGACAGTATGAAGATCATTGCAGATGAGAACATGCCAAATGTGAAAGCGTTGTTTTCACATTTAGGTGCTGTAGAGTTAGTAAACGGTCGGAATTTGACTCAAGAGCAAGTAAAAGAGGCCGATATATTGTTGGTGCGCTCCGTTACCAAAGTAACACGCGAGTTACTGGAAGGGAGTTCGGTGCGTTTTGTGGGCAGTGCCACGATTGGTGTGGACCACATTGATTTAGAGTATCTTGCAGAAGCAGATATCGCTTTCAGTAGTGCGCCAGGCTGCAATGCTGAGGCGGTAGCGGACTATGTCTTTAGTGCATTAAGCCATCTTTACATGACAAAAAAAATACGTTGGTTGAAGCAAAAAATCGGCGTCATTGGTTATGGAAATGTGGGTAAAACCGTGTATCAGCGTTTTGCCCGTTTAGGGTGTGAGGTTTGCGTCTATGATCCTTTAAAAGAAAAGGATCAGAGCGAAGTCAATTTTGTGTCTTTAGAACAAATATTGTCTTGCGATGTTATTTCGCTGCATGCTCCATTGACAACCTCTGGGAGCCATCCTACAAAAGGCATGTTAGGTGCGGATGAGTTGAGCCAGCTATCTCCTGGGACGGTAATCATTTCCGCAGGTCGCGGTGGTGTGATCAATGAGAGTGCTTTAATTGAGCGCCATAAGCATTTAGAAGGCAATTTGCACCTTGTTTTAGATGTTTGGGATGGTGAGCCGTTGATTGACCAAGAGTTGGCTTCCATCGTGGATATCGCTACGCCTCATATTGCGGGATACAGTAAGCAGGGTCGTGAAAAAGGCACATGGATGGTTTACTTGGCCTTATGCGAGCATTTAAATAAAGCCGCGTCTGCCGTGTCTCAGAGGGAGGCCATTAGTGCAGGATGGTTTTCGTCATTAAATTTGAATGCTCAGCGACCGCATGAAGAAATGCTGGCTCGTTGTATTCAGGCCATCTATGATGTGGCGCGAGATGACGCACGATTGCGTTTTAAGTACCGAGAAAATAAAGAAAGTAATGTATTTGACTGGTTGCGCAAAAATTACGTAGAAAGAGATGAGTTTAATACCTGTTTAATCGCTTCCACTGGTGATGTATCTCGTTTGTTGGGTGCAATCGGCTTTTCAGTAAAATAATATGAGAACTAAGGTTAGTGCATGGCTGGAGTAATGCAGGTCGATTTAGGCGATCTTGATGTGCCAATAGGAACCAGTGTTCAGTTGGAGTTTATTTCTCCTCCTGGGCGCTATATGGTTAAAGTCCTTGGTAGTCTTCCAGGTCGATCGTTGATTTTATCAACGCCTAAGCTGAATGGGAAAAATATCTTGGTAAGGGAGAGTCAGATTGTCAATGTTAGGCTTATGCTTAGTACTCATGTCTGTGCTTTTTCGAGTAAGGTGGCGAAGAGTTATTTGGAGCCTGCCGCCCATTTACACATCGCTTATCCTAGTTATGTTGAAACATCGGAAGTAAGGCAAGCGGTTCGAGTTGAGACACGTTTAATCTGTAACTTGGAGCCAAATACGTCTGATGCGACCATTGCTGCGCCTTCTTCAGCAATTGTCATTGATCTTAGTTTTGGTGGTGCCAAGTTGATCTCAAAAGAAGATTTTGGCTCGGTAAATCAAACGATGCGCTTGATCTGTAATGTGAAAATTGGACCATACAATCATATTTTAAAGCTAGACTGTGAAATTCGTTCGCAAGAAATTCAGATGCTAGAGCAAGTCCAAGCGGGCTTGGTTGATAATGACTTCCTGACGCGTATGGGGGTAGAGTATTTTTACGTGTATGGTGTGCGTTTTATGGACCTAGCTAAGGAGTTTGGCATCCCACTCATGGCCTTCATTCTAGAGACTCAACATAATAAAACGAAGTAAACTGTATTTGTTTTCTAATGCTATAAAAAACGCCAGCTTTTTGCTGGCGTTTTCATTTCTAAGAATGAATCTTAGAGTGCTTGAAGTGCTTTGATTCTTACTTCAATAGGCGGGTGGCTTGAAAAGAGTTCGCCCAAAGTGGGTGTTTTGCCGCGACGAATTCCAAATGCCAGCATAGAGTCAGGCATACGGCTTTCTTCATGCTCTTGTTGAAGGCGAGCCAGAGCCGCAATCATGGCCCCTTTGCCAGCCAATCTAGCGCCGGCTTCATCTGCTCTAAACTCTCTGAAGCGAGAGAACCACATAACGATCATAGAAGCCAATACGCCAAAGATGATTTCAAATACAAATGTAGCGATATAGTAGCCCCAGCCAACTGAGCCTTCATTGTCGTTTCGACGCAAGAATTGATCAACGGCATAAGCCGCAATGCGTGCGAAGAACATCACAAACGTGTTCACAACGCCTTGTACCAAGGTGAGGGTGACCATGTCTCCATTCGCAACGTGACCAATTTCATGGCCAAGGACGGCTTTGATCTCATCAGGAGAGAAGCGATCTAACATGCCGCTTGAAACCGCAACCAGCGCTGCGTTTTTGTTCCAGCCGGTTGCAAAGGCGTTTGCCTCATGAGCAGGAAATATGGCCACTTCTGGCATTTGTATCCCAGCTTTCTGAGACAACTCCTTAACCGTGTCGAGAAGCCAAGCTTCTTTATGGTTACGAGGTTTCTCTATGACAACGGCACCAGATCCACGCTTTGCCATGAATTTGGAGAGAAACAAAGAAATGAAGCTCCCTGTAAAGCCAAAGACCGCACAGAAAATTAATAAAGACGTAAAGTTTAGACCGTTACTGGTCATATATCCGTTAACGCCTAAAAGGCTTAAGACAATCCCGGCTACCACCATGACAGCTAGGTTTGTCAGTAAGAAAAGAACAATACGCATAAATACGCTCCTCAATAAGTTGTTAAGGAGCATAGTAGGGGTTTATTGGATTATTTCAAGAAAAAATGGCGCAGTATTAACGCTTCCTTAATCGACCTAAAAATGCAGCAAAACGCTCCATCGCAGGCGTGAGTTCTTCGATGTGAGGGAGGAAAACAAAGCGCACATGATCAGGCGTTGGCCAGTTAAATCCTGTGCCTTGAACGATAAGAACTTTTTCTTCGCGTAAAAACTGCAGAACGAGATCCATGTCGTTTTTGATTTTGTACATTTTGGGATCGAGTCTTGGGAATAAATACAGTGCGCCCTCGGGTTTGTGGCAGTGGACGCCGGGGATAGAATCTAATGCTTCCCATGCGACTTTGCGTTGCTCATAGAAGCGCCCACCAGGCACGATAAGCTCATTTATACTCTGATACCCTCCTAGCGCTGTCTGGACAGCGTGTTGAGCTGGTACGTTAGCACATAGTCTCATTGAGCTGAGAATGTCTAGCCCTTCTATATAGTCACTGATTCCGCTTCGGTCACCCGTAATAACCATCCAGCCAGAACGGAAGCCTGCAGTGCGATATACTTTTGAAAGGCCACCAAAAGTAATGCAAGGGGCACGGCCCTCTGTCAGAGTGGCTGTTGGGATGTGCTCAGCTTCGTCGTAAAGGATTTTGTCATATATTTCATCCGAGAAGATAAGCAGGTTGTGCTCTTCCGCCAGATTGATAATAGACTCAAGAACGCCTCTTTCGTACACCGCACCCGTTGGGTTGTTGGGGTTGATGATAACGATGGCTTTGGTTTTGTTCGATATTTTAGACTTAATGTCTTGAATGTCTGGTTGCCATCCAGAGCCTTCGTCACACAGGTAATGACGAACATAACCGCCAGCTAATGTTGCAGCGGCAGTCCAAAGTGGGTAATCCGGTGCTGGGATAAGAATTTCATCGCCATCATTTAGCAGCCCTTGCATTGCCATTACAATCAGTTCGCTGACTCCGTTACCCATCCAAACGTGGTTTACATCAGCGGATTTAATGCCCATGGCTTGGTATTTTTGCATAACAGCTTTGCGTGCAGAATAGAGGCCTTTTGATTCAGAGTAGCCTTGCGCTGTTGGTAGGTTGCGGATCACATCAACGAGTATCTCGTCAGGTGCTTCAAAACCAAATGGAGCAGGGTTGCCGATATTAAGCTTTAGAATGCGCTGGCCTTCTTCTTCCATGCGCACCGCTTCTTTTAATACTGGCCCACGAATTTCATAGCATATATTGGCGAGTTTGTTTGATTTGCGAATTTGCACCACTTTATCCTTACTGAAGCTGGGTGAAAGACACTAACTCTACACTGAACTTGTGAGCATTCAAGATGGGAGGTTTATATAGAGAGAAAAAAACTCAATATTATGTCGGAGCAGGGGGCAGAGGGGGTCGGCTTTCTGTACTAGACTAGAAAGCCGACTTTTAGACTATTTTAACAAAGTAATGATGTTTGGATCACTTAAGAGGCGTGTTACTGTTTGGCTGGCCAATTCATTCATATCATCTTCAATTGCCTTTTGATAAGGCATGGTGCCGTATTCTCTTACTTTCTCAGAGCCATAGTTTGCTTTATAGGTTTGTCCTTTTGCTGCGAGTGTTGTTTTAAGTTCAAATTCTAATGTCGCTACTGTCTTTAATGCTTCAACTTTTGTGGTGTAGCTCATTTTGCTGATTTCGATTTGTAAGTCAGCAGCTGGCATAACGCCTTGTTCAGGCGTAAAGCCCATTTCTCTCAAGCCGCTCAAAACGCTATCTCGAATGCTTTGCTTAATATCATTGGTTGTAAAAATGTCCGCTCGTTCGTTGATGCCTGTTTTGATTGAGCCAACAGCATTGGTGAGTCGAGAGCTTGTGGTGACATGGATGACTCTATCATTTGATAGGGCGGTGGACTTCACATCCGCTTGTGGTGTGATGCTTATATAGTGGGTTGTAGAGCAGCCTGCTAACAAAAGCGTTGATAGGGATAAGGTTAAAAAAAGTTGTTTATTTAGCATAATAGCTCCGATCAGATTGATTTCTAAAGCGACTTTTTATCTAAGTTGCTTAAATTAATGAAAAAAACTGTTGATTTTAAGATTGGTAACAGTAATATACGCACCCGCTCACACAGCAAGATTGTAACGTTGTCCCATTCGTCTAGAGGCCTAGGACACCGCCCTTTCACGGCGGTAACAGGGGTTCGAACCCCCTATGGGACGCCATCTTTTCATTCAGTTGGTGTATAGTTTACATAAAATTAATGCGAAGTGAGAGTGTTAATTGCGGGAATAGCTCAGTGGTAGAGCACAACCTTGCCAAGGTTGGGGTCGCGAGTTCGAGCCTCGTTTCCCGCTCCATCATCATTGTTAGCGATAGCAAGGTGATTTGTTTATAGTTTTATCAAAACTGATTGTGTCCCATTCGTCTAGAGGCCTAGGACACCGCCCTTTCACGGCGGTAACAGGGGTTCGAACCCCCTATGGGACGCCACTTTTTAGGTTGGCTTTATTAATAAAGATAACCAAGAAAACGCTTGAATAGAGTAGAGCGGTACAATGCGGGAATAGCTCAGTGGTAGAGCACAACCTTGCCAAGGTTGGGGTCGCGAGTTCGAGCCTCGTTTCCCGCTCCATCATCGTTGTTAGCGATAGCAGGGTGATTTGTTTACAGTTTTATCAAAACTGATTGTGTCCCATTCGTCTAGAGGCCTAGGACACCGCCCTTTCACGGCGGTAACAGGGGTTCGAACCCCCTATGGGACGCCACTTTCATGTTAAGTGAAAAATGTTTTTGTAGTCGTTAAAAGTTTATGTCCCATTCGTCTAGAGGCCTAGGACACCGCCCTTTCACGGCGGTAACAGGGGTTCGAACCCCCTATGGGACGCCACTTTTACCTTTTCAAAGGTAATTGTATTGCTGAGAAGTTAGCAGCAATAGCAATGCGGGAATAGCTCAGTGGTAGAGCACAACCTTGCCAAGGTTGGGGTCGCGAGTTCGAGCCTCGTTTCCCGCTCCACTTTCTTTGAATAAGAAAGTTTTATATGTCCCATTCGTCTAGAGGCCTAGGACACCGCCCTTTCACGGCGGTAACAGGGGTTCGAACCCCCTATGGGACGCCATCTTTTTACGCTATCATAGCTAACCTTATTTTATTGAGTTTTTAGCCATGACTTGGTTCGTCAATTACAGATTAGACAATTCTCTTTCCGTTGCTGATCGTGGTTTGGCTTATGGCGACGGTGTTTTCGAAACTATTCGTGTTTTTCCCCAATTTTTTTCTCATATCTCGGATCATCTTTCGCGTTTGTGGCGTGGGCTTGCTAAGCTTGGAATGCCTTTGACACTCAGCCAAAAGCATTATTTGTATGACTTTTTGCACTCCAATGTACTGCCATTGATTCTTGAAGAGTCCGTTGTAAAGATCATTGTGACCCGTGGAGAGGGGGGGAGAGGCTATTTAGCACCTAAAAACTGCATTCACTCAATTATAATTGGTATCCTCCCTGCACCACATTATCAATACCAACGTGATAAAGGCATCTCCCTTTCGATTTCTCCCGTTCCTGTTAGTACTAATCGCTTTCTTGCGGGCATGAAACATTTAAACAGGCTTGAAAATATTATTGCTAAGCAATTTCTGGGGCCGGATGATTTTGAAGCTATCATGCTAAACGATAAGCAAGAGTTAGTAGAATGCATCCAGAGCAATCTTTTTTGGTACAAAAATGGCATTTTATATACCCCTTCACTTGCGTTGTCTGGAGTGCAAGGGACTTATCGAAGCGCTATTGTACAAAATCAAAATAATTATATGGTCCAAATAGGGCATTTTTTGCTTGACGATCTGATGGCAGCGGACGAAGTGTTTATTAGCAATAGTCTGATGGGTATAGTGCCTGTTATCCGCGTTTCAGGAGAATCTTTCCCAATTGGCATTCATACTCGTAAGTTACAAATTTTAATGCAAGCTAAGGATATGCATGGCGTTCATTAAATGGTTCAAGCGCGCTAAACGGTTACACCGAGTGAAAAAAACATATCGCTCTAGAAAGTCTTACCGTGCTAAAAAGTCTCGTCTTGCAAGATGGTCTTATCTTAATAAATGGTTTTATCGTGTGGTTGTTTTGGGCATTGCAGTCACTGCCATTGCTGTAGGCCATATTTACAAATCAATTACATCCACTATTCCATTAGATTCGGTTGAAACTTTTGAGGTTCGCAAAGGCGATACCGCCTACAGTTTAGGTGTGAAGTTGAGCGAAAATGGTTGGATTAAGTACCCTTTTTTAACGCGTATTGTGGCAAGGCTGGATCCTGAATGGGTCCCCAAGGTCGGTAAATATGCGATAGAACCGACTATGAATTTACTGGATGTCATGGCTCTGTTTGATTCTGGGCAATCTATTTTTTACTCCATAACGTTATTGGAGGGTAAAACCACTCAAGACTTTCTTTCAGCTATGGCGGCACGCGGTAATATAACGATGACGTTAACGGGTTTATCGAGTGAAGACATTGCTAAGACATTAGGGCTCACGTCTCCACATTCTGAAGGGCAGTTTTTTGCTAATACGTATCGCTATCATGAAGGGGATACTGACGCTAGCATCTTGAAGCATGCGAATGATCTTTTGGTGCAAACATTGGCTGATTTATGGGAGAGTAAGGCCGCTAAACTACCCTATAAATCGCCCTATGAAGCATTGGTAATGGCCTCTATTATCGAGAAAGAAACCGGTGTTCCTGAAGAGCGGCCTTTGATTGCACGGGTTTTTATAAGCCGACTAGAAAAAGGCATGCGTTTGCAAACCGATCCCACGGTTATTTACGGCCTTGGGGATCTGTATAAAGGTAACTTGACCCGTAAAGGGTTGCAGCATTCTTCTCCTTATAATACCTATAGAGTATATGGATTGCCGCCTACTCCTATTGCTAACGTTGGTCGAGAAGCGATTGCCGCGGCATTAAACCCAGGCAACACGGATGCGCTTTATTTTGTGGCTAAAGGCGACGGTACGCATGCCTTTTCTAAAACTCTACAAGAACATAATAAAGCGGTAAGAGAGTTTCAGTTTAAGCGCCGAGAAGATTATCGTTCGACGCCAGCCATTGCGAAATAGAGGAGTGTTAGCATGAGAGGTAAATTTATTTCGCTTGAGGGTGGAGAAGGCAGCGGTAAAACAACCGCTATCGAATGCATTCGTCATTGGTTAGAGGCGCATAATATCCCCTATGTTATGACTCGTGAGCCCGGCGGTACGCCATTGGCAGAAGAAATTAGACAATTGATTTTAAGTCCACGCGAAGAAGCGGTAAATGATGTAACCGAATTGTTGTTAGTTTTTGCTGCTAGAGCCCAGCACATTGCAGAAAAAATTCAACCAGCCTTAGAGAAAGGTGTTTGGGTGATAAGCGATCGTTTTTTGGATTCTAGCTATGTTTATCAGGGTAAAGCTCGTGGTGGCAATATCAACATGCTGAACCAGTTGGCGAATTGGGTAGTTGGCGATAATAAACCCGATGCCACATTGCTTTTGGACGTGCCGGTTGAGCTAGGTCAAGAGCGTGTTATTCAGCGTCAGCATCAAGACCGTTTGGATAAAGAGTCATTGGCATTTCATCATAAAGTTCGAGAGGGTTTTCTCGAGTGCGCACGTTTGGATCCAGAGCGAATAAAGGTGATTGATGCCAGTTTGTCTCTGGATTTGGTAAAAACACAAATTGAAGAGCAACTATTATTGTTGCGCAATGTTTGGTCTGGTGACGTGTAGATGACAGAGCTTGCCCATTGGCTAATGCCTTGTTTGCGACAAGTTCAAGCCTTAAAACAAACCAGTCGTCTTTCTCATGCTTTGTTAATTACTGGGGCAGATGGTGTTGGTCAAGAGGTATTAGCGCGTGAAATAGTCAAAGACTTGATGTGTGAGCAGAATGGTGCGGCGGCATGCGGTCATTGCCATTCTTGTCAATTAATGCAAGCGGATACACATCCAGATTTTCGCGTTTTAGATGGACAGGCAGCCACAATTAAAGTCGATCAAGTTCGCACCCTAGTGCGCCAAATTAGCCAAAAGCCTCAGGTAGGGCAAAACAAGGTTGTGCTGATTACTCATGCCCAAGCAATGAATATCAACGCTGCGAACGCGGTTCTGAAGGCATTAGAAGAGCCCGCGCCACGCACTTATTTTATTCTCACCAGCTCTCAGTCGACCAGCCTTTTACCGACTGTACGCAGTCGCTGCTTGTTGGTCAATGTGCCCACACCTAACGCTTCTGAAGTAAAACAATGGTTAATGTTGCAACCCGAAGGGCAAACATTAAACGCTTTGTTTTGGTTGACGACTCAGCCTTTTCGTTTGTTGGCCATTCAGCAGCAAGGAAAGGTTTCTTTGTTTGCAAATTTACCTCATCAGCTCGCATCGATGCTGCAAGGGGCAACACCAGCAAGCGATGTATTAAAGGGTTTGGATAGTAATAACATCGACGATTATTGCAATGGTTTGGCCGCCATCCTTCATCAATGTATTTTGCACTCCACAGGCGCGCCAATCGATGAGGCCCTTCAAGATATCTATAAGGCATTAATGACACGACTGGGCATCCAGTCTTTAATGGCACGGTATCAGTCTTTGCAAAGATTGAAATCAGACCTTCAAAAAACCAATTTAAACCCTATTATGCAACTCACGCATGAACTGAATCAGTGGTAACGTTTTTATGTTAATTGATACTCATTGTCATCTCGATAT
This sequence comes from Marinomonas shanghaiensis, assembly GCF_003259175.1. Classification (GTDB taxonomy): domain Bacteria; phylum Pseudomonadota; class Gammaproteobacteria; order Pseudomonadales; family Marinomonadaceae; genus Marinomonas; species Marinomonas shanghaiensis. The sequence continues at coordinate 605,753 of NZ_QGOK01000003.1, read as the reverse complement.
GCTGGATTTAGAACCTTACAACCATGATATAAAAGGCGCGCTTGATGCGGCTTATAACAAAGGTGTTAGGCAATTACTCAGCATCTCTGTTGATCTTAATAAGATGCCAATATTGTTAGAGTTCACAAAACGCAACGGCGTCTATGCCAGTTGTGGTGTACATCCTTTGCAAAGTGATGGTTTGATCACAAGTGATGGTCTATTGCGTGAATACGCCAATAATCCCAAAGTCATTGCCATTGGAGAGACAGGGTTAGATTATTTCTATGAAGCCTCTGATGCCGCTCATGAGGCGCAGAAAATCAGCTTCATGCATCATTTAAAAGCCGGCGGGGAGTTAGGGTTACCTATCATAGTACACACTCGGAATGCCAAGGATGATACTTTGTCGCTGATTAGACAGCATGGTAACGTGAATAGCGCTGGCGTGCTGCATTGCTTTACGGAAGATTATGAGATGGCGAAAGCGGCAGTGGATGAAAATTACTTGATTTCTATTTCTGGGATTGTGACCTTTAAAGCCGCCGATGATTTAAAAGAAACTGTGCGCAAATTGCCTCTAGATTCCTTGATTATTGAAACAGATTCTCCTTATCTAGCTCCTGTACCGTATCGCGGCAAGAAAAATGAGCCGAAATACGTTTCAGAAATCGCACAATATGTGGCTGATTTAAAAGGCATTCGCTATGAAGCACTACTAGAAGCGACAGCGGCTAACTTTCATCGCGTGTTTACTAAGGTCGATCCACAACATCAGTTACAGCTTTGAGCATAATAAAAGGTGTGGCTCTAGGCGAAGAATCGGCGCGGTGGTAGTCTCAACACATTGTCATTATTTAAAAATTTTAGAAGAAGACTATTGTTTTCTTTCGCAAGCGAGAAGCTTGTTAAACAAAAGGAAGTCCATTGATGTCCAACATGGTTACCTCTCTGCCTTATCAGGCGTTATCAGCCAAAGTGCCAGCCGACCATTTAACGTTTAAAACATTAAATGATATTGAGCCTCTTAACGGTATTTTGGGTCAAGAACGTGCGGTTGAAGCCATTCAATTTGGCGTTGCCATGCAACGACCAGGTTACAATATTTTTGCCATGGGGGACTCAGGTACGGGTCGTTCATCCTATGTGATGAGTTATCTTAAAAGTGAAGCGAAACGTCGCCCAGCACCAAATGAATGGGCTTACGTCAATAATTTTACTGAGAGCCATCGCCCAAAAGCGATCGAGTTTTCACCTGGTCAATCCTCTGAGTTTGAAAAAGAGATCCGTGCATTAATTGATGGCTTAATGGCGACTTTTCCTGCCGCGTTTGAAAACCCATCATACCAGCAGCAAAAAAGTGTCATTGATCGTGCTTTTAATGATCAATACGAAGCCGCGATTAATAAGGTGGAGCGTGTTTCTGGGAAAATTGGCGTGGCGATGTTTCGTGATGCCTCTTCTGTTAGTTTCGCACCAATGAAAGATGGTAAAGCATTAGAGGAAAATGAATTTGCTTCTCTGACCGATGATGAGCGCGATGCCTTTCAAGAAGGTGTATCAACCCTTGAAGGACTGCTAAACGAAGAATTGTTAGGCTTACCTCAATGGAAACGTGCCACTTATGAGCTCATTCGTCAGCTTAACTTAGATACGGTAAAAGAAGCACTTGATCCTTTGATGTCCGGTTTGTTTGAAAAATACCAAGACAATGCCGATATCAGTGCCTATTTAACCGCACTTAGAGAAGATCTAGACAAAACCATTATCGACCAGATGGCGGATGACAAGGCTTCTGAAAATCGTGATGAAATAGGGCGTCGACAGTTTTATGAAGAGCTGTATTTGCCAAATATTGCGATTACCCATAAGCCGAATGGCGGTCAACCAGTGGTATACGAACCCCACCCAACCTATCGTAATTTATTTGGGCAGGTCGAGCACAGCAGTGATCAAGGTATGTTGGTAACCAATTATCGCTTAATTCGATCTGGAAGTTTGCATGCCGCCAATGGAGGCTATTTGATTTTAGATGCAGAAAAACTGCTGACGGATCATTATCTTTGGGAAGCACTTAAACGAGCATTGAAAAGTAAAACCATTAAAATTGAGCACCCTTATGCTGACATGGGATTGATGAATACCATGACGCTGTCGCCTCAAAATCTACCTTTACAAGTAAAGGTAGTGTTAATAGGTGCTCGGGATATTTATTATTTATTACAGGATGCAGACCCTGATTTTCAAGAAATGTTTCGTGTCTTAGTCGATTTTGACGATACATTAAAGCGTTCTAAAGAGTCTGAATTGTCTTTTGCTCGTTTGATGAAAGATAGAGTGGACAAAGAAGAGTACGCAAATGTGACTCGTGATGGTGTCGCTGCTTTGATCGAATACAGCAGTCGTTTAGCAGAGCATCAGCGTGAAATGGCGGCAAAAATTGGTGATGTCTTTGAGTTATTAGGCGAAGCAGATTTTGTGCGTCAGATGGCTAAAGACAGTGAAATTACAGCGGATCACATTACGCGAGCGTTAAAAGCGAAAAAGCACCGCACAGGACGAGTCAGTGAAAAAATAATCGAAGAGATTATAGAAGGCACAGTCCTGTTGGAAAGTGATGGCTACGCAGTTGGTAAAATCAACGGTCTTACGGTAATGCAAATTGGAGATAGTAGCTTTGGCGCGCCAGCGCGTATCTCTACTACCGTCTACCCTGGTGGTAAGGGAATCATTGACATAGAGCGAGAGTCTAACCTAGGCCAGAATATTCACTCTAAAGGCGTTCTCATTCTGTCTGGATACCTTGGTAATAAATATGCCCAGCGTTTCCCATTGGATATCTCGGCTTCAATTGCCATGGAACAAAGTTATGGCTATGTTGATGGGGACAGTGCATCTACGGCAGAGTTATGCTGTTTGCTTTCTGCTTTGATACAAGTGCCATTACGCCAAGATCTTGCAATTACCGGATCATTAAATCAATACGGCGAAGTTCAAGCAATTGGTGGCGTAAATGAAAAGATTGAAGGTTTCTTCAGTGTTTGTCATGCTCGTGGCTTAACGGGAACACAAGGTGTCATTATCCCTAAATCGAATACGATTAATCTCATGTTAAGCGATGAGATTGTCGAGGCGGTGAAAGCGGGTAAGTTTCATGTCTATGCTATTTCAACCGCGGATGAAGCTTTGCATCTATTGACAGGAATAGAGCCTGGCCAGGTTAATGAAGAAGGTGATTACCCTGAAGGGACTCTTTCTGCCCGAGTGATTCAGCGTTTAGAAGAAATATCTAAACTCGGAGAAGAAGAGGACGAGGACGAAGAAGAGGATGATTCATCCGAAGAGGAGTCCGAAAAAAATAAAAAAGCAGATAAGCCAAAAAAGCCTGAAAAAAACAAAAAGTGACAAGACCATCAAAAGACTAATGCTTACCATTAGTTCTCTTGATTATCTCAGCGTCACAATCAGAGTTCACTAAAGAATACACGGTATAATAGAGGTCGTCAGCTTTGACATAAACATAGCTGGCGACTTCTTTGCGTTTACTGGGTAGATGCTTTTTCAACACCCGAGCGTTTTTGAACGTTTTACCGCTTACGTATTTTTGCGCACTTTTATCAGCGGCTATTTTGGCATTAAAGTCAGCGCACTCGGCCATCACGACATTACTTAACGCTAATCCTAATACGGTAGCGAATACTTGTTTAAAATTACAAATAATCAACTCCAGCGATGTTCTATCATAAAATCTATCAATCCTGACAAATCATACGCTAGCCAAGGTGTAGATCAAATGACCTTAGTTACAATAAAGTAGATGTTTTTTTCACAGAGAATGCTATTTTAAAGTCAGTTGAATGTTTTGTATTCTGAAATAAAAGGTGTGTACTTATGAAAAAAGGTCTTCTAGCGGCTACGATAGTGTCAATGTCTTGTTCGTCGGTATTGTTTGCCAATCCTTCTTGTGATGAAACGGCACTGCATGGCTACATGGAAAATATAAAAAATGAAATGCAGGCCATGTCATCAGATGTGAAGTCAGGTGACAATGATGCTGCTGCACAACGAGTCACTACCTTAATTAGTTATTTTGAAAAATCTCGTGGTGAAACGCCTTATAAGTTTACAGCGGAAAATTTGCAAGGAGATGCGTTAGCACAGCAACAAGATAAATTTACGAAAGTGGTTGACGATACTATCGTGATATTGAAAAACCTAGAAGGCGCGTTACAGGCCGATAATGAGGCTGACGTCAAAAAATGGTTAGGAGAAGTGGGCGGTCAAAGAAAGATTGGTCATGGTGCTTTTAAAGCAAATTGCTAGTTCTGCTGGATGACCTAGCGTGAATTCACTGCTACAATGCGCGCGATAAAGTGAGGATATTATGGCTCGTGTTAAAAAATCGCGCAGTATGCGTGGCAAACTTGGTAAAACTGGCTCAAAAGAGATGATGAAAGAGCAAAATAAAGCTCGCAAAGCCTCATCAACTCGTCGTTTTGTGACAAAAAAAGCCAAGGAACGCAAAGAACAAGCGCACAAAAAACTTGAACGTCTAGGCCTACTTCCTGAAAAAGAAGTTGGAGCAGCGCCTGTACGCCCACGTCGCTTTGTATTCGTAAAACCTGTTGATGAAAAAGCAGAGCAAGCGAAAACAGAGGCTCAGTCTAAAGAGTTAGACACTGGTAGTGATGATTTGTCATTAGACGAATTATTGTCTGCTTTTACTGAAGAAAAGTAAGTAAAAAAAGTAAAATGAAAAAAGGCTGCTTATGCAGCCTTTTTTTATGCTAACTTTTTGTTTAGCTTTATATTTTAAAGAAACAGTGCAATACAATAAGAATTCGTTTTACAAGGTGAGTAATGTGAAAGCTTCTGTGCCAATGTCGAGTGTTCGTTATCTATTAAAAGCCGTTGAAGAACAAGGACTGGATCGTCAAGCCGTATTGGCCAGTTTAGATATAGCGCAAGATGAAATAGAGCAAAATGACTCTTTCTCTGCCTATCGATACGGGATGCTGTATCAGAAAATTATGTGGCTGATGCAAGATGAATCTTTTGGCATGCTGAGTGGTGGAAAAGTACCCAACGGCACATTTAGGATGATGTGTCTTTGCATCATTCATGCTAGAAGCTTGGCGCATGCTTTGTACCGATGCAGTGATTTCTATGAAATTTGTCGAGGGCCAACAGTGAAGCCTGTTTTGATAAAAAAAGGTCGCTTCGCCATGGTTACCTTTGCCCCATTAGACTCGTCTGTTGAAAATATAGATAGCTTAGTTGTCCCAGAGTCAAAAGAGCAACTGAGGACCACGCTATCCATGTGGCATCACTTCATTTGCTGGCTCATTGGCCGCCGTTTAAATTTGAAAGCGGCATATTTTACCAGTGAGCGTCCTGATGATGTTGAATACTACAAGACGCTTTTTCAATCAGAAGTAAAGTTCAATCAGCATGCGAATGCGTTAGTGTTTCCCGCCAGCTATCTTGATATGCCGATTGTGCAAACAGAAGACAGTCTACGAGGTTTTTTAAAAACCGCGCCTTATCAGTTGTTGGTGATGGTTGAAAATGATAACAGTTTAAAATCACAAGTAATGGCGATGCTAGGAAAAGACTTTTCTCGGGAAATGCCAAGTGCTGAAGAAGTCGCCAGTGCACTTAACATGAGTGTGTCTACATTACGTCGACGCCTGAACGATGAAAAAACCTCTTATCAGCATATTAAGGATGATTGTCGCAAGGAAGCGGCCATTACTTACATGAATGCGCCTCAACTTAGTATCAATGATATTGCCGCCTTAATGGGCTTTGATGAGCCAAGTGCTTTTTTTCGCTCCTTTAAAAAATGGACGGGGATGACACCGGGAGAATATCGAAAAAGTGAGGAATACTTAAAGTTTGGTAAAGCGATGAAACGCCCGTAATCTGTACGTTCTTGGTTTTATTTTTAAGAGGCTGATTGTATTTGTTAGAAATAAAGCACTGAATTGTTATTGAGATATTTGCCATCTTTTACCATTCTGTTAAGAGAGATTTTTAGATCCGCTCGGATAATTAACCGGAGAATAAAAAATGAGCGAATACAAATACCCAATCAACGATATTTTATTCAGTTTGCAGTCAGTTGCTCAAATAGAGCGTTTAAACCCTTATTTAGATGATGCGGTCGATGAAGACCTGTTGGAAGCTATTCTTAGCGAGGCTGGAAAGTTGGCGGAACAGGTCATTGCTCCAATTAACGCCAGTGGTGATAAAGAAGGATCAAGAGTCGAGCAGGGTGAGGTCATCGAAGCAAAAGGGTTTAAAGCTGCTTTCCAAGCTTATGCTGAGGGGGGATGGATCGGACTTTCGGGTGATCCTGAATACGGCGGTCAAGGTCTACCTTCTTATGTTGCTACTGCGGTCAACGAAGGCGTACAAGCGGCTAATTTAGCCTTTTCACTTTGTCCACTACTGAGCTTGGGCGCGATTGAAGCCATTAACCAACACGCCAGTGATGCACTGAAAAATCGTTATCTTCCTAAGATGTTAGCAGGTGAATGGGCGGGAACGATGAATCTTACTGAGCCTTCTGCCGGGTCTGATCTTGCCGCCATTGCTTGTAAAGCCATTCCTGATGGTGATGTGTTTCGTATCAAAGGACAAAAGATCTATATTACTTGGGGTGATCATCAGATGAGTGACAATATCATTCATTTAGTGCTCGCTCGTCTGCCTGGTGCACCTGAAGGTGTAAAAGGTATTTCTTTGTTTATCGTGCCCAAATTTTTACTCAATGAACAGGGGGCTCCTGCTGAACGCAATGACGTTCATGTGGTTTCTGTTGAGCATAAATTAGGCATTAATGCCTCACCAACATGTGTGATGAGCTTTGGTGATCAGGAAGGTGCAATTGGCTATCTTGTAGGCAAAGAAAACGATGGCATAAAAGCCATGTTCACCATGATGAATAACGCAAGACAGGGCGTTGGTCTACAAGGCTTGGCGATTTCTGAAAGAGCTTATCAACAAGCTTTGGCGTATGCCATTGAGCGCAAACAAGGGATGAACGCCAGCCGCACAGGCCGTGCTGCGATTATTGAACATCCAGATGTATTACGTATGTTGATGATGATGAAGTCTCAAATTGATGCCATGCGATCCCTTATATACGTAGCGGCTGTTGAGAATGATTTGTCGCATTTTGCGACAGGGGAAGTGCAAAAACAGGCAATCATAAGAACGGCGTTATTCACTCCGATCGTAAAAGGCTGGATCACTGAGCAAGCTCAAGAAGTAACATCATTGGCCATCCAGGTTCACGGTGGAATGGGTTTTATTGAAGAGACCGGCGTGGCCCAACATGCCCGCGATGCACGAATTCTTCCCATCTATGAAGGGACTAATGGCATACAAGCCATCGATTTAATTGGACGCAAATTGCATTCTGATAAAGGCGAAGGAATGTTGTCTTTGCTTGCCGATATTGAGGCCGAACTGGCTCTATGGAAAGGGTCGGAAATGGCACCCTATGCTGAAAAGGTGAACGCAGTGTTGGAAAAAGCCAAAGAGGCTACTCAGGCTTGTCTCGATGCTATGCAAAAAGATTCTGTTTTGGGAACCGGCTTAGCTTATCCTTATATGATGTTAATGGGGTATTTAGTCGGTGCTTGGTTGCAGATGAGGGCTTTGCATTCAGCTAAGGAGAATGTTCGGTTAGATGACATGCAAAAGGCTTCTTGGCAGCATTCGGTATATTTTTACTGCGATCATGTTTTGCCAAGGGCATTTGGTTATGCGCATGAAATAATGTTTGGCAAGACAACTGTTGACAATTTAAACAAAAATGCTTTCAATCGATAAAAGCATCATTCATAAAGACTCTTATCTTTTGTTGTGGGTAAAAGTCTTTGATAAAAGAATGCCTTAAAATAAAAAAGTATCCGTGTTGGGAGGCAATATGACCGATAGAGAAGTGATGGAGTTTGATGTTGTGATCGTTGGAGGTGGCCCTGCTGGATTATCTGCGGCCTGTCGCATCATGCAAAGAGCCAAAATCGAAGAGAAAGAAATCAGTGTATGTTTGGTTGAAAAAGGCTCTGAAATAGGCGCTCATATTCTATCTGGTGCTGTCATTGATCAAAAAGCCTTAGCTGAATTATTTCCAGATTGGCAAGCCATGGGCGCACCATTACATACCAAAGTGAATCAAGATGAGCTTTATTGGCTTGGTTCAGACAGTACTGCAAAGCAGTTTAGTCAATGGATGATACCGAAAACGCTGCATAATGATGGTAACTATGTCATTAGTCTAGGGAACCTCTGTCGATGGCTCGCGGAGCAAGCAGAGGCATTAGGTGTTGAAATTTTCCCAGGGTTTTCCGCCGCTCATCTCGCTTACAATGAAAATGGCCATGTCGAAGGTATTGTCACAGGCGATATGGGCTTAGCCGAAGACGGTAGTGAGAAAGATGGATTCATGCCGGGCATGTTGCTGAAAGCAAAATACACGCTTTTTGCCGAAGGTTGCCGAGGGCATTTGGGCAAAGAGCTTATAGCCCGTTTTGAGTTAGATAAAGATAAAGCGCCACAACACTATGGGCTTGGCATTAAAGAATTATGGGATGTCCCAGCGTCTCAAAGTAAGCCGGGTACTGTGATTCATACTGCGGGTTGGCCATTGGGCAAAGAAGCCGGTGGCGGCGGATTTTTGTATCATTTGGAAAATAATCAGGTAGTAGTGGGTCTGATTGTTGACCTGAATTACAAAAACCCTTATCTGAGTCCATACGATGAGTTTCAAAAATACAAACATCATCCCATTATTTCAGAGCATCTAAAGGGTGCCAAACGCGTATCCTACGGTGCTCGTGCCATTGCAAAAGGCGGTTGGGCATCTTTGCCTAAAATGAGTTTTCCAGGTGGTTTGGTAATTGGTTGTGATGCTGGTACGCTTAATCCTGCCAAAATTAAAGGCACGCACACAGCGATGAAGAGCGGTATGTTAGCGGCAGAGAGTATTTTTAATGCTTTGCAATTAGAAACTCCGCCTGCGGAATTACTGGAATTTAATGCCATATTAAAAGATTCTTGGTTAGGTAAAGAGTTGCAACAAGCTCGTAATTTTGTTCCTGTGATGCATAAACTAGGAACCTTCTGGGGTGGGGCTTATAACTGGCTTGATCAAAACTTTTTTGCTGGAGGCTTGCCTTTCACCTTCAATGATATGACACCAGACTATGCGTCTACTGAGCCTGCTGAAAAACATATTGCTCCGGAATATAAAAAACCGGATGGTTTGTTAAGCTTTGATAAATTGTCTTCGGTGTTTTTATCCAATACAAATCACGAAGAGAATCAGCCTTGTCATTTGCAACTAAAAGACCCCAATATTCCAATTCAAAGCAATCTTCCAAAATACAATGAGCCCGCTCAGTTTTATTGTCCAGCAGGTGTGTATGAGGTGGTAGAATCGAATAACGAATCGATTTTTCAAATTAACTCGCAAAACTGTATTCATTGCAAAACATGTGACATTAAAGATCCTGCACAAAATATCACATGGGTAACACCTGAAGGGGCTGGCGGGCCTAATTACCCGAATATGTAGCGCTGTTTTCACTTGCTCTCTAGCGGTTACGCAAACGGATTACTTGGATGTGCTCCGTTTGTTCTTATTCACTACTGGATTTCACTCTCAGGCTGTTTAATAATGGTGACCTACAAAAAAGGGGAACACTATGCGCCTTTGGGTCGATGCCGACGCCTGTCCAAATGTTATCAAAACCATTCTTTTTCGTGCTGCTGAACGTGTGCAAATCCCTTGTATCCTTGTTGCTAATCAGGCTATTGCTATCCCGCCATCAAAATGGATTGAACGGCGTGTGGTTAGCTCCGGCTTTGATGTTGCCGACAATTATATTGTCGAAAATATTGATGTTCAGGATTTAGTGATTACAGCAGATATTCCATTGGCCTCAGAAGTCATAGAAAAAGGAGCCTTAGCGATTAATCCGCGTGGTGAACTTTACACAAAAGAAAATATTAAACAGCGGCTAAGTATGCGTGATTTTATGGAACAGATGCGCTCTTCAGGTATCCAGACTGGTGGCCCCGCGACGTTTAATCAGCAGGATAGAATGGCGTTTGCGAATACACTCGATAAGTTATTGGCGCAAAGGATCAGATAGCACTTTTTCGGAAACACCATTTGTGCAATCTGGAAAGGGCTCACCGAGTATTTTCCAGATTACTCAAGGTTTATAGGGGATTTTACATGAAAAAAATCGTAGTGGTTGGTGGTGGAGCAGGTGGCCTAGAGCTAATCACCAAGCTGGGCCATACTTTTGGCAAAAAACGCCAAGCCGAAGTTGTCCTGATTGATAGAAGTCAGACGCATATCTGGAAGCCGCTATTGCATGAAGTGGCAACGGGTTCTTTAGACATCAACAACGATGGTGTCAACTACCGAGCTCATGCTGCAAAGCATCATTATCAGTTTCAACTAGGAACTTTAATGGCGGTTGATCCTGAAGCGAAGACTTTAACATTAGACTCTCTGTCGGATGACATGGGGCACATAGTGTTACCCGAACGTACGATTTCTTATGACATTCTTGTTATGGCTGTGGGCAGTGTCAGTAATGATTTTGGTACACCAGGTGTATCGAACCATTGTTATTTTTTGGATTCGCACAAGCAAGCAGAGCGTTTTCAGCAAGCATTGCTGAACCAGTTTTTGCGTATTCATCAAGAGGGAACGGATGCAAAATTGAAGCTTGCCATAGTTGGTGGTGGTGCAACGGGAGTTGAATTATCAGCTGAGTTGTTTCATGTGGCCGATATGCTTAAAGCTTACGGTATGCCAGAAATGTCGGGGAAACGTGTCAATATCCAATTGATCGAAGCGGGACCTCGAATATTGCCAGCACTGCCAGATCGTATTGCCGCCTTAGCAACCAAAGAATTGATTCGACTAGGGGTGACTGTTAGTAAAAACACACGTGTTGTGCGTGCGTATGATGGTGGCTTTCAAACAGCGGATGAGACCAACATAGAAGCCGATCTAATGATATGGGCGGCTGGAGTGAAGGCGCCGGATTTTGTGGCGAAAATTGACGGTTTTGAAACCACACGAAATAATCAAATTCTAGTAAAAGGCACACTACAAACCACGGCTTTTGAAAACATTTATGTGATTGGCGACTGCTGTGCTTGTAAGCAAGCTGATGGCTCTTTTGTTCCACCACGTGCTCAGTCAGCGCATCAAATGGCCTCGTTAGTCTTTGATAACATCAAAGCATCCTTCTTAAGCGAGCCGCTTAAAGAATATACCTATAAGGATTATGGGTCTCTGGTAAATTTAAGTCGTTACAGTACAGTGGGGAATCTAATGGGCAATTTAATGGGGGGCTCTATGTTTATCGAAGGACGTATTGCACGCTTTGTCTATGTTTCCCTATATCGTCTGCACCTTATTGCAATTCATGGCTGGTTTAAAGCCACCGTTATCATGGCAGCGCAAAAAATTGGTAAGGTCGTTAAGCCTAAGCTTAAACTGCATTAAGTAATACGCGAAATATTACACCTAAAAAACCGAGACATGATCTCGGTTTTTTTTGCGTTATATTTCTCTAAGTCTTGACCTATGTGCTACCTATAGGTTTTACACTGTGATTATTGTTTGGCTAGTCTATTTAGAAAGGAGTTTATATGCGTGTGAGTGAGCTGGCACGTCATGCCAATGTTACAGCCGAAACCGTCCGTCATTACACTAGGCTAGGACTTATTCAGGCGGAACGTGATGCAAATAATGGTTACCAGATCTACGATAAATTGGCTTTACAGCGGTTGCATTTTATTCGTCAAGCCAGTGAATTGGGATTTAGTTTAAAACAAATCGAAGAGATCTTTCTGCAATCAGACAGCGGTGATTCTCCTTGCCCTATGGTCAGAGATTTACTGCAGAAAAAAGTGCCTGAGACCAAGTTTAAAATAGCTCAGTTGCAAGCTCATCTCCAGAAAATGGAAGAGGCATTGGCAGCTTGGGAAGAGATGCCTAATGGAAATCCAAATGGGCATTCAATTTGTTGCTTGATCGAAGAATGGCAAGAAAAAACAATGCATAAAGAGTAGGGGCGCATCATGACAACAAAAACCTCAACAGTTATCGAACGCTTGCCATCTGACCAGCCATTACAGCTTAAAGTAACAGGTATGTCATGCCAAGGTTGCGTCTCGAAAGTTCGAAAACGGATTCAGCAACACAGTCCAGAGGCTGTTGTAACAGGTATCCCGAAAGAAGATACGCTTTTGGTGCAGTCTGATCTTTCCTTGTCCTCTTTAGAGGCCATGATAGAAGAGGCTGGGTTCCAATTTTACGGACTATTGAAAGACAGTGAGCTTGCTCATTTAGATGGTAGTCAAGATGATAATCCAGCCAAGAAAAAGGAATCAGATCTTGATAAGGGCGAAACCAATATCAGGCAGATTCCGGTCAGTTACCAGTTATCTATCGGCGGTATGACCTGTGCTGGTTGTGTCAATTCCGTACAAAAAGCACTGTCTAGTTCAGATAATGTGAAGTCTGCAGAGGTGAATTTTGCTAATCATACTGCGCAAGTCACTACACTGGGCGAGTTAGATGCACTAATTAAAGCGGTTGAGGATGCGGGCTATCAGGCCAGCTTGATCGTTGATGCGGAACAAAATGAAGACCAAAGAGGAAAAAGAGAATTAGAGGAATATCACTACAAACGTCAATCTGCTGTCTTGGGATTGGGCTTGGGTGTGCCTCTGATGTTTTACGGGGTATTGGGCGGAAGCATGGTTGTGAGTACGCTCACTGAAAGGGTGGTTTGGCTACTCATTGGCCTGATCACTTTATGGATCATGGTTCGTGCCGGTAAGCATTACTTTCGTGGCGCTTGGAAAGCTTTCACCTTACATCAAGCTAACATGGATATGTTAATTGCGTTAGGTACTGGGTGTGCTTGGCTGTATTCCATGCTTGTGGTGATGGTGCCGAGTTGGTTGCCAGAAAACACCCATCATTTGTATTTTGAAGCCGCCGTCATGATCATAGGTCTGATTAATCTTGGGCAAGCATTAGAGTTGCGAGCAAGACGCAGAACCAGCCAAGCGTTGCATCGTTTGTTAGATCTTCGACCTAAAATGGCAACTCGGGTTGAACATAACCTAGAGTCACGAATTCCAGTTTCGGACATTAGGTTAGGCGATGTATTGCGTGTACGCTCTGGCGATAGTATTCCGGTTGATGGCGTGGTTCTAGAAGGGCTATCAACGGTGAATGAATCTATGTTAACAGGAGAGGCTGCGCCTATTGAAAAGCGTGAGGGTAGTTTGGTGTCCGCTGGAACCATTAACGGTCAGGGGAGTTTATTGTTCAAAGCGACTCGCATCGGCTCAGACACCTTGCTTGCACACATTATTACCATGGTGAGTAAAGCACAAGGGTCCAAACCGCCGATCAGTATTTTGGCGGATAAAGTATCTTCAGTGTTTGTACCAAGTGTGATCATTATTGCTATTTTGACGGCAATGGTATGGTTCAATTTTGGTGGTGATGCGGTTTTTTCCTACATGCTGGTGACCAGTATTTCCGTGCTCATTATTGCATGCCCTTGTGCACTAGGCTTGGCGACACCGATCTCAACCATGATAGGAATTGGTAAAGCGGCAGAATATGGCGGCTTGATTCGTAACGGTGATGCACTACAGCGGGCAAGCGAATTAACCGTAGTGGTATTGGATAAGACGGGGACGATTACCGAAGGCAAACCAACAGTCGTCCATCAGATAATCATTGAGCACGCTCAAAGTGAGTTCATTGCACAGTTGGTCTTGGCTCTTGAAGCACGAGCAAATCATCCATTAGCAGAGGCTTTACTGCAGCATTGCCAAGGAGAAAGCAAAGACAAAAATACCATGGTGTTAGACGATTTTGAGTCGCTAGTTGGTTTGGGGGTGAAAGGTTATGTTGAAGGCAAGGCCTATTACCTTGGCAATGAACGTTTGATGAAAGAAAAAGGTATTCATCTCGACGTAGACAATGTTGAGAATCAACACAACACCGCGACGCGGGTATATTTGGCAGATGAAAGCCTACTATTGGCGATATTCTACATTGAAGACCCAATTAAAAAGGGCATGAAAGAAGCTATTGCCAGTTTTAAAAAGCAAGGCCTGAAGATCGTTATGCTCACGGGAGATAATCTAACAACCGCCGCAGCGGTCGCAAGTGAGGTGGGTATTGAAGACTATCATGCGCAGCTAATGCCGGATGATAAACTAAATTGGGTTAAGGCGCTTCAAGACCAAGGTGAGGTGGTGGGCATGATTGGTGACGGTATTAATGATGCGCCCGCTTTGGCACAAGCCGATGTTGGTTTTGCCATGGGAGCAGGTACGGATGTGGCAATGGAAAGCGCAGACATCACGCTCATCAACAATGATTTAAAAGGCGTTGCTGATGTTATCCAAATTAGCAAAGCCACCTTAAAAAACATCAAGCAAAATCTATGGGGGGCGTTTGCCTATAACGCTTTAGGGATTCCTATTGCTGCGGGGATTTTGTTTCCCTTTACGGGTTGGTTGTTAAGCCCAGTGATTGCGGGTGCGGCCATGTCCTTATCGTCAGTTACTGTGGTTACTAATGCTAATCGACTTCGACTATTACGCCTTTCATCTTTAACGGAAAAGGCAAAGCAGGAGGTTAAGTGAGCATACTCATTAATATGATTGGGATTTTATTAATAGCGTTTGTTATTTTCTGGTTTTGGTGGCCGAAAAAACACAGCAAGCGACCTGACTAAACTAACAGCCCTATCGATGAACAGGGCAATTAGCGATGAGTAGGGTAATTAGCAGGGAAATTTGCTTACACTTACTATAAAATGCGCTTTCATTAAATAAGCCAAGCGATTCTCTTGGCTTATTTTGTTTATTGATTATGAATCAAAATGATCGGAGTCTTTGTATGCTTGCTGCTTATCAATGGGGCATTTTTGCTATTGCATTGGGTACTTTTGGAATAGGTACCACAGAATTTATGCCTATGGGATTACTGCCAGTCATTGCGGAGGGTGTGAATGCATCAATCCCAGCAGCAGGCCTGCTTATTAGTGCTTACGCGGTTGGTGTAATGGTTGGAGCGCCACTGATTACACTGTATTTAACCAAATATAGTCATAAAACATCACTGCTTGCTTTGATGGCCGTATTTGTAGTGGGGAATTTACTTTCCGCTGCGGCAGTGAATTATGAAACATTCTTGTTATCACGCATCATTACCAGTCTTTCCCATGGTGCTTTTTTTGGTATTGGTGCCGTAGTAGCGATGAATTTAGCGCCATATCATAAAAAAGGCTCGGCGGTTGCGTCTATCTTTTTGGGCTTAACCATTGCCAATATAGTTGGTGTTCCCATTACTACCTGGTTAGGGCAAACGTTCGATTGGCGGCTTTCCTTCGCGGTGACGGCGGTGTTAGGGGTGGTGGCAATTTTTGGCATTAGTCGTAGCTTGCCAGCCATGGAACGAGCACAAAAACCCGATGTTAAAACGGAGCTGAAAGCCATCATGCAGCCTGCTGCATTGCGCGCGTTTGCGACAACCGTCATGTGTGCAGGTTCCATGTTTACGCTGTATACCTATATTGCCCCTGTGATGCAGACCTTGGCTCTGGCAACAGACAACGTCATTGCCACCATGCTGATGTTGATTGGTATTGGTTTTACATTAGGCAATTATATTAGCGGTAAGGTCACAGACAAATCACCAGATTTAGCTTTGTTTGTCTTTCTTGGTTTGCAAGTGCTGGTACTGTTACTGTTTCGTTTTACCGCGACAACCACGCTTGGGGCTGGGCTGACTGTTTTATTATGGGGTACCGTGATTTTCGGCAGTGGACCACCACTACAGATGCAAGTAATGAAAATCGCTGACAAAGCGCCAGGATTGGCTTCATCTATTAATATAGGTGCATTCAATTTAGGGAATGCTTTAGGTGCCGCCCTGGGGGGATTGGTGATTAGTATTGGTTTTGGCTTTGCGTGGATTCCAAGCGCCGCTGCAGTGCTATCGTTTTTAGCACTCATAATGGTGTGGATTAATCGTTATAAATCAATACGTAATTAGCGCAAGGTCGACTAATGAAGGACATGCACTGGGTTATTTTAGGGATAACTCAGTAGTGCTTTAGTTGACTAATGTCAATATTTTGTTAAGATATATTTTTCTTAAAACCCCAAAAGGGATAGTATTTTGCGTCTTACGCCACCCTAAGTTTTCTCATCTTTTCGTCACACATCTGTGAGACGATATCTCTATACTGCCACTGTATAGTCAGCTGGTTGTGGGCATTTTTTGCCAAATCATAATGTAATTTTAATTTTTACTCTGTTTAATATTTCTAACTGGAAGTCCCTAATGCTTCGCACTGGGTGCGATTGTATTGGTATGCTTATAAAAAGGTAACTTATGCTCGAAAAAATGAAAATGGAATGGTTCTCTAACATCCGCGGGGATGTATTAGCCGGTACTGTTGTGGCCTTAGCCTTGATACCAGAAGCGATCGCGTTCTCTATTATTGCCGGTGTTGACCCCAAAGTCGGCTTGTACGCTTCCTTTTGTATCGCTGTGGTCATAGCCTTTGTAGGAGGGCGCCCAGGTATGATTTCGGCCGCAACGGGTGCGATGGCTTTGCTGATGGTTACCTTGGTTAAAGAGCATGGCTTGGAATATTTGTTGGCGGCGACCTTGCTAACGGGGGTGATCCAGATTATGGCGGGGTACATTAAGTTAGGCAGTCTAATGCGGTTTGTCTCGCGGTCTGTGGTGACGGGATTTGTGAATGCCTTGGCGATCCTAATTTTTATGGCTCAGTTACCTGAATTAACCAATGTTACTTGGCACGTTTATGCCATGACGGCGGTAGGTTTGGGTATTATTTACCTTTTCCCTTATGTGCCTGTCATTGGTAGAAGCCTGCCTTCACCTTTGGTCTGCATTGTCGTATTGACGGCCTTTGCCATGATAGTAGGCTTGGACATTCGTACTGTTGGGGATATGGGTGAACTGCCTGATACTTTGCCTATCTTTTTGTGGCCTGACGTACCTTTAAATCTAGACACATTGTTGATTATCTTGCCTTATTCAATTGGTTTGGCGGTAGTTGGCTTATTAGAATCCATGATGACAGCGGCCATTGTTGATGATCTTACCGATACAAAAAGCGATCGTAATCGTGAATGCAAAGGCCAAGGTATTGCTAATATAGGGGCGGGTTTACTCGGTGGTATGGCGGGTTGCGCCATGATAGGTCAATCGATTATTAACGTAAAATCGGGTGGTAGAGGGCGCTTGTCCACCTTTATTGCAGGAACACTTCTTTTGATTATGGTGGTGTTTTTGGGCGAGTGGATAAAACAAATCCCCATGGCAGCCTTGGTCGCGGTTATGATCATGGTGTCAATTGGTACTTTTTCGTGGAGTTCCATTACCAATCTTAAAAAACATCCTTTATCCACTAATATTGTGATGATCACTACCGTGATTATTGTGGTGTGGACTCATAATCTAGCATTGGGTGTGTTTGTTGGTGTTTTACTCGCTACTTTGTTTTTTGCCAATAAGATTGGCCGTTTCATGATAGTAAAAACAGAGCAAAATGACGACAAATCCGTTCGTACATATCGTGTGATTGGCCAAGTGTTTTTCGCATCATCTGAAGCTTTTGTTGAGTCATTTGATTTTAAAGAGGCTGTCAATAAAGTGGTTATTGACCTAACTAATGCGCATTTTTGGGATATTACTTCTGTGTCTTCTTTAGATAAAGTTGTGATCAAATTCCGCCGTGAAGGTGCAGACGTTGAGTTAGTGGGTATGAATGCTGCGACAGAAACCGTAGTCGATAAATTTGCTGTGCACAACGATCCAAAAGAAATCGAAAAAGTCATGGGCGGACACTGATATTTAACATGAACTGAAAACTTTAGTTGGTGTTTTGTTAAAAAGAAATGAGGTTAAACCAGAACACCAACCATGATTTCTAGATGCTTAGCATCTGAGAGATCTAATTACAGCGAAACATGTTAATACATCTTCACTATTTCCGATAAATGTTATTATCGGAAATAGTGAATGATTGCATATTATGGTCCTATTGGCTTAATTTTTGAGTTACCAGCGTTTAACTTTATCCAATAACTCAATGAGTGAATTGACTTGGTAAGTTGGTCGAATCTCTTCTGGATGTATCTTGTCGTGGTGATTAAGCCAGCATGTGTCAAAACCAAAGTTGTTGCCACCCAAGATATCCGACTCCAACGTATCGCCGACCATTAATATCTGGTTTTTATCTGGTGAGTCCATGTGTTCTAAGGCATGTTCAAATATTTTAGGATGTGGCTTAGCAACACCGACCAGTTCTGAAATCACTACCGGTGAAAAATACGGCAATAATCCTGTACGCTCGAGGCGGATTTTCTGTAACTGAGCAAAACCATTCGTAATAATGCCCATGTTTATTTTGCTTTCATGCAAATGTTCTACCAGTTCAATCGCCCCTGGTAATGTCTTGCAGATATCCGCCATGGCATCTAAAAATTGTTTGTTAAGTTCTTTGGTACTGATCGATAATCGTTCACTCCATAACGCAAAGCGACGTGTTTGTAATTGTTCGGCGCTGATGTGACCGTTTTGATAGTCTACCCAGAGTTGTTTATTGACGATTTGGTATTCATCATATTCTGCTTTTTCAAAAGTAACGCCATGTTTAGCAAACATGTGTTTTAGACCAGCGAAATTATCGAAATGAAAAAGTGTTTCATCCGCGTCAAAGAGAATCCATTTATACTTCATTGCTTTCACTTTTGTATTTTTGAACCATAAAAACGTAAATGCCCTGTATTAGTAGTGTTCTGGGTGAAGTGCCGGCGCTAATGCAAGAACCAGTGCTTGTGTATAGACGCTTTCTCTGGTGGCAGCATGATTGGTCAATAAGCCAATAGCTCCGCCTTTTTGACGGATATTATCCGTATTGAATAATTCGTCCATAACGATTCCGAGTTCTTCATTCGCCTGTAAGCGTTGATAAATCTTGTTTGGTAAAGGTAAGTTAGCAGAACGCCCCGTCATTAGTTTTCCTTTATCATCCATAATAGCCACATAGGCAAAGGTAGCAGCGCCCTCCTCGAATGCATCCACGCCTCCTTCCATCGCCACAAAAAAATTCATGTCGGAGCTAGCATTTTCAAAACAATAGCGGGCTCTGTTTTGTGCCCCAAGACGAGTGTCTGCTTCTGTCATTGGTTGATCAGCAACGCCAGACGGCGCATGTTGCCCTTCACAATGAATAATGTGGTTAGGATAAGCCTGTGAAAAAGCGTGTCTGGCTGCGTTGACTTTGACGGGATTGGTTGAGCCAACACGAATTCGAATGACGGTAGTGCCGAGTTTAGTGACCATACAATAACCTTGTCCTGAAAGATCAAAATAAAAAAGCCGCTATTAGCAACATAGCGGCTTGTTATTTACCGTTTTTAAAGGCTTAAGCTTGGCCTTTTATAATGGGTGTTGGACAGACGACATCAGCATTTTGCGCTCTGTGTCTCAGCAAATGATCCATAATCGTGAGGGCCAACATTGCCTCGGCAATCGGGGTCGCTCGAATACCAACACAAGGGTCATGACGACCTTTGGTGATGACTTCGATCGGGTTGCCTGCGCGGTCGATGCTTTTACCAGGGATAGTGATGCTCGATGTGGGTTTTAATGCCATATGCACCACAATATCTTGGCCTGATGAAATACCGCCCAACACACCGCCTGCGTGATTGCTTAAAAAACCTTCAGGTGTCATTTCGTCACGGTGTTGGCTACCTTTTTGCTCCACAACGTCAAAACCGTCACCAATTTCAACGCCTTTCACCGCGTTAATACTCATGATGGCTTTAGCGATATCTGCATCAAGACGATCAAAAACGGGCTCGCCTAGACCGGGCATTAAATTTTTAGCAATAACCGTGATTTTTGCCCCCACAGAATCGCCTTCACGACGTAATGCTGTCATGTATTCTTCGAGCTGAGGAATAGCATCGGGGTCTGGGCTGAAAAAGCTGTTGTCATAGACTTGGCTTAGGTCTTTGACCTCCAATTTAATGGGACCAAGTTGAGACAAGAAACCTTGGATTTCGATACCGAATTGTTGCTTCAAGTATTTCTTGGCAATGGCGCCGGCGGCGACACGCATCGCGGTTTCACGAGCAGATGAACGACCGCCACCACGATAATCGCGGAAACCATACTTTTGATCATAAGTATAATCGGCATGGGCAGGACGGAAGGTGTCTGCAATATTGCCATAATCTTTTGAGCGCTGATCGGTATTTTCAATCATTAAACCAATCGGTGTTCCTGTGGTTTTGCCATCAAAGACGCCAGATAAGATTTTTACTTCATCGGCTTCACGTCGTTGAGTTGTGTGTCTAGACGTACCGGGTTTACGCAAGTCTAAATCGCGTTGTAAATCCGCTTCGCAAAGTTCAATGCCTGGTGGGCACCCATCAACAATGGCGCCAAGCGCCAGACCATGGCTTTCACCGAAGGTAGTAACTTTAAAAAGTGTTCCAAATGTATTACCAGACATAGGCTATTTCTGCTCTTGTAATAGTTCGATAAGTTGTTCTTTGGTTAGGATAAAAACACCGTTTCCACCCTGCTCTAATTCAACCCACATGAAGGGAGTGTTTGGATAAGCGGCTTGTAAGGCGGTTTCGGTGTTTCCTACTTCGTAGACTAATATACCGTCATCTTGCAGATAATGCGCGACTTGGGCTAAAAAATCGTGGGTAAAATTGAGGCCATCTTCTCCGGATGTTAAAGCCAATTCTGGCTCATTATGAAATTCTGCTGGAGCGTTTTCAAAGTCTTCGGCATCCACATACGGTGGATTGCAAATAATAAGATCATATTGCTTGCCAACTAATCCTTTAAACATGTCCGAATGAATAGCACGGACTCTGTCCTCTACCTGATGGCGTACAATGTTTTCATTGGCCACCAATAAAGCGGCTTCGCTGATATCTGAAATATCGACGTCAGCGTCCTCAAATACTAAAGCGGCCGCTATGCCCAAGCAGCCAGAGCCTGTACACATATCTAAGATATTTAATGGATAGTTTTTCAACCAAGGCACAAATTCACTTTCTAATAAAGAAAGGATTGGAGAGCGTGGGATCAACGTATCTTTAGTGACTTTAAATGGCAGCCCCATAAACCATGCTTCGCCTAAAAGATACGGCAATGGTTCACGCTTAGTGATGCGCGTTTGTACTAACTTAAGAATGTGTTTTTTTTCATTATAAGTCAGTGCACAATCGAGCATATCACGATCAAAGTCCAAGGGTAGCTTTAATGCCCCCATGACCAGATGAACCGCTTCATCCCATGGGTTATCTGTGCCATGACCATAAAACAAGTCAGCTTTTTTGAAACGACTAAATGTCCAACGAATGAAGTCTTTGATGGTGGTTAAATCACGAATGGCAGATTGTTTATTGCTCATCTTCTCTTCTTAAATAATGGGGACGCGAATACAAATCGTACGGCATTATAACGGTTATTGTTTCTAGCCTCTATCTTTGCGTGACATGGTTTTCAGCGAGCGAGTCAGTGTGTCGAGTTTTTTTGCCATTTCTTGCCATTTTATCTCGTCATTTTCCATTTTATCCTTCCTGTTATCTTCCAGTGCACTAGCCAGTTTTGTATTTTCCTCGTGCAGCCTAGTCAAGGTATTGTCTTGTTTGGCTAAGTCCACTTCTTTTTGGGAAAGATTGATTCTGAGCTCTTGATTGTCCTTTTGTTCCTGTTTGATCTGGTTCGTTAGCACGGCATTTTGAGTCATGACGTCTTGATATCGTTGCTCACTCAATGCCAATTTTTGCTTGGCCATCACAGCGTCATCACAGACTGTCTTGTGCTCCATGATCAATGCGTCATGGGCTTCCTGTAACTCAATTAACGCTGAAGACAGTGACAAATAACCACTTTGTGTTGCTTCTAGTTTACGTATTTGGTGTTGCTCAAGATCAGAAGACTTTTCATCTAATAATTGCCCGAGCTGTTGGGTCACTTCTCTAGAAAAGCGTTTAAATACCGGCTGAAGGATATCGCTTAGTTCTTTTAATTGATGCTGTTGCTGATCTTTATAGGCATCCTCCCATTCAGCAATAGCATTCATGAGAGTGGTGTTGGAGCAGCGTCGGCCATCTTTTTTCATAAAGAACTCAGCCAAACGCGGAATATTAGGGAAGCTGTTTTGCTCTAACAATTCCCAGCAGGCTTGGTGAATTTCTTCTCTTGCTATGTTTGCTTTGCGAGCCATCGTTCATTTCCCCTACTGACCGTAAAAAGTTTGATAAGATAAATAGTGAATTTATTTTATCAAACTTATTTTATTGATAACACTATGACATGGTCAACTACCGATTTGATTTTTCATATCGCTGTATGGCAGGCATTAAAAAAGCCCCCGAAGGAGCTTTTCAATAAACAAGATATTTTATTGTAGATTGGTACTGTTTAGGACTTTTGTCGCCATTTCTACCCCCAGCTCTTTAGCGAGCTCTTTCCAAGAATCTTGTTTTGGTTCGTAAAAAATAGGTTCAGCATTAGGAAAACGAGCGTTTAAAATATCATTGACACTGGCCAAACCATCTATGAGGCCGATTTTAACCGCCTGCGATCCTGTAAAAACCATACCTGAAAACACATCGTCAGTGATAACAAGTCTGTCGCCACGGCCTTCTTTCACCGCGTTAATAAACTGTTGATGTGTTTCATCTAATACCGCCTGCCATTTGCTTTTCGCTTCTTCAGTCATTGGCGCAAAAGGGTCTAAGAAGGCTTTATTGCGACCAGCCGTAAAAGTACGTCGTTCTACACCAATTTTTTCAAGTAAATTACTGGCGTCAAAACCAGATGAAATGACACCTATTGAGCCAACCAAACTGGCTTTATCAGCGTAGATCTCATTCGCAGCAGAAGCAATGTAATAGCCACCTGAGGCGGCCATATCTTCAACCACCACGACAACAGGGATATCAGGATAACGACTTTCTTTTGCACGAATCGCATCATAAATGATCCCAGAATGTACAGGGCTGCCACCAGGACTATTCATTTCAATCACGACACCTTTTAAACGACTATTCTGGTAGGCAGCATCAAGTAAACCAACAAATTCAGAGGATTCAATTTCATTGTCGGCACCAATCACACCACGCATTGGGATCATGGCCACGATATCCCCCTCCAGACTCACGTCCTGAAAGTTAGACTTAGCAAACCAACCACCAATAACCGCCAGGAAAATAGCGATCGTCGTAAAACGAAAGAAAATCCTCCAACGTCTGGCACGGCGTTTTTCAACAATATTTTCATTCAGTGTTTTTTCAAGCAATACCCAAATCTCTTTATTGGGATCCGTCTTGTCAGTTTCTGGCTTTGTCGTATTTTGTTCATGCTCACCCTTAGATTCATCTAATGACGGCTTGCGGTCTTCCTCTTCTGTCCAGCTCATTTCTTATAATCCTAAAATATTTGATAATTGATTAAAATCGTTGATAAGTGCGTGCGGCTGGCAAGCTTTTAGTCGTTCTGCTTTATGAGCGCCATAAGTCACGCCAATGCTTTTCATACCTGCATTAGTAGCCATGTTTAAATCGTATTCTGTATCGCCAACCATAATGGCCTGCTCTGGGCGTATGTTTAGCTCCGTCAATATTTGCACTAACATCAGTGGGTTGGGTTTCGATAGCGTTTCATCGGCACAGCGAGAAGCAACAAAATAATCGTTTGTCTTGCTTAGCAACATCGCTCGCTCAAGTCCCCGTCGGCTTTTTCCTGTTGCCACTGCCATTTTGACATTGGATGCTTGCAGTTTATCCAACACTTTGATTACACCAGGATAAGCCAGCGGTGGTGTCTGGTCGGCCGCAACATAAATACGTTTATAATGCTCAATAATGGTGTCGTGTTCGTTAATAGATAGCTCCGGCCAAATAACATCAACCGCTCTTTCCAAAGACAAGCCTATAATGTTTTTTACATCGTCTTTTGTCCTAGTGGGCGCTTTTGCCAAATTGCCAGCTTGCAGCATGCTGGCACAGATTTTATCAATAGAATCAAATAAGGTACCGTCCCAATCAAAAATTACCAATTTAACCATAGATACCTCTTATGAATAGTACGATGAAAGTGTACCATAACCGAAAATGACAAAATAAGGATTGGTAATGACGACTGGTTATACATTAGAGCAACTTTCCATAAACCAAAGCACTGAGTACCGAAAAGTGGTCACAACAGAGGATGTTCAGGCTTTTGCAGAAGTGACGGGAGATACAAACCCTGTCCATTTGAATGCTGAATACGCAGCGACAACATCATTTGGTCAGCCTATTGCTCACGGCATGCTGACTGCCGGATTTATATCTGCCGCGATTGGCACGCAGCTTCCAGGACCTGGTTGCATTTATCTTGAGCAGACGCTTAAGTTTCGAGCTCCTGTTTTTATTGGGCAAGAGGTCGTAACAACCGTGACGGTGACAGATATCAACGAGCGCCGCCGCCGAGCAACACTAAAAACAGTGTGTGAATGCGAAGGTAAAGTTGTGGTGACCGGTGAAGCAACCATTATGTTGCCAGCAGTGGTAGCCTAATATAAATAAGTATTAGCAAAAAGCTCTGGGGTTAGGAACCATCAATCACGTTTCCTAACCTTATGTTAACGTTTATAGGTATTATGTTGCATTTAGTCATGATCTATTAACAAAACACAAGATAGTGGAAATATACGTCATTTTATAAAAAACGCTGGGATTTACAGAAAGGCAAGCCTATATTAATTGCATACATTAGTTTGTAAACGTTGGTATTACTATGAAAATTCAGTTACTTGTGTTGATTGCGGTTGTGATATCGTCTTTATTGACGATTTCTCAACGTGTTAATGCGCACGAAGTAACTCAATTGCGTTGGATAGAGCCAACAATAGATCAAAAGTTTTGTGAAGTCGTTGTCCCAGATCAAGAAAAAAGTTCCGACACTCATTTTGTTTATTCGGACTTTTACGCCTCAAAGGTGCTAAGTCGTTCTTTACCTGATTTCATTTATAACCATCTTCCTGTTCACTCCCGAATAATCAGTAATAAGAGCCCAAGGGCGCCACCAGTTTCATTGATATAACTTACCCATTCTTCTTTTTATCTACTTTATTGGGGTTCTATCATGAAAACATTGACTTACGTATCAACAAAAGACGTTAATAATTTAACTTGGCCTACAACGTTAGCCAACACTAACTTGTACTCACCTGCTTTGTCTGTATTTACTGACTTTCAAAAGGCAGGCCCTAGAGTCATAGAATCCAGCACGCGTGCTGATGAATTGGTTTTGCTAATGCGCAAAGAGCACGTCCGCATGAAACTTGTTGTTGATGCAGATAATCATTTTATTGGCGTCATCAGCCTTGAAGATTTATCGGAAGATGTCTTCATTAAACAGGTTGCGAATGGTTATAAGCGCTCAGAGCTAATGGTAGCTGATTTGATGAGACCGAAAGAAACTTTGTTGGCTCTGTCCTATACTTCACTGCAAAAGTCTGATATCGAATCATTACTTTTCAGTCAAAGAAATAATAAATTTCAGCATCTCTTAGTGATTGATGAAGAGACCAAAACCATAAGAGGCTTGGTCTCTTCGAACGATATTGCCCGCCAACTTCGCTTAGATATTGACGTGGGTTTTTCAAATTTCGAGCACATTTATCAAAGTGCGATTCTTGGTGAAAAAGAGCACACTAAAAAGCTTAAAGTTGCCTAAGTTTTTTAGTCGTTAATTTAATCCCTCAGATTATTACTGATAGTCTGGGGGATTTTTATTTTTCCTTCTTTTCAATCCAAAATGTATAAACATCCTCTTCCTGGTTTTGCTGTACCAGCTTGTGCCCAAGAAATTGACAAAACTTTGGTATGTCTCTGGTCGTAGAAGGATCTGTTGCAATGACTTTTAATGTCTGTTTCGCGGTCAATTTTCGCATTTCCACATGCAGCAGCATTACAGGCTCTGGACAAAGTAGGCCTGTGGCATCAAGAATCGCTTGGTATTCCATGGTATTCCTTTGGTGTTAAAAGAGTATGAATTGCTCAGATGGTTTTCATTAACCAATGCTGCGTAATGGCAGCAATATGATTAATCGTATCATTGATCGTAGTATTGTATTTTTTTAGGGTTTTAAAGTCATGATCTGCGCCTTCAATCCACACAATTTCAATGTTTTTAGGCAGTGTTTGCTGACTTACCCACTCATAACGACCCAATGCATCCCTAGTGCCCTGCACAATGAGACAAGGCACCTCAATCTTAGACAGGAAGGCAAGCCTATTTTTTTCTGGTTTTCCCACGGGGTGAAATGGAAAACCAAAACACACAATCGCTTTGACCATAGGAAGATGTGATAACTGCGTTGCCACTCTTCCTCCCATTGACTTGCCAGCAACAATACAAGCCTCCTCGTGCTCAATATAATTCGCGTATTCAGGTATCAGTGTAGAAAAACGTGGCGGAGGCCTTCTTTTCATTGATAATGCCTGCTCCTTCATATAGGAAAATGTCAAAGGAATAATCAATTGCTCTCTTTGTACTGAGATGGCGGCACCCAGTTGAGATAAAAAATCGTTTGTATGACCAACACCAGCACCATGCGCGAGATATAGGGGGAACGAACTCATAAAAAAACCTTCACACAGATTGCGCAATAAATGGGGTGTTATTAGACCAAATTTGGGAGGCTGTGAGAATATTCGTATCCTATCATTACTGTCAGTGACCTAAGTAAAGCGGATTTTTGATTTCAGCATCATAAATCATGATCTGAGTCAGCTAATGCGAATTCACTAAAGAGTACACTCCTATTAGAAATTTTAATAGGAAGACATCATGATTTGGGATTCTGAACTGATTGGTAAATATGATTTATCAGGGCCTCGATACACCTCATACCCTACCGCACCACAATTTGATGCGAATATCAGTAAAATTGCGTTAATAGATAAAATGTTAGTGCCGTCTGATGCTCCTCTGAGCTTGTACTTTCACATCCCTTTTTGTGCGCACCTGTGTTATTACTGTGCTTGCAATAAGATTGTCACCAAGCAGTATGAGAAAGGCATAGAATATGTAGAGTTGTTAGGCGAGGAAATGAGACTACGCAGCCTTATGCTGGATCATACCCGCAAAGTTACGCAGCTGCACTTTGGTGGGGGAACACCTACCTTTCTCACTGAAGACTTAATAAACGCCCTCTTTAATAATATTAAACAGCACTTCACTTTGGTCAATAACGGGACACAAGACTACAGTATTGAAATTGACCCTAGAGAAATCAATTATTCCAAGCTTAAATTGCTGACTGAGATGGGCATCAATCGAATCAGTGTTGGCGTGCAAGATTTTGATCCAATAGTGCAAAAGGCAATTCATCGAGTTCAGCCGTTTAAAATGGTTAAGAACCTGATGGACCATGCGCGAGAATTAGGCATAAAATCGGTTAACTTTGATTTGATTTATGGCTTACCCTATCAGTCTCTTGCTGGTTTCCAAGATACCTTAGACAAGGTGATACAGTTATCACCTGAGCGTATCTCTTTGTTCAACTATGCACATTTACCTGAGCGCTTTTTAGCTCAAAAACGGATTTTGGATGAGAGTTTGCCCATTGCCACGACGAAACTTGATTTACTCAGAATGAGCATTGAGTATCTTATGAATGCAGGTTATGAATACATTGGAATGGATCATTTTGCCAAACCGTATGACAGTCTTGCTCAAGCACAAAAACAAGGCAGCTTACAAAGAAATTTTCAAGGTTATACTACACACGCAGATACGGATTTAGTGGCTTTTGGTGTTTCAGCCATTAGCGATTTGAATGGCGTTTATATACAGAACCATACGGACTTGACCCTGTATCGGAACAGTATTGAAAAAGGCCAATTAGCCATTGCTAAGGGATATATTAGCAATCGTGATGATAAAATTCGTCATCATGTCATCATGTCACTGATTGCTCAATTTGAACTAAATACCGAAATCATTGAAAAAGAATTTAAGATTCGCTTCTTTGATTATTTTTCTCAAGAAGTAGACAATCTGACATCCATGATCGAAGATGGCATGTTAGAAATCAACCATAATGGAATGCAGACCATTATTAAAGTGACAGAGCGCGGTAGACTACTGATTCGGTGCATTTGCATGGTTTTCGATAAGTACCTAAATGGCGCGATAAAATACTCAAAAGTTATATAAATCGAGAACAGGGAGAACAGTATGACCACCATGACACACACAAAGTCACGATTTAACAGCACTCTAACATCGCAATGCCAAAACTGTAGCCTAAGCGCACTGTGTTTGCC
The DNA here is from genome assembly GCF_003259175.1 of Marinomonas shanghaiensis. Taxonomy (GTDB): domain Bacteria; phylum Pseudomonadota; class Gammaproteobacteria; order Pseudomonadales; family Marinomonadaceae; genus Marinomonas; species Marinomonas shanghaiensis. Next base: position 577,295 of record NZ_QGOK01000003.1, on the reverse strand, counting down.
TATTGCACTAGCGGACGAAGACATTAATCGTTTAGATCAAATTATTGAGCGCAAAAAGCCACTCAAAAAAGGGGATTTTTTGTTTCGTCAGGGCGAAGCTTTTGATTCGGTTTATGCCGTGCGCTCTGGAACATTGAAGACATTTAATATAACGTCATACGGTGAAGAGCAGATTACAGGGTTTTACTGTCCAAGTGAGCTGGTTGGTTTAAGTGGTATTGATTCCAACATTTACCCCGTCTCAGCCAAAGCGCTAGAAACCACAACCGTTTGTGAAATCCCATTTAGCCACCTAGAAGAGCTGTCTTCTCAAATTCCCTCTCTCAAACATCAGCTATTCAAAGTCATGAGTCGCAAGATCTCTGATGATCAGCAAATGATGGTACTGCTAGGTAAAAAGAATGCAGATGAAAAAGTGGCTTCTTTTTTGTTAAACCTATCTACTCGTTTTAAAAAGCGCGGTTATTCTGCGAGTGCCTTTCGTTTGTCTATGTCGCGTGGTGAAATAGGTAACTATCTTGGTTTGGCCGTGGAAACGGTAAGCCGCGTCATTACTCGGTTTCAAAAAAATGAGTTGATACATGTGGATGGCAAAGAAATTGAGATAATTGACTTCCCTGAAATACAAAAACTCGTTGGGGTTGCGAGTGATTGTGGTAAAATCGCTAACATTTGATTGATATAATGAGGCGTTACCAACATGCTCTATGACGATTTTTACGTTAAGTCACTAATACAAACCGTTGAAGACTGGCCAAAAAAAGGCATCAGCTTTCGAGATATCACGCCTATTTTCAGTGATCCTAAAGGGATGAGAATGGTCGTCGATGCCTATGTTCATCGATATATCTCTACGGATATCTCACACATTGCTTGTATTGACGCGAGAGGCTTTTTAATTGCGGCTGTCTTAGCTTATGAGCTACAGAAACCCCTCATTTTGGTGCGCAAAAAAGGCAAGCTGCCTGGAAAAACTATTTCGCAAAAATACGCGCTAGAATATGGTGAAGCAGAATTGGAGATCCAAGAAGGCGCCGTTAGTGAAGGTGATGAAGTCTTACTATTTGATGACCTAATTGCAACGGGTGGAACCTTATTCGCAGCGATTGAACTTTTAACAAAACAAGGGGCAAATATCAAAGAGGTGGCGGCCATTATCGATTTGCCAGACCTTGGTGGCAGTCAGAAGCTAAGAGACAGTGATATTCCTGTTTTTAGCCTTTGTGCCTATAATGGCGACTGAGTTGAGTTAAACTCACAAATAAAAAAGGTGGCCTCGGCCACCTTTTTTATTTGCCTGAAGCACAATTAGAAATCTACGGTTGCGCCAACAGAAAGACCTTTATCAAGTTCTTTGCGGCTATTATCTTCGTATACAGTTACCGTTTTGCCATAACGCACATAGGCTCTGGCATTACGCATCGTCATGTATTCTGCACGAAACTCATAAGTATACATGTGATCCAGGTTAGATAGCGCAAGTACCTCTGGAGTATAGTAAACAGAGCCATAAATGCTAACACGGTTTGCCTCTGGCAATGTGTAGCGGTACCAGCCACCTAACGCTAAGGCAAGAGAAAGATCATCATTACCTGTATCACTGTCTAAATTGGCATCGATTGCATAAAAACGAATCCCCAAACCCGCCTGAAGTGGGCCGCTCGTATCTGAATCTTCAACGGTTACACCAATATGTGCTGTCGAAGTATTTTGATCATCGTTGTGTGTAATACCACCATTCACACCGAAAGCGCCCATATTTAGATCAATATCACCCTTCACTGTGTCATTATTTAAGCTGACCCCTGCTGAGGACGCATTAACGATAGATGACCCTAAAATGCCGGCGGTTAGTAATAGTGCTTTTTGTGTAAGATTCATTTCTATTATCCTATAATGAAATAATATTTAATCGGTCGAAGGCCGCTGGCGACTGCTTCAACCCTTTAAAGTCAAACAATTCAGTATCTGCTAAGTGAGATGGAACTACATTTTGTAAAGCAGAGAACATCGTCTCGATTCTTCCCGGAAACTCTTTTTCCCATTTTTGTAACATATCTTTGACCACTTGTCTTTGAAGATTCTCTTGAGAACCGCAAAGATTACAAGGAATAATGGGGTATTCCTTCATAAGAGCAAATGCCTCTATGTCAGACTCTTTGCAATAAGCGAGAGGACGAATCACGATATGCTTCCCATCATCGCTCAACAGCTTCGGAGGCATAGATTTTAATTTACCACCAAAAAACATGTTTAAAAATAATGTTTCTAGAATATCGTCTCTATGATGACCCAATGCTATCTTAGTCGCGCCAATTTCTTCCGCGAAACCATATAAAGAGCCACGACGTAAACGAGAACACAAACCACAAGTTGTCTTGCCCTCTGGGACAATCTCTTTCACTATGCTATAGGTATCGCGCTCTAAGATATGGAAGTCTACCCCCTGCTCTTCCAAATAGGCAGGCAAAATATGCTCAGGAAAACCAGGTTGTTTTTGATCCAAATTAACAGCAATAATGCTGAACTTTATTGGTGCGCTAGCCTGCAGATTTCGTAAAATCTCAAGCATAGTGTACGAGTCTTTCCCTCCTGACAAACACACCATGACCTTATCGCCATCCTCAATCATATTGAAGTCCGATATGGCTTGGCCCGTTAATCTGCGAAGGCGTTTTTGGAGTTTATTAAGCTCCAATTTTTCTTTAGGTCGATTCGATAAATCCATCATATATACGCTGTAAGTAAAACGCGCTTATCTTACTATAAGGATGATGTTATCGCATCAAAAATGGATGATTTAAGGTCAATTGCATGAAGAATGCTTCTTTATACGTTGAGCAAGTTACGCTGTGCCAATCGTTTTCTTGGTCACAAATTGCAATGAAGAACGACACTTTTTACAAATGTACTCGGTGCCTCTTTGTGCTCTGGTATGTCGTTGCTTACTAAAATCATGCTTTTGACAGGCACAACGGTACTCATAGCTATTTTTTTGTGGTGGTACATCAAACGTATGGGTGCGGCTTGGTCGAATACCATATACCTTAAACATAACCGCTTGCCATTCTTTACCATGGGGTTTTACGCTATTGCCGTATATTTGGTACACCACAATGTGCGCCACTTCATGAGGAACGACCTGGCTGAGAAACGCAGTAGGATCCTGCTGGTACATAAAAAGATTAAAACGCAGTTCGTTTTTTTGTAAATGCGCGGTGCCAGCAGCTTTGCCTTTTTGCTTAAAATTACAGCTTGATCGCTTGAATTTAGCGCCAAAAAAAGTATCCGCGGTCGTAAAACATTGGTTTACCCGATCAAAAACATAGGCAAGTGCGTCAGCCTCATAATCTGGCATTGCTTTTCTTGAGTTCAAGGGCATAGAGTATGGGCCTTCTCAGAGTATGTATCATGAAGCACTTGCATTAAAGAGCCTGCAAAAGTCGCGACACTTTCTTTTGACAACCCTGTTAAACGGCTCAACGAAGCAACAGAGGCAGGTTTATGCAGACAAATCAATCTAAGCTGAGTGTCACTTAATGTAATACTGGCATTGGAGTATTTCCAAGCTAAAATTTTATGCCAATTGGCACTGTCTAACGCCAATTCCTCTTCTGACAAAGTAGGATAATAATATTCTGTCGGAATGATAATTTGTGTCTTACCTTGCAGTACCGCTCGTGCTTTTTCATTAATATACAAGGTAAAAACACTCGCCGTTCCGACGGAAATATACTCGTATGCCAGCAGGTAACGAATGACGGACTTCCACTGAGCCTCATTGAGCTCTTTACCTTTGCCAAATAAAGATGAGGATTCCCCTTTGATAGCCGCAACCGCTTTCGTTTTCTTACCCAGTAGAATTTGAATAAGCGAGGAAAATGGCTGCAGACCTTTTGTATGATAAATTAAAGACAAAAGTTTTTGGCTCGCCGTTGTCATGTTCTGCTCTGAACGATTCGAAAGGCATCGGTCACAATACTGACAAGCAGGAATTTCTTCATCAAAATGAGACAGTAAATTTTGTCGACGACACCCCCTGTTCTCTAGAATGCGAAACAAACTGCCTAAATGCTGCATCTCCTTTTCCGCGGCCAAGGGATGAAATGCCGCCATCTGCTGGGCTTGCAACATATCCTGCAAACCATAAAGCAATAATGATTTGGCGGGTTTCCCATCTCGTCCGGCTCTTCCAACTTCTTGAAAATAAGATTCTGGACTACTTGGCAGATCTAAATGAACCACAAATCTAACATGAGAAATATCGATCCCCATACCATAAGCGGTTGTAGCAACCATAATCGTGCCATGCTGCTTGATAAAAATGGCATGATTCTTTTGTTTCTCTTCTTCTGGCATAGCGGCATGATAGCTTAAACTTGGCAGCCCCAAGCTACGTAGCCAACCTGATAGCTCGTCGGTTTTTTTTCGTGAACGACAATAAATAATGCCAGATTCCCCAGGTACTTCATGGTGTAAAAAATACAGTATCTGCTGCTTTGCTTTACGTTTCTGAGCAATTTGCAACTTGATATTGGCGCGATCAAAGCTATTTTTCATTACCAAGCAATTTGTAAGCTGCAGAGATGATTGGATAGTTACGACCGTCTTTTGATCAACGGTGCCAGTCAATGCAATGATTGGGACATTCGGAAAAAAGGCTTTTAACTGACCAAGTTGGCTGTATTCCGGTCGAAAAAAATGCCCCCATTGTGAAATACAATGCGCTTCATCAATAGCAAACAACGAAATTTCAATGCTGTGCAAAAAGCCTATAACGGAGGATTGAACCAGTTTCTCCGGTGATAGATACAACAAATCAATATGCTTGTGACGTAACGCCCAAACAAGATCATCTTGCTCACCTGGGTTTAAAGTAGAGTTCAAGAACTTGGCTCGTATGCCCCTTGCGTTTAACTCCTCGACTTGTTGAGACATAAGCGATAACAAAGGGCTGACAATCACGGCAACACCTTGCCTGATCAGTCCTGCGGCTTGGTAAACTAACGATTTACCACCACCGGTTGGTGCCGCTAGCAAAACGTCTTGTCCTGAGCATAGGGCATCGATCGCCTGTTCCTGCAACGGGCGATACTCACTGTAACCTAAACGAAGAAGAGTTTGTGTCTTTAAATTCATTGTATAATTATCTCTTAACGCCACGCTTTGTGCATCGATTTTTCCTCTTCTTTTCGCTAGAATCAAAGCCTTAATTTGCATTAGGGAAATATCTACATGGCACACCAACCTCTTGATGATCTTGAATTAGAGACGTTAGAAGATTTTTTGGAGTCAGATCAAGTTCATGAGGAATGTCAGAACTTTGTTATGGCACATGGCTTTTTAACAGCATTGTCTATTTGTCCCGTTTTGACAGCCGAGGAAAAGTGGCTACCCGTTATTTTCGAAGAGCCCCCAACATTTGACAATGAGAAACAAGAAAAGCAGATACACCAGTATCTTTCTCGTCTTCTCATTGATATCCAAATTGAACTGGAATCAGAAGAAGGCTTTATGGTTCCCTGCGAGCTGGAAATGGGGTCCTCGCCAGAAGAATTAAGTGAGTTGCAAGAGTGGGCGACAGGATTCATGGAAGGCGTATTCATGACCGAAAGCCACTGGTTTGAGTCTGAAAAAGAAGAAGTTGTCGCTGAGCTTTTGTTGCCCATTATGGTGGCTTCTGATTTGTTTGATGATGAAGAAGTTGTTCAAATTCGACAAAGTGAAAAACTAACAAATTCCTGTATTGCTCAAATACCAGAAGTTGTTACTGACTTATTTTTAGTGTTACGAACCGAACCTGAGAAACGCCCGTTTCCAAAGGCTCAACCGAAAACACAAGGCAATAAAAATAAGAAAAAAGGCGGCAAAAAAGCTTAAGCGTTTTCCTGCTTACAGTGTTTTATTGTAAGCAGGCACTTCTCAATGCAACAAGAGTAATGTCATCAAGCTGAACCGATTCCCCCCGATACTCAGACAGTTTATTCTCAGTTAACTGCTGGGCCAATAATAAATCTTCCTCCGCGTAATAATGTGCAATAAGCTCCTTTACTTTACTGTCTCCAAGCATTTCATTTTGATCGTTTTTAAGCTCTAAGACACCATCAGACACAATAATGAGTGTGTCGCCAAAATGTAATCGATTGAACTGCAAATCCGCATCAAACTCTCTTGTAGGAAGAATGCCAAGCGGCATATGGTTTGAGCACAAATAATCAAAGCTACCATCTAAACGACGAATGAAAGCATTTGGCATTCCTCCGCCCCAATAAGCAAGCTCACCCGTTTGCGTTATTAAAATTAGATAACCGGCACAAAACATATAATCCGGTAAAATACCGAATAATATTCTATTAATTTTAATGGCCAATTGATCGATATCGAGCAAATCATCAACCGCATCAAAAAAAGCTTGCATGACGGGTAATGCGCCAATCGAAGCAGGCAACCCATGACCAGTAAAATCTCCGACAAACACAAGACGAGCCCCGTCTGAGCGTGTTTTAACTAAGGCCAGATCCCCATTAAAACTGGCCGCAGACAACCTCGTAATAGCCACCTGTCCAGAGTTTTTTTCGCTACGTGTTTGTATATGATCGAGAACATGATGAGCCATTTCATGCTCTCGTTCTATCATGGTTTGGTAATATGTTAAGGCTTTGTTTTTTCGGTACATCTCTTTCATCAATTCAACGTGTCTCATATGAGTTTTCAGTCGAATATTAAAGAGCACTTCATTAAAAGGCTTAGGAATGAAATCATCTGCCCCTGCTTTAAAGCATTTATCCATTACCGAGTCCGTGGTGTGAGACGCGAGGAAAATCATCGGAACAAAACGGTTACCTGATAATATTTTAAGTTGCTTAACCAAATCAAAACCACTACCGCCTTTGATAATCACATCCAGTGTGACCATGTCTGGCACATATTCGATAAAAGCTGTGATAGCCTCGTCATAACTTGCCACAGTTTTTACCATGACATGTTCTTTTTCAGCACACAAAGAAATGATTTCGCGATAAACGGGCTCACTGTCTACGCATAATAATTTCATTCATCAGACCTTTATTGAATATCAAAACGTTTATCAAAACGAGAAATCATTAAAATGTTTTTAATGAAAGCATTCGCTCCTTTGAGCTGTATGCTGCTGTCCTGTTCGATAGCATTTCGCATGCTTAACAGCATACCTAGCGCGGCACTGTCTAAGTATTCAACCGTGCTCATATCGATTACATACAGCGCGTAGAACTTTGTAAGATTCGAATAGGCAGCGCGAAAATCGTTAAATAATGAAAAATCAAAACTGCCGACAATCGCGATGGTTACTGTATTAGTGTTATCATTAACTGAAACTGAAATACTCATTGGTTAACCGAACTAGGGCTGTTCGCCCTATTCGCCTCCGTGGCATTTTGGCGATAAAGGAGCAAACGCATTGCGCTCACGCCACTCTTTAAGTGAATATAGGTGCATGGCAAGAGCGTGAATTTTAGTCATCTCGTCTTGTAAAATACCATAAACAAGCTGATGGCGTTGAACCAATCTCTTACCTTCAAATACATCACTGACAAGAACTAATTTAAAGTGTGATTCGCTGCCCGCAGGAACATTATGCATATGACTCTCGTTTTCGAGTGACATATGTTCAACATCCAAATTTTCACTGATGCGGGCTTCTATTTGATTTTGCACTAGCATAGAGTTACCTATCATACTGGAACGGTTAGATTTTCAGATTGGCCATTCAGTAAAACTTGTCCTTTTTCTTTTGGGTAGGCGACATCAATAGAGACAGCACCACCTTCACGCCAAACACTGATAATAGTGTCCATGTTAGCTGCCATGACCGCGCGCTTATCATCTGGCGCAGCCGCAATAACTTGAAGACCGATGTCTTTCATAAACCCCATACAAGTGGATGTTTTTACCATGTCTATTTTGTTAAAAGCTTCATCAAACATGGCCAAAGAAAAGCCGCCAACGATTTCGCCTTCCATTGTTTCATGCAAACGATAGGTAGTCGATAATGCTGCAGCAATCGCCAAATAGAATGGGATTTGGTGCTCACCACCAGAACCGGTTTGAATACGCTGACTCAAGGTGGTTTTCTTATTCCCCTCTGCGTCTAAAATGTCCACTTCAAAATTATAGAACTTACGATAATCCGCAAGATCTTGTTGTTTCTCATCGTCAGAAATCAGTTCCTGAATGGAAGCAATAGCACGAACATGATCTGGGTCGTTGCTTAAATGAGGATCGAACAAGCCGCCTACATTAGCCTGATCTTGAGCACTAAAGCGTTCAACTAGATCCAAAATATCTTTCATATCACCATTAGGATAATAGCGGAACTGATAAATTTCTTGGTTAAATGGACGGCGCTTTAAGCTATGGTTAAGCTCACGAATAATGTGCGCTACTTGATCAAGAGAGTCTTTCAATTTAGACACATAGTCTGAACGGAACGTTTCTTCGGCTTCTTTACGAGCCAATTCCGCACGTTTGGCGTATTTTGCCAACTCTGTTTCACTCAAAATATCAATTTGATAAGACACATAATGCTCAAACTCTTCAAATTTTGACTCCAAGTAATCCAATTGCACGTCGTTGTCTAAATTCGCATGGTGATATTTGCCATAATGGTCCGCAACTTCCTTACGAACCTTTTGATCAAAGCTGCGCGCTTTTTCACTGGCTTTCTCCGCGCGACTTATTGCTTCTTTATAGATTGCGGCACCATTCACCATGCTACTTTCGAGTAAGGCATAACGCTCGCTAGCAAATTCTGCATCGTACTTCGGGTTTGACGTTAAACGATTTCGCTCTTCATCTAGTGCCGCTAATGCAGAACTTAACTGGCTCTTTTGCGTACTTAGAGCACCAAACTGCTCGGCAATTTGCTGGCGTTCTCTGTCAAGCTTCTTACGTTCTAATTCCACATTGGCAATGCGTGATTTGAGCGCCTCGATACGTTCTTGAAGATCAGTGTCATCGTGCTTTTGTAACTGCACAATTTCTGCTTCTACCGACTCTAACTCTTGTGCTAAACGTGTGACAGCATGACTTGCGTTCCCAACACTCTCGGCATCAAACTGATTGTTTGCCATCACTCGACCAAGCAAAGAATCCGCTTGCTCTAAACGTTGGTCGGCTTTGAGAAAATTCATTAGTTCACTGCTTAAGCTAGCGAGTTGTTTTTCACGGGACTCACGCATACCTTCCGTATTAATACCAACCATCATATGTGGTACAAAACGAATGGTTGAGATGGTTCCCGCTAGCTTCAACATACCATCGGCCGTCATAGCACTGTCTTCACGCAGTAATTCGCGTTCCGTTTCCACCGGTTTAATACCGCCTAAACGACGATTTAGATAAGCCTGAGCATGATCATTGTTACAACGAATAAAGCGTAATGCTGAGTTATTGTCACCTCGATTCAACCAGAGTCGAGTTTGAGTCGTATCAACAACACGACACCCCATTAATTGACGTCGATGGGCACGGAATATTCGAATCGATTCTTCAGCATCTTCGGGTTCTACAATCAAGGCCTCGCGCTGGGCTCCAAGATATCCCTCAATAGCATCTTGCCATTTTCTATCGGTCACTTCTGCTAAATGACTGAGTGGCGTGGCGGTAATGTTAGCGTCTTTTAATAAAGCCATTAAACGTTTTGTATTTTGAGACAGTGGACTGACACCACCTTTCAAAGAAGAAACGTCGGATTCAAGCTGTTTGCATTCGTCTTTTAAGTTGAGAATAGTACGGTTTAATTCAGAGCGTTGAGCAAATACCTGAGTCTTCTCTCTGTCTAATACCTCATTAAGTGCAACAAGCTTTTGAGTTAATGGCTTTAAGTTGCCTTCTACGCGTCCGTCTTCTGTAATTAAGCCCGTAAAAAGCGAAAACTCTTTCACCAAAGCATTGGTTTCTTTTGATAGCAAATCTTCAAAAGAATTCAGCGCCGAAAGCAGCAAGGTTAATTGACGCACTTGCAGGATGGCTTTTTGATCTTGCTGGCCTTGCAGAGTCAGTAGCTTCTTACTTTGCTCCAACTGTTGTAATTTCAAACCAACATCAGAATGTTCATACTGCTGCTCAAAACGCAGTAACTGTGCTTGTAGTTGCTTTAATAGACTGCCTTGCGTGGCAAGTTCTTCTTCAATCTCTTCTTCGCGTTCTTTTTGGAGCTCATACTGATCTTGAATATCATCCTGTTTACTACCAAGTTCATCAAAACGCGCTTCTGTGGCTATCCATTGGTAATTGATAGCACTTTGTTCTTGTTGATGCTTTTTTTCACAGTCTTGCTGGATCAGTTTTAGGTCATCAATACGCTTAGAGACTTCGAGTGTTTTTGCTTCTAAATGACGATATTCGTTCAAAGACTTCTGATATGCACCTACCTGTAAAGGCGCTTCAGCGAGAACAAAATCTTGCACGAAGCGAGTTGGAGAGGCAATAGGCACAAACTTCAATGCATTTTTGAAGTTTTTAAGAAAACTGTCCAACGTAATAAGATGATCTGGACTTGGGCTCAGCTCTTCAAGATAGCGATTAATGTATTGCGTTGCCGATGCGCTGCCAGACTTGATGTAAGGATCTAGGCAAACCTTTTTCATCGTCTCGCGCACTTCAATCCAAGGTTTCGCCTTGTAGCTTTTTCCTTCCATGGCGTCGATAAAATCGGATTTTCTCGCGCCAAAATTAGACAGCACAAAACGACCCAGCACGTCCTCTTCTGGAGAGGCCAAAGATGCGCTTAATGCAAGGCCAACAGTAGACTCTTTACCAGTGATGCTATCTTCAAAAACCAACGCAAGGTAACTGGTTGCATCTTGTCTTGGCTGGGTGCCAAACACTTTTGCATTGGCTTGCCCCGAATCTATCATTCCCAATATATAAGAGCGAATACTACGACCGCTGGCTTTACCATCGTTTGCACTGGCGTTGTAATTTAAGTGGCGCTTACTGGCCCCTGTTAATACGGTTTGAATTGCATCAAGCAGAGACGACTTGCCAGAACCCGTTGGTCCGATAATGGCGGTATTGCCACGAATACTAATTTCTTCTGCACCAAGTAGGTACCAATTTACTAATACGATGCGATTTAACTTTTTCATATTTTGGCCCTAGTCTTGAGTGGTTTCTTGCGTTGTTTCTGTGTCAGCATCTGAGTCGGCAACATCATCTTCATCTGGATCGGTGCCGTTGAATGACTCTAATTGTCTTAGGTAAGCCTCAGTGACAATTAGCCTAACGACTGGCGTAATATTGATCATTTGGTTCTTGCTGTCTTCTTCATAAGACTTACCACGGATAACGATCCCATGACGACTAAACAAGGCCAAGATGTCTTTGAAACGGGTTTCATTAGGTATCTCACGTTTAACCAATTGTACAAAACGATCTAAAATGGCGTGTGTATTAGTGGCCACAAAACCATTGTCGACTTCAAAATTTTCAATTTTTTCTTCGTAAATCTGACGAAGGACCAGCAGAAACAGTGTTTCGTCTGTTTTCAAACGCACAAAAGCTTCTTTTTGAATGGGCAGTACACCGGCGAGGCGTTCATTCTCGTTTATGTAGAGCTTCATACCTAGGGCATCGAATAAATTATCGAAATAATCCTGATAAGACTCTAAAAGCAAATAATGCTTACGTTGACCGTGTTTGTAGGCGCTAGCAAATTGATTGGCTATCACAAAATTTGCTGTCTGTTGAAATTCTTGAGCATCTTTGCCGGACTCTTCAACGACTTTTTTCAATTCTCTAAGCATTACGCTTTGCTCCTACGTACAACAGTAAATTCCCGGCATTCAACAAAATCATGCACATCTACATATTGATTGGTAAATTGTACTTCAAATAAGTCTTCTATTTTTTTAGCGCTAACCCCGAGCGACCCAACGTAGCGCAAATGGTCGAAGCAAACAAAATCCTCCACAGATTCAATCGTAAAATCGAGAATATGTTTACTATTGCCCGCGGCGATTTGCTTATCCAAATAGCTTTGCATTTTGGGAATAGTGACCTGCCGAGCTTCATGAAAACGGCGTTGCTGATCGCGCATTTTAATCGCGTCCGCAGACACTTCTGACGGTGTCATTACTCGTGGCGGTGGTGGCTCTCTGCGTCTTGTCGGCTGCGCCGCAGAGGACATACCAACAAAACGAGCATCAATCACTTCTTTTAAAATAGGCAACTTTTCGTATTTCGCTATATCGGTAATAATGCCAGCCACTTTGTTTGCCATGCCAGGTCTAGAGCTGTCCATATAACGAGCTGTATCGGCAGCACGTTTTTCCAACCGATAACGATATTCATCGATACGCTCTAAGCGTTGCTCAATGTTACTAAAGGTTTGAATAATGTCTCGACAGTCTTTTTCTACCATGGCTTGAGCTTCCGCCATGGTGATCAACTGTTGATCGACATAACACTGTGCAACCTGCCCCATTGTTTCAGGGTTGCCTAAAAATTCTTGAGTAAGTTCAAGGATCTGACGTCTAAATCGAAATGGATTATTGCTGGTCTTGATGGTTTTGTAATCGGCGATCAATATGCCTTCAACGAACAAATCAAAAAAACCAGCCACGATTGCCTTTGGATCTCGACTCGCAAACAACTCTCGCTGCAGACTGCGTATCCCCAGCAATATTTGATTCAAATGCGCAGAAAAATCTCTTGATGCTTCCGCTGACTGACGCAATGTTACACCGCGTTCTTTTGGGTGCTTAGCGACCGACTCTAGATTGCTTAAAATACTTAAAACGGTCGCCCCATAGTTGCGTTTACCATGACGACTGATCTCGACCAAAGAACGCAGTAACATAGAGATCTGCGGTGTCATTAGTACGCTGACACGATACAATTCTTGCTCTTCTACCAACCAACCTGTATTGACTAAGCGGTGATAAATTCTCAGAGCGTAATCGTGAATGGTTTTAGGAGAATCAAAAGACTCCTTTTGTTCATCATGCCAAGCGAGGGTATCAAGTTTATGGAGCGTATCTTCAATCGACTCGATAATCGTCGATTTATCTTTTATCGGGTCTTCAGCATGATCATAAAAAACCTCAGCAAGATCATTCAATACCGCTTCAATCAACGCTCTATTTGAACCGCTTAATGCCTGAAATATTTCATCAGGCAAGTGTCTAAACAGCATGCAGTCGACTCCATAACTGATCAAATACGAATAGCATATTTAGACCTTACCTAAATGATTGGCAATAACAGTTTGCATGGCGTTTTTCACTAACGCATCGTCGCCAATGGGTGGCAATAATTCTATTTGCAAATCATCAGACTGCAGTGATGCGATTTGCGCTGGTACATCTTGTCTAAGATGACGTCCAACGGCTAAAAATAAAGGCAACACAGCAATGTGGCGAACTTCTTTACCCAGCGCCCCTATCACATCTTCTAGCGAAGGTGCAGTAAGCTCCATGTAAGCTAAACTAATGTTGTTTTCGCCATACGCGTGAGCAACTTGCTGATAAAGTGATTCGAAGGGCTGTTTCCAAAGTGGGTCTGGGCTTCCATGTGCAAGAAGTATGATGTGATCGTATTCTTTGCGTAGCATTTTGATACCTAATGTTTCTCGATTCCCCCATTTTAGCTATCCTATCCCAGAAAAAGAAGCCGCATATTTAAAAACCTTAAAATCTTCTAGAGAAATCGAATAAAAAACGTCTCCTGATACGAATTTGAGAAGTTATTGATCCTATTTCATTTTTTTTGCGTACACTTAAAACTATTGCAATCCATAGGATAAGGTACATGAAGATTTTATTATCTGGTGCATCAGGGTTTGTTGGTCAACACTTAACCAAAGCGCTTCTAAAAAACGACCATCAGCTATTTGCTCTCGTGAAGTCGACCTCAGATCCTCGATTAGATCCAAGAATCGTCCAGCTCACCCTGCCATTATTAGCAACACTAGAAGAGCAAATGGATGTTTTTATCAATTTGGCAGGGGAAAACATTGCGGCTCGACCTTGGACAACGAAACGCAAAGAGGCGCTCTTTCAAAGTCGTGTCACCTTAACTAGGCAGGTTCGCCTCTCATTAAAGTTTCCAGTAAAACACCTTGTATCCATGTCGGCTGTTGGGTTTTATGGTGTGACTCGGCACGGTACCTTTACAGAAGAAACACCGCCAAAACAAGGCTTTGCGCATGAGCTTTGCCAAGCTTGGGAAGACGCAGCAAATGAATTTGCTGAAGATGGCACACGTGTGGCTATCTTTCGGTTAGGAGTAGTGTTGGGGCCTGGTGGCGCTTTAGAAAAAATGCGCATGCCTTTTCTGTGCGGCCTTGGAGGCCCCATTGCTGGCGGTCAGCAATGGTTTCCTTGGATACACATAGCCGATGTCACTAATGCCATTATTGAAGCTACCAAGGATACGTCCTATACAGGTGTGTATAATTTGGTTGCCCCTCAATTTATTACCCAAAAACGCTTTTCTCAGGCTTATGCCATGTCACTGAATCGACCTGCTATTTTACCGACACCAAGATGGGCATTAACGCTCATTTTTGGCGAAATGGCTTCGTTATTAACGGAGGGTGCTAAGATCGCCCCACAAAAATTAGAAAAGCGTGATTTTAAGTTTCAATTTCATAATATTGATGATGCCCTATCAGACATAGCAAAGCGGGATTAGGCAAACCTAGAGACGGTTAGCCACAAGTTTGGGTTAACGTTTCTTTTTTAAGACTGGTAAACCTTTATCGTCATTAAGCGTATTGGTGCATGTTGGGTAAGTGATGCATCCCCAAAAATACCCGTTTTTACTTTTTTTTCTAACAAGGTAATGGCCGCATGCTCGGCAAGGGTATTTTTTCGTGCTTGAGGGAGTGCCATTGTCATCTTCTACGGTGACTTTACATTCTGGGTAATTGGAGCACCCCCAAAAAACATTGTCTTTAAAACTTTTTTTTCTCAGTGGTGACTGACATGCAGGACAAAAGTAGCGTTTTGCCCTGACGGGCTTACCATTTTCATTGTTGGCGGTGTAATCGCAGCGTGGATAGGACTCGCAGCCCCAGAACTCACCATTAGCACCTGTTTTGAGTACTAATAAGCTCTCACATTTTGGGCAGCGATAACGAACTTTAGCCGCCTTAATATGCGCATCATCACCCTGCTCTAGGAATTCTTTCTCCCAGTTACTTGAAGAACCCCTTACAAATTTGCTGTCATCTTCTTGCACACGCTACTCTTTGCTTTCACAAGCGATACTGCCTTCTTTGCAGTCTTCTTGCCCTACTAAACTTCTGATCTTTGAGGCTCCTTTTCTCGCACTGTCAGCGGTCGCTTCTCCTACTTCTTGCATCTTATCCCATACTATCACGCCGGTCTCTTTCGCATCTTTAGACGCCTTAGCGCCAACCTCAGACGCTTTATCACCAAACTCAGACGCTTTTTTAGCAGTGGCATCAGCCATTTCTGATGTCGTGGTTTTTGTTCTTTCCCATAAGCTTTGTGCGCTGCCCTTAGCTTTATCAAAAGCACTGTCTTCAGCGGCATGCACAGCACAAGTGAGAAGCATAAAAGAGTAAATAGCCGTTTTTGTGCGTTTCATCCTATCGCCCTTCTGCCTTCAAAAGATGGATCTCTTAACCAATCTAAAAGTTGACTTATATCGCCCAGTGTATGTAAGTTCTGGTAGCCTATCAATATTTCATCGTTAACCAACTCATGATCCCACGTACTGTGGTATGGCACATGGAGCGCTTTGGCTCCGAGATCTAGCACAGGCAAAATATCAGATTTCAAAGAATTCCCAATCATTAAAAACTGCTCGACTGGTATTTTGTGGCGCTGAAGTATCTGTTGATAAGCGGCCGAGGTCTTATCACTGACTATTTCAATGGCATCAAAATAATCGGCAATACCTGAGCGGGCCAATTTGCTTTCTTGATCAAGTAAATCCCCCTTAGTAATGACCAGTAAACGATATTGCCCTTTTAATTGCTCTAAAACGCTCTTTATGTCGGGTAACAACTCAACCGGCGACGCCAACATACATTTTGCTAGCTGAATAATCTCATGTATTTCATTCCCAGTGATTCGACCCTCTGTTAGTTCAATTGCGGTTTCGATCATGGATAACGTAAAGCCTTTGATGCCATAGCCAAAGTGCTCTAAATTTTTTATCTGGACTTCCCCAAGATGAGAACGAATATAGGACTCATCATGGTACGCCAACAGTAGGTTGATAAATTCATCCTGAGCATGAATAAAAATATCTTCGTTGCGCCAAAGTGTATCGTCAGCGTCAAAGGCGATGGTTTTAATCTGCGAGCTATTTAAGATCATCTTATGTCCATTGCTTAGTATTTTTTTCAATTAAACTGACATAGAGGTCAACTTGGTCAGGTGAATCATTCAAAGCAGGAATGTAGTCAAACGCCAACCCACCGTTATGTTTAAATTCATCACCCAACTCTAATGTGACCTCCTCAAGTGTTTCAATGCAATCTATTGAAAAAGCAGGACTAATCACATTTATTTTCTTGATTCCCATAGAAGGCAAAGCCTTCAATGTGACATCGGCATAGGGCTGCAGCCATTCTTCACGACCAAATCTAGACTGATAAACGTGCGTCCACTCATGATCTCCAAGTTCCAATTCTTCAGCAACCAGTCGACTGGTCGTTTCACAGCGGCGAGCATAGGGATCACCGTTCGTCACATAGCGCTTAGGAATGCCGTGATACGAGAAAACAAGATGACGCCGTTCTCCTTGTTTATCCCATTGCGTGCGTATGGAGTTACAGAGTGCTTTGATATAAAGAGGGTGGTCTGCGTAATCGTGCAACAATTGCAACGACGGCCAATGTGGACAGCGCTTTAACGATTTCATTACTCTATCGTATGCAGCCGCTGTGGTTGTGGCCGAAAATTGAGGATACATAGGAATAACAATGATGTTTTTGACCCCCTGCTCTCGTAATTTGTTTGCAGCACTTTCTACACTAGGATTACCGTACGTCATCGCCAGCTCAACGGGCACTGAATGCCCTGTTCTCTCCAGCAATGCGAGTTTTACATTTTCTTTTAGTCGTTGGCTGAGCACAAGAAGAGGTGAACCTTCGTCCATCCACACTTGCTGATAAACCTTGGCGACCTTGGGCGGTCGAAACGTTAACACAATCAAGTTAAGAATCGGCTTCCAAAGCAAGGGGTTTAAATCGACAACACGAGAATCGGACAAAAATTCTCTTAGATAACGGCGAACCTCTGCTGTCTGCGGCGCATCCGGCGTGCCTAAGTTCATCATCAATACACCATAGTCGCTCGCGTTTTTCATGTCATACCTTTTTGTTTGAAAACTTACCGTATTATATGCCATTTGGAGGGGAAGAATAATGAAAAAAACAAGCCATTTTAGCGGCTGTGTTTTTCAAGTTTTAAATGGAAAAATACCATTAGGCTGATGCCGATATAAACCAGAGCCTAATGACTGAACAGGCCATAAAAATAATAAAGCTCACCCATAAAACATTTTTGTCTAACCGATTGCCTTGATGGCGGCAAAGCCAATAAAAGAAACCGTGACTGCACGCCAGCACAAGCACAGAAGGCAAATGAACCGCACCAGCAAAGCCCGATAAAGGCATCACACTCATAGCTTGCGCGGGATAAATAAAACCCACCATTCCAGCAATAGAAGCAAAGACCACCAACCCTTCTATGGTTCCTTGCTGATGATTTGGCGCTGTGTTTTTTGGTACACACAGAGTCCTGGCAAGCACACCTCCCGCATTCCCAGCCAACAGAGATAAAACACCGATAAACAAGCCTGCAGGCAAACGCCCTACTTTATCTAACACGAATAGTGTTGTTTTTCCTCGACGCATTTCAACCACAACGTTGACCACAGCTAAAAAAGCAACGACCGAAAAGGCAATATTAAAGATCAGCAAGTTTGTTATCGAAAGAAGTTGAGCGCCAATAACGCCACCCATTGCAATACCAGGGGCGTAACGAATTAGGCATAAGGAGTCAACGTCTTGTCGCCTCATTGCTTGGATCCACGAATATAAATGAGTGGGCATAAAAGCGGCTATACAAGTAGCGACGATAGGCAATACATACAGCGAAAGCGAAAGACCAAAAACAGGCAAGAAAAAGCAGATAGTAGGAATAGCGATCAGTGTGGGGGATACATGAATCGTCGAAGAAGTAGCACCCGTTGCTGCGCCAATGACGATTAACAATAAAATGAGCTCAATTGTCAGCATAACAAACACGATATCCGATAAGAAATAAGAATAAAAAAACAGGCATCAGCCTGCTTTTTATCCGAACAATGACAATGCTTTCTTACAAGCAGTTATTCTCTCTCAACCACGCTTCGAATTCTTTCTTGAATCAGGGAGGCTAGTTTATCTGGTTGAAATTTAGACAAAAAGTCATCGCAGCCCACTTTCTGCACCATGGCTTTATTGAAACTACCACTTAGAGATGTATGCAAAACGATATACAGATCTTTTAATCTTGGGTCCTCGCGAACTTCGCGAGTCAGACGGTAACCATCCATCTCGGGCATTTCAGCATCGGTTATCATCATGAGTAACTTCTCAGGAACAATTTCCCCGTCCGCCGCCCATTTTTTTAGTTTCTCAAGTCCACGTTTACCATCTGTTGCTTCATGAACGGTTATTCCCATGAAGTCTAGTGTCGATCGACATTGTGCTAAACCAACAGAAG
The DNA here is from genome assembly GCF_003259175.1 of Marinomonas shanghaiensis. Lineage (GTDB taxonomy): Bacteria > Pseudomonadota > Gammaproteobacteria > Pseudomonadales > Marinomonadaceae > Marinomonas > Marinomonas shanghaiensis. Next base: position 558,564 of record NZ_QGOK01000003.1, on the reverse strand, counting down.
AATCATCCACCACTAACACCTCTAGCCCCTTAGCCAAGGTGAGCAGGTCTTTGTCAATGATATGGTCGCTCACTCTACTGTCATAAGGAGAAATCTCAGCCAAAACTTTTTCTACGTCAATAATTTCGACAATACGGTCATTCACTCGAGTAATAGCAGTCAAGTAATGTTGACGCCCCGTTCCATCAGGTGGTGGCAGAATTTCATTCCAATTCATGTTGATGATGCGATCAACCTCACCCACCATAAAGCCCTGTACCGTATTATTGTATTCGGTCACAATTAGGTTACATGGTTGAGTTCGATCAATAGGACGCATACCGATCGATTCAGATAAATCAATTACAGGTACGGTTCTGCCGCGAAAATGCGTGACGCCAGCTACAGATGGATGTCTATGAGGCATTAAGTTCAATTTAGGTAACATGACGACCTCTTGAACTTTAAACACGTTTATTGCAAACATTTGCATTCCACCAAGACGGAACATCAGTAGTTCCAAACGGTTTTCACCAACCAACTTGGTTCTTTGGTCTACAGCGTCTAACATGCTTGCCATATATTACTCCAAACATTTTTAAATTAAGGCATTAATCCATTATAACCATGATATTCTATAAGGCTAAATCTTACTGTATTTTTTTGTGTCACTCTTCTTGCAAGGACCCTTAATGAAGAACACTGATATACTTTTTTGCCGTAAAGCTTTGGTAGACCAATTTTCAGACACCTCAGCGTATTATCTATTGCATCCAAGTAATGAAACAGAAAAGCCACAGACCTCTTTTTTAAGCTCCTTATTTGTCGATGTCAACCTTATCGAAATAACACAGCAAAAAACTATTTTTTTGCACAGCAATTTAGACGAATTAAGCGTTTTACCTTTGCAATCTCACATCAATATGGTGGTTTTTTTAGAGTCGAAGATGCTAACGGATCATCATCTCGATGAGCTCTGCGAACTGCGCCTGCAAGGTTATCAACTGGGCATTATCGATCCTCAGCCAGACATGCTATCCATCGACTTGTTCAACGTTTTTTCCTATGTCATGTTGAGTCTAGACCAAATCAACCTTGAAACAACAATAGCCCGAATTGAACACCCTTTTTTATCTTCCAAAACAATTTGGGTTGATGCGATACAAAGCGCGGATCAGTTTGATCGACTTCGAGAAGTGGCACCTGATGGGCTTTTTAGTGGTCATTTCATTCACAAAGTGACCGCGGTGAAAGGTAAGCGAATTCTAGCCCATAAAATGATTCTAATTGACCTGCTGGCGGCCCTGAACAACAGTGAATCCTCGCCGAGGGTCTTAGCCACCTACATCGAGCGAGACCCGACATTGACCTATCGTGTGATAAAGCTTACACAGTCTGTGCTGTACCGGAGTCAATTCAACGTCACCAACGCGCAACGTGCGATTGAAATTATCGGAATCAGGGACTTAATAAAATGGGTGGGGGTCGCTATGCTTAGCAGCGTGTCCGGAAAGCCAGATTGTTTGTTTTCTATGGCAGTATCTCGCGCGTGTTTTTGTCAAAATCTTTCTGCAGCGCTGTTTCCAAAACTAGAAGGGGCGTTTCTGGTTGGACTTTTTTCGTATCTCCCAAGCTTCCTTGATGAAGAAATGGCGGTGCTATTAAAAGACTTACCATTAGACCAACACATCAAATCAGCCTTACTGGAATACAAAGGAAATTTAGGTGGCGTCTTAAAAATTGTTGAAGAATATGAAGCCGGACGTTGGGAAAAAATCCCATTTGAACGTCTTGCTACCAAAGACATATCTCAACAGGCACTGAAAGATTTGTATATTGAAAGCTTAAGTAATGCCAAACAGATAGGTAATTTATGATAGATATTGGCGTCAACCTTAACCACAAAATGTTTCTTGATGATGTAGACGCAACATTGGCAGACATGCAAGACGCGGGTGTAAAAGGCATGATTTGTATTGCATCAGATTTCCATGAAAGCAAGCAAATTCAAGCATTAAGTCAAGTTCATTCTACTATATGGAATACCATTGGCTGTCATCCACACCAGGCAAAAACATGGCATATCGATAGCAAAAAAGATTTTTCATCCTTGATTAAAAACGCGAGGCCCGTGGCGATTGGTGAAACGGGTCTTGATTTTAATCGCAACTATTCCACGCCAGACGAACAACGATATGCATTTAACGAGCAGATCGAATTGGCCTATGAACACCAGCTACCATTGTACCTTCATGAACGCGATGCGCACGAAGAGATGATTGCCACTCTGAATTTACACCCAGAATTAGCACAAAAATCCGTCATACACTGCTTTACAGGAAACCGCTTTGAGTTGGAGAATTATTTATCCTTGGGGCTGTATATAGGCATAACAGGTTGGATATGTGACGAGCGTCGCGGTGCTGACTTACAACGTTCCATTCTTGATATACCATTGAATAGATTGTTATTAGAAACTGATGCTCCCTACCTTGTGCCGAGAAATATCCGCCCTCGCCCGAAAAAAAATCACCCCAAATATTTGCCTTGGGTAGCACAGGAGGTGGCAAGACTAAAAGGTATTTCTCTAGAAGAAGTAATTGAAGCCTCCACATTCAATACCAAGACGGTGTTTGGTGACAACCTTCAAACTTGAGTGCTTGACGCGCCCGAAGAAGCTTTTAAAGCAACGAAAATTGTTGTGAAAGCAAACTGGCCATGTTGGTTTTAAAAAACGGCAACAGACTGTCTGCAATGGGCTCTATTTGTTTTTCAATATAATGCTCGTAATCAAGATCCACTAAATCAGCAGGACTTTCATAAGGTACAACGCCTGTACGTTGATAAACATAATATACTCGCTTTCGACCTTTGTTGTATTCTAAGGGCAAACCTTGTTCCGCTCTTTTTTGATCTATGATAGCCGCAGCTCTCACATGAGGTGGCTTGTTTTTAGTATAGGAAGCCAGTGGGCGACTCAGTTGCTTGCTGTAAACCAATTGCTCATCGTATTCCCCCGACCGCAGTTTATTAAGGGTTTCTTGAATGAACACGATCGGATTTTCATCATTAAAAATTTTTTCAAACAAGGTACGTTGAAATTGTCTTGCCAATGGCGTCCAATCCGTTCGAGCCGCTTCCAAGCCTTTAAAAACCAGTTCACCAGACGATTTTCCTGCGTAACGCTTTTTACTGCCCTCCTCTTGACCTCGAATCGTGGGCATAAAAAAACGCTCATAAACACGCTCAAATTCCAACTCCAGATAGGAATCTAACTGTGCATAATCTCGACACCATTGAGACAAACAGGCATTAATCTGTGTGCACAATTGCTTTCCTTGTAGATACGGATCATCCGCAGCGTCATTAAGCGTCACAAACAAAGAATCCGTATCACCATAAATAACGTTGGCACCACGCTCTTCCATCCACGCTTGTGTTTTCGCTAGCAGCTCATGACCCCGCATGGTAATCGAGCTTGCTAACTCCGCATGGTAAAATCGGCAGACATTTGACCCAAGCACACCATAAAATGAATTCATGATAATTTTGATCGCGTAACTTAAAATCTGATTGCCAGACCGCTTGGCGGCCTCCCTTTCTTGAGCAAGCTCACCCACTAATGTCGGTAAAATAGCGTATTGACGATGAAAATTTGCGCCCAAATACCCAGGTACAAGTGGTGATTGAGCGTTTGATTGAGGCTCGACAGACACTGGGAAGTGTTTCGCCAAAATACGCGCCAAGGGGTCCACGTGAAAGGTACGAATAATACTGGGATACAAACTCTTAAAATCAAAGACCAACACATTCTTGTAAAGCCCAGGGATGGAAGACATAACAAAACCACCAGGACTGGCAACAAAGTCATCGTTAGTCCAAGCTGGAGCAACCCACCCCGCCGCATGCAATCTAGGTAAGTACAAATTTTCAAATGCAGCAACGGAGCCACCTGTCTGTTCAAGTGGGATCCCTGTTAAATCAATGCGGGTTTGTTGCAGCTCAATGAGTTTTAATTTTTCAAAGATCCGTAAGACAAGGTCGCAGTCTTGCAAGTTGTAAGCAACAAATGCGTCTAAATCTTCTTTATGAAGTCGCTCAATTTCTTGCCAACGCTCAGCGCCATGAAGCAACTTAGCATCATTAAGAATCTCTTTGCTCACATGATTCAAACTATAAGACTCAAAATGATAGCCACCGACTTTTAGCAAGGTAATGCCATCTAAGGCAACGCGACCTGGGATAGTGGCAAAATATTTTCCCTGATTGTCAGAAGACCGAATACGCCAATTGTCACCATTCACACCAAATGCAGGACGAATACCTAAAGCTTGGCAGCGTTGATCGATAAATTGCAAATCAAAACCAATCAAGTTCCAACCGATAAAAATGTCTGGAGAGTGTTTTTTAACGTAACGAATAAAAGCCAGCAATAAACTTTTTTCATCAGGAAAACGCTGAATCAATGAAGAAGACGATACTTGATCGGTAACAACAAAGGCCACCCGCTGATCCACCGACGTAATACCAATAGACAACAAAGTATTACTTGAGACAGAGGTTTCAATATCCAGCGACCAGACTTTCCAATCTGGTTGCCAATCACTCGGAATTAAACGAGCTTGGCGAAAGACCTGACCTCCCGGATCAGGAATACCAATAAAACGCACCGCACCACGAATATTACGTTCCATCAAATAGCGGTTGTGTGCTTTGATGTCTTCTTCAAAAACTAAAAATCCTTTTTGTTTAATAAAACTCAGCATTTGCTGATGAAGCATCAGACTTTGACTTTGCACCAGAACAACGGCTTCATTATCAAAAGATCGATAATGTGATTCAACACACTGAACCCCTGCCACATCCTGTGGCAGGCTTGCTATTGGTGCATTGGTAAAGAACGTACTGAGTTGTCTATCAGGAATGACCTTGACGGTGCCATCGGGTGTTTTTATAAAAAGGCTCATTTCAATATGGCCGCTTACATCCCGTGTATCACGACTTACAATATAGCCCGTTTTTTCTACAAACATTCGAACAGCCCAAGTTATGAAAAAGCACCCGCAGTGGCTTTGTAGAATACTAATGCATAGGCATCCTACAAAGCCCTTTTATTATAACCCGCGCAACAAAAGCATGGGAGGCACTTTTAACACAGTCCTGCTGGCAAAAATGCCAATAGTCGCAATCACACACACGCCAATCACAGGACCTAACAACCATAATAATGGATGGAAACTGGCTTGTGAATTAAATACAAAGACTTGTAGACCAAACAGACAAGCCTCAGCGCCCAGGGCGGCGATGAGGCCTGCAAAGAAGCCAAGCGCACCAAATTCCACTAACAGTGCTTGTCGTACTAACGCACTTTTTGCGCCTAAAACCCGCAATAGCGCCCCTTCTTCTAACCTTTCTTCTAATGTTGAACGCACACTGGCTAAAAGAACCAAAGCGCCCGCACTTAAAATACACAATAAGACAAGTTGAATGGCTTTAGACAGCTGACCTATGATGCTCTGAATTTGTTTCAAAATATCACCAACGTTCAAAATTGACACTGTCGGAAATTGTGACATTGCCTTATAAAAAGGCTGTGCAGCCGATTCATCAATAAACAAGCTACTGACGAAGTTTGCTGGGTAATCTTCTAGGGCACTTTTGGGTAACATCAGGTAAAAATTAGGCTGCATAGAACCCCAATCAACCGTTCGTATCGAGGTGATCGGTAAGGTGATCATATTGCCGCCAATATTAATAGTAAGCTCATCACCCAATGACAAATTGGCTTCTACGGCCGCTTTTTGTTCAACGGAAAGCCCATTGGCCGAAAAGTCTCCCGCCACCAGTTCATTGCCTTTTCCAATGCTGTCAGACCATGTGAGGTTCAACTCTCGTTCGTACAGCTCAGGCTCACCTCTTTCCTCTGGATAAAGCGCTTGCACAGATTCACCATTGGCTGCAACGACCCGGCCACGTACCATTGGGTACCAATCTGAACGGGGTACATTGAGTGTGTCAGTAGCCTCATTGATGGTTTCAATCTGCTCAGCTTGAACATTAAAAAGGTAGTGATTTGGCGCGTCTTCTGGAAGCTGCTGCTGCCAATCGGCAATCAAATTGGATTTCACACCAATCAAAATCAACGTCAGCATAATAATGAGAGTGAATACCAGCAGCTGGAATAAATTAGGAACCAATCGACGATACAAGGAAGCCAAACCAATCTGCCAGCCACTTGTAGCGCCTGAAGTGAGTGAGCGGCCTAACTTAAAGGCCATCCAACCAATACCGGCAACAAAAAGCGCAATTGCTGATATTGCCGCTGTCATGATGCTTGGTAATAAAAACCCATTGGTGTACACGCACATTAAGCCGTACATACCAATAAAACCAACCACGTATATAAACAAGGTGTTTAGCTCAATTTTCGCGTTTGGCTGTAACACCGACAAGGGAGAAATCTTTATTAAATGGGACATAAGAGGTAAACAGAATACCAACATAGAGATGGCACCAGTCGCTGCCCCTAACCATAAACGAGAAACAGATGGTTCTGGTAAAGCCGTTGACATTAAACCTGACAAAATAGAAGCAATGAGTTCTTGTATTGCCCACCCTATTCCTAAACCAATCAAGGCACCGGCTAAGAAAAGCGTAAAAAGCTGCTGAAAAAACACCTTCCCTAATAGCTTAGGCGTGGCGCCAAGCGTTTTCAAAATGGCAACCTGCATTAAATGACGCTTCACAAATCGAGCCGAGGCAAGAGCCATGGCAACACCAGACATAATGACGGCTAAGGTGCCGGCCAACAGCAAAAAAGATTCCGCTCGACCAATAGTATCGCCAATACGTTCGCCCCGTTGTGTTGGGGTTTGCCAGCGTTGACCTTCGTTCAATTGTGGCGTTATCCAGCGTTCATAATCGCCAAGAGCGGAACGCTCGCCTGCTAACAGCAGTGAATAGCGCACTCGACTACCAGGAATGATAACGTTTGTGGCTGCCAAGTCTGCCATATTCATCACCGCACGAGGAGAGATCGCAAAAGCCGACGTGCTAGAACCTGGATCCCGTACTAAATATTTTGTGACGGTAAAAGACGCATCCCCGACCTCTACTTGATTGCCAATTTTGACATTTAACAGACTTGCCAAACGTGAGGATACCCAAATCTCACCCGACTTAGGTGACTCAGTAGATGATTGCCCGGTACCAAACAAAGTGTCATCTACCAGGTAAGCCCCTTTCAGTGGATAGCCGTCTGTGACAGCGCTTAACTGAGAAAGCTGCAATGAATTATCGGCAAACATCATGGTCGTAAAAGAGGTTCGCTCTGCATATTGCAGTGATAAAGCATCGGCCTGTGTTTTCCACTCAAGCGGGAGCGGATCATCCGAACGAACCAATCGATCTGCCGCCAATAAATTGGCCGACTCTTGCTCAAACGACAATTGCAATCGGTCAACAAACAAACCAATAGATGTGACTGTGCTCACCGAAATAACCAATGCAAGTAGTAACGTGAGCAAATCGCCACTACGAAGGTCTCTTAGCATTAGGCGAAAAGTAAAACTCATAGGGATTTTTCCGTTAGTTGGCCAGCAGACATAACTAATTGACGATCGCACATTTTAGCGAGTTCATTGTCATGGGTTACCATGACCAAGGTGGTGCCTTGTGACTGATTGAGGTCAAACAACAGCTTAATGATAAGCTTGCCGTTTTCTTCATCTAAATTTCCTGTGGGTTCATCGGCAAAAAGTATTTTTGGATTGGAGGCAAAAGCGCGAGCAATAGCAACACGCTGCTGCTCCCCTCCTGAAAGCTGATTAGGGTAATGAGTGAGGCGGTGTGATAATCCAACTTTATCCAATAAAACCTCGGCTTTTTTACGCGCATCCTTGTCACCTTTAAGTTCGGCTGGCAACATAACATTTTCGATGGCTTGCAGGCTCGGCAACAGATGAAAAGACTGAAACACAAAGCCCACGTACTGACCACGAATCAATGCTCTCTTTTCTTCGGATTGCCCAGAAAATTCCTGATCATATAGAAGAACTTCGCCTGAGGTATTAACATCCAAACCTGCGAGCAAACCTAATAACGTTGACTTGCCTGAGCCGGATGATCCAACAATCGCAACAGACTCGCTTTCCTTAATTTCCATATTAATTCCTTTCAATATGGTTAAATCCCCTGTATTTGACGTCACGGTGTGAGTTAAATTAGATACTTTGATCGCAGTACTGCTAGCCATAATTATTCACTCTAAAAGGGTTCATATGTTTTTTAAAAGACAAATCAGACAACTGTTTATCATCACAGCTCTACTGTTTATGCATTCATTTGCGTCGGCTTCTACTTTGCTCATTATGGGTGACAGCCTCAGCGCAGCGTATAACTTACGACAACAAGATGGCTGGGTTAGTTTACTTGAAAATCAACTTTCTCAATCTCACCCTGAAATAAAGGTCGTCAATGCCAGTGTCAGTGGAGAGACAACTCAAGGTGGTTTGTCTCGGTTTGATGCGCTTTTAGCAAACCATAAACCGAACTGGGTTGTCTTAGAGCTTGGTGCTAATGATGCTTTACGTGGCTATCCACTGAATCAGACCACATTAAATTTGGAAAAAATGGTTGAGCAAGCTCATAACGCTGGCGCCCTAGTTTTATTGGTCGGTAATCAAATCCCACAAAATTATGGTAAGCGCTACACCGAAATGTTTTTCAATCTATACAAAGACATCGCGACTAAATATGAACTTGCCTACGTCCCTTTTATGCTCAAAGACGTTGCGCTCAACAAGGCATTAATGCAAAGCGATGGTTTACATCCCAATAAAGAAGGTCAACCTATTGTACTGCAAAACATTCTGCCTTACTTACAACCACTGTTAGACAAAAATAAGGAAAATAAATGAAAGCGGTATTCTTAGACAGAGGTTCTTTTCCACGCTATATACACATTCACCTACCGGCGACTGTCAAAGAGCTGGTTGAATACGAAAACACGGCTTTAGATGACGTGATGGAGCGAATAGCAGACGCAGACATTGTCCTCACCAATAAAGTGGTACTTAACCGTAATGCCCTTCAAAAAGCAGTAAATCTACGTCTCGTACAAGTTATGGCGACAGGGACAAACAATGTTGACTTAGAAAGTTGCGCAGAACTTAACATCACGGTTCAAAACGTGTCCGACTACTCCACTATCAGCGTGCCGGAGCATACTTTTGCGATGTTATTGGCGCTAAGAAGAAATTTGGTATCCTATTTGGATGATGTCAAAGCAGGAAAATGGGCCAATTCCGAGTATTTTTGTTTTCTCGATTACCCTATTAGGGATTTATCTGGTTCAACCATGACGATTGTTGGTGGTGGCACCTTAGGGAAAAAAGTGGCCAGCATTGCCCTCGCATTTGGCATGAAAGTGCTGTTTGCAGAACGCAAAGGAGCAACAAGCATCAGAGAAGGATACATAGCCTTTGAGGATGCGTTGCAGTTGGCTGATGTTATCAGTGTAAATTGTCCACTCACAGCAGAAAGTAAAAACCTAATTGGAAGTGCGGAATTTTCTTTAATGAAATCAGGGTGTTTATTACTAAACATCAGTCGTGGCGGCATTGTCGACGAGAATGCATTACAGCAGGCCTTAGAGCACGGCCAGATTTCAGGAGCGGCATTCGACGTTGCCACACAAGAGCCAATGCCAATCAACCATCCCCTTCAGGCTCTTACAAAATACCCTAATTTTTTACTCACACCTCATATTGCTTGGGCCAGCAATGAGGCCATGCAAACGTTGGTGAATATGGCCATGGAAAAAATAGCGTCTTTTGTTGAAGAATTGGAGCACAAATGAGCCTGAGCGATGTTGCTATTAACAGTGTATTCACGCACTCAATCGTCGAGGAAGAGCCTCTGAGTATCTTGTTTCAAGATGCACATATAGTCGCTGTTAACAAACCTTCTGGCTTACTTGTGCACCGTACTAATTTAGCCAAAGAAGAAGAGGATGCCGTTGTTCAAAGGCTGAGAGATCAAACTGGCAAATGGGTGTTCCCAGTTCATCGTTTGGACCGAGGCACATCCGGTGTATTAGTGATGGCTTTTACACCTGAAATGGCAAGACGGCTTTCAGCACAGTTTTCAACCTCAAGTACTCAAAAAACTTATCATTGCTTGGTGAGAGGGTTTTGCGACCAGATGGGCGTTATTGACTATCCCTTGGCAAAGCTTAATGAACAGAAAGGCCGCTCACGCTTTAAAATAGAAGGCACGGAAAAAGACGCCGAGACGCATTTTACAAGACTGAAGTGCTATGAACTTCCTATTCCGGTTAGCCGTTATGATGCCATGCGTTTAAGCTGGATAGAGGTAACCCCCAAACAAGGACGTAAACACCAGATTCGTCGACATTTTAAACACCTTTTGCACCCCCTCGTCGGCGATTCTTGTTATGGCTGTCGTCATATCAACAAAGTAACCAAAGAAATTTGGCCTGAGGATTTTAGACTAATGCTCCATGCATCCAGCCTTCAGTTCTCTCATCCAATGACAGACCAGGTCATAACACTCAAGGCTGAATTGAGCAATGAAATCGTCAATGTGCTGAATAGACTCTCGCCTTATCAAATATAGGTAAACAAGGCATGGCTTCACCAGGCACCCAACGAAAAATCAGGCCGTCATACACCTTTGATGCAAGGTTTATGGCGTTCATCTGGATTTCATGAAATTCGAACCCGCAAGCCATGAGAACATTTATTGATGCTTTATTGTGGTTAGCCACCTGCGCATACACCTCTTTTATTCCGTAAGTATCTAAAATTAGTAATACGTGTTTTAGAGTATATTGCGCAACACCACGATTACTAAAGTGTTTGGCAACCCGATAGGAAATTTCCACACTGCGTTTTTTTCTGTCTAGCATTTGTACAGTAAATCGGCCGATTAACACATCATTCGGCAAACACACCAAGTATTGAACAGTAGTATTTAACTGACCTCGGAGTAATTGTTTAAAGTAATGTTCTGTCTGTCGACGCAGAACTTGATAAGGTATGAAACGGGCAAACCAAGCACGATTGCGAAACTCAAAGAGTAAAATGCTTCGTAGATCGGCTTCTGTCGCTTGACGAATGGTAAGTATTTTTTTCATAACTTCATAAACACCTTATAATTGGCGCTTTCATTAGCTTAGCCTAGTTATCAATAAAATGTTGAATAATGCATTTTTATCTGAATTGAACTGATAAAATAGCGGATCTAAACAGCTTAGAGAGAACTCAAAATCCATGAAAAACCACAGTTTAGTTTACTCAACCGACCAAGGACGCTTGTGTCCTGACTGCGAACACCCTATCGCTGAATGTCAGTGCAAAAATCAAAGCGTCATTGGCAATGGAAAAGTGTTAATTGCCTTAGAAACAAAAGGCCGCAAAGGCAAAGGTGTCACGGTTATCACAGGGCTTCCTTTGACAGAGGACGCGTTAAAAACGCTGGGTAAAAAATTAAAGACACTATGTGGTACCGGTGGTGCCGTAAAAGAGGGTCAGATCGAGATTCAAGGTGACAATCGTCAAAAAGTGAAAGCGTTGCTTGAAAAAGAAGGATTTTCGAGTAAATTAACCGGAGGTTAATGGATATTATTTAGCATTAGAATTACTATGTTTTCTTGTGTATACAGCACTAATTTACCATTAGAAGTTATAAAATCGAAGCCGTGATGTTACCGAGCTTTCAACATACAATACCACCAACGAAATGGGACGTCTTTGGGTGATAAATGACAGCAGAGATTCCAATGTTCCAACACAACACAAAGCAAGCTCACCAGCTAATGCGCTCCGCCATTCCGCTTATGGTAAAGTTAAATATTCCACCAACGCCATACAACTACGGAATCTGGTATGAATATGCCTCAAATAAAACGCCGAAACTGAATCAGGTTGTAGATCGTGCACTGCGTCGATTTGGCAGCTTACCGGCCTTTGTCTCGAGAGAGTTGTTTCACGAGTTTTTATTGCCAGAAGAGTTTCAGCAAGCGAGCAAGCAAGGCATTGCGTTAAAAGACCTAGCAGTGAATTTAGAAACAGACACAGCCGTTGTTTCCCGTGAACTTAAAAAATTTAACCACACAGTTCAGCAGTCCAAAAAAGTGCTTAAAAACGCGAGTGATCCCGCCCAGATCGAACGTCTTGCATTTTTGTTAGAGCAAGGCACTTTTCAAGCAAATCAAGCCATTGAACAGTTTGAGCGTTCATTATCAGCGGCACAGGAAGAACTCGCTTCGTTAAGGTCTGAGCTTTCTAATGTAAAGAAAAGCACTGAATTGGACGCCATGACATTATTAGCTAATGAGAAAGGCTTTGAGCGCTCGCTTTTTTCTTTGGTGCCTCATGCTGAAGATGATTTGACCTTGTTACTCATTGATATTGATGACCTGCATGGCATTAATCAAGAGTATGGCAATAAAGTGGGTACATCCTTAATTAAATACATTGCAAAACTCTTATCAGGGCATTTGCCTGAACACAGTTTTCTTGCACGCCTAAATGGTGGTCGCTTCGCAGTATTACTGAGCGAAACAGAATTAAGTGTGGCGTCTAAGTTGGCTGAATCGTTACGCCAGGAAGTGGCCACACAAAAAATACGCTATAGAAATACTAAGACGCTACTACGTCCAGTGTCCGTGTCGATTGGTGTTGCCACATTATTTGGCGATGAAAGTCCGACAGAGCTGGTCGAACGGGCTCAGCATTATTTATTGTATGCAAAACGCTCTGGTAAGAATTGCATTGCTCATCATGAATAAAATAAGACGCTATGTAAGGCAACAAAATGACGGATAAAGCGAACAAATCTGGTCTTGCTCAATTTGAAGTGCGAGATTATGAATGTGATATGCAAGGGATTGTAAACAATGCTGTGTATCAAAATTACCTAGAACATGCGAGACATCAGTTCCTCAAAGAAAAAGGCTTAGATTTTGCTGAAATTACAAAACATGGCATTCATCTCGTATTGATAAAAGCAGAACTTGAGTACAAGCGTTCGTTGCGAAGTGGCGACACGTTTTACATTCAAACTCGTGTTAAAAGAGAATCAAAATTAAAACTCGCCTTTCATCAACACTTATTCAGAGCTCAGGATGATCAGCTGATGCTTAACGCAAAAATGATCGTAACATCCACGACGACAGATGGTCGCCCCGTGGTGTTTAAGCAAGCCGATCTTTTACTCACTCAATAACACAAGGAAAAGCATGCAGGTATTAGCGGGTCCAATACTACGGAGAATGACACCAGAAAGACTGACCTTTTGGTTAATGACGACCGAACCCGCTAGCGTCTCCCTTGCATTAGTGGAAAATCAACAAACCCTACTGGATTTATCTGAAGCGCAAGCAGTCGATTTTCATACTCAGGTCAAAGCAGGTGAAAATTTATTTATCCATTTATTGGATGTTAGCCTCAAAAACACCCTACCCACTCAAAGCATCATTCACTACGATCTTCGCCTAAATGGATTAGATTGGACTCATTGGGCAAAGGATTTTGTTTATCCAGATCACCCGCTGCCTTTTTTCATTTTACAGCCTAGGGTAAACAGTTTGCTGCATGGCTCCTGTCGTAAGCCGCATCATCCGAGCAAAGATGGCTTATTGAGAGTTGATGAGCTGCTAGAAAAAACCGCACCGACTGAATGGCCCAGCCTACTCATGATGAGTGGCGATCAAATCTACTCTGACGATGTCGCCGCCCCCATGTTATGGGCAATACATCAGCTTATTCCCAAGCTTAACATGCCGAATGAAACGCTACCTTGCGTACAAATAGATAACTCTCAAACACTGCATCAAGATACTTCTTACTATTATGCAAGAGAAACACTTCTGCCTGCCAACGACGCTAACCGCAGTATGTTAGCCCAAGTATTTGGTGGCGTTCGCAAGCCGGTGTTTACAACCGATACCGCTCATAACCACCTAATTTCTTTAGCAGAAGTGTTATCTATGTACGCGTTGGTATGGTCTCCAACAGGCTGGGAAACCTTGCTTGAAGCGGATGGCTGGACTATACCCTCCGGCCTTACTGATGAACAGAAAAGCGACTTTTTAAAACGACAAGCCACCCTGCAAACGTTTGTTGAGGGGTTACCTAAAATTCGCCGCGCCCTTGCCCATCTTCCTGTCGCCATGATTTTTGATGATCATGACATTACCGATGACTGGAATTTAACGGCTGCTTGGGAAGAAACCGCCTATAACCACCCTTTTTCTGCGCGTATTATTGGCAATGCTTTACTCGGATATTTGCTGTGTCAAGGATGGGGAAATTGTCCAGAACGCTTTTCGACGCAACTGATAAGCGATGCGCAGGATGTTCTAAACCACCCTGGGACCGACAAACACGACCATTTGGTTCAAGCCCTCTTTCGCTTTTCAAAATGGAACTTCACTTGGCAGACCACGCCACCATTAGTCGTACTGGATACACGCACCCAGCGTTGGCGCTCTGAAAAGTCTTTAGAGAGCCCTTCTGGTCTTATGGATTGGGAAGCATTAACCGATCTGCAACAACAGCTAAAAGGCCTAGAAGCGGTCATTATGGTGTCACCGGCCCCCATTTTTGGTGTAAAACTGATTGAAACAATTCAGCGAGTATTTACATGGTTTGGCAAACCCTTAATGGTTGATGCCGAAAACTGGATGGCTCACCCAGGCTCTGCCCACACCTTAATTAACATGTTTCGCCATAAAAAAACACCAAAGAATTTTGTGATTTTATCTGGCGATGTGCATTATTCCTTTGTCTACGACATTCAACTACGTGGTCCACAAAGAGGGCCAGACTTATGGCAAATTACCAGCAGTGGCATTAAAAACGAATTCCCCAAACGATTATTAGACTTTTTTGATCGCATGAATCGCTGGTTATACTCGCCTAAATCTCCCTTAAACTGGTTTACCAGACGGCGCCGCATGAAAGTCATTCCAAACAAACCAGAAACCGCAGACCACGGTGAAAGACTGCTCAACGCTGCCGGAATCAGTTTGGTGAAATTCAACACGGATGGCTCGCCTCAAGCCGTCGTGCAAATGTGCTCAGATGGCAGGGACATCTAATTCATCCTTTCAGAAGAAGATGCCACTTGGGAATAAAAGAGATTGACGCTGTGACACTTACAGCTGTTCTTAAGCGTATGGACTGCAAAGACTTAGCCCAACATGGCTTTCGCCCTACTTTCAGAGATTGGGCAGGTGAAACCACCAGTTTCCCCAGAAAAATAATTGAACATGCCCTTGCGCACAAGCTTAAAGATCAGGCAGAAGCAGCTTATCAAAGGGGGAATTTACTACAGAAAAGAAGACTGCTGATGGATGATTGGTATCTGAATACCCTTTAAACGAGGCATAGCAAATCCACTTTGGTTTGGGAAGCTGCGATTAAGAGCTCACAGCGCACCAAAATTTTTTTCATTTGAGCGAAAAAACATGAAGTTTTACTCATTTTAGTGTTTTTTTGCAAGGTAAAGACCTTTCGTCATTGCCGTCCCCATTCCTTTCCACCCATTTCTTCCAACCGAGATGTGGCTCGTCGAAAGGAAAAGGCGAGATCATTTGCGGCCGAGAATTGTGCTAGTGACACACCAGTTCGACCCGTCGCTGACCACTCGAAATATTTTCCCTCTTTGGTGCGGATCATGGTGGTCGCAAACGAGCTCGAGTTTCCCCCCTTCTCATTGACAATCAATTCTTCATCTCCGTCACTGCTTTCGACTTGCGCTTCAAAATCAACAAACAATTCGTCGAGCGGGACTTGTGCCGCCAGCACCAAGCGGGTGTGAGATTCATAACACGCGTCAATAAGGGTCACGAATCGTCGCGCTTCGTTGAGGTAATTGACGTCCAGTTGGGGGACGCGGTCCATGATGAGGACCGGAAATCGGCGGCAGAGGGAAATATAATCGGCCGCCCCGAGCGGTTGGTAGCACAACTCGGAAAAGTCAAACCATGCGCACCGGTCATTCAATCGAGCAACCTGGACTGTGCGACCAAAGAGGACGGGAATGATCTCTGCCTCAGTTCCGGATGCAGTGTCACCAAATATTTCTTCCAACTGCGCCTGAATGTTGTTATTGCTATTATTATCACCATGTACATCCTCGTTTGACCAAAAATAGGATTGACCACACGCTCGTTTTTCGAGTCGATAATCCTTACGAGAATTCTCCATGGAAATAATGTCGCACGTGTGTTTCAACATGTCGATGAATGGCAAAAAGAGGGATCGGTTAATGCCTCCTTTATACAAGGCATCGGGAGATCTATTCGAGGTGGCCACCACCACGACATTCCAATCCAATAATAGTGAAAACAGTCGCTTCAAAATCATGGCATCGGCAATGTCTGTCACTTGAAATTCATCGAAACAGAGGAGTTGGGCTTCTTGTGCCAATTGTTGCGCAATAATGGGAATGGCATCGCCTCGTGGGTGCTTCTGTTTGTAGACAAAGATTCGATGGTGGACGTCTAGCATGAATTCATGAAAGTGGACGCGGCGTTTGGTAATCTTTGCGTGTTTGTGGCTATCATTATTACCGCAAGAATCATCATCAGGAGCAGTAACCGACGAATAAAAGAGATCCATTAGAAAGCTCTTGCCGACCCCGACCGGTCCATAAATGTACATGCCTCGCGGTGGTGGACCAAAAAACAACAAATGGAACTTCTTTCGAAAAAAGGACTGGGCGGATGCCAGGGATCGCGCCAGTAACAGTAACAGTGGACTGCTGCTTGCACCGCTGCTCTCTGTCGGATCGTCGGTGCCTACGGGTACTGGTGGGAGCAAGGCAAGAGACTCGTGCAGGGCATCTAATTTTGCCGCCAGAGCGACTTGCGCTTCATCTCGTCGCACTTCACCCGCGTCCACCTTCAGTTCATAAGCCGCTGCCACAGGGCCTGTCGAGAAGCACCGCCGAGCGATGCGGTGTTGTGCTATTTTCATCATCTTCATCACCCTCGTCTTCATCATGGAGGTGATGAGTTTATCAATATGATGGTATTGTACTCTAGATTTTTGTATGGGTATCAAATGGTTTTTTATTAGAGACTCAAGTTTTGGCGTTCAACTTGAATGCAAAGTTCAGCATAACTAACTGAATAATATAAATAGCCTTATTATGGTAAAATGCTTGTTATCTAGACAAAACACGAAACCACTTTTCCATTAGAGCAAAACCAAAAAAACCAGCTAGACGCTAGTCTAACTGGTTTTCTATTGATGTACTTTTTATGTACAATTTCTAGAAGAGCTCTGAAAGCCTTTATTCTAGAGGGGTAATGGCGGTGAGCAAGAGATTCGAACTCTTGATGCCTTTCGACATACACGCTTTCCAGGCGTGCTCCTTCGGCCACTCGGACAGCTCACCAAAACTTTATACGCAGTGCGTAATTTGTGCGCGTATAATAATTACGAAGACCGAAGATTGCAACCCATTTATTAAAAATAAACCTTAAAAATTAATCTCTTACCCACGTAAGATGGTTGGCAAGCTCTACTTCTGGAATAAACGCAGGCTTCTCACTCGGTGTACCAACATAAATTAGGCCAACAATCTGATCATTGTCTTTTAGAGAGAGCAGTTCTTTCGTTTTTTGAGTAAAGCAAGCCGGACCACTTCGCCACATACCGCCATAACCTAGGGCATTCAGCCCCAATAACACTTGCTGCGCAGCAGCTGAAACCGCCATCACTTGTTCTATTGCTGGCACTTTAGGGTGGTCTTGAATACTGGCATAAATCAGAAGCACAGCAGGGGCACGATACGCCTTTTTAACAAAGCTCTCTTTTTTACTATCCGGCATTGATTCCACTTCAGATAAAGCATGATGCCAGTAAATTTGCCCTAGTTTCGAACGCCCTTCTCCTTCGAAGACACAAAATCGCCAAGGTTTAAGATTGCCGTGATCTGCCGCACGGCTTGCCGCACTCAAAATCAGTTCCCACTCACTCTCCGTAGGCGCCGGAGCATTAAGAGCGGGCTGCGAAACACGGTTGCGCATAAAGTTAATAAATTCTTTATTCATAAAATATTTTATTCCGTTAACATGAGGCAAAGCGTATATTAAAAATGTGATTTGCCGTTGCGTAATGATAATGAATATCACAATCGTCAGTTTAAGGTCTAGGAGTTTTTTATGCAAAAGTGGCTTATGTGGGTCCTGATAGAATTAAGTACTATTTTGGCCTTAGGGAGCCTTCTTTTCTTGTGGCTATCACACACTTTAAGCAAAAAAACACAGCAGCAAGACAATAAATCGCCTAACAATACAAGCGATCTTGCTTCAACCGATGAGTCTACCGCCTACAAACGCCTAGCGCACTATCTCAATACTCAAATTCAATTTGCTGCGAACGCTATTTCACCAGGTAAAATCAGCGCCCACGAGACAAACAAACTCAAAATATGGGGAACCATATTAAAAGCAGAGAGAGCCATTTTATTAAATCAAGCGAGCGACAGACCAAAAGTGATCTTAAACCGCTTTTTGTCGAGTTTACTCTATGCGTTGTCCGCTTCAAAATTGCAGACAGCCAACCCAGATGAGCTGCAACAGAACCTAAAAGAGATGGAAAGTGAGTTTTTTCAAACCGCAGAGCTCCTGATTACAAAAGAGTCTCTTACAAAACGACAAATCCTCTTAAACGAAGATCTACGCAAAAATATAGACAGAGCTAAAAAACGCATTAAGCAGCTGAACATCAAACATGAAGAGAAAAGGCGTTTAGAAACAGAAATTAGCGAACTGAAAGTAAAAATAAAGCACTTAGAGCACCGCAAAAGTGAAGAGACAAGCATTTCATCTGACTTTAACTTAGAAATCCCCATCGCTCAAAAAATAGAACGAAAAATTCGTGATGCGTCTTTTAAGCAAATATCGAGTTTGAATAACCTCTCCAACCGTCAAAAAATGGTCATAGAGCAACTCAAATCTGAAATAGAAAAAGCTCATAAAAATGACAACATAAGCAATTCTTTAGAAGCGCAAAAAGTCGCCATTGCCAAATTAGAGCGCATCTCAGAAGAGTCTCAAATGCTCATTTTGCAGCTTGAAACCGAGCTACAAAACTCTAATTTGTCTATTATTTCATTAAAAGAAGACATTAGTGCGAAAGACGCAAAACTTGCTGAAATAGAGCGCCAGCTCGCAAACAGTAACAAAACAGCGATAGGCAACCTTCAAGCCCTCAATGCAAATAAAAAAGAAACGCTTGTTTCCCTTCGAGACGAACTCAATAGCGCGCTGGAAAGCAGATCTACGGACAGCCTTATTGAACAAGATAAAGACACAAAAATGCTTGAGCGACTTCTGCAAGAGTCAGAAACTTGTGTCACTTTACTCGCGCAAGAATTGGATATTGCAGAAGACACTAACGAGCAACTCAAGCAAAAAATACAATCATTTGCTTTGAGCAATAACACGGCCACATCACGCTTGTCTAAACCACTTTTTGAACAAAGAGAGAAAAACAGACAGCTCGTATTAATCACGACGGAATTGAAAAACAAAGTATTAGAGATGGCAACGAGTAAAGATTATCAGGCTCTTAGAGTGAGTTACAACAAAAAGAGCCTAGAGTGCGATCGCCTGCAGTTGGCATTTTCTGATCTAGAAATGAAGTACTTAGGGACGCTAAACGAATAGCCATCCCTATTAATTGTTTAACGCTGGACTTGAAAATTTAACATACGCTGCAATGGGATCAACGCTTTCACTCTGGTTTCTTCTGGCACATGTATCTCACCAGAGCTGTCTCTAAGAGAGTTACGCAACATCTCTAGGCTATTGAGCGCCATCCAGGGACAGTGCGCGCAACTACGACAATTTGCCCCAGAGCCTGCTGTAGGAGCCTCTATGAAACGCTTGTTGGGTGAAGCCTGTTTCATTTTGTAAAAGATCCCCCTATCAGTTGCAACAATAAAGGTGTCGTTTGTCATGCCCTTAGAGGCATTAAGTAACTGCGACGTCGAACCAACAACATCCGCTACTTCTACAACCGGTTCAGGCGATTCTGGGTGAACAAGAACAGCCGCATCTGGATAGATGGCTTTTAGATCCAAAATGCCTTTTGCCTTGAACTCTTCATGCACGATGCAAGCACCGTCCCACAAAATCATGTCAGCACCTGTTTCTCGTTGAATGTAACCACCCAAATGCTGATCTGGCGCCCAAATAATTTTTTCACCTTGTTCCACAAGATAATTAACCACATCTAATGCAATACTCGATGTAACAACCCAATCGGCACGAGCCTTTACAGCTGCTGACGTATTTGCATACACAACAACCTTACGATCAGGGTATTGATCACAGAAAGCAGAAAACTCGTCGATGGGACAACCAATATCTAATGAACAGGTTGCTTCCAATGTGGGCATTAGGATAGTTTTTTCTGGGCTCAATATCTTGGCTGTTTCACCCATAAACTTAACGCCTGCCACAACCAATGTTTTGGCTTCATGGTTTGCCCCGAAACGCGCCATTTCTAGAGAGTCAGCAATTATTCCGCCAGTCTCTTCCGCTAATTCTTGAATGGCATCTTCAGTATAATAATGGGCAACTAAAACCGCATTCTTCTGCTTAAGCAAAGACTTGATCTCAGTTCGGATTTGATCATCATCGATAGATTTTGTTTCAAGCGTTTTTTCGGCTTCAGATAGATATCTTTGGACAGTATCACGAAGCGCAGCTTTATCGAAAAGTGTAGACATATCATTACCCCTAAGAAACTGGGAGCGGAATGAGTGTTTTTGGTGGGTCGTACTGGATTCGAACCAGTGACCAATTGATTAAAAGTCAACTGCTCTACCAACTGAGCTAACGACCCAAAAACCACAAAAGGAATAAAACATGTTGGTGGGTCGTACTGGATTCGAACCAGTGACCAATTGATTAAAAGTCAACTGCTCTACCAACTGAGCTAACGACCCAACGGGTTGCGTATAATACAGAGCCCGCTGAGGAATGCAAGCTATTTAATTTTACTTAAATAACCAGCCGCTAGTTGAGCAGCCTTAGAATCAGGGAAGCGCTTTATAACATCCTGTAAATAAAACCTAGCCTTTTCAGTATCGCCTATCTGATCACTAACAGTGCCCAGCTTGTACAATGAGTCTTGTTCTTTGCTATGACCTGGAAAATTTTGAATCACAGTAGAAAAAGCCTCTAATGCTTCTCTGGATTTTCCTTGAACTAATTTCACTTCACCTAGCCAATAATAACCATTTCCGGTTAAAGAGTTGTTAGGAAAAGCATTCACAAAACTAGCAAAAGCGGTCTCAGCCTGATCGAATTGTCTCTCACGAATCAAGTTGTACGCATTGTTGTAGGCTTGTTGAGCTTCTTCAGTTGGTGGCTGAAGGCTAACAGGCGCTAAAGGAGGAGTAACAAGTGTATTAATGGGAGTGTTTTCTATTGCATCGGGAATCTGTTCGATCTGCGCTATCGGAGGAGCTACTGTATTTCTTTGTTCGCTTGCAGAAGCAGACATCAGTATTGATATACGCTTATCAAGATCGATATAACGATCCCTTTGACTCTCTTTCATTAGCCTTAATTCATGCCCCTGCTCTTCCACTTTTCCACGAAGGCTCTGAACCTCCTGCTGCAATGTTTCCAATTGAAAGAGTAAGTCTGCAGCGGCGTTAGCCGAAAGGCCACCACCGCTACTAGCTTGCGGAATTTCAGCCATTACAAATGGTGCTGTGAAACACAGCACCATTGCAAAAGAGTGAATTTTCACATCTTTATAGAACATTATTCGTAACGTACTTCAACTCGACGGTTTAACTGCCAAGCATTGCTATCATGACCGAAGGCAACAGGAACTTCTTCACCAAAACTTACTGTCTCGATTTGAGAAGCAGCAACGCCTTGGATAGTCAAATAACGGCTAATTGCTTTAGCACGACGCTCACCAAGAGCCATGTTGTATTCACGAGTGCCACGCTCATCAGCATGACCTTCTAGAACAACACGTGCATCTGGATTAGACACAAGGTATGCCGCATGTTTAGCCAAAGCTTCGCGAGATTCTGGACGTACGATTGACTTATCAAAGTCAAAGTAGAATACAGTCTCTACACCAGCCAAAGAATCCATGCCTGTATCTTTGTCTTCAACAATAACGCTAGTCATAGCGCTATCTTGACCAGCACCGTATGCTGAATCAGTGTTTGCTGCTGAATTTGCATCTTCAGCAACAGTTGAAGAATCAGTATCAGTTGCTGTTGTGCTACAACCCGCGATCCAAGCTGCAGACAATCCAATTACAGCAAACTTACCTAGTTTGTTTACACTCATTATTCACTCCTCAATGTCTTTATTTGAAATACGGAGACCAAGATGGCTCTCGTACATCACCCTCTGCTGATGGTATCCTATATTTAACTAGGCCATCAACGGATACTACGGCTAAGATACCCTTTCCTTGATAGGTTGTGGCATACATCACCATGCTACCATTCGGTGCAATGCTAGGCGATTCGTCTAAGTAAGTCTCAGTAAGGGTTTGAACTCGGCCCGTTTTCATATCCTGAAGAGCAATATGATAATTACCATCATTCTTTTGAACGGTGACAAGGAAGCGACCATCTGGTGTCATTCTTGCTCTTGTATTTAACTCACCTTCAAACGTAACCCTTTCTACTTGCTTACTATTTACATCTAATCGATATATTTGCGGATTACCGCCCCGATCAGACGTAAAAATTATTCCTTTGCCATCTGGTTCCCAGCTTGGCTCTGTATCAATGGCATAATGATTTGTCATACGCTCTAATTTTTGAGTCGCGATGTCCAGAGTATAAATTTCTGGGTTATCATCTTTAGACAAAACCAAAGCCAATTTTTTTCCATCTGGAGACCATGATGGCGCTCCATTAAGTCCTCTAAATTGCGCTATCTGTTGACGTCTTCCTGTTGCCAATTCCTGAGTATAAATATTAGGACGGCGATTTCTAAACATCACATACGCAATACTTCTACCATCCATACTCCATGATGGCGATAAAATAGGCTCTTTAGATTCTACGATGACCTGCGGTCTATGACCATCGGCATCCGCTACCTGCAACTTAAACAAAGGTGATTTCCTATCTCCTTCAGCAGTAACATATAATATTCTAGTACTAAATGCGCCTCTTGACCCTGTCAATAATTCGTAAACTTTGTCACTAATGTAGTGAGCTGCGTCTCTTAAATTTCTCGCGCTAACGTCAATGGAGTTGTGTCTTTCCACTGGCTTTTCACTTAATACGTTCAACAATTCAAAGCCAATTCTGTACTGACTATTTGGTAGTTTCTGAACAGTACCAATTACAACATAATCACTTTTCAGTAGACGCCAATCACGGTAAAAAACATCTTCTTGTTTGGTTGGCATACTTAACATATTAGCTCGTGGTACTGGTTTAAACAAACCGCTACGGGCCAAATCATCTTCAACAATTTGCGCTACGTCTTCAGGCAGCGCATCCATACCAGTGTAACCGAAAGGCACAATAGCGATTGGTAACAACTGATCAGCACCACTGGTTATCTCAATAACTAACTGGGCTCTAGCTGAACTTACAAATACTAAACAAGTGAATAGTATACTCAACCATTTTTTAAACATCATTAGTTTCTCAAATCCTGCGGGTTAAAAATTAAATCTACCTGACGGAAATTTCGTTCAAAAACATAAGAGTCTACCTTGGCAAGCTCTTCTATTCGCCTTACTTTGTAAACGGCATCAACTGCCCTTTGATCAAACAAGGCATCACCACTACTTCTTGTCACTTGAGCATTCATCACTTCACCAGTAGGCAAAAAATTAATGCGCAATTGTGTCACCATGTTATTTCGTGCGCTAGGAGGTCGAATCCAAGCCGCCGTTACTCTGTTATTAATCAGGCTACTAATGGATTGAACCATTTGTGCCTCTTCTGCAGCTCGCTCTTTCGCCTCTTCTGCAGCTGCTTTGGCCGCCGCAGCTTCCGCTTTTTTCTGCTCTGCTAAGCGAGACGCTTCTTCTTGACGTTTGCGCTCTTGTTCAGCCAAACGATCTGCTTCAGCTTGTTTTTTTCGATCTTCTTCCGCTATGCGATCTGCTTCAGCCTTACGAGCCAACTCTTTACGTTTCTTATCATCAGCTTCTTTCTCAGCTAAACGCTTCTTTTCAGCTTCTTGAGCGACGCGTTTTGCTTCAGTTTCTTGAGCGACACGTTTCTGCTCGGCTTCTTGAGCGACACGTTTTTGCTCATCTTCTCTTTTTCTCTGAGCGTCTTCTTTTTCTTTAGCCTCTTTCGCTTGGGCAAGCTGTCTTTGCTTGTCTTCCAATGCTTTTCTCTCAGCTTCTTTTTTGCGGTTTTGCTCGGCTTCTTTTCGCTTCTCTTCCGCAACAGCAGCCTGCTTTTGTGCCGCTTTCTGTTCTGATTCACGCTGACCTATGATTGTTTGCGACACATCTACGACGGTAGCATTAACAATAGGAGGCTTTTTAGGTTTTGGCGGCTCATTATCGCCAAAATCAATAACCACCAAACCAGCTACAACAATACTAGCGTGCAAACCTACAGCCAGTACTGTTGGAATACTATAACTATCACTGCGCAGCCATTTCATTAATTTGTTTCCGGCTCTGTCACTAAACCAACATTTGGAACACCAGCCCCTTGCAAAGCCACCATCAAACCAATCACATCACCATATGGTACATTCTTATCGCCTCGTACCAAAACGGACATTTTTGGGTTCTGGCTTAAAACTTTGCGTACTTTATCTTGTAATTCTAATAAAGCAATAGATTCTTGCTTACCACCCACATCTAAATAGAATTGTCCCTTAGAATCGACAGAAGCAATGATGATATCGTTCTCATTATCCTGTATTGGCGTCGCATTTGCGCTAGGCAATTCCACATCAACACCTTGCGTTAACATTGGTGCAGTGATCATAAAAATAACCAACAATACAAGCATAACATCGATATACGGAACAACGTTTATCTCCGCCATTGGGCGACGCTTATTTTTTCTCCGTGAACGAGCCACTATGCAGCGCCTCCCTCTCTAACATGCAATTTACGATGCAATATACTAGTAAATTCATCAGCAAAGTTTTCGTAGCTCGAACCTAGCGATTCTGCAGTGGAAGAAAAACGGTTATAAGCAATAACGGCAGGTATAGCCGCTGCCAAGCCTATGGCGGTCGCAATAAGCGCCTCGGCGATACCTGGAGCCACCGTAGCCAAGGTAGCTTGCTGAACCTCTGCAAGCCCAATAAATGAGTGCATAATCCCCCAAACCGTACCAAACAACCCGACGTAAGGGCTTGTAGAGCCAACGGTTGCCAAGAAAGGAAGATGCTGATCTAGCTTTTCTTCTTCGCGATACAAGGCGACTCGCATTGCTCGTTGGACACCGTCCATAACCGCTTCTGGGTCCACATTGTGACTTTGTCTCAAACGGGTGAACTCTTTTATGCCAGCCGTAAAAATATTTTCCATCCCTTCAACTTTTCGACCTTCCTGAGTAAGTTTGCGATAAAGCTGGCTCAGATCAATACCAGACCAAAAATTCTCTTCAAATGTTGCACGAACTTTCTTAGCTTCTTTCAGCACGCTAATTCTTTGAAATATTACAATCCATGAAAAGATGGAAGCAGCTAATAATGTCAACATAACAAGTTGAACAACGATACTAGCGCTGGCGATAAGTCCCCAAATTGACATTATTAACCTCTATTTAAAATCCGTAGGTAGTTGGTAATTAAAATGCTCATAAGCACGCTTCGTAACTTGACGACCTCTCGGTGTCCTAATTATGAAGCCTTGCTGAATCAAAAACGGCTCTATAACATCTTCTATTGTATCTTTATCTTCACCTAATGCTGCTGAAACACTGTCTAGGCCAACAGGCCTTCCGTCAAACTTTTCTATCATAGTCAACAACATGCGCCTATCTAGATGATCGAAACCCTGACTATCTACACTTAACATATCCAAAGCTCTTTGAGCAACCTTTTGACCAACAAGCTGCTCCCCACTTACCTGAGCAACGTCCCGAACACGACGTAAAAGACGATTTGCTATCCTCGGCGTCCCTCTTGATCTTCTAGCCACTTCAAAGCAACCAGAGTGATCAAGCTCCATACCCATTTTACCTGCCGATCTGGCAACAATCGTTGTCAAAGACTCCACATCATAAAACTCTAGGCGCTGAACAATACCAAATCTGTCTCTCAGAGGAGACGTTAATAACCCAGCTCTTGTTGTTGCTCCGACAAGTGTAAACGGCGGGAGTTCAATTTTAATTGATCTTGCCGCAGGCCCCTCACCTATCATTATATCCAGCTGATAGTCCTCCATCGCCGGATACAGCACTTCTTCAATTGCTGGACTCAATCTGTGTATCTCATCGATAAATAAGATATCACCTTCATTTAAATTAGTTAAAAGAGCCGCTAGATCTCCCGCCCTTTCCAACACAGGTCCCGATGTCGTTCTTACTTCCGCACCCATCTCATTACCAATTATATGTGCGAGCGTTGTTTTCCCTAGACCTGGAGGACCAAAAATAAGGGTATGATCAAGCGGTTCATGACGCTGCCTAGCCGCTTCGATAAAAATTTCCATTTGCTCACGAACAACAGGCTGCCCAATATACTCAGCAAGCGCTTGAGGACGTATTGCCCTGTCAACTTGCCGATCATTGCCTTTTAGCTCGGCCGAAATGAGACGATCATGCTCAATCATATTTATTGCCTTAACATGCTTTTCAAGGCCGCTTTAATCACATCTTCACTGTTAGCTGCATCGACTGGAACACCCGCAATTGCTTTCGCCGCCTCTTGAGGCTTATAACCAAGAGAAATAAGAGCGGCTTCGGCTTCTTGCCTCGGATCTGCTTGCACCTGACGCAGCACGGCCGGCGCTGAGAACAAATCAGTTTTCGCTGCTTGACCAAGCTTATCACGCAACTCAATAATCAGTCGTTCCGCCGTCTTTTTACCAACACCGGGGATACGTGTTAATGCAGACACATCCGAATCTTGCACATTACCAATCAACTCTTCCGCCGACATACTGGATAAAACCGCTAAAGCCATCTTTGGCCCAATACCATTCACTTTAATAAGCACGCGAAATAACGCGCGCTCATTTTTATCAATAAAACCATACAGTGTATGGGAGTCTTCCTTAACCAGTAAATGGGTAAACAAGGTAACTGTCCCACCAACTGGAGGCAAATCATAAATAGTCGTCATTGGTGAACTGATTTCATAACCAATTCCACCCACATCAACCAGCAACTCAGGCGGTGACTTTTCCACCAAAGTACCCACGATTCGTCCAATCACAATGACTTCCTTACATCTTGTTCTGTCCAGCGTTTAGACGAGCGCCCCGCTCGTTTTCCAACACCGTATTCTAAACCGCCTGAGGTACGAGTATTCGCATGACATAAGGCAATCGCCAGTGCGTCTGCCGCATCAGCTTGAGGCTTAGAAGATAAGTTTAACAAAAGCTGCACCATAGACTGAACCTGAGTCTTATCAGCATTACCATTACCAACAACAGATTGCTTAACGCGCCGTGCAGCATACTCATGCACGACTAGCTCCTGCAAAGACGCTGCGACAATCGCAACACCTCTTGCTTGACCTAGCTTTAAGGCAGAGTTGGCGTTTTTTGCTAAAAACACCTCTTCAATGGCAAATTCATCAGGCTTGTATTCTTCCATCAAAGCAGAAACATACTTAAAAATATGTTTTAGCCTTACCGACAACGCTTCGTCAGGCAACTTAATACAGCCACTGTTTACGTATCGAGTTTTGCCGTTTACAACGTCGATAATACCGAAACCTGTTATTCGGGAACCCGGATCAATCGCTAAAATTCTGGTCATGATCATAAATTCTTACGCCCTGCATAGTTACTGTATATTTCAACAGCCCTTTACAAAGTATGCAATGCCAAAACACAAAAAAGACCGCTTATTAGCGGTCTTTTACATTTTACTTGCAAATCTTTAACATAACTCACTGTTTTAAGGTGAATTTAATGGCAAAAAACTAAGATTCAGCGATCGGCTTTCTGACGCGAATGTTTAATTCCTTTAATTGCTTCTCACTTACTTCGCCTGGCGCCTGAGTCAACAAACAGGTCGCACTTTGCGTTTTAGGGAAAGCAATCACATCACGAATCGAACTAGAGCCTGTCATTAGCATCACAAGACGATCCAGACCAAACGCCAAACCACCATGTGGTGGCGCACCGAACTTCAGCGCATCTAGCAAGAAACCAAATTTTTCTTCTTGCTCATCTTTGCTGATATTCAGTAACTCAAACACAGTCTCTTGCATTGATGCTTGATGTATACGAATAGAACCACCACCCAGTTCCGTACCGTTCAACACCATATCATAAGCCTGCGAAAGCGCAGTCAACGGGCTTGCCTTCAGATCTTCTGGAGAACAAGAAGGCGCAGTAAATGGATGATGGATTGCGGTGATGCCGCCATCGCTTGTTTCTTCAAACATCGGGAAGTCCACAACCCACAAAGGCGCCCATTTGCAAGTATAAAGATTCAAATCTTCACCAAGCTTGCAACGAAGTGCACCAAGTGCTTCATTGACGATTTTCGTAGAGTCAGCACCAAAGAAGATTAAATCGCCATCTTGAGCATCAAGACGCTCAAGCAATGTCGCGCGCACTTCAACAGGTAAAAACTTAACGATTGGAGACTGCAAACCTTCTTCCAGATTAGATTTGTCATTCACCTTAATGTAAGCCAAACCTTTGGCACCGTAAATGCTAACAAATTTAGTGTAGTCGTCAATTTGCTTACGAGTCAGCGCATTACCACCAGGCACTTTAAGCGCTGCAACACGACCTTTTGGATCAGTTGCTGGACCGGAAAAGACTTTAAAGTCCACCTCTGCCATCAAATCAGACACTGTAACAATGGTCAACGGAATACGAAGATCCGGTTTATCACTGCCATAGGTTTCCATTGCTTCAGAATAAGGCATACGAGGGAAAACACCCAAATCAACATTCATTAGCTCTTTAAATAAGCTAACGATCATTTTTTCAGTCATCGCCATGATGTCTTGTTCACTCATGAACGATGTTTCAATGTCCACTTGGGTGAATTCTGGCTGGCGATCTGCACGAAGATCTTCGTCACGGAAGCATTTTGCAATTTGATAATAACGATCAAAACCAGAAACCATCAGCAGCTGTTTGAAAAGCTGAGGCGACTGAGGAAGCGCAAAAAAACTGCCTTGCTGAGTACGACTAGGGACCAAATAATCACGCGCACCTTCCGGTGTTGCACGAGTCAAAATAGGCGTTTCAATGTCAAGGAAACCATTACCATCCAAATAGCGACGCAACACAGAGGTCACTTTTGAGCGAAAACGCATTTTTTGTTGAATTTCAGGGCGACGCAAATCGATAAAGCGATTTTTCAAGCGAACATCTTCCCCTACAGATTGATGCTCGTCTAGTTGAAACGGTGGGGTTTTGGCCACATTCAGGATTTCAAGCTCGGTACCCAGCACTTCAATCTCACCCGTGCGCATATTTGGGTTGGTTGTCCCTTCAGGACGAGCACGCACCAGGCCTTTTAGCTTTACCACAAATTCGTTACGAACACTGTCAGCCAATGCAAAGCTTTCAGCGCGATCTGGGTCAAAAACAACTTGCGTGATACCTTCACGATCGCGAACGTCTAGAAAGATAACGCCACCGTGGTCACGACGACGATGAACCCAACCGCATAGGGTGATTTCTTGTGAAATATTAGAAGCATTTAACTCGCCGCAATAATGGCTGCGCATAATTTCTTTCCTATTACTTTCTCAGTAAGAGAGTGATTTTTTCTTAGAACGTTTTCCATTCGATCAGTAATGTAAACTGAATTTTAAGCTCTGAATAGAATACAGAATATTTTAAGGCAAAGCATTATATGCGAACCGAGTCCGACTCTCTAGGGTCTGAACCAAATTTGTCCAATACATTAGACGCATTATGCAATGGTGGTTATTTCATAAGCGATTTGCCTACCGTTTTGAGACAAATCAACCTCATCACCCAGCGTTTTTCCCATTAATATTTTACCAACAGGTGTTGAGGCGGTGACTAGATAAACCGTTTCTCCTTTAATTTCTACACTCAGCCCGCCTGCGCAGGGCGAAATAAAGAAATATTTTTTCATATCGCTGGATGACTCCAGCTCAGTCAAGATCACCATACTCCACAACTCAACTGCACTGTCTTTTGAAAAAGTAACCAGGGGTGTTTTACTAAACAACAACCAATCTTTTTCACATTCTAGTACTCGCTGAGATTGACCATGAGCCAAATAAGAGGCCTCTAACCCAAAGGTGTCGTATTTATTTTCAGCAACACTTTCTTCATTTGTTGCTGCTTCATGCGCCTGTTTCGCCGCCCATTTTGCGGTTTCATAACGACGCAACAATGCTTCCGTGATGGCGGTATACACGTCTTGTTTAACCATTCAAGCCTTATCCTCTTTTTTTCATTGACGCATTGTAGCGCTTCAGACCAATAAAAAAAGCCAACTGTTCAGTCTGTTAAAAAATCACCAGAAAAGATCAAAAAAAATGATCTTTTTAAATCCCACAAACCTTAAGTTGACAATATCAACTTAAGGTTATACATTGATAATCATTCTCAAATATTCAAGAATTTATTACCCTTATGAAAGAAAAGATTGCAGAATCACTTCACAAGCTCATGCACAACTACCGACAACACATCCGTGAGGCAGCCGCAAAATCAGCGATTTCAATTCCGGTTACTCACATTCGATCTCTCAAGTGCATTCGCAAAATACGTCACTGCAGCGCCAAAGACATAGCAGATAAGCTTTCTTTGGATAAATCTCAAATCACGCGAGTATTAAAAGAATTGGTTAACTTGGGGTATGTTGTAAAAGTTCGCGATCCAAACAACCATCGCAGCCAACTCCTAAGCCTTACCGAATCAGGCGACGCCCTGCTCGATAAACTGATGATGCTCGACCAGTCTGCCGTCGAAAAAATGACGCATAACTTAACAGAGCAGCAAATCGTAGATTTCATTAATTTAGCAGAAATGATGACCAACAATGCCCACCCGTCACCTTGCAGTAAGCAAGCCTAAGGAGCCACTTATGAATAGACCGCAACCCAGAGAACTCATCGTTATTAAAAAGTCATTTGTCACGACAAACATGCTACGAATAACGCTTGGAGGCAAGAATATACACACCCTACCCGCCAACCAAGAAAGCGGCTATGTTAAGCTCATTTTTCCAAGCGAAAACCAAAAACCCATTGTTCGAACTTATACTATTCGTCACCAGCGTGCCGACGAAATAGACATTGATTTCGTATTGCATGAGGACAGTGGCCCAGCGTCATCCTGGGCAAAGCAAGCACAACCCAACGATAGCATCCTTGTCGGAGGGCCTGGCCCTAAAAAACTCATAGAAGAAGCCGCCGATTGGCACATCTTTGTGGGGGACATGACAGCGCTACCAGCGATCAGTGTCAACTTAGCAACACTGCCTCAAAATTCAAAAGGCTATGCTATTCTTGAAGTCATTTCTGAAAGCGATATTCAACCGTTAAAGCATCCAAACGGCATTGAATTACAATGGATCATTAACCCCCATCCTGGAGAAAAAGCCAATTTGCTCTTAGAACAGGTTAAAGCTCTCCCTTGGATGGAAGGACAGGTATCTGTCTGGGCAGCTTGTGAATTTAGCAGCATGAAGATGTTGCGTGCCTTTTTTAAACAAGACGCCAAGGTTGAGAAGGAATACTTGTATCTTTCCAGCTATTGGAAGTTAGGCAGCAACGAAGACCAACATAAAGAAGTGAAGCGAATTGACTTAGAAGAAATGGAGCAATAAATATTTCACTCTGAGACAAAAAAGCCAGCTTATTTAAGCTGGCTTTTTCTATCCATTTATAGCTGGACGCTTTCAATAATCAAATCAACCACGGCATCAAGTGAAGATTCGGTAAAATGAGAGTCAGCTATTGTTGAGTCGGCAACCAAGAAAGTCACCCCTGTTTGACGAACCAGTGCAGCCTCTTGCTCTGATGCATCCGCCTTAACCAAAGCGACTACACCTTGACGCAACAATAATCGCTCAAGCGCATCACTCTGCTCTAATACAATCGCAGGCAAAGCAATAACAGCAGGCTTTTGCCCAAGTCGAGCCGCTCGATCTTCTGCACTCACCAGCATGTCTTGATCAATCTCAGCGACGGCCTCTTCCACCATGCCAGCACCAACTGTCACGTTTGTCAGACGATCAATTATCACCAACGCACCAGTGAAGCGACTGTCTGTGTATTCATCAAACGCCACTGGCGCATCGAATTGCAGTACTGCATCCGCAATTCCATTCAGCTCAAGGGAATCTATATGACTGACTTCAAGCGTGTTAACATCAACTCGATGGTTAAAATGATGAACCTTACCTGGCACTGTTTGTGTGCCTATTTTAAAGTCATATAACTTACCAGGCACTAAAGGCTGATCAGCCATCCAGACAATAGATGAGCGCAAAGTAGTCGCAATAAGGGGTTCTTGACCAATGTGTGACAACATGTCCCCACGACTGATATCAATTTCATCCTCAAGGGTGATCGTGATAGCCTGACCTGCTTTCGCCGATTCTAAATCCCCATCGAACGTCACAATTCTTTCAACGGTCGAGGTTTTACCAGATGGCAAAGCAACCACTTTATCGCCAGGTTTTACAACACCCGCCGCGATGGTTCCAGAAAAACCACGAAAATCTAGATTAGGACGATTAACGTATTGAACCGGAAAACGGAAAGAATCACGCTTAACATCACGATTAATTTGCACCGTCTCCAAAATCGACATCAACGGACCACCTTGGTACCAAGGTGTGCTTTCAGATGCATTGACGACGTTATCGCCACGTAGTGCTGACATGGGGACAAAATGAATATCGTTAGGCTTGCGATCACCCAGTTGATCAACAAATTTCAAATAATCATTTTTTATTTGATTGAATTTTTCTTCTGAAAACGCAACCAAATCCATTTTATTAATGGCAACCACAACGTGCTTGATACCTAACAAAGACGCAATGTAGCTATGACGGCGTGTTTGAGTTTGAACGCCATAACGTGCATCAATCAAAATAATAGCAAGGTCGCAAGTGGAAGCCCCTGTTGCCATGTTGCGCGTGTATTGCTCGTGACCAGGTGTATCAGCGATGATAAATTTACGCTTTTCAGTCGAAAAATAGCGATAGGCAACATCAATAGTGATGCCCTGTTCACGCTCTGCTTGAAGACCATCAACCAATAACGCCAAATCGACTTCTTCGCCTTGTGTGCCTGATTTTTTACTGTCACGTTTGACGGCATCTAGATGATCTTCATAGATCAACTTAGAATCATGAAGCAAACGACCAATTAACGTACTTTTGCCGTCATCAACATTACCGCAAGTAAGAAGGCGCAATAGGTCTTTTTCTTCATGTTGTTTCAAATAACCAAGTATGTCTTGGCTGATCAATTCTGACTGGTGAGACATTCTTTCTTTACTCCAAACTTAGAAATAGCCTTGTTTCTTCTTCTCTTCCATTGATCCGGAGGAATCATGGTCAATCATGCGCCCTTGGCGCTCTGAGCTTTTTGTCAGCAACATTTCCTGAATGATTTCAGGCAAAGACGCCGCCTCTGATTCAACCGCCCCCGTTAAGGGATAACAACCTAGCGTACGGAAACGAACAGACTTCATCTCTGGAACTTCGCCATTTAAAGGCATACGTTCATCGTCAACCATGATCAAGGTGCCGTCACGTTCAACCACAGGGCGTTTTGCCGAAAAGTACAGAGGAACAATGGGAATGCTTTCCAAGTAAATATATTGCCAAATATCAAGCTCAGTCCAATTGGACAATGGAAAAACTCGAATACTCTCGCCTTTATTCACTTTGCCGTTGTAAATATTCCACAGTTCAGGACGCTGATTTTTGGGGTCCCAACGATGTTGTTTATCACGAAAAGAGTAAACGCGCTCTTTAGCGCGCGATTTTTCTTCATCGCGACGAGCACCACCGAAGGCCGCATCAAATCCATATTTATTCAACGCCTGCTTTAACGCTTGCGTCTTCATAATATCGGTATGCTTCGAGCTACCGTGAGTAAATGGGCCGACACCTTGCTCTATGCCTTCCTGATTCTGATGAACGATAAGTTCAAGCCCGAGCTTAGTGACCATTTCATCACGAAAGCGGATCATTTCTTTAAATTTCCAGCCGGTATCCACATGCATTAAAGGAAACGGTGGTTTACCTGGATAAAATGCCTTCATGGCAAGATGCAGCATCACGGCCGAGTCTTTACCAATCGAATACAGCATTACTGGATTATCAAATTCAGCCGCCACTTCACGTATAATATGAATACTTTCGGCTTCTAGCTGTTTTAAGTGAGTAAGTCTTGCCTCTGTCATAATTTCCCATCTCTGTTGTCAGGCTTCAGCATTTTTCGAACTATAACATGCCTTTAGGTTATAAAAACCACCTCATATAGACTTTAGTGGCATATGCATATTAAAAAAGCTTTATAAGTAAAACCTCTAAACAAAGCCAAACCATGAACAAAGCCACACGACAAGGTGAGAAAACGCAAAAACAAAAAAGGGCCGATAAAATCGGCCCTTGAAAATACATTACATCGCTACTGACTGCTCAGTTGCTGCTCTAACATAAGCTGATTAATTTGCTTACGCAGACGGAGAATTTCCGCATTCACCTGTGTTCTAAATGCATCACTTGAATTAATCGCTTCTTGGTGTTTAGTCAGCGTTTGCTGAATACTTACCATGTCCGAGACACTGGTATCGGCTGTTTGCTTGTCAAGCGCCTCTACTTTTTTCTGCAGCGTCGTTAAATCTTGTAGGATTTGATCTAAACTCAGCGACTGCGCTTGATTCTGCCCCACTTGAGCAGTGATAAGCTTAGCTTGGCTGTCTTGCTTTGTTGCCAACGCCTTCATTGTCTCATCAATCGCGGCAACAGAAGGAACGAGTTTATTATAACCCGCTTCAATGTCATTAAATGCATTGGACTGTACTGCAATAAGCTTAGACTGAGTCGACATATCATCACGCACTGTTGCAAGCTTTTTCTGTAAATCATCAATGGCCGCGGTGTTATTTGCAATTGCTGGACGGTTAGTATCATAAGCAACACCCCACAATTTGCGAATTTCGGTGTCATGATTTTTTAATGTTTGCTCTAATGTCTCGCCTTGTTTATTAGCCGACACGTCGGCAGCAAGCAATTGATGATCAAGGTTCTGAATTTCGCTTTTAGCACCATAGAGCTCATTTTTAAGCTGCGTGTTTTGTTGCCACAGCCAGTAACCAGCTGCGCCTGATACTAAGAGCAAAAGTATTAATAAAAAATATATACCTGCAAGGCTCTGCTTTTTATGCACCACAATAGGCGCATGAGCAGGTCTTGAAGGGGTTGGCGTTGAAGAACCTTTGGGTATACCAGAACCGGGTCTTCGCTCACTGACTTCATCTTGATCCAGAGTCAGGCTGGGGATCTCAACATCATCGTCTCTTCGCATGGATATCTTATATAGTCGCTATTAACAGGAATTATGGAAAATTGTTCTAGAACAAACCTAAATAATATTATCTTAAGTTGTTCGGTGCTACTATATAAGCACCATTAACTGCTTGATAACAAGCATTTTTCGTTAATAAAAAGCAAGGAGAATTGAAATGGCTTTTGAATTACCCGCTCTTCCTTATGCTAAAGACGCACTAGAGCCTCATATGTCTGTAGAGACACTTGAGTATCACCACGGCAAACATCACAACACTTATGTGGTTAAGCTAAATGGTTTGCTTCCTGGATCCGAGTATGAAAACAAAACGCTTGAAGAGATCATTGTCTCTGCTCCTGCGGGCCCTGTTTTCAATAACGCAGCGCAAATCTGGAACCATACCTTTTTCTGGAACAGCCTAAGCCCAAATGGCGGTGGTGAACCTACTGGTGCGCTTGCTGAAGCAATCAATGCAAAATGGGGCTCTTTCGAAAAGTTCCAAGCAGCATTTGATGACAAGGCAGTTAACAACTTTGGTTCTAGCTGGACTTGGTTGGTTAAAAACGCAGACGGTTCTCTAGATATCGTGAATACAAGTAATGCGGCAACGCCAATCACCAACGGTCAAACGGCTATTATCACCGTCGATCTTTGGGAACACGCTTACTACATTGATTACCGCAATGTGCGTCCTGATTACCTAAAAGGTTTTTGGGCACTTGCTAACTGGGAATTTGCGGCAGCAAACTTCGCAGCTTAAGCCTATTTTCTGATTAGAAAATAGTGCTAGACCAGTCAAAAAACGCGGCTTATTGCCGCGTTTTTTTTATCTCTGCTAAGCGCTCTTCAGCTCATTTTGTACAAACAATTTCGCCTGAATGAACTCAGAATGAGGCATAAACAACAATTCGCTTATTCTCCTGATCCGATGATCTTCATGAGCATCGAGATTGCCATCCGCTAAAGCGACGTACCACAACCCCTTTAGCAATGACATTTTTTGCTCGAGTGTCGCCGTTTCATTAATGACTTTGGTGAACTGATAAAGATCATTTGCTTGCTCCACACCAGCACGTGCCTCTTCAAAAAGTATGTCAACGTCATCCCCCAGTTCACTGACATCACGCAACAGTCGTTTTACTTGTGTCTCTTCTTCGTCTGTGACGTGATGATCTGCGAGCATGACCTCCATTAATAAAGCGGCCACCGCTTTTTGATAGGATATTTGCTCTCCTTGCTCAACCGGAAGGCTAAAAAGATTCTTTAAAACTTTAAACATTATCTCTCCAAAATACGCTCACGCAGAGCCTCAATAAGGACATTCGGAAATTGCCGATAATCTAGATAAGGGCACCAAACGTAAGGAAGATGAACAAAAGCTTGATGCGAATCACCAATTGTTTGGGCACAATCCGCAACGGGCCAAACATCTCTAAAGGTATTTCCAACAATAAAAACAAGACCCTTGTAGTCGTCAAGCTGGTCAACTGAAAAAGCAACTCCAACTCTGTCAAAGAGTTGCACGTCTCGAAATATCTTCCAAGAATCATAACGAGGCGCAATGAGTTTCGACATGATGGTGAGTATTTTACGCCAATGATTACCATTTAGTTCAATTAAAACCGATGCGCTTGGCCTTGTTAAGAAAGAAAGTCCCACATCAACTGGCAAAATGGGCACATTTGGTAATAGAAACACGCAATCAGCTTCTTTTTTACAAGCCCCCAACCACAAATCAACCATCATGCACTCCCGTCTTTTCATTAAGAATACAGCGCATACTGACTAATATCTGCCATGCAATAGGTAAAAATGGTGCAATTTAAGCTTGAGCAACGACTGTTGGAACCGTCATAACGACCAACAATCTTTCCATAGGGTACTACAATAAAAATTATTCATATTTTAATGCAATATATTAGACATTGCTTATGAATATAAATTAGAATATTCTAATATTAATATAAGGATCAAACTATGGACACCATCTTTAACCCACTAGTGGGTGGCTTACTAATAGGCATGGCGACGGTCATTTATCTCCTAAGCCTTGGTAAAGTGATTGGCATTAGCGGCATATTATCCCAGCTACTTTTTAGCAAAGAGCGATTGTTGCCATTTTTATTCATTGCCGGACTGATAATAGGTGGCAGCGCCTACGGCGTACTAACCGAGCAAACGGTCGCTTTTCCCGAAACAAGAAGCCCTCTTCTTTTAATCGTTTCTGGACTGTTGGTTGGATACGGCACTCGATTAGGAAGTGGGTGTACGAGTGGCCATGGCGTTTGTGGGATATCTCGACTTTCACCTCGATCTTTGGTTGCCACTTTGATTTTTATGACCACCGCCATCATCACCGTCAGCATTCTGAACTAGGAGTTCAATCATGTTCGCTTTTATCACTTTTTTCTGCGGCTTATTATTTGGTTTAGGATTAGCTTTTTCTGAAATGACCAATCCTGCTGTGGTATTGGGTTTTTTAGATCTCTTTGGAAACTGGAACCCATCACTCATCATCGTCATGGTCAGTGCCATTGCAGTGGGCATGATTGGCTACTTCATTAAAGGCAAACGACTAACGCCGCTCTTTGCCAATAAGTGGCAAGTGCCTTCTTTAAGGCAAATTGACAGGAAATTGGTCATAGGTTCTGCTTTATTTGGTATTGGTTGGGGAATAAGTGGTTACTGCCCAGGCCCAGGACTAACCGCGCTGGTTAACAATCCAAATGAAGGAATTTATTTCATTATTGCGTTAATAATCGGCAGTGGCGCACACCATATACAAACGCGTATAGTGAAAATGTAAAGAAAATATTGCTGAAATAAAAAGGAGACCGCTATGGTCGCTTTTTTTTGCCTTAAAATATGAAAAAATACTTGACCAGAGACGCCTTGCGTCTTAAATTTCGCCCGCGTCATTGCTGAACATAATCCGCACCGCTTCAACTGCTGCGCTAGTCGCTTAAGGCCATAGAGCCGGATAAGTAACAGCCATAAGTAGGACGTGATAGAGTAAAGGCGTTTACTTATTTTAATCGGTTTATGTTTTGCATAACTAAGGAGCTTCCAGCCCATGACTATTGATGTCAACTCATTCTATACGCCAGAGCGTTTTGCCCGTTTTAAAGCGTTTGCAGAAACCAAAGACACCCCTTTTGTTGTTATCGACACAGAAATCATCGATGAAGCCTATACAGAATTAACAAAAGGTTTCCCGGTAGCGGACATTTTTTATGCTATTAAAGCAAATCCAGCACCAGAAATTCTGACTCTTCTACGCGATCGTGGCTCAAACTTTGATGTGGCATCAAGATATGAGTTAGACAAGCTGTTTGCTATTGGGGGTATTTCCCCTGATCAAGTCAGCTACGGTAACACCATTAAAAAAGCCAAAGACGTTCGCTATTTTTATGAAAAAGGCGTTCGCATGTACGCGACTGACTCTGAAGCCGATTTGCGCAACATTGCCAAAGCCGCTCCTGGCTCACGTGTATATGTTCGCATTTTAACTGAAGGTACCGTGACAGCAGATTGGCCTCTTTCACGCAAATTCGGCTGCCGTCCAGACATGGCGATGGACCTACTGGTTCTTGCTAAAGAATTAGGCTTGATTCCGTATGGTATTTCTTTCCATGTTGGCTCTCAGCAGCGTGATATCGGTGCATGGGATGCTGCGATTGCAAGCGTCAAAGTTATCTTTGAACGTCTCAAAGAAGAAGACGACATTGAATTGCAAATGATCAATATGGGCGGTGGATTCCCAGCCAACTATATTGCGCGTACTAATGACCTTGCGACCTACGCTGAAGAAATCACACGCTTCCTAGAAGAAGACTTTGGTACAAACCTACCTCGCATCATTCTTGAGCCAGGTCGTTCTTTGATATCAAATGCCGGCGTTCTAGTGAGTGAAGTGGTGTTGATTTCTCGCAAGTCACACACAGCGCTAAATCGCTGGGTCTTCACTGACGTTGGCAAATTCTCTGGTTTGATTGAAACCCTAGATGAATCCATCAAGTACCCTATCCATGTTGATAAGGGTGGTGAGCTTGAAGAAGTAATCATTGCTGGCCCAACGTGTGACAGCGCTGACATCATGTACGAAAACTACAAATATGGCCTTCCTCTGAATTTGGCCATCGGTGATCGTATGTACTGGCTTTCCACTGGCGCCTATACAACAACTTACAGTGCTGTAGAATTTAATGGCTTCCCGCCTTTGGCTTCTTACTACTTGTAACAATATTGGCTAGAAATTAAGCCTATAAAAAAAGCCTCAGAATGAAAATTTCTGGGGCTTTTTTATTGGCATCAAGATCTCGCTAAGCAATAATAATGCATCACTTACAAAAGGATTTTTTCTTGTATTCCGTCAGCGAACTTACTATTTATCCAATTAAATCCATTCAAGGGATTGCACTTCAATCTAGTCTAGTAAATGAGACTGGTTTATGGGGAGATCGACGCTACACCCTTGTGACGCCAGAAGGTGAACTCATCACAGGGCGAACACATCCACAGCTGACCTTGGTAACGGCCAAAAAACTGACGGACTCTACATGGCTGCTGTCCCACCCAAATATGCCCACATCCCTGACTTTAGATTTGACTCATTTTTCTCAAGATTACGCAACAATAACCGTTTGGGAAAATACGGTAAACGCACAGCGGACGCTAGAGGAAGCCGATAAATGGTTCAGCCAAGTGACTGAGGAAACCACTCATTTGATGTATTTTGGTGAGCAGTCAAAACGTTTTACCAAACGCCGCCCTGAGGTTTCAATGGGCTTTGCCGATGGATACCCCTTTCTATTAACGACTGAGGCTTCACTTTCAGAGCTAAACAGAACCTGCCCACAAAGAATTCAGATGGCACAATTTCGGCCTAATATTGTGATTCAGGGCAACTCACCATTTGAAGAAGACAGTTGGAAACGCATTCGCATTGGCAGTGTGGAATTTGAAAACATCAAACCCTGCGTACGTTGTATTTTTACGACACTGAATCCTCAGACAGCTGAAAGAATTCCGAAAGGAGAACCGTTAAAGACATTGGGAAAATTTCGCCTTCTCGACGGAAAAGGCATCACATTCGGCGCGAATCTTATCGCACTTAATACTGGTACCATTCACATTGGCGATGAGGTTGAGATACTAGAGTACCAAGAAGCGCAAAAGTACCAAGACAGACGCAAGTAAACCGCATATTGCTTGATATCACATACTTGGCTCAAAACAAAAAGGAAGACTAAATACAGCCTTCCTTTTTTTATTACCACGCTATAACAAAGAGCCTGTATTTACGCTTCTTGCTTAGCCAGATACTCGTCGTATGTGCCATGGAAGTCCACGATACCAGCGCTGGTTACTTCGACAATGCGTGTTG
Source organism: Marinomonas shanghaiensis (assembly GCF_003259175.1). Taxonomy (GTDB): domain Bacteria; phylum Pseudomonadota; class Gammaproteobacteria; order Pseudomonadales; family Marinomonadaceae; genus Marinomonas; species Marinomonas shanghaiensis. The sequence goes on along the minus strand of NZ_QGOK01000003.1, from coordinate 517,519 downwards.
CCAATGACGAAACAAACTCACGGTCATGACTGACGAAAATCAAAGTGCCTAGATAATTCTCAAGCGCTAAGTTCAAAGACTCAATAGATTCCATGTCCATGTGGTTGGTTGGTTCATCCATCACAAGCACGTTCGGTTTTTGCAACATCAGTTTGCCGAACAACATACGGCCTTGCTCACCACCAGACAACACTTTAACGGACTTTTTAATGTCGTTTTGCGAGAACAAAAGACGCCCTAAAGTACCGCGAATAACCTGTTCGTCGTCACCCTCTTGAGCCCATTGTGACATCCACTCCATCAAATCCACATCTTTCTCAAATTCGTGATGATGGTCTTGGGCATAATAACCAATATTAGCATTTTCAGACCATTTCACATGGCCTTTCGTTAGCTCAGTATCGCCCACCAAACATTTTAGCAACGTGGTTTTACCGATACCATTTGGCCCGATAACCGCGATACGCTCACCCACCTCAACCATCATGTTTAAGCCACTAAACAATTCTTCGTCGTAAGATTTGGCAACATTCTCAATTTGTACCGCCATACGATGTAGCTTTTTCTCTTGCTCGAAGCGAATAAATGGGCTTTGGCGACTAGAAGGCTTGACCTCTTCCAACTGAATTTTATCAATTTGCTTTGCACGAGAGGTCGCTTGTTTTGATTTTGATGCGTTCGCAGAAAAGCGACTTACGAAGGATTTTAGCTCATTAATTTGCGCTTTTTTCTTCGCATTATCAGACAGTAGACGCTCACGAGCTTGTGTCGCGGCAGTCATATACTCATCATAGTTACCAGAGAACAAACGCAACTCACCATAATCTAAGTCCGCCATGTTTGTGCAGACTGAGTTCAGGAAGTGACGATCGTGGGAAATGATAATCATGGTGCAATTACGCTCTACCAAAACCCCTTCCAACCAGCGAATGGTATTAATATCCAAGTTGTTCGTCGGCTCATCCAGTAGAAGGATTTCAGGGTCAGAAAACAAAGCTTGCGCCAATAACACTCGTAATTTTAGGCCAGGAGCCACTTCACTCATAAGCCCATAATGCTGCTCGATTGGAATACCAACCCCTAGCAACAACTCACCGGCACGAGCGTCAGCCGTGTAACCATCCATCTCGGCGAACTCTGCTTCTAAATCCCCTGCGCGCAAGCCATCGGCTTCCGTCATTTCTGGGTTCGCGTAAATAGCGTCTTTTTCTGACTTAATAGCCCAAAGCTCTGTGTGCCCCATGATCACAGTATCAATAACAGAATATTGTTCGTAAGCAAATTGATCTTGCTTCAATTTACCAAGGCGTTCATTAGGATCTTTCGAAACGTTTCCAGAGCTTGGTTCCAAGTCACCACCAAGAATTTTCATGAAAGTGGATTTACCACAACCATTCGCACCGATAAGGCCGTAACGTTTGCCTTCTCCAAATTTCACAGAGACGTTTTCAAAAAGAGGTTTTGCACCAAATTGCATGGTGATGTTAGCCGTCGTTAACAAAGTATTCTTCCGTTTATCATGAGGTAAATTAGAGCACGCCAGTCTTAAGTCAATAAAACTGCCAGAGCGTAGATGACATGGCTCATTATCGCACAGTTTGACAATACTCTTTAAGAGCGAAAACGCATATTACACAAAAAAGCTGGAACTTACTGTTACATTGAGCCTCATAAGTGTTACCAGAGAATACAAAATACACCTATCGTTATTCGCTAAATAGGCCTAAAACTATAATTATTGTGTAGGCTCTTTAGAAACGTATTTTGTAGCCGATGACATAAAAAGACCCAATAGTGGCGGAGGCAAAAGTGAAAACCGTCTTAAAAAAACAAGTAAGGTACGACATATCACCAACACATCTAAAAGAGGGTTCAATTTTTGGCGCCCTCTCTGATGGCGCCATTCAATTCTTATTAGAAAATGGCGTGCTGCACAACGTTAGCGAGGGGGATGAGATTTTTGCCTATGGTAGCAAAGGCAATAGCTTTCACGCTGTGCTGCATGGCAAGCTGGATTTTTACAAGCAACATGGCGAAAAGAAAACGCGTACTCGGACCATTACCTTCGGCGAGGCGATTGGCTTTGTTTCTATGATTGCGCTGCACGAACGTGTTGGTAGTCTTTATGCTTTAGAGGACTGCTTACTTCTGGAGATCTCCAGTCAATTGTTCAGTGATTTTCACGATCAGTATCCGTTTGATTTTGGTATTTTACTGATGAATTTATCTAGGGATATGGCACGAACCATTCGCGTATTAAGTAACGCACTGGTTGAAAACGATGTTGTCGTGAAAAGGAATTAGAATAGACTAACGAGTGCGTGATGAATCGTTAGTCTATTTAAGCGAATTAGGGTAACGCAGCAACCACCGATATTTCGACCAATAACTCAGGGCGAGCCAATCGAGCTTCGACACAAGCTCTAGCGGGAGCATGCCCTTCAGGAATCCAGGAATCCCAAACAGCGTTCATAGCAACAAAATCTTTCATGTCTCGAAGATAAATGGTTGCAGATAATATGTAAGATTTATCCGTACCAGCTTGCTCAAGCAAAACATCTACCTTATCCAGCATGGTTCGTGTCTGCTCGGTAATGTCCGTATTTGCATCCGCACCAACTTGGCCACACAAATACACGGTCTCATTGTGCTTAACAATCCGACTCATGCGTTGACCAACTTCCATGCGCTCAATGGTTGCCATAAAAACCTCTATTAGATTGAGAGTTAAAGATTATAATCTTGTTATTATTAGAATATTTTGCAAATCACTAGCCGACTAATATAAAACGACAAGGCATTAAAACTCCAGTCCTTTTTGCGCTTTTATTCCTCTTTTGAAGGCATGCTTTACTTCTTTGATCTCGCTGACCGTATCAGCCAGTTCGATTAAGGCATCAGAAGCCCCTCGACCAGTCACCACAAGGTGTTGATTATCCGGACGATTCATCAGGGCTTGAATGACCTTATCCTCAGGCAAATACTCATAATGCAATAAATAGGTCAATTCATCGAGTACCACTAAATCGATGCTAGAGTCGGTCAGCATCGCGGCAGCTTTTTCCCACGCTTGCTCAGAAGAAGCAATATCAGATTCACGATTTTGTGTTTCCCATGTGAATCCTGCTGGCATGATTTCCCACTGCACCTTGTCTTGCTGTTTGAAAAAATCGATTTCGCCTGTGTTCCATTCGCCTTTCAAAAACTGAACCACTCCCACTTTCATGCCATGACCTAAAGCCCGAGCCACCATTCCCAAGGCTGAACTCGATTTGCCTTTGCCATTGCCCGTCAAAAGAACAAAAGTCCCCTTGTCTTCTTGCGCTTTCGCAATGCGTTTGTCTACATGAGACTTAATGGCTTGCATGCGCTTTTTGTGCTGCTCTGGATCTTTGATTATTTTTGACATGTAAACACCCATTAAAAATAGAAAACCCAACCTGCGTTCATGACCGTCACAGATTGGGTTTTACAAACATGATTAAGAAAGTTAGATGCGATCGTCTTCTGGGTCGTAACCTAGATTAGGGGCCAACCATCGCTCGGCGTCATCTTTACTCATTCCTTTACGCTCTGCGTAATCATCCACTTGATCTGGCCCAATTTTACCCACACCAAAATAAGTGGCATCTGGGTGGGCAAAATACCAACCACTCACTGCAGCAGTTGGCAACATAGCAAAGCTCTCAGTAATTTCCATATCGATTCTTTCTTTCACACCTAACAGTGTCCAAAGCTTGGCTTTTTCAGTGTGATCAGGACAAGCCGGATAACCAGGAGCTGGACGAATACCTTGGTACTTTTCTTTTATCAGTTGCTCATTGGTTAGCGCTTCGTTTTGTGCATATCCCCAAAATTCTTTACGCACTTTTTCATGCAAATATTCCGCTGTTGCTTCGGCTAGACGGTCAGCCACCGCTTTGATCATAATGGAATTGTAATCATCGTGATCCGCTTCATATTTTGCTACAAGAGGGTCAATGCCAAAACCAGCGGCACAAGCAAAAGCCCCCATGTAATCCGCCACACCACTGTCTTTTGGTGCCACAAAGTCTGCCAAACTGTGGTTATATTTTCCTGGCGCAGTCAATTCATTTTGAATACGTAAGAAAGACAGACGTTCAACTACTTCGCTGCGGGATTCATCCGCATAGATTTCAATATCATCGTGATTGACCTGATTCGCAGGAAACAACCCAACAACCGCTCTCGCTTGCAAAGAATGGCTGGCAATCACTTCATCAAGCATTTTCAATGCATCGTTATACACTCGGGTCGCTTCCACACCAACGATTTCATCGGTCAATATACGTGGATAGGCACCCGCCAGCTCCCACGTTTGGAAGAATGGCGTCCAGTCAATGTAAGCTTTCACCTGATTTAGGTCGATGTCGTTCTCTGTCAAAACTGTAATACCGAGCTTCTTAGGCTGAACCACATTGCCATTGAATACGATCGGAGGTTTATTCTGACGCGCCTTATCCAAGGAGACTCGACGCCCAGCTTTGGCTCGATCTTTATAGCGAATGCGAGTTTTTTCGTAATCGGCTTTAATCTCGTCAACAAACTTCTGACGACGCTCTTTGTCTTTACTCAACAAAGCGCTGGCAACGCCCACACTTCGGGAAGCGTTAGTCACATGCACGACTTGATTACGCTTGTAGTTTTGTTCAATTTTAACGGCCGTGTGAGCTTTTGATGTGGTCGCACCACCTATCATCACTGGCAAATTAAACCCTTGGCGCTCCATTTCTTTCGCTACATGCACCATCTCATCCAGTGACGGTGTAATCAAGCCAGACAAACCAATCATGTCTGCACCCTCTTCTTTCGCCGTACGCAAGATTTTTTCGGCAGGCACCATGACGCCAAGGTCGATCACTTCAAAGTTATTACATTGCAAAACAACACCGACAATATTTTTACCTATATCATGTACGTCACCTTTTACCGTTGCCATGACAATCTTGCCATTACTAGACGATGCGGTATCCATGTTAAGACGTTTTTCTTCTTCAATAAAAGGCATTAGATAAGCAACGGCTTTTTTCATCACTCGCGCCGATTTCACCACCTGGGGCAAAAACATTTTACCAGAACCAAATAGGTCACCGACTATGCTCATACCATCCATCAAAGGCCCTTCGATAACCTCTAATGGACGAGCAAAAGCCTGACGCGCTTCTTCTGTGTCTTCGTCTATAAACTCAGTAATCCCTTTCACCAGAGCATGACTAAGACGATCTGACACTGATAACCCTCGCCATTCTTGGGTTTCTTTTTCAGCCACTTCGCCATTGCCCGCAAACTCACCTGCCATGGCCAGCAAATTATCCGTTGCATCTGGAGTACGGTTAAGCACCGCGTCTTCTACGGCATTACGTAACTTAGGCGGAATGTCTTCATACAGGGCAAGCTGGCCTGCGTTAACAATCCCCATCGTCATACCTTGCTTGATCGCGTGATACAAGAAAACAGCATGAATGGCTTCACGTACCGGGTTATTACCACGGAATGAGAAAGAAACGTTCGACACCCCTCCCGACACTTTGGCATAAGGCAATTCACGAGTGATATCGCCTGTGGCTTCGATAAAGTCCAAAGCGTAACGGTTATGTTCTTCAATCCCGGTCGCGATAGCAAAAATGTTAGGATCGAAAATAATGTCTTCTGGTGGAAAGCCTACTTCGTCCACTAAGATGTGATACGAACGACGGCAAATCTCAATTTTACGTGCGCGGGTGTCCGCTTGTCCGACTTCGTCAAATGCCATGACGATCACCGCAGCACCATATTTCATTAGCTTACGAGCTTGCTCACGGAACTTATCTTCGCCCTCTTTCATACTGATAGAGTTAACGACGCCTTTGCCTTGAATCCATTTCAAGCCAGCTTCGAGGATTTCCCATTTAGAGGAATCCAACATGATAGGCACCCGTGATATATCAGGTTCAGACGCAATAAGCTTAAGAAATCGTTCCATCGCTGCTTGCGAGTCCAGCATGCCTTCATCCATGTTGATGTCGATGATCTGTGCACCGTTTTCAACTTGTTGGCGAGCCACATCCAAAGCGGTATCAAAATCGCCCTCTTTAATAAGACGTTTAAACATCGCTGAGCCTGTTACGTTGGTTCGCTCTCCAACGTTAACAAACAAGCTATTGCCGTCAATGTTAAAAGGTTCAAGACCAGACAACCGGCAGGCTTTTTCAATTTCAGGAATAATGCGAGGCGTCGCATTGGCAAAGGCTTTAGCAAAGGTGGCAATGTGCTCTGGTGACGTTCCGCAACAACCACCAATGATGTTCAAAAAGCCAGAGTCCACCCAACCTTGAATCTCCTCTAACATTTCTTCTGGCGACTCATCGTACTCACCAAATGCATTAGGTAAACCGGCATTAGGGTGAGCTGAAACGTGTGTGTCGGCAATACGTGAGAGCTCTTCAATGTATTGACGTAATTCTTTTGGCCCCAGAGCACAGTTTAAACCCACTGAAATAGGCTTAGCGTGAGAAATCGAATTCCAGAACGCCTCGGTTGTTTGACCGGATAAGGTACGACCAGAAGCATCCGTAATGGTGCCTGAAATCATGATTGGATAACGAACACCATTTTTTTCAAAATAATCCAATACTGCGTAAATAGCGGCTTTGGCATTCAGTGTATCAAAAATAGTTTCGATCAAGATGATGTCCACACCACCTTTAATCAAACCATCTACAGCAGTGGTATAGGCCGCAACCAGCTCATCAAAATGCACGTTGCGAAAACCTGGATCGTTGACATCCGGTGAAATAGTACAGGTGCGGCTCGTTGGCCCGACTGCACCCGCCACAAAACGTGGTTTACTGGGATTTTGTTGCGTAAATTCATCTGCGGCTTCGCGAGCCAAACGAGCCGATTCAAAATTTAATTCATAGCTTAAGTCTTCCATGTGGTAATCCAGCATGGAAATATGGTTAGCATTGAACGTGTTGGTTTCGATAATATCGGCACCAGCCGCAAGATAGCTAGAATAAATGTCTTTAATAATCTTTGGTTGAGTCAAAGAAAGTAGATCGTTGTTGCCTTTTAAATCGCTGTTCCAATCCGCAAAACGTTCGCCGCGATAATCTTGTTCTTCTAATTTATAGCCTTGAATCATGGTGCCCATGGCGCCATCTAGAATCAAAACATTTTCAGCTAATCGTTTCTCAATAATAGAATACGAATCGGACTTTACCACGCTCACCACCTCAAAAAAGAATATGCGAAGGTACTATACCGAAAAGTCATGCTTTTCGCGTTGAAAAAAAGTAATGCGGAATTGAATGATACGAGGGAGAGAATGGTAGAGCCGATATTACATATCGACTCTACCATCACCTAGAGACAAAAGACTTAAGAATTCAGCTCTTGGTTGTTTTTTGCTTTATTGATACGACCAATCAGGAAGCCGCCTAGCAAGGCAAGTAAAACAGCCCCCACCCAATAACCGTACTTTTCAAACCAGTTAGTATTGATCAAAGATAGAGTTTCATTACCTCGGTAAACCTGCTTCTGAATCGTCTGATCTTGGAAATTAATTTGCTGCGTCACAAATAAGTTCAATTGCGCATCAGGTTTTTCGTTCAAACCCGCCACACGCCAGCGCCATTGCAAACGACCATCTTGAACCACGGCCGTAGCTATCCGATCACTTACCATCTGAATATCGCTGTCTGTTACGAGTTCAGCTTGATAGCTCTGCCCTGATAGTGAAGGTTGAACTTCTGCCGACACCAAAATTTCAAAGTTATTGTGCAAAGAAACTTCGCTTGGCAATTGCCATTGAACATTTCGCAACGTTGAACTCATTTGCAACTGCAGAGCATCTATCGCAGCGGCAATTGAAATGCTGCCGTTCTCTTTAGCCTCTAGTGCTTGCTGCGTACTGACTAAACGAGCAGACAACGCCTCAAGCTCTGCTTGACTCGTAGCAAGCGCAGCACTAGCTGCATTCAATTGCTCTGTCAGTAACGCATTATTCTGTAAGGCTTGGGCCAATTTTTCATCCAGTGCCTTCCAACGAGCCGCATAATCAGCGCCTTCGTCTAGAGCGGATTCCAGCCTCAATACGTCATTTTTATACTCATCAATAAGCGCCTTTTGTGCCGCCATTTGCTTTCTTAAATCGGCAAGCTCTACGCGCATCTGAGCATTTTCACGCTCGTAGCTCGCGTTGTCATCTGTCATCAACGCCGCCTGCGCGTCTACTGATGGCAACGCCTCGACTGAGTCTTCACCGCTTAAAGCACGAATTTTATCCCACAAAACTTGATGCTGAGCTCTTGCATCTGATAACGCGCCTCCCAACATCAAGTTTTCTTTTTTCAACGCACTGAGTCTTTGTTGATTCAGTTGATTATCTGCTTCTAAATTCGCGTATTTCTTTTGTAATTCAGTGTTATCACTCAGTAACGCCAGATAACTTTGCTTAAAGTCATCTTGTGACGTCGGCATATTTTCTAAACTAGACACTTGATTCTTGAGCGACGTGTTCTCATTTTCCAACTGACTGATTCGGCGAACCAATAAATCATTATCCAATTTTAAGGCCGCATAACGAGACTCTAAAGACTGGCGTAATTTTTTCTGTTCCTCTAAAGCCAACAAATTTTCGGCATTGTTCGCTGACTTTTGCAAAGCCGCTATTCTGGCGTCTTTTTCATCTAGGGCTTTATTGAGCGCAAACAACTGTGTTTTGTTCACCGCCAACTGCTGCTGAAGCGAATCAATGAGAGAAAGCTTAGAGTCTAATACTCGTTCCAACTCAATCTCTTTTGGGCTAACGGCAGTGCTCTGTGATGGCAATTCGATCTGATTATTAGCAGATTCAACAATACCGTCGGTTTGCTGGCGTGACGTTGTGCTACAAGCAGACACCAGCAGGCCCAAAGTGATTGGAATCAAAATCGTCGTACGTGCTTTCATTTTTCACTCCTTAAATAAAATCAAGGTCGACAATAGGTTAACACTCTTATGCCAGATTTACGTACAGAATGCAAAGAACAGGTAAAGAACTTTGAATTAAGACCTAAAAAAACCCTTACAGTAAAAGCCATAAGGGTTTTTGATTGTTTTTCATACAAAATCAAAAACATTCAACGAAAGGCGACAAAGACTGATGCCATTAAGCCAAGCTTTTAGAAACAACCTCATAAACGTCTTTTGACAAATCTTCGGCCAAAATACGCTCAAGCTCTGCTTTCATTTTTACACTTAATTCAGGCTGCAATTTTTTCCATCGAGTCAAGGGTGTACAAAGTCTAGAAGCAATTTGTGGATTGCGCTTATTCAACACGATAATTTGATCAGCTAGGAACTGATAACCACTGCCATCCGCCTTGTGGAAACCTGAAACACTTTGACCAAAGCCGCCCAACACAGAACGCACTTTATTTGGATTTTTCAAGTCAAAGGCTGGGTGATCCATCAAACCTTTAACGGTCATCAATGCATTCTCTTGTTCTTGACTCGCGCTTAACATCAACCATTTATTCACAACCAAGGGTTCCGCTTTCCATTGCTCATAAAAAGCGGCCAATAGCTCAGCGGCCTTACTGTGTTGCGAATGAACAGCAATAGACAAGGCAGAAAATTGATCCGTCATATTATTTGCTGTTTGAAATTGCGTCATCAGTTCTTGCTGAGCAAGCTCACTCCCAGCTTCTACCCAATAGGATAACGCTATATTTTTGAGCGAACGGTGAGCAATGTCTTTTGCTGTCGCTTGATATTCACCGTGGATGGTATGTTCACGGTACACACGTTCAAAATCCGCAGATAATGCACTGGCTAACTGTGCTTTTAAGTATTGACGCGCTTGCTTGATTGCAGAAGGATACATTGGGTTAGCAAGTTCGGATAAATACGCTTGGCTTGGTAACGCTAAAATGAGAGCTACCATAGCAGGATCTAACGTCTTATCATTTAATAAGGTTTTAAAGCCATGAACCAATTGAGAATCAATCGATAAATCTTTTCCATCAATTGCTTGATTGATCAGAGTAGTCAGCTCATTAACTGCCAATTGTTGTGACGCACTCCAACGATTAAAACCATCAGAATCTGCAGACAACAACAGCAATAAATCTTTCGACGAGTAGTCATAACGTAATTTTACGGGCGCCGAAAAACCACGTAGCAGAGACGGCACCGGACGAGACGTCAAACCAGTGAAGACAAACTCTTGCTCATTGGCTTTCAAATGCAACACGTGGTCTTCTGCTGCGATATCGTTTATCTGCGCAGAAAGCGCGTTGCCCTGTTCGTCCAACAAACCAACCCGCACAGGAATATGCAGTGGCAATTTCGTTGGTTGCCCAGGGGTTGCTGGCGTATGCTGCGACATGGTTAAACGATATGTCCCCGTTGCCGCATCAAAGCGGTCAGTAACAGTAACGACAGGCGTTCCGGCTTGCGAATACCAACGTTTGAACTGAGATAAATCAACTCCGGAAGCATCCTGCATAGCCGCAACAAAATCATCGCACGTCACGGCTTGGCCATCATGACGGTCAAAATACAAATCGGAGCCCGCACGAAATTTGTCTGCGCCTAACAGCGTATGAATCATACGCACAATCTCTGCGCCTTTCTCATAAACGGTCAATGTGTAAAAATTTGAGATTTCAATAAAAGACGCGGGGCGAACAGGATGCGCCATTGGGCCGGCGTCTTCTGCAAACTGCGCTGTTTTTAGAAAAGAAACATCCTCTACCCGCTTCACTGTCTCAGAATGCATGTCTGCAGAGAAGGTTTGATCACGGAAAACCGTAAAACCTTCTTTTAGGCTGAGTTGAAACCAGTCTCGACATGTCACACGGTTACCAGACCAGTTATGAAAATATTCGTGAGCAACAATCGCTTCTACGCGTAAGTAGGTATCGTCCGTGGTGGTTTCCGGACTGGCTAACAAGCAAGATGAATTGAAAATATTCAGCCCTTTGTTTTCCATCGCGCCCATATTAAAGTCATCGACGGCAACGATCATAAAAATATCCAGATCGTATTCACGCCCATAGGTTTCTTCATCCCATCGCATGGAACGCTTTAGAGCCTCCATCGCGTAATCGACTTTGTCGATATTGTGAGACTCTGTGAATATTTGCAGTTTAATATCGCGCTTACTTTGCGTGGTAAATACATCATTTTTTACCGCCAAATTTCCTGCCACTAAGGCAAAAAGGTAAGCTGGCTTAGGAAATGGGTCGTGCCAAACCACAACCGTTTTTCCTTCGTCTGTTTTACCGCGTTCCACTTCATTGCCATTAGACAACATAACCGGATAGCGAGCTTCATCGGCAATAATAGTGGTAGTAAAAACAGACATCACATCAGGACGATCTAGATAATAGGTAATATGACGAAAACCTTCCGCCTCACACTGCGTACAGAACATGGAAGACGAGCGATATAAACCTTCAAGACGCGTGTTGTTTTGTGGTTCAATCAAGGTTTCGCAGGTCAGAACAAATTCATCTGCAGTCGCCGTAATAATCAGTTTGTCTTCACTAATACGGTATTCTTCTGGCGGCAATTCGTAATCGTCCATCGCAACACCAATCAATTTAACGTCTTCACCGCCGTCTAATATCAAAGGTGCTGTAGATTTACCAAATGCGGGATTACGACGCATGTGAAGACGCGACGTAACGATGGTTGTCGCTTCGTCTAAGTCGAATGTGAGTTCTGTTTTATCGATTAGAAAAGGAGGAACTTTATAGTCTTTTAAATAAATCGCCGATGGTTGACTTTCTTTCATGTGCTCGCTCCTAAAAATTCAATGTCGCTTGATAACCAGTGTATTTACGTATGTTTATCACACCAGTATCCAGCATCCAATATTGGCCTTTAATCCCCATTAAAGTCCCTTCAATGAGAGGCGTTTTTTCTGCGTTGAGACTGGTGATTTTGGTGGGATATTCTAAAACTGGGTATGCAAATTCATGGGTTTCGTTTTCATCGGATAAATCCGTAATGGATTGCAATCCAAACTCATGCTGCAAAGCATCTAAACCTTCATAAAGTCGATCAATGAGACGCTCTTGTTCCTGTTCAAGATCCATTTCGACCGATGACCCTTTGAGCATATTTCGCCAGTTGGTTTTATCCGCTACTTGAGTTTTGAATAAGGTTTCAACTAATCCAGACATTCGACGATTTTGCACTCTGAACAGCGCTCGTGCTTGCGTAGCGCCTTGATCTATCCATCGAGTCGGTAATTGATCACCACGAGTGATCCCCACTTTTAATGCTGAAGAATTCGCCAAGTACACATAGTGACTTTGCATACAATACTGTTCGGCCCATTCAGGCTCTCGGCATGTCCCTAAGTGGAAATGGCATTTCTCAGGGCTCATAATACAGGTATCACAAGCGGCCAATTTACGAAAACAATTAAAGCAAAAACCTTGGCTAAATGATTTCTTTGTAACCTTGCCACAATTTACACAATGAATGGTTCCATCAAGATGCAAAGCAACTTTTTTACCCAATAAATCGTTGATTAAAACGCGCTCATTGCCCAGTTCTAAATGATAATAAACTTGACCACTACGAACCTCAGTTGACATCTTTTTAAGATTGCCTTGCAACATTAGGCCTGCCCCTCAGGGCCATCGCCAATCCATTTGATGGTATCTTGCTCTTTAGCGGGGTCTTTTTTACCAATACTTTTGTGACCAGTGGTGTCAATGTACCCCACACGATCTTTCTCTTCTTTGTTACTGTAATCGTATGTGATAACCGCTTGTAAGCACAATTCTGTTTGCTCGGGGGTCAATTTCACGCCATTTGACCACTTTCCAAGCTCTACTGCTTGCTTTAGTCTGACATAAACTTCAGGCGACATATTGTCGATCATTTCTTTAAAATTCATTTTCTCTCCCTACCTTTAGGCAGGCTGCTATTAAATATAAAGTGAAATACACATCAATTATAACGGTGCTTGGTTGCTAACCAGTATACAAGACCTAATGCTAATCCAGACAGCAAGCCAATGCTGTGAGCGGTGTTAGCAATACTGCCAAGCCCTATCATTTCAGGGAATGGCGTATAACCTACCCCTAACCAAACCACAAAAAACACCATCAACTGTTTGCTAATAATGACTGGCCAACGCTTGTTGAGCAGAGGCAAGAGCCAAGCAAAACCAATCAAGCCATATACCACACCAGACAAACCGCCAAATAAAGGGTATTCACTTATCTGGTATTGCAAAACGTTACTTAGTATAGCAATGATGGCAACGCCGATACTCCAAACAATCGAGCCTAAAATGCGCTCTAATTTCCCACCAATATCCCATACCCATAAGGTGTTAAAAACAATGTGCAGCACACTAAAATGCAACAATGCTGGCGAGAAAAGTCGCCAATATTCGCCATCGGAAAGGACATTGGCTAACGTAGAGAAATAAATGCGGCCATCCATAATGTGAATTGAACTAATGGTAAAGTAACTGACGGCCTTGATGTCTGCACCGAGTTGAGTGATCACGGCCACCAGCAAGGTTAACAACAATAAGATTGTCGTCACTGGAGACCGTTTGAGCTGATTAGAAATTCCGCCCGTTGAACCCCTTCTCACTTCAGCCGCAGGTTGAGCCTGCTGCAACAGAGAAGGATCCTCTTTCCAAATATTGATTAATTGCTCAACAACAGGGAGCTGCCCTGGATCCAGTATCCACAACTCATCATAACCTTGTGCTGAAACAATCTGATGGGCCACTTTATGTTGCCACAAAGCTTTGGTTAACCCTGTAGGGTCTTCTGTCTCTTCAAACCGATAGACTAAATACATGGAGCCCCTAAAAAGGATATTTTCATTAAATAATAAAAACCTGCACAAAACCCAATTTGACTTTAAGGTCGATAACTGGATTGCCAGCCTAGCTTGTCACGGCACACGTTATAAAAATCGTGATTTTTAGGATGTATCAAACGTATACCACCGGTTTTCTTAGTAATGTGAATTTCATCACCTGGGGCCGCGGTAATATTGAGTTGACCATCGCAACTCACACTTGGATAGGTTAAGTTCGATTCACATACCACAATCCGAATTCGCGCATTCGCATCAATGACGATAGGTCGATTACTCAAAGTATGTGGGTGCATTGGTACCAAAACCAAAGCATCTAATTTTGGAAGCATAATGGGACCACCTGCAGACAGTGCATACGCCGTCGAACCGGTCGGCGTCGCGACAATGAGACCATCGGATTTTTGATTCATCACAAATTGATCGTCGATAAACAAGTCAAAACGAATCATTCGAGCGGACTTGCCAGGATGAAGAACCAAATCATTTAACGCAATGCCTTCACCGCTAGGGCGATTTTGACGTTTGATTTTTGCTTCTATCATAAAGCGCTTTTCTTCTAGGTATTCACCACGAAAAATAGGGTCTAACTCTTCTCGTAAGTTATGAGGTGAAATATCCGTTAAAAAACCCAATGTCCCTCGGTTGATGCCTAAAACGGGGATATCGTAATTGCATATTGCTCTGGCTGCTCCTAGGAAACTACCGTCCCCCCCGACTACCATCACCATATCGCAGTGATCGCCTAATTCTTTTAGAGCAGATGAGGCGACTTTCACACCCGGCATCATGGTCGCCAGCTGATCTTCAAGCACTGGCGCTATGTCTTTTTCTTGAAGATACTCCATCAGCTTCTTAACCGTATCAAGAATCTGAGGCTTGTCTAACCGAGCAATAATACCAACACGTCTAAAAAGACTCATGTGTCATTCTCTTCCCGTCTATCGATGCAAACAAATCAACCCACTCAGTGTTTATAACGGTTTTTATTTTTCATGTGGGTCTACATAAGTTGAGCAACTTTAACATGAAGACACCGACTATCGCCATCTCGTTAAGAATGCACATAGGGATTAGTCTGTTTTGAATAGCCTCGCCACCCCTGCAGTCCCCCTGTATGAATAAATAATGTACGACGATACGGCCATATACCGCTATCCATTGCTTTTATAATGGCGAACATGCTTTTGCAGGTATAAACGGGATCGAGAGGGCTATTAGGATTAGCCACTGCAAATGCCCGCATAAAATCAATTAATGCAGGACTGTGCTTTGCATACCCACCTTCGTGGCAATCGAAATGGAAGAACAGTTTTGCATCAAGCTGTTTTTGGCCCATCGACTCTGATGATAGCTCTTCAGCCAAACCTAAGATTACATCTCGTTGAGCGGGCTCACCCTTTAAAGCACTGAATACATGTAGATCAGGCGTGTTGAGATTAGACAGCAACCCTGCCGCTGTTGTCCCCGTTCCAGAGGAGACAACCCATGCATCATATCCATTATCAAGCGCACCGATGTCATTTGCCCAATCACGGCATCCCATTGCCCCAAGAACCCCACCACCGCCTTCTGGAATCCAATAAACATCACCGAAGTGATGGTTTATCTCCATGACCAATGGTGAATTCATAGCAAGACGATAATCCGAACGAGAAGAAGGCCATAATTCAACACCATCGTCGGCCATATCTTTTAAAGACGGAGTTAATTGAGGCTGTAATTCCCCACGAACAACTGCTACGGCTTTGAAGGGTAAAGGTTTGAGCGTTTTTCCAAAAGCATGGAGATGGTTTGAGAATGGCCCACCAAAAGTGGCAATCACCGAGGCGTTTTGTTGCTCAGCGGTTTTGAGATGATGTTGCAATTTATGCCATTTATTGCCTGGCGCGTTAGGATGCTCCAGATCACCGCGATACATGTCGATTTGATATTGATCACGAGAGGATTGCTGACAATATGCGGGTAAAATAATAGGCTGAATGAATGACACAAATGGATCCAGTTACATAAATAAATACGGCTTAATGATAACACGAGATATTTGGATGATTGAGTACAATTAAACACGTTTCTTAATCTACAAATTTCACTCTCAAGCCCGTTTCTTTGTTAAAATCTGCGCACTCATCATTTGTGGAGATGAAACATGATTCCAAAGCTTTCTGAAGTCTCGACTATTCAGGCCAAATACCTTTCTTTTATTGAACGCCTGAAAGCTTCAGGATTCTCAGGAGACACCCATCCTGATTACGCCAACCGTGTTGTACTTTCAACCGATAACTCTATTTATCAAGTGTTGCCTCAAGGGGTTCTATTCCCAAAGAATATTCAAGATATTCAACTGTTGGTTCAACTGTCGAATCAGGAAGAATTCAATGACATAGTACTAAGCCCCAGAGGCGGCGGCACTGGCACTAATGGTCAGTCATTAACAGATGGATTAGTCATTGATCTGTCCAAACACATGAATAAGATTTTAGAAATTAATGTCGAAGAAGGCTGGGCTCGAGTCGAAGCGGGGGTGGTAAAAGATCAACTTAACAAAGCCATTCACCCTCATGGTCTATTCTTTGCTCCAGAACTTTCCACCAGCAATCGAGCCACCATTGGTGGTATGGTTAATACCGATGCCAGCGGACAAGGTTCGGTAATGTACGGAAAAACACGCGATCACGTGCTTTCCCTCAAAACCGTCTTATTAGATGGCTATCTACTTGAATCAGCACCTATTGATGACAAAACGTTGGCAGAAATACAAGGTGGCAATGATTACGCTGCCCATGCTCATCGTGTAGTCGACAGCATTCAAAAAAATAAAGCCCAACAAATCAAAGAGACCTTTCCTGCCCTTAATCGGTGCTTGACTGGTTACGATTTGGCCCACATCCGTACCGAAGATGGGCGATTCAATATGAACTCGGTGCTCTGCGGCTCAGAAGGCACATTAGGGTTTATTGTTGAAATCAAAGTAAACCTCCTCCCCATTCCGACCTACGCAGCTTTAGTCAATATTCGCTACGATAGTTTTGAGGGCTCACTACGCCATGCCCGTAAGTTGCTCGATACCAAGCCAACGTCGATCGAAACAGTGGATTCGACCGTTCTCGGGCTTGCAAAAGGCGATATTATTTGGCATTCAGTTGCCGAGTTTTTTCCTGCAAACGCGGGAGAAGACACTCAAGGCATTAATCTTGTCGAATACACGGGCAACGATGAGAAAGAGGTTGCCGATAAAATCAAACTCCTCACGGATAAACTGGATGATTTGGCCAAACAAGGCAACAGCAGTGCTTTGGGCTATACCATAGCCATGGGGCATGACAGTGTTAATAAACTTTGGGCTATGCGTAAAAAATCCGTTGGCTTGTTAGGCAACGCCAAGGGAGAAAAGCGCCCCATTCCTTTCGTTGAAGATACCGCCGTGCCACCTGAGCACCTCGCCGACTTCATAATGGAATTTCGTGACGTATTAGACAGCTACAAAGTACAGTATGGTATGTTTGGACATGTGGATGCGGGCGTATTGCATGTTCGTCCCGCGCTTGATCTTAAAGAAAAATCGCAAGTGAAAAAGATCCGCGCCATCACGGACAAGGTGGTTGCTCTCACGCAAAAATACAATGGATTATTATGGGGTGAGCATGGTAAAGGCGTTCGCTCTGAATACGCACCTGAGTTTTTTGGGGAGCTTTATCCAAGCATTCAACAGGTAAAAGGCGCTTTCGACCCAAGAAATCAATTAAACCCTGGCAAGATAGCCACGCCCTTTGAGCTTGCTGCTAATTTATTAAAAATCGATGCTGTCCCGCTACGAGGTCAATTCGATCGTCAAATCCCCCTAAAAAACCGCGATCAGTTTCAGGAAGGTATGTATTGTAACGGCAATGGTGCCTGCTACAACTTTGACCCAAACGATGCTATGTGCCCTTCTTGGAAAGGCACAAGAGATCGTCGCCACTCGCCAAAAGGACGTGCTTCATTAATGCGAGAATGGCTGCGCGGAATGAGCCAACAAGGTGTAGATACGGTTCAAGCCAGCAAAAACGCGAAAGATCGTCGTTTTTTATTCAGCTTCTTACCAAGACTGAAAAACACCTTGGCAAAACGTCGTGGGGATTATGACTTTTCTAACGAGGTCCATGAATCCATGATGGGGTGTCTGGCTTGTAAATCTTGTGTAGGACAGTGCCCAATCAAAGTCGATGTTCCAGAATTTAGAGCAAAGTTCTTAGAGCTTTATTACAGCCGCTACTTGCGACCGGTCAAAGATTATCTGATTGGTTCATTAGAGTTTGTGATACCAATGATGGCGATCTTTCCGCAACCTTATAATTGGTTAGTTAGCCGCAGTTGGGTAAATCATTTCAGCAGCAAGTACATTGGTTTGTCAGACAACCCCAAACTGAGCAAGCTCAATCTAAAAAAAGAAATGTCGCGACGTGGCATTCGTCTGGCCACGCCACTCTCTATTGAATCCTTAAGTCCAAGAGACCGCTCTCGTGCTGTCATTGTCGTACAAGATGCGTTTACCAGCTATTTTGAAACCGAGCTGGTGCTGGACACCATGGAAACCCTAAGCCGACTCGGCTTCCAAGCGTACCTAGCCCCATACATGCCCAATGGCAAACCCTTGCATGTACATGGCTTCATGAAAGCATTTCATCGTACCGCGCGTAAAAACTTAGATATGCTCCAAAGCCTAGCCTTCTATGGTTTGCCTTTTATCGGCATTGATCCTTCTATGACGCTAACTTATCGGGCGGAATACGCTAAAGCGTTTGGTGATACTCGGCAAATCCCAAACATCCAGTTAATGCAGGAGTGGCTAATGAAAAAAAGCGACCACCTGATCAAACAACCCTTGGTGTGCGATAACACGACTTATCACCTAATGACACACTGCACCGAAAAAACCAATGCGGCAGCGTCCATTCAAGATTGGCAAAAAATTTACCGCATTTTAGGACTTGAGCTAAATGTGGAAAATGTAGGTTGTTGTGGTATGGCGGGGACCTATGGTCATGAAACCACTCACAAAGAAACCTCGAAAACCATTTACGATTTATCCTGGAAAGAAAAAGTAACCGACCCTGGCTTACTCGGAAAACTCGTGGCAACGGGTTACTCTTGCAGAAGCCAAGCAAAACGCTTTGACGATGTTGAAATACCACATCCTGTGCAAGCGCTTTTAAAACACCTAAGAGACGCAACGGTGAGCAAATAGTCAAAATTAATGACCTTCTAAGGCTCGGGTTTCCGAGCCTTATTGTTTATAACGCGATTTTCATTTTAAAAGGGACCACATGAGTCACCAACACTTACTGCATGACAGCGCCGACGAGCTTGGCCCTATTCGTATTTTTGACGATGGCCAGTACCGCATACTGTCATTTGCTGAAGGTGATGAGCAAAGCCGTATTCGTCTTTCTACGCCACATATTTTACAGCATGAATATACCCAAGCGATGATGTTGCCACTCTTATTCTGCGAACCCAAACGCGTCTGTATATTGGGGCTGGGGGGTGGAACCTTACTGAATGCGCTTTATCATACCGTGCCCGCGATTCACATTACTGCGGTTGAGTTGCGCCAAGAAGTCATGGATGCGGCCGAGATGTATTTTAAACTCCCCAGAGGCAAACGCATTAACCTAGAAGTGGCTAACGCCATTGATTACATAGCGGATGGCCTGCCAAAAAAAGTCGATGTATTAATGACCGATCTCTATAACACCGAAGGAATGGATCGTGCCGTCCTCCAAACAAGCTTCATTGAGAATTGTGCGAAGAACATCAAAGAAGATGGCTGGTTAGCGTTAAATTGCTGGATCGATCAAAAAAACAACCACGAGTTAACCGCCATCATCAAGCAACATTTTAATGACGTTCGAGCACTGGATACTGGCAGCGGCAACTGGGTTATTATTGCAGGCAAAAGAGTCGACAGCAGTAACGCAAAAGAGCTCAAAGTCGTCGCACAAAGACTCAGCGATAAAATGGGCTTTCAGTTGACTAAATGGTTATCTAGGTTATCGGAAATTTAGAAGGTATTGAGATACTCAGGACTAAGAACAAATATCACAATTAAGAATAGAAATAATTTTTATTTAGAATTAGAATTCGATTAATACGAATTATCTATAAATTTATGACAACTACTTTCTATTTAGACAATTGACGGCTATTAGTATGAAACCAAAAACTTTCTCTCTTCGCTTATTGACCTCATCATTAGCTGCATTGTTCTTTACCTCTTCGCCTATCGTTTTTGCCAGCGGTGAAATAAATATCTATTCGGCTCGTAAAGAAGCATTGATAACGCCTGCACTCGATGCCTATTCGAAAAAATATCGGGTAAATGTCAATCTAGTAACGGGTGACGCTGATATATTATTAAATCGCCTAAAAGCAGAAGGTGACGCCAGTCCTGCAGATATTTTTATTACAGTCGATGCTGGGCGACTGTTTCGAGCCAAGGAAGCAGGCGTGCTCCAAAGCATTGAAACAGATACCTTAAATGACGTTATACCAACTAACTTAAAAGATCCCGACGGCTATTGGTATGGCTTATCACAGCGTGCACGTATTATTTTTTACAACCCCAAAAAAGTATCTGAATCTGAGCTGTCTACTTATGAAGATTTAGCCGATCCAAAATGGAAAGGACGCCTGTGCACTCGCTCTTCTTCTAATATCTACAATCAATCATTAGTGGCCTCTATGATTGCTGCCAACGGACAAGCAAAAACCTTAGAATGGATTAAAGGGTTTGTGAATAATCTATCTCGTCCTCCTTTTGGCGGTGATACTGATTTACTTAATGCCGTTTCAGTTGGCGTATGTGATGTAACCTTAGCCAACACTTATTACTATGGCCGACTTGGTCAAAGTGATGACCCTAAAGAGCGTGAAATTTATAATAAAGTCGCCTTATTTTGGCCTAACCAAGGTGAAAAAGAACGTGGCGCCCATATCAATGTTAGCGGTATAGGAATAACCGCCTCCGCTACAAATCTACGCAACGCGAGACGTTTGATTGACTTCCTTACCAATGAAGAAAGCCAAACTTGGTATGCTCAAGCCAATACAGAATACCCTGTTGTTGAGGGAATTGCGCCGCCTAAAAGTTTGCAACCATTTGGGGAGTTCAAAGCAGATTCACTGCCATTAAGCGTTTTAGGTGAGAATAACAGATTGGCGGTAGAACTCATGAATAAAGGGGGTTGGAAGTAAAACCCCCTCTTCTATCGGAAAATGCCAGCTCTCTTATTAAGATTAAGGTAGCTGGCATTTTGATCATAGTAAGATTGCCCTTAAATTAACGAGACTTATAGAGACAATCAGGACCAATCTCATCAATGGTTGCCGTCCCAGCCAACGCCATGGCAACCTCTAGCTCTTCTCGAAGAATACGCAGCATATGCGCCACACCCGCGGCTCCAGCCACTGCCAAAGCATAAATCTGAGGTCGACCGATTAAGACCGCGTTCGCACCGAGTGCTATCGCCTTAAACACATCAGTACCACGCTGAATCCCCCCATCCATCAAGATGGTAAAATCGTCTCCCACTGACTGACGAATAAGAGGTAACACCTCCATTGCGCTAGGCACACAATCCAATGTTCGACCGCCATGGTTGGAAGCAACAATGCCTTTGGCACCAATAGACTTAGCCTTAATGGCATCAGCTGGATGCAAAATTCCTTTTATTAAAACAGGTAAGGTGGTTTGCTTGATCAACCAGGCAATGTCCTCCCAAGTTGGCGCTTCGCTCATCATCCCCTGAAAAACAATACTCTGATCTGGCGTGAAAGTACTGGAAGGCAAAGGTGGGCGATTAACAAGATTCACCGTTGTAACATTATCCGGCAAAGCAAATTTGGCTCTTTGTGCTCGGTTACGAATACCATGAATGGCAGAATCAACGGTAACCACTAAAGCCGTATAGCCTGCCACCTCGGCTCGCTGAATAAGCTCTAAATTGAAGCTACGATCCAACTGCCAATACAGCTGAAACCATCTAGGACTGGTTAGCTTCTCTGCAATATGCTCTAAAGTATGGCTAGCCAGCGTACTCACCATCATGCCCACTTCCAAAGCGCTTGCGGCTTGCGCCGTGGCGATTTCCCCTTCTTCATGAGCAATGCGCTGAAATGCAACCGGTGCCAACATAATAGGAGAACGCCAAGACTCACCAAGTATTGAAGTCGCAGTTGTACCATGAGTAACATCATTTAGAACTCTAGGCCAAAGCTGAATAGCATCGAGCGCCGTACGATTTTGCTTAAGAGTGAACTCATCACCACCTCCACCATAAATATATTCATAAATACTATGAGGCAATACTTCTTTGGCAAGATGCTCATAATCAGCAACACACAAGGCATCAGAAGGAATAATAGATGTCGTCATTTAGGTATCTACATGCAGTCGAATTAAACGGTGATACAAGGCACTTAGATTCACCACTTGAGGATTATCCAAACCATGCTGAGCACCTAATATTTGAATGTTTTGATCAAGGTCGAATAGAATTTCACGTTGTTCATGATCTCGAACCATGCTTTCAATCCACAAAAAGCTGGCGAGCCGCTGACCTTTTGTGACAGGCAACACCTGATGCAAACTAGTAGAAGGATATAACACCATATCACCTGCTTTTAATTTTACTTGATGCTCACCATACGTATCTCTAATACAAAGCTCGCCGCCAACGTAATCATCAGCATCGTTCAAAAAAACAGTCGCCGATAAATCTGTCCTTAAACGAATCGGTGTACCAGGAATAATTCGAATAGCATTATCTACATGCCAGCCATAATGACCGCCATTTTGATAACGATTAAACATAGGAGAGGAAATTTTTAATGGCAAGGCGGCAGAAACAAACCTAGTATTTTCAGACAGCGCTTGCAATATATGGTCGCCTAATTGTTGAGCCAACTTACTATCTGGATTCAATTGCAGGTTTTTTTTTACGGAAAGAGATTGTTCACCAGCGCTACTGACACCACTTTCCCAATCAGCAGAACTCAAATGCAGCCGATACTGCTGGAGTTCATGCTCGGACAAAACATTTGGAATAGTGATTAACATATTTCCTCGCATCAGAAACAAATTAACGCAATCAGGAATACTCCTGATTGCGTTAGGGATAGATTGTAATAATGAATTATGATTAAAACTTGTACTTCGCTGTCACACTAGCAGAACGGCCATCGCCAAGATATGCAATACTACCGCCACGGTAAATCGCCGTATAGTATTCTTTATCTGTTAAGTTTTGTACGTTAGCTTGAATATCAAAGTTCTTACTTACCTCATATAACGCAAAAGCATCATAAACAACATACGATGGCGTTCTAACAACAGTATCAGGATCTGAGCCTGCATCAGGCTGACCACCTAACATTTCGCTTGAATATGTTGCGATAGCACCAAAAGCAAATTTAGGTGTAAATTGATATTTGAGCTGGCCGTTAAAGCTACGTTCTGCAAAATTTGCTTTAGGTCGGCCTACATTGTCTTCATCAAAAGATTTAAGTGTTTTAGATTTCATTAATGCAAGCCCAACCTGACCACTCAAGTTATCTGTCAAATTACCAGACAAACCTAATTCCACGCCATGGACTCGGTTTTTCCCTGTGTTAAGAGAACCACCCGATGCATAAGAGTCATTCCCACCCTCAATGACCTTGTCTTTAGTAATCTGAAATGCTGCTGCTGTAAGCAATAACTTGTGATCCATTAAGTTCCATTTTGTTCCTAGCTCCAAATTTGTAGACTGCTCTGGCTCAGCATTTTTATAATTACCATCAGAATCTAAACAAATGCCACCATAGCCACATTGACTAACCGCATCGACTTCTCCACCATTTATATTAGATGATGTCGACCATGATCCATACACATTACCGTGTTCCCATGGAGAGAAAACAGCACCTAGATGGCCATTAAGGAAGCCATCATTGAACTCAACATTTGTCGTCCCCGTATTACCACGAAACAATACGTCAGCATCATAGTTAAAATAATCATAACGGACACCACCATGTATCTCCCAATTATCGGATAATGTAATGGTATCCATAAGGTAAGCAGACAATGTCTGCAGTTTTAAACTATTAGCTGCATCATTTCTAGTAACAGAGCCCTTCCATAAATTATTATTTGCATTATAAGGATCAAGTGTAAAAGAGTTCGTTTGATTTATTGTATAGCTACCCGTATCTGTTTTTTCATTTGCATACTCGACACCAGTAACAACACTATTTTTCTTACCAAATAGTTCTGCATCCCAGATAAAGTTTGTTTGGTTACCAATATACTCATTCTCTTGCCAGCCAGAAAAACTTCTTATTCCTGTGCCTCTTGCCATAGAAACAACATATTCGTTTACCGTTTCACCGTAACGAGTTTTATTTTCCATACGCAAGTCATCAGAAAGATAAGCATTTATCTTTACTGTGGCTATATCCGCTTCACTATTTTTAAAATCTAAACCATCTTGTCCTACATAGTCATACTTATTAAAACTCCCTGTTGATCGATCAAGAGCATGACCAACATCTTCCCTATCATCTGCTCGGAAGTAGTAATAGTCAGCATTAATAGCAACATCAGCATTTGGTTCATAAACACCCGATAACAAAAAGCCTTCATGCTGAGTACCTGCAGGAGCACGATTAGGAACATCAGCTTCAGAGTAAAGCGCATTGAAACGCACTGCTACTTCCTCATTAACTGCCTTGTTTGTATCAAGTGTATAACGTTGCTTATTATCTGTACCGAGAGTACCGCTTATGATGGAAAAATCTTCATCGTAAGATGGTTTTTTTGTAACAGAGTTAACTGCACCACCAGTTGTACCACGCCCACCAAATGTCGAGCTTGGACCTTTGGATATTTCTACTTGTTCAAGCGCAAAGGTTTCACGAGAGATGAGCCCAGGCTCACGCAAGCCATCAGTATAGACATCACTGCGCGCTTCATAACCACGAATGATGTATCGATCGCCAAACGAGTTACCACCCTCACCCGTTCCTAGTGTGATACCTGGCTGTGCACTCAAAATACTTTCTAGGTCTGTTTTACCAGACTCTTCAATTGCATCTTTTGTTAACACGGTAATCGTTTTTGGTGTTTCAGCAATATCACGAGTGTATTTGGAATCAGACATCCTCTTAGCTTTATAAGGTGCACCTTGCTCACTATAAGGGTTCGCATCACTCGCAAGCTCAGTGTCCTCTATCAACAAAGTATTTAGGTTTTCCTCTTCTGCTTTTACTTGGTTAGATAGCGAGGCAGATACAGCGAAAGCAATGCCAGTTAACACCAATGGATGGCGTTTGGCTTTCTTTTCTGACAAACGAATATTGAGGCTTTGATTCATGTTAAGTAGTTCCAAAAATAGACTAAATAATGTTTATGTAAATGATTTCGGTTATTGTTTACATTTCTATTGTTTAGTCAACTCATTTCTTACTAATTAGCACGAAATATGATTAGCCTTACTTACAGAGGCTTCAAACAGACTGAATAATTCACTCAAAATGGATAAAATTTTAGACTAGCCACTACTAGCACCTCAAAAAAAACGCCGCTTATCTTTTTATAAGAATAAGCGGCGTTTTCTTCTCTTTGAAACAGAGTAACGTGTTTGGTTAGCTACCAAGCACACTATTCACCAAAGCTTTTGCTTCATTTTCAAGCTCAGCAAGGTGGTCTTCTGATATAAAGCTCTCTAGATAAATTTTATAAACGTTTTCCGTACCAGAGGGTCTAGCAGCAAACCAACCATTCTCAGTAGACACTTTCAGTCCACCTATGGCAGCACCATTGCCAGGTGCATGCGTCAACACTGAAACAATGGCCTCACCCGCCAATTCGGTTTGGGTGACATTCTTTACATCTAACGCACCAAGTAATGCTTTTTGTGCAGTAGTGGCGGCAACATCAATACGCTTATAGAAGGGTTTACCATATTTGGCCACTTGTATTTCGTAAAGTGTTTGCGGGTCTTTCCCGGTAATTGCCAAAATTTCAGCAGCCAGCAAAGCCATAATGAAACCGTCTTTATCGGTGGTCCACACAGTCGCATCTTTACGAAGAAAGGATGCTCCAGCGCTTTCTTCTCCGCCAAAGGCCATAGCGCCATCAAACATACCATCGACATACCATTTGAAACCAACAGGGACTTCACAAAGTTGGCGTTCTAATCCATTTACCACACGATCAATCATGCCACTGGAAACAAGTGTTTTACCAAACTGAATGTCTTGAGGCCATTGCTTTCTGTGTTGCGATAAATATTCAATCGCCACCGCTAAATAGGCATTGGGATTCATCAGACCAAAACCCGCACACACAATTCCGTGGCGGTCATAATCTGGATCATTCCCTACCGCAATATCAAACTCATCTTTGAGTTTTAACAAGCCCTGCATGGAATAAGCCGAAGAGCAGTCCATCCTAATACGGCCGTCTTTATCGCGTGGCACAAAGCGAAAAGTTGGATCGACTTCTTTATTGACAACCGTGATATCCAATCCGTATTTTTTTGCAATGGGCTGCCAATAGTGAATGCCAGAGCCGCCCATCGGATCCACCCCTATACGAATTTTCTTGTTCGCGATGGCCTTCATGTCGATGACATTTTCAAGATCATCAACATAATGACTAATATAATCAAAAGGCTCTATCAAGCCACTGGCCTCCACGTCTTCTAACGAGAAACGCTTTACACCCTCTAAATTCGCTTCTAAAAGCGCATTCGCTCTCTTGGCGACCCAATCGGTAATGTCTTTATCGGCTGGGCCGCCTTTACTAGAATTGTACTTAATACCGCCGTCTTCTGGAGGATTATGAGACGGCGTAATAACAATGCCATCACTGATGTCAGACTGAGTCTTATTGTGTGTTAACACAGCATGAGAAATAACCGGTGTAGGGGTATAGCCGCCATTTAATTGAGTACGAACACGGACACCATTTGCAGTGAGCACACTCACCGTTGTTTGAAAAGCCGCTTCGGACAAAGCATGAGTGTCTTTGCCTAAGTATAAAGGTCCAAACACATTGTTAGCGTGTCGATATTCGGCAATCGCTTGTGCAATGGCGAGAATATGATATTCGTTAAAACTGGTTAATAAGGCACTTCCACGATGACCTGATGTACCGAAACTGACTCGCTCATCTGGATGAGTTGTCACTCGGGGCTTTTTCAAATAATAAGCCGACATAAGTTCAGGAAGATTGACCAGTAAATCGTGAGAAGCAAGCTGCCCTGCTTGAGGATGAATTGCCATATTTAAGATGCCCTATTATTGAGTCATGGAAACCAGTGCAATTAGTCTCTCTTATAATCACATCTGTTTCAATGACTTAACGAGGGTATTACTTAACTTAGACAATTTACCCCAACATTGAAAAGAATCTGCAATCCGGTGTGATCATCAGCGCTTACGAAGAATCAAGCTGCCGATTGAATAGCCAGCTCCAAACGAACAAATCACACCAATGTCGCCAACCACTAAATCCTCGTGATATTTTGCAAAAGCAATGATAGAACCTGCTGAGGCGGTGTTCGCGTATTCATCTAATACCACTGGCGCTTCTTCAAGCGTTGCATCACGCCCCAATAGACGCTTACTGATCAACAAATTCATATTGATATTCGCTTGATGCAACCACCAGCGCTTCAACTGAGACACCTGAATACCTTGACTCTTTAAATGGCTTTCAATGTGATCGGCCGCCATTGGACAAACCTCTTTGAACACTTTGCGCCCATTTTGATGAAACAACTTGTCTGCGCCATAAGGATCTTCGTCAGTAACACGAGTCGTATAGCCAAAATTAGAACGTATATTGTTCGAAAAGGAGGTAATGCACTTGGTGCTTAGTACATCAAAAGAATGAGCTGATTGACAGGTTTCACTGCTTTCCACCACAACGGCGGTCGCCACATCCCCAAAGATAAAATGCGAATCTCGGTCCATATAGTTAACTTGTGGGGAGGTTAGTTCAGGGTTAATAACCAACACGCCTTTTGCCGTTCCCGCTTTAACAGCATCCACGGCTCTTTGCAGACCAAATGTTGCCGCTGAACACGCCACCAACATATCAAAACCAAAACCGTCTATGCCTAATGCCGACTGCACTTCAATAGCAATGGCAGGGTATGATCGCTGCGTATAAGCACAAGAAACGATGACCATATCAATGTCAGCAGCTGTTTTATTAGCAGCCTCTAACGCTTTCTTGGCCGCCAAAATAGCCATTTCAGCTTGGTGAGAGAGTTGCTCATCATGACGAATATCCAGCACAGGACGCATCCGCTTAATGTCTAAAGCCCCCTCTTTCGCGTAAATATAACGACTTTTGATTCCAGACGCCTTTTCAATAAAGGCGGCACTCGATAACGGCTTTGCCTCAATTTCTGCGTTTTCAATTTGTTGAGCATGATCACTATTAAACTGCTCAGCCCACGCATTGTAGCTCGCGACAAGCTCTTCATTACTAATAGAATGTAGGGGTGTCCACAGACCAACCCCACTAATAACGGCGGAATGATTCATTTCGTATCCTTTTTCTTATTGTTAGCAAAAGTATAGAAGAGATTGTGAATGACATTTTGACGACAGTCTACAAATTGTAATATCAATCACAGCCTATTATGCAAAATACGGATAGTAGACTGAATTCACAACATGGCATTATCAACAAAATTCTCTCATACTGTTTACCAATGATTGATCTAATAGAAGAAACGCGTTTTTATGCGATACATAGAACGCTGCAATAAAACCATATTAAGCGGACTGTTATGACCAATAATAATGCATTAATTTTATCTGGTGGTGGTGCCCGTGCTGCCTATCAAGTCGGTGTACTCTCAGCCATGGGAAAGATGCTACCAAAGCATACTTCCCTGCCTTTCTCCATATTATGTGGCACGTCGGCTGGTGCGTTAAATGCAACCATGCTGGCGTCTTACGCGGACAATTTTTCCAAAGCGGTTTCCACCCTTGCATTCGTTTGGCGCCATTTAACACCCGATCAAGTTTATACCGTCGGGCGCTGGCCTGTGACAACCTCCCTTGCAAAAACACTGCTATCCCTGTTTCACCTACAGAACAGTGAAACCGCTACTGCCCTTATGGATAATACGCCATTAAAAGAGCTGCTGAGCAACCATCTAGACTTTTCTCGAATAAACACTGCCATAGACAAACAACAACTCAAAGCGCTTGCGATTACAGCGATGAGCTACAGCACTGGCGAGTCGACAACTTTCTTCCAAGGGCAGCCTGACATGCCAGGCTGGCAAGAAAAACGACGTAAAGGTGTCATCGCAACCTTAGGAGTGGATCACTTATTGGCGTCCAGTGCGATTCCTACCATTTTCCCTGCACACAAAATTCAAAATCACTATTATGGTGACGGCGCTATTCGTCAGAAGTCCGCCATTTATCCAGCCCTAAAACTGGGCGCGACTAAGTTATTTATCATTGGGGTAAGTGGTAATCGCAGTGCTAAAAAGTGGGCTGCACCAGAGGAAGACATTGAGTCAAGTGCGCCTAGTATGGTGCAAATACTAGGCCAACTATTAAACAGCGCCTTTATTGACAATCTAGAAGACGACATCAATCAGTTAGAGATAATGAACAGCCTTATTCGTGATTTACCCAAGGAAAAACAGGCTCTGCATCAAAACCTTCCGACGGAAACATTGATCATTTCGCCATCTGAAGAATTAAACACCATTGCGCATCACTACATCAAAACACTGCCCAAGAATGTTCGTATTTTGTTAAAAGCAGCAGGAGGATCAACATCAGAGAAAATTAGCTCTGCGGCGAGTTATTTG
The DNA here is from genome assembly GCF_003259175.1 of Marinomonas shanghaiensis. GTDB lineage: Bacteria > Pseudomonadota > Gammaproteobacteria > Pseudomonadales > Marinomonadaceae > Marinomonas > Marinomonas shanghaiensis. The sequence continues at coordinate 487,799 of NZ_QGOK01000003.1, read as the reverse complement.
CTTTTCACACCGCAGTATTGTCGAGCCTTGATGGATTTAGGGTATCAGGATGCTATGTGGGAAAAAGATAAGATTATGGCTTTTTTTGAAAACCAGACTTAAATAGTAACGTGCCTTTTATCCGATATGGCGTCGCTTGCCACAATCCATGAGGAGAGCCGTTGCATGTTTTTAGTGCCCAAAGAACTGCACAGCTCGATCTGACCTTCTGGTTGAGAGGATACAGGATACAAAGCGTGCATTGCCTCCGGGTAAGACGCTTCTAAACGTCTAATAAGCTGAGCGGTAACCCCTTCACTTGGCTCAATAATTTCGCAGTCAGTACCTAAAGCCTGCACAAACAAATGCTTCACCAAGGGATAGTGAGTACAAGCCAAGACCAATGTGTCAATGTTATGCGCCAACATATCTTGGCTTAAATGCTTAATCGTTTGTTTGATTTTGTCTTCTGTTTCAGGCCAAGCGTCAATATCATAAGCCAAGGTATCACTCGACATAATCGACACCTGACTGTCTGACTTCCAAAGACCAATAAGTTGGTTTAAACGTGGGCTTTGTGCCGTTACTGGCGTTCCTAACACGGCGACTTTACGTTGCTTACTAATACGAAAAGCAGGTTTTACCGCTGGCTCAACTCCAATAATAGGCAAGGACGTACTCGCTCTTAACGCATCAATGGCCGCCACGGTCGCGGTGTTACAAGCCACTACGATCGCAGACACATTCTCATTTTCAAAAAAGCGGCCTATTTTTATCAACCTATCCTGCAATTGTGCGATGCTTTTACTACCGTAGGGGGCGAAAGCATCATCCGCCAAATAGACCAAATCCAAATAAGGGTGTTTTTTGTGTATAGCGTTTAAGATAGTGACGCCCCCAGCACCCGAATCAATCACCCCAATCTTCAATTCAGTGTCTCCAAATTCGTAGCGTGATCAAGATACATAAGCGAAGGTAATTGTACAGGTTCGCGCTCTAGATTGACGCCATATAAATCATAAACAGACTGTTTTATTTCTGCTTCCAACAGCAATAAAGAATCCGCTGTTTCGTCTTTATAATTGACTAATACCAACGCCTGCTTTTCGTAAACCCCAACCCCGTGAAATTGCTTGCCTTTCCAACCAGCTTGATCAATTAACCAACCTGCTGCCAACTTGAACCCATCCTCAAACCTGAATGAAACCAAGTTAGGAAAACGCGCCTTTAATACCTCATGCTGATCCTGACTGACGATCGGGTTTTTGAAAAAACTCCCCGCATTTGCCAACGTTTTAGGATCAGGCAACTTTTCACTGCGCACCTGACAAACCATATCGAAGACGTTTTTAAGACTCGGTTGTGCAGGCAATCGATCCGATAAGCCGCCATAAGTTAGCAACAAGCGTCCCTGTTTTTTCAGGGATATCTCAACAGCGGTGATGAGCAACGTAGAAAGCCATTTACCTTTAAAATGGCTGTCACGATAGGCCAAACCACAGTCTCGTGCGTTCACCCAGTAAACATCCCCTGACAATCTATTGATAACTTGGACACGGGCTAATACGTCTTTTATTTCGACGCCATAGGCGCCAATATTTTGAACAGGAGCGGCCCCGACTGTACCAGGAATAAGTGCCAGATTTTCAAGACCAAACCAGCCTTGATTGACTGTGAATTCGACAAGCTGATGCCAATTCTCACCAGCAGCAACGGTCAGGCTAATCAGATTACCACTATGCTCCCTGGCGTTTATGCCCGTCAAACGATTGACAATAACCAAACCCTTCACATCACCGGAGATGAGTAAATTACTGCCACCACCAATCATGGTAACCTCATGCTTGAAGCGACTGGCCCAAGCTAATAAGGCTTTCAACACATCAAGACTGTCTGCAATAGCAAAAAATTCGGCACGATACGCAAAGCGAAAAGTATTATAAGTGGCCAAAGAAATATTTTTTTGAATCGAGTCTTCAACATTTTGCGAAAAACAATCGCGGCTACTAAATCGCATATTCATTGGCTAACTTAATCTTCTTTTCTTAAATAAAGGTAATGAATAAAGGCCTCGGAGATTTGAGTTAGGTGCTTTCTCATCGCCACAAATCCATCTTCGCCGCCATAGTAAGGGTCTGCCACTTCGCCAAAAGACACACTTGGTTCAAACTCACCAAACAAAACGACCTTTGCCTTGCAGGCCGCAGGCTGAATTTTTTTAAGATTGGCCAAGTTTTCTCTGTCCATCGCAAGAATCCAATCAAACTCAGCAAAGTCTGCCTTAGTGACTTGTCTGGCTTGCTGTTGATCGATATGAATACCAACTTGCTTCAACACAGCAATAGATCGACTGTCTGGTGGATTGCCTACGTGATACGCTGCTGTGCCCGCAGAGTCCACTTCTAGACGCACGCCACCTTGCTTCAAGTTAAGGCTTTCTATAATGCCTTGGGCCGCTGGGGAACGACAGATGTTACCCAGACACACCATCAGCACTTTTTGTGATTTCATCTGGATGAACCTGACTCTAATCGTTCATCTGTCGTTAGGGTTCGCGCTTCTGTTTCCAATAACACAGGGATACCATCACGAATCGGATACGCCATCCCGCCCACTTTACTAATCAACTCACTACCGTCTTTGCTTAGCGTAAGTGCCGCTTTCGTCACAGGGCAAACAAGAATATCTAATAAGGTTTTATTCATGGCAATGATCCATTTTTATAAGGGTTAATTTTTCTAAAAAACGTTGTTGAAAATGATCTGGTAAAACTAAGGAGACAGGAAGATACCAAATATTGGCATTTGATAACGTCAATGACTGACATTTAACAGCGTCTTTTTCTGTCATGATGACCGCACCGTCCGTAGGAATATCCTCTGCTTTAAACACATGATGATCCGCAAACCAATGATGACTTGACAGTTCATTGCGCAAACCTAGTCGCCTCAAAGTATCTGCAAAACGTTCTGGGTTACCGATACCCGCTATCATATGCCATTTTGTATTGCTGACAAACGCCTCATGACAATCAATGTGCTGTGTACCATCCAATGACATCAGCCTAATAGGAACAAGAGGGGCAAGAGTAATATCAAGATTCAGTTTTGTCAGAGCCTCAGTGAGAGAAGCAGACACGCTCACAACAAAATCCACCTCTTGCAGACGGTTTATTGGCTCTCTTAAAGGGCCAACGGGCAGCAATTGACCATTCCCCACACCACGCTGAGCGTCCAACATCGCAATTTCAATATCTCGACCCAGTTGATAATGCTGCATACCGTCATCACTAATAATGATATTGACGTCTGTGGTTGCCAGCAGAAATTTGACCGCCTCATCCCTTTTAGGAAAAACCACCAGAGGACAGGCCGCACGTCGAGCTAGCATGACCGGCTCATCGCCCACATCTTGAGCCATACTGTTCATATAGACAGGTGTTGGCGTATCAACTTTCGCCCCATGACCACGTGAGACAATACCAGGACGATAGCCCTGCTTTTTTAACAGCTCACATAAAGCAACCACCATGGGCGACTTTCCTGTTCCGCCTACGCTGATATTCCCAACCACAATGACAGGCACAGGAGCTTTGTAACTGTTGCTCGCACCGGATAAAAAAGCCTCTCTTTTTTGAGAGACTATTTTTTTAACCATCGGCAGTAAGGGCTGAAATAGATGCGTCCAACCACAACGCCCATACCAAGAGCGTGTAAATAAAGACTCCCAACTCACTGTGTAGGCTCTTTTTGCGCAGTGTGTGCCAGCTTAGTGATGCCAAGGCTGGCTGCAGCATCGTACACTCTAAGAACCATATCGTAAGAGGCTTTTGCATCAGCCGTAATGATGAGCGGTCGTGTATAGTCCCCCTCACTGACTTCTTTTAATCCTTGTACTAATGTGCTGACTTTTTCATTAATAAGTGTTTGACCATTAATGACATATTGACCATCGGCGGTAATCACCAATTCGACATTTTTAGAGCGATCAGAACTGGGAGCATTCGATGTCGCTGTGGGTAGATCAATCGTCAACTCCGTACTTTGATTAAACGTCGTACTGACCATAAAGAAAATAAGCAATAAAAAAACGACATCAATCAATGGTGTTAAATTGATTTGCACGTCATCTATTTTCTGACGACGAAATTTCACTGGGCCACTCCTGCTTTATCTCGATCACCGTGCAAAGCATCAACCAATTTTGTCGACTGCTGTTCCATAGTGACAACAAGCTCATCAATACGGCGACTAAAAAAGCGATGGAAAATAAGCGCGGGGATGGCCACACCTAAACCCGCAGCCGTAGTCAGCAATGCTTCTGAAATACCGCCAGCCAATAACGCCGTATTACCCGCGCCGCTCTCCATTAAAACAGAAAAGACCTTAATCATGCCCACAACGGTTCCTAGCAAACCCAACAGAGGCGCAATGGCCGCAATGGTGCCCAACGTATTCATGAAACGCTCTAACTCATGAATAACATGACTCGCCGCCTCTTGAACACTTTCTTTCATAGCGTCACGGCCGTGCTTAGAATTCAAAAGTCCCGCCGCAAAAATAGACGCTAGACCTGTTTTCGCTTGCATGGAACGAATGTACTCGATGGTCATTCTGTCATCACGCAATCGTGCCATGACATCCGATAATAACCCCTTAGGAGCCACACCCGATTTACGTAGGGTCCAAAAACGCTCAAGAATAATAGCCAGCGCGAGAATGGAACACGCCAACAAGGGCCACATGAAAAAACCACCAGTTTGAATAAAAGCTAACACTTCGCTCTCCAATTTTAGATTTGCCTGTAATTTAACACACTCTCTAACTTTTCAACACGCTTGCAAGTGTCAGATTTTAAGAGAAAAAAATCATAAACACACAAAGAGTGCCGTAACGAAACAGAATCATTCTGAAAATAAAAAGCCAACGACTCGCCTGCTGGAACAACCAACCAATTAACCCCCAAAGCGTCCAATATAGTCTCAGTTTGTGGCATTTTTTCTTGCTTAAGAATGACCCACTTCACATCGTGATGCAGCAAGGCATGTGGTGTTAGTTCAGAAATCGACTTCGACGATAACAAATAACCTTCTTGAGCAACATTCAGGTAAGCACCAAACATCAATTTTTCTATATCGTTCCCCGCCCAAGCATCCACCAATAGCGTTGTCTCTTGATCCGCCAATGCTAACGAATTATTGTGATTGGTTATCACCAAATCGGCATCAAATCTATTAAAAAAGGCGGAGGGAAATAAAAGCAACCAAATGCTGGTGGCAATCAAAACACCACGCCTGAGAGGGCTTTGATAAACCCACAGCACCACCAATAATAACATCATCCATCTTGGCAAATTTGACGAAAACGTTTCAAATGGCAATAGTGGTAAATTAAAAACGACCCACTCGATGCCCAGCATAAGAAACACCAACCCTTCTTCCAACAAGGCATAACTATGGTTCGATCCCAGTAGCACGACCTCTACACAAGAAAGCATTCCCAGAGGAAACCATACGATCGCCGCGAACGGAATAAGAAGAACATTGACGAAAATGGACACGCTTGAAATGGCTTCTTGCCAGCCAAGTATTAGTACCATCGAGGCGGTACTTAACATAACTTGCACCATCATTAGTCGTGACAATTTTGTGGACGTCTGGCAAAAGCCTATTAACAAGTACACCATGCTAAATGACAGCCACAAACCAGGACTCAAAACCGCCCTAGGATCAAACATCAACACCAACCACAACGCAAATGTAATGATGCTATAAGATGATATTTTTAGAGCAAGCATGCGAGCACACAAATACACGCTCAACATAATCGAGGCCCTCACTACTGGCTCTCCCCAGTGTGTCACATAGGCATACGCAAACAATAATGGAATAACCACCACGGCATCACAGTGCCAGCGCGTCATACCAGACAAGAGAATAGTACGCGGCATAATCTGCCAAACCACTCGGCTTAACATGCGACCGATAATGAACATAAAACCCGTGTGCAAGCCAGATACAACAAACAAATGAGCCAGTCCAAGCGTGCGAATAATCCAAGTATCCCTTTCACTCCATAGATCATCCTGCCCTAATAATAAAGCTTTAGAATACCGCCAATGATCAAAATGCCTTAGACTGTCATCAAGCTTAAGCAATAACCGCTCTCTTAAAGAACGATCTTCTTGTCGAAGGCGATCAGAATCATTATTCATAAGCTTCACATTAAGCTGTGCTGACTGTCTTTTTACATACAGATTTCGTTGCCACCAGGGGCCCGTTTTATCCGCCAAGACAACGCCCGTCAGTACGCCCTTGTATAAGGCACCACTTGCACTTTGTAACGCGCTCTCGTCTGAGACTGGTCTATGCCCACCCTTAAAAACAGTTAGAACAAAATCATCTTGCGCATATCGGGAGCCATCTTCAGAAAAATACACGATTTGAACAAACTGTCGCTTTGAAAAAACGGTCTCATCAAACAATGGAGCGGATTCGAAAAATACACTTTTCTTTTCAAAATCAATCAATACCTCATCACCCGCGCTGATTGAAAATGCTGGTGCGGCGGCAAACTCACTAAAAACCACGGAAATAAAGGAGAGAAGTGTCAAAAACAAAACTATTAGACGCTTTGACCATATTAGGTAGAGACACACCAGAACGATATGCGTAGAATACAGCCACAAATAATGGCTCGGCACCAATATGGCGCCCATCAATATGGATAAACTACTTAGTAACACAAGACCTCCATGTCTCAAATTGCTAAACTATTTTTCACCTAATTATGCCAAAAAATTATCTTAAAAAATTCATACCAAACCCAGAAAAGCTGAAACAAAGTAAAGCCCTTGGTCTATTGGGCGCTCAAATTTACGAAGCTAATTTATGGCACTTAAATCGTAAATCTGTTGCACGGGCTTTTTTTAATGGCTTATTCTGGGCCTTTATTCCAATGCCTTTTCAGATGTTGGCCTCTGCTTTGCTCGCTATTCCTTTGCGCGCCAACATTCCCCTATCGATCGCGTTAGTTTGGATCACCAATCCACTGACAATGCCTTTTGTGTTTTATTTCAACTACAAACTGGGAACCCTTATCCTTGGTTCACCTGATAAGAAAGATTTTCAACTTTCTGTCGAATGGATTTGGGATAAGATGGAGCACATATGGCTGCCGCTTTATGTTGGCTCGACGGTTTCAGGTATCATTGTAGGCGCAATAAGCTACGCATTAATTACCGTATTGTGGCGCCTGCATGTTGTGAAGCGCTGGAAAGAAAGAGCACAACGAAACCAATCGCAAAAATAGTCTTTAAAGCCAAGCTCATTCTCAGCTTGGCTTTAAAGATTCTGTTAGAACCAAGATTACATGTTCGATTGTTTTAAGATCTGCAGTGTCCCTTTCGAAAGGCGATAAGCAGAATCCATCCAACTAAGCATTTTCTCGTCATGAGTTACGAGAAGAAATGCCATATTGTACGTCACTTTCAACTCATTAATTAAGTTTTGAATTTCAAGAGACGTCGTTTCGTCTAAGTTCCCTGTCGGCTCATCCATCAACACACAGGCTGGTCTATTGGCCAAAGCGCGGGCAATAGCCACCCTTTGCCTTTCACCACCAGAAAGCTGTGAGGGCCTGTGATTTAGTCGGTCTTTCAAGCCAACTTGCGTAAGCAATTCTTCACCACGCAACCTTGCTTCCTTTTTATTGATGCCCGCTATCCACATTGGCATCAACACGTTTTCGAGCGCTGTAAACTCCGCCAACAAATGATGGAATTGATAAACAAACCCCATTTCACGATTGCGCATTTTAGCGCGCTTTGCATCACTGATACTAGACCAAGAAACTTGAGCAAGCTTGACTTCACCTGTCGTCGCCAAGTCCAAACCTGCCAATAGGTTCAGCAAAGTGGTTTTACCCGATCCTGAAGCACCAACAATGGCACAGGCCTCGCCTTTATTCAAAGACAGATCAATGGATCGGAATACATCTACAATCTGCTTACCATCTTGGTATTGCTTAGAAAGTGCGTGACACTCTAGAACAATATTATTATTCATAACGCAATGCCTCTGCTGGTTCCACTTTGGAAGCTCGCCAAGCGGGATAAATGGTCGCCGCAACGGTCATAATAAAGGCGGATATGACAATCAGTCTGACATCTGCCCATTCTAATTGCGAAGGCAAGTAATTAATGAAATACACATCCGAATTCAAAAACTGGACGTTAAATAAAGTCTGCACTGTTGCAATCAGATCACTGACATTCAATGCCAAGGCAACCCCAGATATCACACCAATCAAAGTGCCAAGCATACCAATGAACATACCCTGAACAATAAACACCCACATCACTTGAGCAGACGTTAATCCCATGGTTCTTAGTATTGCTATGTCATTGCGCTTATCGGTTACCACCATGACCAATGTAGACACAATATTAAATGCCGCTACAGCCACAATAAGCAGAAGCAATAAACCGATCATGGTTTTTTCCATCTGGATGGCTTGGAACAAGTTGCCATGAGTACGAGTCCAATCACTCACTCTATTTTGACCGGGTATCTCACGTGCAATATCCCAAATGCGTACAGGCGCCACAAACAAATTATCAAATGATATTCTCAATGCCTCTGCATCATCGTCGTTATAACGTTTCAGCTTCGCAGCATCTTTAATATTGATGTAAGCCAAGCTGCTGTCTAGCTCTGCCCCAACCTCAAAAGTGCCCACTACCGTAAAGCGTTTTAAAACAGGAGCCACACCAGCAATAGAGACATTGGCTTTGGGCAATATTGCCGTCACTTTATCACCCACCTCTACGCCAAGCATTTTTGCTAACTGAGCCCCTAAAACGATACCGAAGCTGGTTTGATTAAGCGCATTTAGCGAGCCCGACGCCATGTTATCATCGATGATAGAGACCTTTTTCTCCATATCAGGGTTAATCCCATTCAGAATCGCCCCGTGAACACTTTCACCAGATTGAAACATCACTTGAGCTTGGATATGAGGGGCAACACCAACAACATTGGGCATCTGCTCAACAAGCTTTGCTGTAGCACGCCAGTCATCCAGAACCGGGGTACCCCACAAGGTTGCATGAGGCACCATCCCCAATATGCGCTGACGCAACTCTCTATCAAAGCCATTCATTACCGATAAAACGGTAATCAGGACCATAACCCCAAGTGCTAAGCCTGCAATGGAAGAGAAGCTAATAAAAGAAATAAAGTGGTTGGAACGTTTTGCCCGGGCGTAACGCAAGCCAATGGCAATAGGAAGGAAGTTAATCAATGTTTGTCCTTGCGCGGTAAAAATGGAGGCGCTTGTCCTCCATTTTGAACTAAGTTACCAATACGCTTATGCGTCGAAATCGATACCTATACGACGACCTACATCTTCGTAAGCTTCGATTACGCCACCCAAGCCTTGACGGAAACGATCTTTATCTAATTTTTCTTTGGTTTTGGCATCCCATAAACGGCAGCCGTCAGGAGAAAACTCATCCCCCAATACAACCTCGCCCTTATATAGTCCAAATTCTAATTTGTAATCAACTAGAATCATGCCGCCTTCTGCAAAAATCGCTTTTAATACATCATTTACCTTGAATGTAAGCTCTTTCGCTTTGGCTAAATCAGCAGCTTTCGCCCAACCAAATGATTCAACATGAGACTCGTTAATCATTGGGTCGCCTAACGCATCATTCTTTAAGAACAACTCAAATGTTGGCGGCGTAAGCGCAATGCCTTCTTCAACACCTAATCGACGACATAAGCTGCCGGCAGCAACATTTCGAACGACGCATTCAACCGGAATCATATCGAGGCACTTAACAAGTGACTCGGTATCACTTAGCAGTTTTTCAAAATGGGTTGGAATACCGGCTTCTTGTAATTTTGTCATGATGAACGCGTTGAACTTATTGTTCACCATGCCCTTACGGTCAAGCTGCTCTATTCTTTTACCGTCAAAGGCAGAAGTATCATCACGAAACACTAGAACCATCTTGTCAGGATCATCTGTACGAAATACAGATTTTGCCTTACCTGCATACAGCTCTTGTCGTTTTTCCATTGGAGGGTCTCCGGTTTTCTTTTTTGAGGGGTTAATCTTTAGTTTACAAAACGTTGTGCCAAATGAAACGACACGACCTCTGGGAAGGCCATCGATGACACATCAATCACCAAAAAGTCACCTGCTTTTTGATGCGTGATTTTATAAGTGTACTCTCGCTCTTCCCAGCTTACATCGTCTAAGTCGCGGCGGATTGTCTTAATGGATTCTAGTTTTTTCCCACTGCTCAGTGGAACGCTGAAATCAATGACATCACCGACTCTAGCAACATCTTCTGGTCGCACAGGAGCCAACTTATCTTCAGCGCCTGGAATGAGGTAAATATCCGCTGCTTTCAATTTTGCTTCAATGTCAGATTGAGACACATTGCTGCCCAAATGAATAGCATAGAGTCCCTGATGATCCACCCAAACAGGGAAAGAAGAAGCGTCATCACGGTTTGAAAGATAGGCAGAAGATTGGTTCAACTGACGACCAATCGCGCCCCATAAACGTACGGCAACAGAATAAGCATCGTTATCATTAACAGGACTCATCCAGTCACTTGGCTCAACATCCTGCTGTTCATTACGAAACTGAACACTCACCAAGGTTTTTTCGCCAGATTCGCTAAAGCGGAACGAGAAAGCGGTTTGCGCTGGATGCAAACGAGTAATATCACTCCATAATGATGCCCACCAACCCTGTGGATGAAAATCAAAAGGAATAGAAATAAGTTGATCTTGTGTTTGTGACGAAATAGGGTCACCAGCGCCATGCAGCGCGGTTAGGAAGTCTGCCACAATGCGCTTAGATTGCTCTATATTCGCAGGCACAAAAAATTCCAATGAATCATCTTGCTCGATCACACCCACATCAACCATAGGATAAAAAACAAATGGCGCCCTTGGCGTTGTAAAGGGTTTAGAGGGTTCTAAATTGGCAATTTTATCTTCATTCGGAATGACTAAAACATCTTTTGATTGTGCCGATCCCTCAGGTACAACCAATGTCGCAGCCGTTGGTGTGCCATCTTGATAATCATCAGAATGATCGGTCAAAAATAGACTGCAACCAGACAATAAAATAGCCAGTGAACTTGCGCTCATCAGCTGTAATGTGAACTTATTCATACTAATAAAACTCCAGCTTCTATCATGGCTTGTCGAACAGCTGCATGATGCGGCTCTGAAAGTGGGGTAAGTGGCAATCGAATTCCTTCTTCACACAGACCTAATTGGCTGCAAGCCCATTTAACAGGGATAGGATTGGATTCTAGAAACAAATTTTTATGAAGAGATGCTACCGTTGTGTCCACAGAGTGCGCTTGATCTGCTTTTCCTGCTAAGGCGAGTTCAGCGGCCTGAGCAACGGCTCTTGGGGCAACATTTGCGGTTACAGAAATATTACCTTTACCGCCCAATAGGATTAACGAAACCGCAGTCGCATCATCTCCCGAGTACACAGCAAAATGCTCTGGCAAAGCTTTAATCAAGGCTTCGCCACGCTCAAGGTTACCTGTAGCGTCCTTAATACCCACAATATTTTTAACAGAAGCAAGCCGGACAACAGTCTCATTTTGCATATCGCAGGCGGTACGACCTGGTACGTTATATAAAATTTGCGGAATATTCACCGCTTCAGCAATGGCTTTGAAATGTTGATACAAGCCTTCCTGAGTCGGTTTATTGTAGTACGGTGTAACAAGCAAACAGGCATCAGCGCCCGCTTCTTTGGCACGACGCGTAAGATCAATGGCTTCATGTGTTGCATTGGCACCTGTACCAGCAATAACAGGAACTCGACCATTGACAGTCTTCACAACCTGACGAATCACATTAGCATGTTCTTCTGGGGTCAGAGTCGACGATTCCCCCGTCGTCCCCACCGCTACGATACCGTGAGTACCCTCATTAATATGAAACTCTACAAGATCATCTAATTTTTTGGTATCTACAGCGCCATCTGGTGACATAGGTGTGATAAGCGCAACTAAACTACCTGTGATCATTTCGAGTCTCCGATAAAATTATAAGCGCGCCTATAGTAACGTCCAGACTCGGCTTTAACAATAATTGACGGACGTAAAGCCGGAGTAAATTAGCAAGAAAACGCATTCGGGGGGATTTTTCGTCTAGCTCTTGGTAAGCTATTCTTATTAAACATGTTTCGTTAATAATAGAGAGCACGCTTATGACAATCGAAATCGGACAAATTGCACCGGACTTTAGCGCCAAAGACCAAAATGGTGAGACAATCACATTGAGTCAGTTCAAAGGCAAAAAAGTAGTACTGTATTTTTATCCAAGAGATGCGACACCTGGCTGTACAGCCCAAGCTTGTGACTTGCGTGATAATTACCAAGCATTACTCGATCAAGGCTTTATTGTGCTTGGCATCAGCACCGACACTGAGAAAAAACACCAGAACTTTATTGCGAAGTACGATCTGCCTTTTCCACTGATTGCCGATACAGAAAAAACAGTGCATGAACTCTATGGCACTTGGCAACTTAAAAAATTCATGGGCAGAGAGTCGATGGGAACGGTCAGAACCACCTTTATTATTGATGAAAAGGGAATAATATCCGACATCATCAGCAAGGTAAAAACTAAGGCCCACGCAGAACAAATACTGAAATAATAGCGCTACTGCTTAAAGAAACAATTCAATGAAAGGTGCGAGTCAACTCGCACCTTTCATGTTTTGATGGTCTTTCTTATGCTCTAGATACCACCACGAATTTCCGCTCTCACGTCGTCACGATAAAAGTCCGCTAGTAACACATGCAAATCTTTACTCAATGGAGGCAGTGAGGATGCCGCCGCATTACGTACCACTTGTGAGGAACGGCTGGCTCCAGCAATAATACTAGACACTTGCGGTTGATCTAAAATCCAACGCAGTGAAACATCAAGAATATTTTGCCCTTCAGGTAATTTTGCCTTTAGTGCTTCCACCAATGCAACGCCCTTTTCAAACGGAATACCATTAAAGGTTTCCCCCACATGAAACGCCGCACCATCTTTATTATAAGAACGATGATCACGCTCATCAAACTGATGATTAAGTGACATTTTTCCAGACAACAGACCGCTTGCTAAGGGCAAACGTACAATGATACCAACATTATTTTCTTCCGCGATTGGAAACAGTGACGTCACCGCATCCTGTCGAAACACATTGAACAAGATCTGCAAACTCGCTATCTCAGGATGCTCACAACAAAATTTTGCTTCATCCAACATTTCAACACTGGCACCAAAATGCTTGATGACACCCTCTTTCTTAAGGTCTTCCATCCAAGCAAGAATATCCCCAGCAAAAAGCACCTCCCTAGGTACGCAGTGCAGTTGAGCCAAATCAATGCTTTCAACCCCCAATCGTTTCGCCGATTCTTGCAAACTCTTTTTCACCGACGCCTTACTGTAACCATTTGGGTATAACGCCGCATCTCGCCCCACTTTTGTGGCAATAATTGGCGACTCCGCTAAGCCTTTGCGCCACTCTCCAATTCGTTGTTCACTGATGCCACCCCCATATACATCGGCGGTATCAAAAAAACAAACTCCTTCTGCCACAGCGGTTTGCAGTATCTCTTGTGCTTCTTTGTCTTCAACTGGGCCAAAGTCATTTCCAAGCTGCCAACAGCCTAAACCAATCTCAGACACCGCAAACCCTGTTTTTCCTAATATTCTCTTATTCATATCACCCTCAAGATTATCTATTGACCAATGACACTACTATACGAGGCTTATTACTGTTTATAATTATCAATCCATTAAATGTATTGTTTATTAGGGCTTAACAATATGAGCGCCAACTTTCCAGAAGGCATACCCGAGTTTTTGGCTGTCGTAGAAACGCAAAGTTTTTCCAAGGCTGCCGAACAACGCAATCTATCGCGTGCACGAATATCGCAAATCATCAGTCGATTAGAAAAACACATGGGCGTGCAATTACTTTATCGCTCAACGCGCTCTCTTTCTCTCTCACCTGCAGGAGAAACCTTCTATCAACTTTCTAGACTGGGAATAGATCAGCTAGAACATGCGGTGCAAGCAGCCCAGCACGCACACTCCAGTATTAGCGGACAAATCCGCATCAACTCGGTAGGCGGCCTATTCGGTGAAGCCATACTTGCGCCAATTTTGATCCGTTTTATGGCGGAAAACCCGCAGATAGAAATAGACTTGAGTTTTTCCAGCACTCGGGAAGATTTGATCGAAGCACAGTATGATCTGGTGGTCAGAATGGGCAGCTTAGCCAATTCAAACTTAATCGGTAGAAAACTAACTCGCTATACAAATCATCTTGTCGCCAGCCCCGATTATCTTAAATCAATGCCCGCCCTCAATAGCCCAAAAGATTTACTGGAACATACATTGATTAACGGCTCAGTAAAAAGATGGTTATTTACACACACCACAACTCAAGAAAAGTATGAACTTCCTGTACAAGGAAAATTAACTTGCTCAAATGGCCATGTCGCAAAACTGGCTACACTCAACAGCGCTGGTATTTCTAGGCAACCCGCTTATTACGTTGAAAAAGAAATGGCATCGGGCTTACTCGTAAACCCGCTACCAAATTGGCAGTTATCATCATCTGATGTCACCTTACTTTACCCTAAATCAAGAAATATCAGTTTAAGAGTTACAGCATTGGTGAACTATTTGGTAGAAGCCTTTAACATGAACACCAACTGATCACATTTAAATGACTTCACATCACACCATTCAATAAGGTTTCTTATGCTATCGGCACTGGCAGGCGCGCTCACTCCCATTCTATTACTGATTTGTTTAGGTTTTTTTCTCGGCAAAAAAACCAACTACCTAGAAAACCCGTCACTGGGAGCCCTCGTTTCTAATTTGGGGTTACCTGCACTGTTACTCCACTCAGTGCTTTCAATGCAGATGAACATTTTTAGTATGCTAAAGCTGATTTCTGCCACAGCCATCGTATTGACGCTTATCGCGTTGCTTTCGTTCGTTTTCCTCAAACTACTCAAGCTTCCTGCGCGGTTTTATTTACCACCTTTAGTCAATCCAAATACGGGCAACTTGGGCATCCCTGTTGCGTATGCTTTATTTGGCGCAGAAGGTATGGCCATCGCAGTCGTCATTTCTTCCGTGGTACAAATCAGTCATTTTACTTTAGGTGTTGGGTTTATGTCTGGTGCCTACCACCCAAAGCAGCTCCTCAAAAATGGTCCCGTCATTGCGCTGATTATCGGTGGTATTTTATTAAGCGTGAAAGTCAGCTTGCCTGCACCTTTGATGAACACACTGAACATGCTCAGCCATATCACCTTACCCATCATGCTAATGCTGCTCGGTCAGTCCATCAGCGGCCTGACAATCAAAGAAAACAACAAAATCAGCCGAGCCGCACTGCTCTCCCTGTTTCGTCCACTCGTAGGGGCCTTGTGTGCCAGCATCGTGGTGATGTTTTTCCCACTTAGCCCGTTAGAAGGCTCCGTACTGATTGTCCTGAGTACCATGCCTGTCGCCGTCATAAGCTATATGTTGGCAACTAAATTTAAAGGGCCAGTAGATGAAATTGCGCTCATGATTTTGCTGTCTCTGCCCCTGTCATTAGGAGTAGTAAGCTTATTGTGGTGGCTTTATCTCTAAAGCTAAGACTTTAACCAATCAATAAAAGCAGAAACTGGCGCAGTGGGGGCGCGTTTTTTTGATACAACAATGTGATAACCATGATCCGATTGCACTGCAAAATCTGACAAGGCAATCAATACGCCACTTTGGATAAAATCATCCAAAAGTGGCGACCAACCGAGTCCAACGCCTTGCCCAGAAATGGCGGCTTGGACCAATAAAGTATAGTTATCAAACTCCATTACCGACTCTGAGGGCTGCCATTGAGAGCCATTGAGCTGAAACAACAAATCCCAATCCATCCATTTTTGCCCCATATCCGCGTTTAGCTTTAAAAGCGGTGCTTTTATCAAGTCTGTGAGAAGTGAAAAACCGCCGCAATCGGCATACAGTTTTGGACTGCATACAGGATAAACCCGCTCAGGTAATAGCTTTTCAGCGAAATAACCCTGATATTGCCCCTCACCAAACAATACCGCCACATCCGCTTCAATTGACGCCAAATCGACTTCAGATTGAGAGGTATGGATTCGAATATCAATATCTTTATGCAATCGTCGAAATTCAGGCAACCGAGGCATAAGCCAAAAAGCGGCAAAGGCGAAATCCGTTGCGACAGAAATACGTTGTGCCTTTGGTTTTTGTTTTATTTTTTGCAGCACATCACGCAAATCTCTCAGGCTCGACTGAGTCGTTTTTAGCAAAACATGCCCAGCATCCGTGAGCACAACACCGCGGTATACACGCACAAATAGCAGCACACCAAGAGAGGCCTCTAACGCTTGTATTTGCTGGCTTACTGCAGGTTGGGTTGTACCTAATTCACGCGCAGCAGCCGTAAAACTTAACAATCTTGCAGATGCCTCAAAAACGACAAGCGATTGCAGAGGCGGTAGATTCGAGTCCTGTAACATAAGCTCTACTTATCCTATACATAAAATTTCAGTCAGTTTACAGCAATGTTTTCATAGCGCAATCTAATGAACATACGGTGATTACTGGACATCTCACGTTCATTTGATCTTATCTTCACCTTTTATCCATCAGAGACAGTCATGGCAGAAAAACAACCAAACATTCTTTTCATTATGGCAGACCAACTTGCGGCTTCCGCTCTACCCATATATGGACATCCTGTGGTCAAAGCGCCAAACCTCAGCTTGCTGGCAGAACATGGCGTGGTATTCGATTCAGCTTACTGCAATAGCCCACTCTGTGCGCCATCCCGTTATGTCTTAATGACTGGGCAGTTACCAAGTAAAATTGGTGCATATGACAATGCAGCAGACCTTCCTGCCGATATCCCAACATTTGCACATTATCTACGGGCCCAAAACTACAAAACGGCCTTGTCGGGTAAAATGCACTTTTGCGGTCCAGATCAACTCCATGGATTTGAAGACCGCCTTACAACAGACATTTATCCAGCCGATTATGGTTGGTTTCCAAATTGGGATGATGTAAAAACACGTCCTACTTGGTACCACAACATGTCATCTGTCACTCAAGCTGGACCTTGTATACGCAGCAATCAATTAGATTTTGACGATGAAGTCGTCTTCCACGCACAACGCTACTTATACGACTATGTAAGGCGCGAACAAGATCGTCCCTTCTGCTTAACGGTATCCATGACACATCCCCACGACCCCTATGCCATTCCTCCTGAATACTGGAATAGATATGAGGACGATGAGATTGATCTACCTAAAATTACCATTAAAAAAGAAGACCAAGACCCACACTCAGCCCGCCTACAAGAGGTCTATGCCTATCACGAACAAGAGTTAAGCGATCAGCAAGTCCGCAATGCCAGACGTGCCTACTATGGGGCCATCAGCTATGTAGATGACAAGGTAGGCCTTTTACTTAAAACACTTAAAGAAACAGGGTTAGACGACAACACCATTATCGTCTTTTCAGGCGACCACGGTGACATGCTAGGTGAACGCAACCTTTGGTATAAAATGTCCTTCTTCGAAGGATCCGCCCGCGTCCCTATGATAGTACATGCTCCAACACGCTTTAGCGCAAAACGTGTTAAAGAGTCTGTCTCCACGATAGACTTATTGCCCACTTTCCTTGAAATGGCCACAAATAAAACAGACCATAATTACGCTATGCCAATACAAGGTAGAAGTCTCATGCCACACCTTCTAGGCAAAAACGGAGGGCACGATGAAGTAATCGGCGAATACTTTGGCGAAGGAGCGATTGCCCCTTTACTGATGATACGAAGAGGACAATACAAGTACGTTTATTGCCACATTGATCCAGAGCAGTTATTTGATCTAGAAAATGATCCTGACGAGTTGGTGAATCTGGCAACTCAATCAGACTACTCAAACTTACTCAAAGACTTTAAACAGGAAGCACTGGAACGCTGGAATTCTGACGCTATGACTCAAGACGTCTTAATCAGTCAGCGAAGACGCCGTTTAATTGTACAAGCCATGAACAAAGGAAAGAAAATCACATGGGATCACCAACCTATGTTTGATAGCAGCGAAATGTATATGAGAAACCACATTGATCTCGACGATTTGGAGAGCCGATCTCGCTTCCCTAAAGCCATTTAAACCAACTATAAAAAGCCACATCACAAATAGGAGCACACCCATGAAAGCCATTCCTTTTCCTAGAATAGGACTAAAAATAGCAGGCGTCGTAAGCATACTAATTGGCAGCAGTTTCGCCGTATCCGCGGCACCAGAACAATGCAAAAAAGTTACTTTCAGCGATCCCGGTTGGACAGACATAGGAGCCACAAATGGAATCGCTACCACCCTATTAAAAGCCATGGGATACGATACGCAAGTTTATCTACTCAGTGTACCTGTCGGATTTGAAGGTTTGAAAAACGCAGAAATCGACGCCTTTATGGGCAACTGGATGCCAGCTCAGTCTGCTTTTATTGATAAATACAAAGACAACATGGATGTAGTGCGTACTAACTTAGAAGGCGTCAAATTTACCCTAGCCGTACCCACCTATGTTTACAACGCAGGGGTCAAAGACTTTGCTGATTTACATAAGTTCAGCCAGGAATTCCGCCAACGAATCTATGGCATTGACGCAGGCGCGCCCGCCAACCAAAAGCTTCAAAACATGATAGACAGTAATGACTTTAATCTGCAAGACTGGAAAGTAGTGGAATCTGGCGAGCAAGCTATGCTTTCGCAAGTTTCAAGAAGCGTAAAGCGTGACAACTTTATTGTTTTCCTTGCCTGGGAACCTCATCCTATGAACGTAAACTTTGACTTAAAATACTTAACGGGGGGCGACCAATATTTTGGCCCAAATTATGGTGGGGCAACCATCAGAACCCTCACCCGTAAAGGCTATGCAGATGAATGCCCCAATGTTGGCAAACTGCTCAGTAACCTCGAGTTTAGCTTAACAATGGAGAATGAAATTATCGACTCTAAGGAAAAGCCAGATCAAGCTGCAGAAAATTGGATTAAAGCCAATCCTGACATACTAAATAAATGGCTAGAAGGCGTCACAACGTATGACGGAGCACCAGCTTTACCCGCGGTCAAACAACATCTTAATATTATGTAAATAAAGTACTCAAAAAAAAACCGCACCAGCATGAATGCTGTGCGGTTTTTTTTATACTAAAGCGCGTTTAAGAGACTACTGACGAGTTAAACGATCATTGCCCAAAACGAGTGGCACGTTAGAACGATATGGATTGATATCCAATCCGCCACGTCTAACATAGCGTGCATAAACGGTTAGACTCTCTGGCTTGCACTGACGCATGATATCAATAAAAATACGCTCAACGCATTGCTCATGAAAATCCGTATGTTCACGAAATGAAATAACATACCTCAACAAGCTTTCATGGTGAATCTTAGGGCCTTTATAATCTATAAAAACCGATCCCCAGTCAGGCTGGTTGGTCACAGGGCAATTTGATTTTAAAAGATGGCTAACCAACCGCTCTTCAACCACACCCATTGATTGATCCGTCTCTAATAAATCGGCATTCGGGTGATATTCGCAGACGTCAACATCCAGTTCATCAATGCAATAATCAGGGGTTAGTACAACCAAAGACGCCATTGAATCTACATCGCGAATAATCACGGTTACCTCAGCGCCAGCTGCGGCAGATAAATCCTTCTCCAAAAGCGTCTGCACAACCTCAGCAGACTCATAACGCATTTGATTCAATGAGTTCAAATACAATTTAAACGATTTGGATTCAATGATGTTAGGAGAATCACAAGGCAAGCGAAATTCAGCCAAAGCAACAATCGGCTTGCCTTTTGTATTTAACCAAGATAATTCATAAGCATTCCAAACGTCCTCTCCATAAAATGGCAGACGCTCAGACTCAATGCCCATTTCAGTCCATTTATCCACTCTTGCAATGGGGTAAAGCAACCCTGCATCGTATTCAGAAACATACTCTGTTTGCTGACCTAAGGGTAAAAAGCCCATATAACACTACCTCAACTTCTAATACCTTTGCCCTGATTGAGCAAACGCAGACCAAACCCAAATAACACCACAATAAAGACACAAACAATCACCAGTGCCCAATAGACATTGATATCGGAGACACCCAAAATCCCATAACGAAAAGCATTCACCATGTAAAGGACAGGATTCAACAGCGACACAGACTGCCAGAAATCAGGCAACAAATCGATAGAATAAAATACCCCACCAAGATAGGTCAAAGGCGTTAAAATAAACGTCGGCACGATGGAAACATCATCAAAATTTCGCGCGTAGATCGCATTAACAAAACCACCCAGAGAGAACATGACTGCAGTCAAACACACTACCAACACCGTCAAAAACAAGCTTTCCAGTGCCAAATGCGTAAAGAAAAGCGACAGCACCGTCACAATCAATCCAACGCACAAACCACGAGCCACACCACCAAGCGTATACCCCATCAAAATCACCCAGTTAGGCGTTGGAGAAACTAATAGTTCTTGCACGCTGTGCTGAAATTTCGCCGAGAAAAAAGACGACGAGACGTTTGAGTAGGAGTTCGTGATAACAGACATCATGATCAAGCCCGGCACGATATACTGCATATAACTGAAGCCCCCCATTTCACCAATTCGATCACCTATTAGATTACCAAAAATGGCAAAATATAAAGTCATCGTAATCGCGGGTGGCAGCAATGTCTGTGGCCAGATACGAGTAAACCGACGAATCTCTCTTACTAAAATCGTATAAAATGCGACCCAAATTTCCGAATTTTTCATCTGTCTAGCCTTTAATTAATTTAACGAACAGCTCTTCAAGTCGATTGGACTTATTACGCATGCTGACAACATTAATGGAAATATCATCCAATGCTTTAAAAATAGCGTTAATCGATTGACCTTTGATAACCTCAACCTCTAATGAGCTGGCGTCTTTACTGACCTGCACGCTAAAACCTGGTAAAGACCATCCCGCAGGCAGACTGGCATCCAAATCTAAAATGAAAGTTTCTTGATTTAATGTTTTTAATAAGGCTTTGATGCTGGTGTTTTCAACAATCTCTCCCGCATTAATAATCGCAATATTACGACACAACTGCTCGGCCTCTTCCAGATAATGCGTCGTTAAAATGATTGTCGTACCTTGTTCATTCAGTTTTTTAATAAACTCCCACATGGAACGGCGTAACTCAATATCAACACCCGCGGTAGGCTCATCCAAAATAAGCACTTCAGGCTCATGAATCAGTGCTCTGGCAATCATCAAACGACGCTTCATACCACCGGATAGCATGCGAGACTGATCGTTTCTTTTCTCCCACAAGTCCAACTGTTTTAAATATTTTTCCGCCCGCTCTTCGGCAACCGAACGACTGATACCGTAAAAGCCAGCCTGAGTCACCACAACATTAAATACAGTTTCGAACACATTAAAATTAAATTCTTGTGGTACAACCCCTAAATATTTTTTGGCTAACGCAAAGTTATCATCAATATCGGTCCCAAAAATCGACACACTCCCTGATGTTTTATTTACCAAAGAGCAAAGAATACCGATGGTTGTAGACTTACCAGCCCCATTTGGGCCTAATAGTGCAAAGAAATCTCCCTTTTCAACTTTCAAATCGATACCTTTTAAGGCCTCAAAACCACTCGCATAGCGTTTTTTAAGGTCACTAATTTCGATTGCATATGTCATAATTGAAGTTCTCGTACGGCCATGCCGACTAAAATAGTTACTTACTTGAATAGGCTTTTATTACGTGGAATCTCGCACACAATACATACTTGACGCTTTTGCTGATTTACGTCAGCGCATTGCAGAACACGCCCCCTTTGATCAACAAGAGTTGGCAGAAGAAGAAGTAGACTTCTTAACGTCGTGGGACGAATTGACAACGAACATAAAGAATGGCTCTCACGACTACAGCTTTGATGCCCAAGAAGTATTATCACGCTTCATACGATGCTACGCAAATCTAGTCCCACTGATAAAACGGGAACTATTGTGGTTTGTCGGCGGAGAATGCCTGCACTTTTTAGGTGATGAGGAAATTGCGCTTTATCAACAGCTGGAAGAGCACCTTTATGAGTTAGACCGTCAAAACAAACACTATGATATTGCAAAAGAAATTGATGCATTACGCAGCACACCAACACAAATTCATTAATCACACTATGGTGAGCGGGTTATCATCCGCTCACCAAGTATTCAAGATATCTTCTTAAATACCAGCGTCCCATTCGTTCCACCAAAACCAAATGAGTTATTCAAAACAACGTCTATTTTACGTTTTTGGGGTGTACCTGGAACATAATTTAGATCGCAGCCCTCACCAGGCTCTTCTAAATTAATCGTAGGTGGCGCTACTTGATCACGAATTGCTAATATCGAAAAAATCGATTCAACCGCACCAGATGCTCCTAAAAGATGCCCTATCATAGACTTGGTAGAACTGATTGCAACATCAGAAGCATCTTCTCCCATCACGGCCTTAACGGCTTGAGTCTCAGCAAGATCACCTGCAGGAGTAGAGGTACCATGAGCGTTTATATAATCAATGTCTAATGCTTCTAGCTTGGCATCTTTTAATGCTGCTCGCATCGCTGAGGCGGCACCCTCACCACCCTCTGGCGGCGCTGTCATATGATAAGCGTCATCGCTCATGCCAAAACCCGCCAATTCAGCGTATATTTTAGCACCACGTGCGACAGCGTGTTCATACTCTTCTAATACCAAAATACCGGCACCGTCTCCCATGACAAAACCATCACGATTTTTGTCCCATGGACGACTTGCGGTTTTATAGTCATCATTACGTGTAGAAAGGGCTCTCGCCGCACCAAACCCACCAATACCGAGTGGTGTAATGGCCATTTCCGCCCCACCGGCAATCATGACGTCAGCGTCGCCGTACGCAATCATACGACCTGCCATACCGATATTATGCGTGCCTGTTGTGCATGCAGTAACAATCGAAATATTAGGGCCTTTAAAACCAAAACGAATCGCAACATGACCTGAAATCATATTAATAATCGCGCCTGGAACAAAAAAAGGAGAGATACGCTTAGGGCCTGATTCATTCAATAGCTCTAGGTTTTTTTCAATCATTGGCAAACCACCAATACCTGAACCTATTGCACAACCGACTCGACTTAAATTCGCCGTATCAGAATTAAGGTTCGCGTCATCCAATGCCTGCACGGCGGCCGCGATACCATATTGAATAAAAAGATCCATCTTGCGGGCTTCTTTTACGCTCATATATTGAGTCGCGTCAAAGCCATTTACCTGAGCCGCAAAACGAGTGGAAAATTGGCTAGCGTCAAAAGAAGTGATCTCCGATACACCACTCTTACCCTCCAATATGTTATCCCACGTATCTTTCACATTATTGCCAAGGGGTGTCACCATTCCCATTCCTGTGACTACAACCCGACGACGAGACATAAGATTTCTCCAGCAATTCGCCCTCAACTCTAAGGGCTATTAATAAGAAAAGCCGCTGTAACGAATACAAGCGGCTTTTCGGAAAACTCAGTTCACCAATATATTACAAGTTAGCGTTGATGTAGTCGTTCGCTGCTTGTACGGTAGTGATTTTTTCAGCTTCTTCATCAGGAATTTCAGTATCAAATTCCTCTTCAAGAGCCATTACAAGCTCAACTGTATCTAGGGAATCTGCACCTAGGTCATCAACAAAAGATGCTGAAGCAACAACATCTTCTTCTTTAACGCCTAGTTGTTCACAAACGATTTTTTTAACGCGTTCTTCAATGCTACTCATTAGAAGTTCCTACTCTACTCATTAACAGCTCAGTGTGAGCATATTATAAAATTCGATCACCTAAAAGGCGTGATTCTCGACATGAACCGGAGATGTATTTTCGTTGAATTAAACACAAAATTCAACTCAAATTACGACATATACATGCCGCCATTGACATGTAATGTTTCTCCAGTGATGTAAGCAGCGCCATTTGACGCCAAAAACGCGACTGCAGCCGCAATTTCTTCTGGTTGACCAAGACGTGATGAAGGCACTTTTTCGACCAATTTAGCCTTATGCTCTTCAGGTAACACCTTAGTCATGTCTGTTTCAATGAATCCCGGAGCAACACAATTTACAGTGATACCACGAGACGCAATCTCTGCTGCCAAAGAACGACTAAAACCTTCTAGCCCTGCTTTTGCGGCAGAATAATTTGTTTGTCCGCCATTGCCCATAGAGCCAACAACAGAACTAATACTGATGACACGACCGAACTTTGCCTTAGTCATGCCACGTAAGCAAGCCTTTGTCACACGAAAAACAGATGTGAGGTTCGTATTAACGACTTGATCCCACTCATCTTCTTTCATTCGCATCATCAGATTGTCACGTGTAATACCCGCATTATTGACTAAAATGGTTGGGGCGCCAAATTCTGCTGTGATTTCTTTTACAACTGCGTCAACCGATTCGCTGGATGATACATCCAGTACCCAACCTTTACCATTAGCACCTAGGTACTCACTAATGCTTTGCGCACCAGACTCGCTCGTTGCTGTGCCAATAACAGTTGCGCCTT
Organism: Marinomonas shanghaiensis; assembly: GCF_003259175.1. Lineage (GTDB taxonomy): Bacteria > Pseudomonadota > Gammaproteobacteria > Pseudomonadales > Marinomonadaceae > Marinomonas > Marinomonas shanghaiensis. The sequence goes on along the minus strand of NZ_QGOK01000003.1, from coordinate 463,100 downwards.
GCTCAACCAAAGCAACAGCAATCGCTTTACCAATGCCACGAGTAGCGCCCGTTACTAGAGCAATTTTTCCTTCAAGACCCATGCTTGTCTCCAACAATATATTTCGAACTAAATACTTTTCGAACAAATAACGACATACTATTAAGCAGACAAAGCCGCTTCAAAGCCAGCCAAATCCCCCAGAGAAGAAGTCTCCAAGCCTTTCACTATACGTTTATTCAAACCGCTAAGCACCTTACCAGGCCCACACTCTACTGTAGAAGTAACACCAAGCTCAGCCAACAACATAACCGATTGCGTCCACAATACAGGCTCACTCAATTGCGAAACCAAATTGGCTTTAATTACAGCAGGATCGGACACCGCCTGAGCCGTCACATTCTGCACCAGAGTACAAGATGGCGAATGAAATACGATAGTCTCAAGCTTTTCTGCAAGTTTCTTGCCTGCAGGAATCATCAATTCACAATGAGAAGGAACACTAACAGGCAACGGCAAAGCACGTTTAGCGCCTGCTTCTTTTGCATTCGCCATGGCCGCCTCTACAGCAGCAACATGACCCGCAATAACCACTTGACCTGGCGAATTAAAGTTAACCGCACTGACGATTCCCGGAGCCGCATCACATGCCGCTACCACTTTATCATCATCAAGCCCAATAATGGCAGCCATTGCACCCTCACCTTGAGGCACGGCTTGTTGCATATATTCGCCGCGCAATTTAACAAGTTCTACTGCATCCGTAAATGCCAGCACACCCGCGCACACTAAGGCAGAATATTCACCAAGACTGTGACCTGCAACATAAGCAGGTTTTTCGCCACCCTGTTGCTCCCATAAACGCCATAAAGCAACACTGGCAGTCAAAAGCGCAGGTTGTGTTTTATCAGTTTGGCTTAACTTGTCAGCATCGTTTTGCACAAGATCCCACAAATCATAGCCAAGCACATCGGATGCCTGTGCGAACGTCTGTTCTATGACATCGTGTTTTTCTGCCAAATCCGCCAACATTCCCAATTGTTGAGAACCTTGCCCCGGAAAAACAAAAGCTAATTTACTGCTCATTTAATCTCCTGACTCTAAAGCTTCGTTACAAAGACGCGTTTCAATCGCTGAATACAAATTTGCTCGCGCAATATCAATACCATACTCAATCGCACCAACCATAGCCGGCAAATCAGAACGACCATGACCTTTTACCAAATTGCCGCGCACACCCACAAGGCAAGCACCATGCCTACGCTCAGTTTGGTAAAAAGTCTCAAACAGTGAAGACACCCCCTCTGCCTGCTTAAATTTATTCATCATAAACGAAAGCAAACCTTCAGACGCCTTTAATACGGCATTCCCAACCATGCCATCACATACGATGACATTTTTTTCCCCGTCAAATAACTCCGTTCCTTCAGCATAGCCAAGATAAGTCGGCCACACCTTACTCGCCAACAACCTATCTGTCTCGCGAATAACGGCACTTCCCTTAGAGCTTTCGACCCCAACGTTTAACAGACCAACCTTCGGGGTTTCGTTACTCAATGCCTCAATATAGGCCGCCCCCAGCTCAGCAAAACCAACCAACATCGAAGGCGGACAATGAACATTAGCACCCAAATCCACCAAACATCTCAATGGATTAGAATACAGCTCTCTGATTAACGCCGGATAGAGCTTGGGCCGCAACACACCCAATAGATGACGGGCAAGAGCCACCATAGCCCCCGTATTTCCCAAAGTTACAACAACGTCTGAGGAACGAGTCACCAAGGCATTTAAAGATTGATAAAGCGTACTATTACGGCGACGAAATAACGACAAAACAATTTCTTCATCTCCATCAATCACGTCGGAACAAGCAATTAGAGACAAACGATTATGAGGCTCAGGAAGATCCAAACCAGAATGAGGGGAATGATACACAGTAATGACGACATCTTTATGGCGAGAAAGAATCTCCACCGCACCGTCAAATGCAATGCGGGGACCTAAGTCCCCGCCCATAGCGTCTAAAGCTACCCTGATCATGGGTATCTTAGTTACTCACCTTTAGGGGTGATAACTTGACGACCACGGTAAAAACCATCAGCAGAAATGTGGTGACGACGGTGAAGTTCACCAGTAGTCTTTTCTACAGAAAGAGTTGGACCAGTCAAAGCATCGTGTGAACGGCGCTGGCCGCGACGTGAACGAGTTACTTTACTTTTTTGTACTGCCATTTTTGGAGCTCCTAACTTTACTTGGCCTTTAATTGGGCCAATATACTAAATGGATTCGGTTTTTCGTCATCCGGTGCGTCATCGGTAGACGAGGCATACTTTACAGCTGTTGGGTTGCAACCACTTTCTTCGTGATAAGCGAAAATCGGTAAGGCAAGTATAATTTCTTGCTCTACCATATCTGCTAAAATTACTTCACCATCGGTCATGACAACAGGATCGTAACTGTTCGGTAGATTTTTGGCATGATCTTCGTCATAGACAAATCCCAAAGACAAATCTAACGCCAGATCATGTGCAACAGCCCCCATACAACGTTGACAAACAACTTGCACTTGAGCAGTCAATAATCCAGTAGCAATGTAACGCCTATCCTCATCAACTCTAAAGTCTAGATGAATAAAAGCATTACCCTCATCAGAGGCTAATATAGCACAAAGCTCCTTAAATTCATTAAGGGGCACGTACCCTTCGAACGATTGCTCATTGCTAGCGTATTTTCGAGGGTCAAAATATTTAGGTAACGTATCATTCAACATGGCGGGGGATAATATTGCTAAGGACCCATTTTGTCAAAGTCTAACTGCTCTTAAAGTGTTTTTTTTCACTTTTTTACGTCATTGCCAATAAAAAAAAGTAAAATAATGACTCATTTTTCAGAAAACGATTAAAAAACAATGCCAACACAACTCATTTTAGGATCATCCTCACCCTACCGTAAAGAGCTTCTACAGCGCTTCGGAGTCCCCTTTGAATGCCATTCTCCTAACATTGATGAAACCCCATTGAGTCATGAATCTGCCATCGATGTGGTAAAACGCCTTAGTATTGCCAAAGCCCACGCCGTTCACAGCGAGCGACTTCTTCAAGACAAAGCCCCCAACGCCCTAATAATCACCTCTGACCAAGTGGCTGTTTTAGGCAATGAAGTGTTGGGCAAACCTCACACGGAGGAAAATGCCATCAATCAACTGAGCCGTTTTAGTGACAAAAAAGTGAGTTTCCTCACAGGGTTGTGCGTATTTAATCAACAAGATGAATCCTACCAGTACACACTAAGCGAGTATCATGTTTACTTTCGAGCACTCACACACAATGAAATCCGCCGATATATAGCTATTGAACAACCACTGGATTGCGCTGGCAGCTTTAAATGCGAAGGACTAGGCATTTGCTTATTTGAAAAAATGGAAGGAGATGACCCTAATAGCCTGATTGGGTTGCCGTTAATATCGCTATCACGTCTGTTACGCGAGCGAAACATCAACCCAATAGGCTAGCCAAAGAGCATTAATAGCCTTTGGGGAATGAGAAATAACTCGACGTTGGTGACTCCAAACCTTCGATCGCCTTAAGAGCGACTTCATAACCGAAGTCAATCAACTCTTTCGCTCGCCAGAACTCATAGAAACCTGAAATATCTTTGGGCATAGAAATAAGTAAATCAGGTGGATACCCAGCCAATTTGTATTGTGTAAGAGATTCTTGCATGGTCTCAAACATCATATTGATTGTCTGAAGGCGTCCCCAACTTTCAGGCGAATACTTAGGCTTCTCTTCTAAATCGTCTTCTTTCTCTTTAGCAAAAAAACCCTTCGCATTTAACCACCAAGCAGGCGCACTAGAGCTCGTATCAGCCACATCCGCCAACACGCCCTCTGCAGGTCCATTCAAGTCAACAGCAATGATATAGTCAGCGCCAGCGGGCACAGAAGGGATAATAGGCAATGGGTTCAAGACACCGCCATCTACATACATCCTACCGTTTAACGGCACAGGTGACACAATAGAAGGGATGGCAGACGATGCTCGCATCGCGCTGATCAAATCACCTCGCTGAAACCAAAACTCTTTCTGATTCAACAAATCAACAGCAACAGACGTATAGTCAATCGGCAAAGATTCAATAACCGGTGTTCCGATCATGCTTTGAATCTTCTCAAAAAACCGATCCCCCTTTATGTAACCCCCATTTAGGAATGACATATCCAACAACCGCAGCACACTTACCCTATCTAATGATTCCGCCCACTCACGGTACTCCGCCAATTTTCCTGCGGCAAAAACACCGCCAACGATGGCACCAATAGAACAACCGGAAATACTGATAATATCGTAGCCGCGCTCTTCAATCGCTTGAATAACCCCAATGTGTGCGTGACCACGCGCGGCCCCACTTCCCAGTATAAGAGCAACTGTTTTTTTTGAGCTCACCAATACCCCCTATTGACGTACATAAACAAAGGACACACGGTTCACACCGAGCGATTCACGCCCCAGATCCGCCAAATTAATAAAACGCACCCTGTCCTGAAATCTATCCCCCAAGCCGGCCTGCATCACAGAAATAAGCTGATCACCCGACTCAAGCGCACTCAAACCAGCCGTTTTTTGACTCGTCACAAAACCAACCAAGGTTTGACCAGCCGGCAACGCACTAACAAAGCGACGTATTCTAGGAATATCCTGAACATCCATTTGCGCCACAATCTCGAACTCCGTTCCGTTTGCTTGCGCTGATTTCACTTCATCTAAGCGCACCATAACATCGCCTGCGCCACGTCGATTGATGTACAAAACTTGGTAAATATCCTGCGTATTTTTCACCACCAACAGAAATTGACTTTGATCTGGCCCGTACAAGAGATAGTCACCAAAAAAGTTATTCGCCCAAGCATTACTGCTACCACAACTGCGGCTATCACACTCGAATAACACAGTGCGCCCATCCACTGTCATCTGCGAACGATAATGGCCATAGACATCCGATAAAACCGCATTACGATGAATTTTATAAAGTGATGAAAAAAGATCTCCCTCCAAACGCTCTACACGCTCCGGCTCCCAACCACTTCCCGCACGACTAATTTTACCAAGCGGTATGTCAACAATCTGACCAGCTTGTGAGTTACTTTTCACCAACTGAGCCTCTCGATAAGGCTCTATCCCCAACATTCCAGCAAAAGAAAGGCCACTGAAAAAAGCCAATGAAAAAAATGACATCATACGTAACTTAAGCATATAACCTTCCTCTCACCCATATAGGGATGAATAACGCCATACAACACTGATTAAACAAGGTTGTCGCATTAATTTTGATCAATAAAGCGCTGAATTTCTGTTGCCACCGCAAAGCACGTCTCTGGTTCAAGATGAAAATGATGATTCCCTTCAAGCCATTTAAGCTTGATCCAAGGAAATTGAGCCGCACGTTTTTCGACCAAATGATGGTCATTTTGATAAATGCCGTCTTTAGCAACCAAGGCCAAAGTAGGACACTTAATCTCTTGAATAAAAGCCTCAACACCCTCTTCATCCATACGAAAAGGTGACGGAAAAGTCAGTTTTCCATCGTGTCGCCATATCCAAGTACCGTCCGTATTTTGCTTCGCACCACGATCAACTAATATTTTAGAAGCCGCTTTGGATAGCTGAGTAAAGCCTTCCATGCGCGCCAGCACCATATCTTCTTTCGTTTGATAACTGGTCTCACGGCCTAAACGAAACTTAGCCATTTTATTCACGGCCCTTTGCAACGTCACCACACGATCGGCTGGCGTTCCAGTAAGTGGCCCCATATTATCCAACACAATCAAACCGCGCACTTTGTCAGACGCAATCGCGGCAACCAACATCGCCACGGCCCCACCCATGCTATGCCCAATCAACCACACACTTTGCTTAGACTGATTTAAAATAGACACCACATCTAAGACATAATCCCACAAGTGATAAAAACTTCCTGCAGGGCGATGCAATGACACACCATGGCCCGCCAGATCTAACGCGATATGAGAGAAATCTGACAAATGAGGAGATAGATTAGAAAAACTCGCCGCATTATCAAGCCAACCGTGCAATGAAAGCACCTTGAAAGCCGATGAATTTTTAGGCAACCACTGAAGTCCCGCTATCTCAGTGTGCGCAAGTTTATAAACGATTTCATTTCCCATATTTGCTTTTTACCGATCCATAAGATTTGATTCAATGACTCATGATGGTGAAACACACCAACGAAATTGGCAGCACGCTGCCGCAAAGAATTCTCCTTCAATCGACGCCAAAGCGCCTGTTGTCATGGCGAAATTCATTGGCAAAGGCTGGTCAACCAGATAATCCACAAACTGATGGGCGAAAGGCTGGTGAGTCACCAGTAAAATAGAGCGATAGGGCTGATCATTTAACCATTGCGCTGTATCGATTTTTCGACCATCAGGGGTAATAAATGGGCAGTTTTTCATCTCAACCGCACCATCTAAAGCCGCCAAAAAAACCTTTGCCGTCTGCTGAGCCCGAACATAAGGACTCACAAACACCGCATCAAACCTCTCGCCTTTTTCGCGAAAAGCGTGAGCAGCCATCTTGACTTCTGCCACACCAAGTTCCGTCAGCTCACGACTCTCGTCATGAGCATAACCATAGGGCTGAGCATTACCGTGGCGCAAAACATAAAGGCGTTTAAGCGTTGTCATCCACACCGTCCGAAGGCCAAGGCTGAAAAGGAAAAGGCTTTTCTTCTGACTGAAAAGATAAGAAAGAAAATATCTGGCCAATAAAGGCGGTTACACTTTTCAACCATGATGACAACATGACAGGCTCATGTTTTGAACCTAATTTCACCAAACTCACCAATACCAGCAAAACACCAAACACTGTTACAGCGATATTTAATACCACCCAATACAGCAACATAAAAATCACTCGAAACCAAAACCCTTGATCCGCATAACCAGGCTTAGACATTGTCGTTCTCCTCATTCGTCGCAAATTCGACATCCCATTTTTGCTCACCCGTCATCATCGAACCTATCAATGACTCCAGCTGGGCATTTTCAAACAATAATTTAGACAAACCTTCTGCAAGTGGCATATACAAACCATGCTTATGAGCCTCATCAACCACCATTTTCAAGGTATTCACCCCCTCAGCAACTTCGCCAATTCCGCCAATTGCGTCGTCTAAATTTTGGCCTGAACCAATAGCAAACCCCACTCGATAATTTCGACTCAGAGGCGAAGTGCACGTGGCTATTAAATCGCCCATCCCAGCCAAACCAAGAAATGTCATCGGATTGGCACCAAAATGCACAGCGAACCGACTCATCTCGGCCAGACTTCGGGTCATAATCATCGACATGGTGTTCTCGCCCACATTGAGCGCCTTAGCAAGGCCACACACGATCGCATAGATATTTTTTAGAGCCCCTGCCAGCTCGACCCCTTTACTGTCTTTATTTTCATAAACACGAAAAGTAGGTGATTTAAGCAACTCAATCACTCGGCGACGGACTTGGTCATCCGCACTGGCAATAACCGTCCCAGTCATTTGACCTGCCGCTATTTCTTTCGCTAAGTTTGGGCCGCTCAACACCCCAATTTTTTGCGTCACAGGGTTTCGACGCAAAACATCACTCATAAGTTCAAAACGATTTGGATTAAATCCTTTCGTTGTGCTAATTAATATTTTATCTGCCGTCAGCAATGGCTCAATACGCTGCACTACTTGCTCAAAAGATTTGGAGGGTATTGATACAAATACCGTATCACTGTCCCGTATTGCCTGTTCTAAATTGCTGGTTGCCAACAACTCACGGTGTAAGGGCGCATTAGGTAAATAGCGACTGTTCAAACCTGTCAGGTTGATCTCTTCAACCTGCTCTTCATTTCGCATCCACTGGCTTACCTGATGACCATTTTTGGCCATAATGTTCGCCAAAGCGGTACCAAAACTACCCCCACCTAATACACATACAGAATGCTTCATAATGACTGCTTCTCTTTAAAAATATCGTCTAACTATGTAAAAACGAACGAGACTAAGACGAACAACTAACTTCTAATGATTTCCCCCATTCTGGCGCTCTTTGCGCCAGAATATCGGATTCTGAATGCTCATCAAAAGGATGAGTGAGCACGTTCAACAAACGCCGAAATGGTAGATAATCACCACGCTCAGCGGCAAGAATCGCATCATGAGCCAAATAATTTCTCAGTATAAACTTTGGATTAACGGTTAACATGGAAGCACTCACTTGAGACCATGTTAATTCATTTTTGATGCGAGCTTCGGCATAGCGCTCCAACCATGCCGACAACCTATCTCGATCGATCACCTCGTCCAATAAAAGCGAAAAATCACTCCGGTCTAGATGACTCAATAAACGAAAAAACACGGTGTAATCCATCTTTTCCGATGCCAATATCGACAATAATGGCGGCAATAAAACATGAACATCTTGCGCTGAACACAAGCCCATTTTACCCATCATTAAAACATCATAATGAGATTGCAACTCTGGTTCATAACATTGCAAAATGGCAACAAGCTGATCTCGCTCAAGGTGTTTGGAAAAACATCGCATCAAGCAATTCAGATTCCACAAACCAACACCCGGCTGCCGAGAAAAGGCATAACGCCCCTCATGATCAGAGTGATTACAGATCCAATCTGGTTCATAATCCTCCATAAAACCATAAGGGCCGTAATCAATCGTTTCTCCTGTGAACGAAAAATTATCTGTGTTCATCACACCATGCTGAAAACCAACAGCTTGCCACTTCGCCATTATTCTGGCCGTACGCTTTACCACTTCTATCAACATGCTTTCTAACGGCGACTCGGTTGCCAAGCACTCTGGGTAATAGTACTTGAGACAATAATCGATAAGCTGATCCAGCTGCGCCTGCTTGCCTTGGTAGAAAAAATATTCAAAGTGACCAAAACGGATGTGACCTTGCGCCACTCTAAGCAACATGGCCCCCGCCTCAGGAGTTTCTCGATACACCGCTTCCCTGCTATCGTAAAGCGCCAAAGCACGTGAAGAAGGAATGGAAAGAGCCGTCATGGCTTCACTGGCTAGATACTCACGGATACAAGAGCGCAAAACAGCCCGACCATCACCGCGTCGAGAATAAGGCGTCGGCCCCGCCCCTTTCATATGCAAATCGTACAGAAGACCATCTTGGCCGCGAATTTCTCCGAGCAAAACGCCACGACCGTCCCCCAACTGAGGTGAAAAACCGCCAAACTGATGCCCCGCGTAAACCATACTTAGACTGAGTGGCAAAGTATCTTCGCCACTCAGAATGCGTTTTGTTTCGGTGGATTTAATATCAATAGACAGAAAAGAAGCGAGCGATTGGTTAAATTCTACCAAACGCTGCTCAAGAAGTGGCTGGACAAGAGTCTTCGAAGAAAACGCCTCACCCAGACTGGCAAAATGGTGCTCTAAATTCATTTTATCTCACTTAAAAATTAAGCGATCTTTATAGCGAAGTATCAACCATGTATTCACAACGGATACTTTCACCCACAACCCTTTCGATTTCAGGAATCATGAAAGCATCATCTTCGCTCGCAAAGCTGACAGACTTCCCTGTTTCACCACCGCGGCCAGTACGACCTATACGATGCACATAATCCTCAGGGTCTTCAGGCAATGAATAATTCACAACAAGCTCCACGTTATCAACATGAATACCACGTCCTGCGACATCCGTTGCCACCAACACTTGAATAATACCTTCTTTGAAGTTATTCAATGTCTTAACGCGTTTGTCTTGGGCCACTTCGCCAGATAAAATCGCACAGTTAATATTGGCTTTACGAAGACGCTCGTACAAATCACGCGTTTCGTCACGACGATTTGCAAAAATAATCGTACGTTGTCCACCGTTCTCATTAATTAGCTGCTTCAAAACGGGCCATTTTTGATCGGCTTCCACCGTATAAATGACCTGATCAATATTTTGGTTAGTCGCTTCCTTTGGTACAACAGAGACCTCTTTTGGAAAATACGTCCACTGCTGCGCAAGCGCTTGAATGTCTTTCGGGAAAGTAGCGCTGAATAACATGGTTTGCCTTAATTCTTTATGAGGCGTCATGCGAATAATACTTTTCACATCAGGAATGAACCCCATAGAGAGCATACGGTCAGCCTCATCAAGAACCAAACACTCTACTTTGCCTAATTGCACTTTTCGGCTACGAGCAAAGTCCAATAAGCGACCTGGCGTTGCGACCAAAATGTCTACATTCTCTGTTTCCAGAGCAATTTTTTGTTTCTCGTAGCTTAATCCACCCACCAATGTCACAACATTTAGGTGACAATTGGACGTTAGCTTAATGGCTTCATCTGCGATCTGAATGGCCAATTCACGAGTTGGTGCGATAATCAAACCACGCGCAAAGTTATTGGGACGTTTCTCTTCAAGAGGATAATCCAGAAAATCACTGATCATCGCGATTAAGAACGCTGCAGTCTTACCCGTTCCTGTTTGCGCTTGACCAATGATGTCATAACCCAATAAGGTCATAGGCAAGGTTTCAGCTTGAATTTCACTGCAATACTCAAACCCCATTTCCGCAATAGACTTAATCACGCGATCTGGTAGATTCAAATCATGAAAGCGCAATTTTCCTTCTACCTTAGCAACTGGAAAATCCTCTATGGACCAAATTGAATTTTGTGCACGACCAGTGGATGGCGTCTCTTCATTGACTTGAGCATTGGCTTGAACCGCATTTAAAGCGTCATCATTATTTTTTGGTCGCTTATTTGGGCGACGGGTACGTTTTGGTTTAGTGCTATTTTCTGATGGTGCTTCTTGAATTTGGTTTTCCATATTGGAATCTTTACGCTTCTATGTTTTGAGGTTAATGATCTTTGCAAAGAGTGTACCTAATTGGTAAAGCTTTATCACCCCTTGCTTACGCTTTGTTCTCGCTATTGGTAACGATACGGCGGCAAGCTATTAATTAACTGCGAGCCATAACGTTTTGTTCGCAATCGCTTATCTAAAATATGAATTTCGCCAGAATCCTGTTCGCTTCTGAGTAATCGACCTGTGGCTTGAACTAAACGCAGTGACGCATCCGGAATAGTAATCTCCATAAATGGATTTCCACCACGCTTCTGAATCCATTCGGCCAACGTTGCTTCAACAGGATCATCGGGCACCGCAAAAGGTATCTTCGCAATATACACACAAGTTAAGTACTTTCCTGGCAAATCTACACCCTCGGCGAAACTTGCCAATCCGAGCAACAAGCTGCCTTTTCCCTCATCAATGCGTGCTTTGTGAGAATCCAAAATAACACGCTTAGATTGTTCGCCCTGCATTAACAAGATTTCTTGCAACTTGGCAGACAAAGACTGAGCAACTTCTTCCATTTGCCGACGAGAGGAAAAAAGAGCTAGGCTGCCCTTTTCTACTTCTACATGTTCATTTAAGTAGGCAATGATCTCAGCCGTATGCTGTTCAACACGATTGGGCTCATTCACCATATTGGGCACAACCAGCAAACCATTTTTTTGAAAATCAAATGGACTCAATACCCGCAAGTATTCACTCTCATAAGGCACACCAGAGCGCATATTAAAACGGTGAAACTGATTCAATGCGGTTAACGTAGCAGAAGTCACCACCGCACCAAAACATTTATCCCACAATTGCTGCCTCAACGTATTCGCAGCAAGAATAGGCGAACCACCCAGTTCAATATCTTGCTCCATTCCCTGCCCCGATAGCAGCAGCCAGCGGGCATTAGGTGGAAAATTCTGATCATCCACGGCAGAGTATAAGCGCCATAAACCAATACACTGCTCTAAGCGACCAAGAATAACGCCTAAAATAGGTTGCCACGTTTCGGCGGTTTCAGGCGTCACTCCCATGCCTTCATTTTGCTTCGTCTTCTTACATTCATCCTGAATGCTTTCAATATTGTTGAATAATTTTTGATAAGAGGTTTGTAAACTGTAAGCCAATTGACGCAACTCATCTGGAATTTGACCAAACTCGAAGCGGTGCTGATTGTTATCTTGATCCAAGCCCAAACCTTGAATATAAGGCGCTAAACCTTGCTGCGCATATTGAATAAAGTTCACTATGCTTTGGATTTGCTGCGGGATTTTTAACAAGAGCTGCCCAGTCACGCTGACATCATCGGTAAGCTCTTGCTTTAAATTCACCAAGTTTTTCTCTAGCTGACGCAACCAAGTAATACTTTGTTGCAAACGCACTTCATGTCGAAAATGCCCAATCGCCTTATCCGGCAAATGATGGCCTTCATCAAACACATATATCGTGTCTTTTGGCGGTGTTAAGATAGCGCCACCGCCCAATGACAAATCGGCCAACACCAAATCGTGGTTGGCAACAATTACATCAGCCACCTCGATCTCTGCTCGCGCCTTAAAGAAAGGACAAGCGGAATAATTTGCACAATTTCGATTCGTACATTGTTGATGATCGGTGGTCAAACGCCGCCAATCTTGATCACGCACGATACCCGCCCAGTTATCTTTATCGCCGTCCCACTCGCCTTTCTGCAAAGCCGTGTCCATTTCCTGATAAAGTACGGTGTTGATATCATCGGAATGAAGATGTTGCTCAAAAAGACCCGCGAACATATCGTCCATCGCTTGCTCTTCTGAGTTGAGAAAACCTTCTAAATTATTCAGACACAGATAACGCCCACGCCCCTTGGCGAGCGTGTATTTAAAACTAAGCTGAGTGTGCTCAAGAAGATCTGGCAACTCTTTATGTAAGATTTGCTCTTGCAGCGCCACCGTCGCGGTAGAAATGATTAATTTCAACCCTCTCGCTTTTGCAATTGGAATCGCCGCAAGGCAATACGACAAGGTTTTCCCCGTCCCCGTTCCTGCTTCAATCACAGCAACATGCTTTTCTCCCAACCGCTCTCCTTCAGAGCCGCGATTGATATTACCCAAGGTTCGCGCGATCGCAGCAATCATTTGACGCTGTCCAGACCTAGGTTTATGGGACTTCGCATCCAATGAAGCACGGTATGCGAGTTGAATTTGTGTTTTTAGTTCATCTGAAAGCATTTATATCATTGAGTATCGTTAAGAATGCTGTATATAATAACAGTTACTGTATAAACAACCAGACTACTTATGATTAAACTAACCAAAAGACAATCTGACGTACTAGAAACCATTCGCGAATTTATTGGTGAAACTGGGTTTCCGCCAACAAGAGCAGAAATAGCGCACCGATTAGGGTTTAAATCTCCCAACGCGGCTGAAGAGCATCTCAAAGCCTTATGCAAAAAAGGCGCAATTGAGATGCTGTCTGGCGCCTCAAGAGGGATACGCTTAGTTGAGCGGGCTTCTAATGACGACCTAAAAGAAGACCTTGGCCTGCCTGTCATTGGCAAAGTCGCTGCAGGTTACCCTATTTTGGCACAAGAAAACATCGCCTCGCACGTGAACATACCTGCTGGTATGTTTTCACCACAAGCTGACTACTTTTTATCTGTGTCTGGAACCAGCATGAAAAACATCGGCATTATGGAAGGCGACCTACTGGCGGTTCACAAAACAACCGCCGTTCGAAATGGGCAAATAGTGGTTGCACGCATCGGCGATGAAGTCACTGTTAAACGCTTCGAACAAAATGGCAAAATTGTTCGCCTTATTCCAGAAAATGAAGAGTTCACAGACATCATCGTTGATCTTGAAAGCGAAGACTTTGCAATAGAAGGCTTATCCGTTGGCGTCATCCGTCAAGGTCTTTAAAAACTTTTCAGCGTACAGGCAAAAAAACACACGAATAAAAAAGCGAAGCCTATGCATCGCTTTTTTATTCGTGTTCACATCCGCTCACAGATTAATGCAAGATTTTGGGTCGAAACTCTTCATCATCAAGATAATCTGAATCTTCATCAAAAAAAGTATCTTCAGAATAAACAAAGTCTATACCAGCATGAAACATGCACTTTGCCAGCTCAAAATAACGATTTTTCAGATAAGACCGAGTGTCATCTGGAATCTGCAATATCGCCAAAGGAACGGTTTCCTCACCATCCTCGCTGGCTGGACGAAGTACGATATCACCATTCTCCAGCTCAACAATTTCTAGGTAGGATTCTTTCATATTCAATACTCTGATGACTCTTCTCTAAAACGCAAAACCAGCTCGACCAACTTGGTCAAATATAAACTCACAGACGCTCCGTTATCACTACCGCGACCAATCAAATTATCACTCTGAACGGAGGAAGACATGGAAGCTCGACACTCAAACTGCACTAAGTAAGCTTGGTTTAACTGGTAACACCAAGATTCAGAGCGTGAAAATAGATCCGCTAACTCAGCCAGTACGGGCACCATGATCTGTTTCTTTTCAGCCTCTTTCAGCAAACTCGCCACATCCAAAGAACCCGATAAAGAATAAGCCGTCGACACTTCTTTTAACAAACCATTCAATGCACTTCTTAATTGAAAAATAGCCGAACTTTCAAGACCAACATTCAGCCATGCCTCTTCACTGATTTGACTTTGCTGGATAAAACGTCTTGCCGTATCCAGCTTTTGATTCGTCAGACTCGCTAGGGTGACACCACTCATTTTTTCTTACCTTCTTCAATCACCCATTTAGAGCCAACGTAAAATGCCTTCCAGCCCGTTGGTTTACCCTCTTCTTCTGTCATCACATACTGCTCTTTTGTCTTACGACTGTAACGAATAATGGCAGGACGACCTTCAGGGTCTTTTTTTGGCGCATCGGCAAAAAAGTGATATTTAGGATCAATTTGATCCATGTAAGGAAGCAGCTCTTCTACCAATGGAGCACGCGTTTCACGCTTACGTGGAAATTGACTGGCCGCTAAGAACAATCCCGTTGCGCCATCACGAAGTACGTAATGATCTTCTACTTTCTGACAAGCAAGATCTGGCATAGGAACAGGATCCATCTTCGGCGGCGCGGCTTCACCACTCTTCAGTAGTTTACGAGTATTTTTGCACGCTTCATTAGTGCACCCAAAATACTTACCAAAACGCCCCGTTTTAAGCTGCATTTCTGATCCACACTTATCACATTCCAGTGTTGGACCATCATAGCCTTTTATTTTGAATGCACCCGTTTCCACTTCATAACCCGAACACGCCGGATTATTACCACAAACATGCAACTTGCGATGCTCGTCCATTAAGTAACTGTCCATGGCCGAACCACAAATTTTACAGCGATGCTTATTAATAAGAGCCTTTGATTCCGCCTCTTCATCATCCACGGCAATCGCTTCATCGCCACGTATTAGGTTAATTGTTGCTTTACAGCGTTCTTTTGGCGGCAGCGCGTATCCAGAACAAGACATAAACACGCCAGTACTGGCGGTACGAATTTGCATAGGACGAGAACAAGTTGGACACTCAATATCAGTCGGAGTCGGCTCGTTCAGCATCATCCCACTATCAGGTGATTCTGCTTTGGCCAATACAGAGCTAAAATCTTTATAAAATGCATTCAGCGTTTTAATCCAATCTTTATGCCCTTCTGCAATATCATCCAGTTGCTCTTCCATTTGTGCCGTAAAACTAAAATTCATCAACGAACTAAAGCTGTCAACCAAACGCTCAGTAACAATATCGCCCATTTTTTCAGCGTAAAAACGACGATTTTCTACTCGCACATAGCCACGATCTTGGATAGTAGAAATAATAGAAGCGTACGTTGAAGGTCGACCAATACCACGCTTCTCCAACTCTTTAACCAAGCTGGCTTCACTGAATCGCGCAACAGGTTTGGTAAAGTGTTGCTCAGGCAACAGCTCTTTAAGGAGCAAATATTCTCCCTGACCAACATCAGGTAAGATATTGTCTTCCCCTTTTTTTGCCACCGTATGCATAGCACGAGTATAACCATCAAAACGCAAGATACGTCCTTTGGCCTTAAATTCATAATCTCCAGAGGTAACCGTAATAGTCGTTGACGTATATTCCGCTGGCGTCATCTGACACGCCATAAACTGACTGCGAATTAAGTCATACAAACGATGCGCGTCTTTTTCCATGCCCTGCAAATCATCAACACGGACCGTCACATCAGAAGGTCGAATGGCCTCATGGGCCTCTTGCGCACCTTCTTTGCTGCTGTAACGAATAGGCTCTTCAGGCAAATATGCCTCACCAAAATTAGACAGTATATAGCCTCTTAGCGCCTCCACAGCATCGACACTCAAGTTTGTCGAGTCAGTACGCATGTAGGTGATATAACCGCCTTCATACAAGCGCTGAGCAAGCATCATGGTCTTTTTAACGCCATAGCCTAAACGCGTGCTGGCCGCTTGCTGTAGCGTAGACGTAATGAAAGGTGCGGAAGGTTTACTGCTGGTTGGCTTGTCTTCTCGACTGCTAACAAGATATTTAGCATCGCTCAAACGCGCCACATGCTCGTCAGATTGCGCCTTGTTAACAGGACGATATTCTTTATCTTGATATTTCGCCGCCTCGAACTTAATCACCTCTTTCGAAGGCGTTGCTAACATCGCGTCGAGTTCCCAAAACTCATCTGGGACAAACGCACGAATCTCTTTTTCACGTTCTACGATCAGGCGGACAGCCACGGACTGTACGCGACCAGCAGACAAACCTCTTGCCACCTTCGCCCAAAGCAATGGCGACACCATAAAACCAACCACACGATCTAAGAAACGACGTGCTTGTTGGGCATTAACGCGGTTCATATCCAATTCAGATGGCGTTTCGAATGCTGCTTTAATCGCCTTTTTGGTAATTTCGTTAAACACCACACGCTTGTAACGACTGTCATCACCGCCAATGGCTTCGCGCAAATGCCAAGCAATGGCCTCTCCCTCTCTATCCAAGTCGGTTGCGAGATAGATGGTGTCAGCATTTTTAGCCAGACGTTTTAATTCATCGACAACTTTTTCTTTGCCTGGCAAAATTTCATAGTGTGCTTTCCAGTTGTGTTCTGGATCCACACCCATTCGAGAAATTAACTGCTGACGTGATTTACTACTTTTATACTCAAGTTTTTCTTCTGGACTCATTTTGCGCGTCAAAGCCGCTTGCTTTGCGCGTTCTTGAGGCGTAGAGGTGGCAGTTGTACCTGTTGGCAAATCTCGAATGTGTCCTACACTCGATTTTACAATAAAGTCGTTGCCCAGGTATTTGTTGATGGTTTTCGCCTTAGCCGGCGATTCCACGATAACCAGTGATTTTCCCATTGAACTGTGTAAGCCTTTTAATAAAGTAGGTCTGCAAATCCACGTTGCACGAAGTTTCATCTCTAGGGGCGCTGATATTAAGCAAACACCTTTTATATGACAAGCGATCCCTGTATTGTTTCACATTAAATCTTGCTGAACTTAGTATTTCTTATTTAACATACTGAATTCATTGCTTAAGGACAATCATGGCTACCCTTCAAATATTAACAATTGCATTTTTGATCATCATTGTGCTTTTGTCTGTGGTCATTGGATCACGCGCACACCAAAAAGAAAAAGAAATTACACAACGGCGCATAAAACAACTGCAACTTTCCAACCGAGCCGATCGCGCCGAGCAACACATCCGCGGTTTAAAAGATATTAACACAGACACCATCGCGACGGATGTGCTTTATGACTTCTATCTAGACACACTTCGCGAGCTTCTGCAATATTCGGACGACCCAGAGAAAATAGAAATCCGCATCGCCACGGCTGAAGAAAATCGTAACAATGATCCACTTGTGTTTAATCCGGAACCCGATTTATTCAGTTTCCAGGAAAAAACCAATTACAGAGAACGCCTAACCAAACTGGCCAAAATGCTGCTCTATCTTCGCCGCAAAGGCCGCATCAGCCACTCCCATTACCAAGCATGTTACGAATATTTGCGCTGGCTCAACCTATGGATTCAATTGAATCGCCAAATAGTTCAAGCCAATAAAAATTTTGCCAGTGGTGATATGCGTGTTGCACAAACACTCTATGGCGTCATTCTGTCGCATCTTAAATCGGATGCGACAGAGCGACCAGAAAAAAACACGTTAAAAAATTTTGTCACAGACAGAATTCGACAGATTTTATCGCCCAAACTTGAAGCGATAAAAGACAGCGACAACCCAGAGGAAGTGCTGAGCGAGTTACTACACAACCTAGACGCTAATCAAAAGACCTAGTCAAACATCAGCAAGCGCTGTCATTACGCCACTATACGGTGACGTTTTTCAACTCTACCAGAGAAAAAAGCAGCTTTGCCAGTTCGTCTAATGACTCTTGGTCTGCAACCTCTTGCCAATAAAATGTGACGTACTCTGGTGTGATTTTTATAGCCGTGAGTAAACGCCCATAACGCTCTAAGATGCTTTTGGACGCCACATCAAACTCAAACAACTCACTAGACCACCACCCATCCGCCACAGGGTGATATTTCCAAACCTCAAATGGCAATAACAAAAGCTGCTTTGGCAAAGAAACAACTGGCTTTAAGCGATAAAAAGAATAAGCGACTGTTTTTTGTCGATTGGTTGTCTTATCCCACTTGTCAGGAAGATCAATTGATGTAAGCTGAACAGTAAGGCCAAGTTTTCGAGCATGCATGCGTAACGCCATGCGCTGACGCTCTTTTTTGGGCGGCATAATCCATAATGCAGAGCCCATTAATGATAACGTAATAAAAATAACAATAAGAGCAGTCATATTTTCATGTCTCTCTAGTTTTCAACTAAAATAAGTTAATCAAGCCAATTTTTTGGAGGTGTTCTATGATGTATAACAGAATTCTACTTGCTGTTGATCTAACGGATGAGAGTATCAAGGTGGCCAATAAAGCCGTCGCCTTATGTAAAGCAACGGGCGCTGAACTGACCATACTCCACGTCATTGAATCACTTAATTATGCCTACGGCGGTGATGTACCAATCGACATAACAGACATTCAAGCCCAGCTACAAGAAACCGCTAAAGAACGTATTGCCATCTTAGAAGCCCAATTGGATGTTCCTGTTCGAGAAAGCTGCATCTCTCAAGGCGGCATAGAAAGTGAAATACACCGCATTGCCGAAGAAAAAAGAGTCGATCTTATCGTGGTAGGAAGTCATGGTCGCCATGGTCTAGCACTTTTATTGGGATCGACCGCCAACGGTGTCCTTCATGGCGCACCCTGTGACGTATTGGCCGTCAAAGTTGTGAAAGATTAATTCAACACAACAATGCAATAAAAAGGCGATGATATCATCGCCTTTTTATCTATTTTAGCTGACTCTTTTTCATCTACTTTGGCGAAATTTCACTTAACTTCTGGTCCACGTAGTTCCTTCACGACTGTCTAAAAGCTCAATCCCCTGACTGGCTAATTCGTCACGAATTTCATCGCTGCGCGCAAAGTTTTTATCCTTGCGAGCTTGCGCTCTTTCGTCGATCAAAGCCTGTATTCTCGCTTCATCCAAGCCGTCGGATACCGTACTATTTTGCAAAAAATACTCTGGGTCTTGGTATAACAACCCCAGAAGTTCTGCCAAAGCACGCAACTCTGCCGCCAACAATGGCGCTCGGCCAGTTTCCTCAGCCTTCGCTTTATTCAACTCTCGAACCAATTCAAATAAAACCGATACCGCGACGGCCGTATTGAAATCGTCTTTCATTGCCTCTTCAAACCGCGCCGTAAACTCGGTCGGCTCATAAGATTCGGCAATGGATTGTTGACGTAATGCGGTGTAAAGACGCTCCAGCGCTACTTTCGCATCTTGCAAACTTTGATCAGAATAATCAATGGCACTGCGATATTGACTAGACACCATCAAATAGCGAACCACTTCAGGGTTAAACTTCGCCAACACATCACGTACCGTGAAAAAGTTACCCAAAGATTTGGACATTTTTTCGTTGTTAACACGAACTGCACCACAGTGCATCCAGTAGTTAACATACTCTTTACCTGTTGCCGCTTCTGACTGAGCAATTTCATTTTCATGATGCGGAAACTTCAGATCCGGTCCGCCACCATGAATATCGAAATGACTACCAAGGCAGTTCGTCGACATGGCAGAACACTCAATATGCCAACCAGGACGCCCCTCCCCCCATGGAGAAGACCAAGATACCTCACCGGGCTTTGCTTGCTTCCATAACACAAAGTCTGCAGGATGTTCTTTGGCTACTTCAACATCAATACGTGCACCAGCCAACATATCCTCTAACTTACGATTATTTAATTTACCGTAATCTTTGAATTTGGTGGCGCGATAATAAACGTCACCCGAAGTGCCTTGATAAGCAAACCCTTTATCGATAAGGATTTGCACCATATCGATAATTTCCTGCATAAACTCCGTCGCTTTTGGCTCACGATCCGGCATTTTATTACCGAGACGCAATTCGTCTTCACGCTGGGCCGCAATCATACGCTCAGTCAAAGACTGTGTAGACTCGTTATTTTCTTCCGCGCGCTTGATGATCTTATCGTCAACATCGGTAATGTTACGAACATAATTCAGTTCATAACCAAGATGTCGAATAAAACGCGAAATAACATCAAACGAAATCATCGCACGAGCGTGACCGATGTGACAGAAGTCATACACAGTGTTACCGCAGACATACATACCCACTTTGCCTTCCACAATGGGTTTGAAAATTTCTTTCTTCCCACTCAGGGTGTTGTAAATCTTCAACATGCGCTTAATTTCCTTTTGCTTCAATTTTCGCCCAAGAATCACGTAACGTTACCGTGCGGTTAAATACCATGCCCTCTTCTTTTAAGTCGCGACAGAAGTAACCTTCGCGTTCAAACTGGAAACCTTGACCTTTGTCAGACGCCAACAAAGAGGGTTCGACTTTGGCATTGGTCAACACAGCCAAAGAATCTGGATTAATGAAGTCTAGGAAGCTTTTATCTTCATAATTCGCATCTGGCGCTTCATTCACGAACAAACGATCATAAAGATTCACCGTCGCATCAACGGCATGTTTCGCACTTACCCAATGAATCACACCATTTGGCTTATAATCTTGCGGATTCACCCCAAGGGTATTTTCATCGTAGCGACATAGCAGCTCAACAACGTCGCCAGCTTCGTTTTTAATTGCTTCATCACAGGTAATGACGTAACCACCACGAAGACGAACCGCGCCATCCAGCGTTAGACGTTTCCATTTACGAGGCGGCACTTCAGCAAAATCCGCTGCATCGATGTACAACTCTTTGCTGAACGGCACTTCACGCGTGCCCGCTTCTTCGTTTTTAGGATGATTACTCACTGTGAAGATTTCTTCTTTGTCAGCTGGGTAGTTAGTCAAAGTTACCTTAATAGGATTAAGAACAACCATGACACGATTCGCACTCGCATCCAAATCTTCACGAATAGCGTGTTCTAGCATACCAACGTCCACAATACCGTCAGACTTAGTCACACCAATACGCTCACAAAAATTGCGGATCGACAACGCCGTGTAACCACGACGGCGCAAGCCCGAGATAGTTGGCATACGAGGATCATCCCAACCATGAACGTGCTTTTCATCCACTAGCTGCTTAAGTTTACGCTTACTCGTCACAGTGTAATTTAAGTTCAGACGCGCAAATTCAATCTGCTGTGGATGAGCCGTATTTAAGGTTTCCAACACCCAATCATACAATGGACGATGATCTTGGAACTCTAGCGTACAAACAGAATGCGTAATATTTTCCAATGCATCAGATAAGCAATGTGTAAAGTCATACATTGGGTAAACGCACCATTTATCACCGGTTTGGTGATGGTGAACATGACGAACACGATAAATAATCGGATCGCGCATATTGATGTTTGGACTGGCCATATCAATTTTGGCACGTAAAACCACGTCGCCATCTTTGTATTTACCGTTCTTCATGTCCATAAAAATAGCCATGTTTTCTTCAACGGTACGATCGCGGAATGGGCTGTTCTTGCCTGGCTCTTTCAGCGTGCCACGGTATTCGCGCATTTGCTCAGCATTGAGCTCGCAAGCATAAGCCTTACCAAGCTGAATAAGCTGAACCGCAAAATCGAATAACTCGTCGAAGTAGTCAGAGGCAAACTTGGGCTCACCACTCCATTCGAAACCAAGCCATTCCACATCGCGTTTAATAGATTCTATGTATTCAACACTTTCCTTTTCAGGGTTGGTGTCATCAAAACGTAGATTGCATTGACCGTTGTAACGCTGCGCTAAGCCAAAGTTAAGACAAATGGATTTCGCATGACCAATGTGTAAGTAGCCATTTGGCTCAGGTGGAAAGCGCGTAAGAACCTTACCGCCATGCTTGCCTGATTCGTTATCTTTATCAATGATTTGGGTAATGAAATTACCTGGTTTAGACGTTTCTGACATGTTTGATGTAAGTCCCGATAAGTGTTGTTCTAACAATATTGTTACTTTGATCGGCAAGTATATAGCATTTAGGTTTACATGGGATATTGAGGGGAAAATCTTTTCGGCCTTTTTCTCTTTTTTATAAGGAAAATCCGCATTTCATGACACAAAAGACCATAACACAACCAAAACAGTATGCCGCTGATGTCATAGAGAAACACCTAAAAGCCAAGCTTTACAAAAACAACCGCTTATTCTTGACCCTGCATAAAAATCAGTAGTGCAATCATCCCCATTAAACCAGCCAACGCCACAAAATCTATCATGGTTAACCTGACTTGTTTCCTCTTAGATTTCTAGTTTGTCCCCCAAAGCCTCTGCTATACTCCGCGTTTTATCAACTCTCACCTTAATCACCGCGGTTATTAAGGCTTATTTCGAGGAACCAAAAGATGTCTGAAAAAGCCGTCGTTGTGTATTCAGGAGGAATGGATTCATTTACCGTTCTGAACACAGCCATTGATAACGGACTGGATGTTTATGCTTTATCCTTTAACTACGGACAAAAGCACAGCAAAGAATTAGAAGTGGCAGCACGTGTCTGCAAGGAACTGGGCGTTTCTCATAAAGTGGTCGACATCACCGCCATTAACAGCTTAATGGCCAACTCATCGCTCACTGGCGATGCACACATTCCAGAAGGCCATTATCAAGACGACAACATGAAGTCTACTGTCGTACCCAATCGCAATATGGTTCTGCTCTCTATGGCAATTGCCTATGCCGTTTCATTAGAAGCAAGCAAAGTCTATTACGGTGCGCACTCTGGCGATCATCATATCTACCCTGATTGCCGTCCAGAATTTGTGGAAGCCATGAACGCGGTATCTAAAATAGCCAACTATCAATCGGTGGAAATCGTCACACCGTTTTTGCATTCATCGAAAGGCGAGATTTTAAAAGCCGGATTGGCTATGAATCTTAACTATGCCAATACATGGACATGTTATAATGGACGGGAAAAATCTTGTGGCAAATGTGGTGCTTGCTACGAACGTTTAGAAGCGTTTGCAGAACAATGCCAAACAGATCCTCTGGACTACGAAGCTTAAACAAGAAGCTAGACAAAGAATTATTCCTGATTTTAGTGTGTTTGTTTTAGTGCCGATTGGTTTTTGTTCCACAAATTCCCAGTTTGGCGATTAAATTATCAACTAAAGTTATCACCCTTACCTCGACTGTTTTTCGAGATGCTGCTTGTCAGTATGTAATAGGTATAACCAAATGTATTCTATTAAAGAAGCCTTTTATTCGTTACAAGGCGAAGGTGCGCATGCTGGACGCCCTGCTCTATTTTGTCGTTTCACCGGCTGCAATCTATGGTCTGGTCTTGAAAAAACGCGCGCAAAATCCGAATGCCAATTCTGTGACACCGATTTTATTGGTACAGACGGGCAGCATGGCGGAAAATTTAACACCGCCGAACAATTACGCTCCCATATCGATGCTCTTTGGCCTGAAAACCAAGGACATAAATACGTTGTTTTTACGGGCGGTGAACCCGCGCTTCAACTGGATACCGAGCTGATTGCTGAGATGAAGCGACACGGTTATACCATCGCAATTGAAACAAATGGCACAATGGCATTACCTCAAGGGATTGATTGGATATGTGTTAGCCCAAAAACCGCCAAGCCTTTGATAGTCACCAAAGGAGATGAGCTCAAGTTGGTGTATCCGCAGTCACATATCTCGCCAGAGTTATTTGAAACATTGGATTTTTCGCATTTTTACTTACAACCAATGGATCAAAGTCACTTAACAGCCGATCAAATTCCACTTATAGACACCCAACAAGCCACTTTGCACTATTGTTTATCGCATCCAAGGTGGCGTCTGAGCTTACAAACACATAAAATGCTCAACATTGATTAGATAAACGACACTTTACTATTAATTAAACAAGGAATCTTAAATGATCATTCTACACACAAATCACGGTGACATTCACGTTGAACTGGATTACGAAAAAGCGCCAAAATCTGCGAAAAACTTCGAAGACTACGTGACATCAGGCTTTTACAATGGCGTTATTTTCCACCGTGTGATCAACGGCTTCATGGTTCAAGGTGGCGGCTTTGAACCCGGCATGACACAAAAACAATCTCGCACCGCGATTGAAAACGAAGCGGATAACGGCCTCAAAAATGAAATCGGCACATTGGCGATGGCTCGCACAATGGATCCACACTCTGCTTCAGCACAGTTTTTCATCAACGTAGCAGACAACAGCTTCCTAAATCACCGCAGCAAGACGCCAGACGGCTGGGGCTATGCAGTATTCGGTAAAGTAACGGCCGGAATGGATGTCGTAAACAAGATCAAAGAAGTGAAAACGACGATGAAATCAGGACACCAAGACGTTCCTGCTGAAGACGTTATCATCGAAAGTGCAGAACTGGTAAAAAGCGAAGGCTAATGATTCGTTATTTTATATCTGATCTGCATTTAAGCGACAATCGTCCGGATCTTATCCGGGCGTTTGTCCAAATGACAAATTCCTTAATTGCTCGCCAAGAAACCGCTGAACTTTATATTTTAGGGGATTTCTATGAAGCTTGGATCGGTGATGACTTCCAGTCCGATTGGAACAATCAAATAGAAAATGCACTGGTAAAGCTCACACAAGCTGGTATCACACTGTATTTTTTACATGGCAATAGAGACTTCTTAATTGGGCAAGATTGGCTGACTCGTGTCAACGCGACCTTTCTACAAGAACAAACACAACTTTCTCTAGACCAATGTTCTATCCTCCTAACCCATGGTGACGAATATTGCTTAGACGATACAGAATACCAAGCCTTTAGAAAAACAGTACGATCTAAACCTTGGCAAGAACACATCTTAGCCATGCCATTAGAACAGCGTATTGCACTCGCAGCCCAACTGCGTAATGACAGTAAATCCATGGCAACAGAAAAATCCATGGACATCATGGACGTTACTGCCAATGCGGTAAAGTCTTCTTTGGCACATCATCAATGCCAAACGGTTATTCATGGACACACACATCGTCCAGACATCCATAAAGCAGATGATTATTTACGTTGTGTACTGGGAGACTGGGACAAAGCTATTTGGCTGGCAAGCATCCAAAACGATGTTTACCGTCAATATAACGCGTCAGTAGAAGATTTTTTGCAAAATGGATTATCTTCATTAAAAGAAATACACCAAGCAAACCTTTGCTTCTAACGAGTGATTAGAAAACAGCAACAAGGACAGCCCTAGCCTTCACCTTGGCTGGGGCGTTTTTCTCAGAAATCATAGCCAAAGGCAACACTTAGCTGTGACATCAACGCTTACTCAGCGTTTTAACAACTGCCTAACCCAAACAGTTTCCTCCGCATTACGAGACCGACTAAACTCAACATTCCGGTTATGCAACATGGCTACTGCCCGAAAAAAGGCATTATTGACGATAACCGGACTTAATTGAATGCCGTAAGCTTGCCACCAATGCTGTTGCACCTTGCAGGTTAGCAGCTGATATAAAAAATCCAACTCTAAAGACCCTTTATACATAACATCCAAATCAACAACAGGATCTACTTTTGCAATTTCTAAGGCAAGCCAGTACGTCACATCTGGGAGGGTTTCGCTCTTATGTATGCCCATCATCTTTCTCCAGCGTATCAAGTCATACGATGAGGTCTTTTTAGAACAACAATAGAAAGACCTCAAATATCAGTGTAGCAGCCTCTTAGAAACTCTCCATTAAGCAAGGGAAATAGATTGTGGCAATTTGTAACTTAATTAATGCTTGGCGGCCCGCTGTGAACACGAAATTCAACATCAGGTTCATTGATCAACTGTCGCTCCAACTCACGAAAAAAAGCCACACGCTCATCAATTGATTCATTCGCATACTCTTGCGCCAGCTCAAGGTAGTCTTCGAAGTGACGCGCTTCCGATTTGAGCAATGAAATATAAAACTTAGACAACTCTTCATCTAGATGCGGTGCTAATATGGCAAAACGCTCACAAGAACGCGCCTCAACAAATGCCCCAATAATCAAAGTATCCACTAAACGAGCAGGCTCGTGAGTTCGAATATGCTTTCGCATCCCGTCGGCATAGCGTGATGCGGTTAAATGCTCATAAGCAATGCCTCTTTTACGCATCAATTTGTGTACCTGCTCGAAATGCAATAGCTCTTCCCGAGCCAAACGAGACATTTTATGCAGCAAATTATCGCGATCCACATAACGATACATTAAGCTCATGGCTGTTGAGGCGGCCTTTTTTTCACAATGAGCATGATCATTTAATAATAAGGTTTGATTCTCTATCGCCCAATTCACCCATGCTTCAGGAGATTTGCATGGAAGAAATTCAACAAGCTCTGGGTATGCAGATAACATTACTCTACCTTTTTGTGTTAAAAAACGTGATTATACTCTGTATTAAACACTTAGGCAGCAACGTCTTGATTTGGATATCAAATTCGTAATGAATGATTTTTATGACCCCCAAAAACTAAAGATTGGACAACATGTTGGCGTCGAGCTCGACCCGTACGTTCTAAATTATCCAGTCGATAGTACAAAAACCACTTGGGTTGCCGACCAGGGCGGACGCCCGTTTGTGCTTCGTTTTTTTCAGCCCAAAAAGGGCAAAATAGAGGATTTTTTACAAAATGCGAGGAAGTATGCCAGCGTAAAACACCCTGCTATCACCCCTAATTATCCGCCCTTCTATTCGAATTTGTGGGTATTTTCCTGTTCTGCTGTTTGCGGTGGCGAAAACCTGTACAGCTTTTTAGGCAAATACCCCGATGGCGCCCCGCTTAATGTTGTCATTGGTTTATTTGACAATATGGCAAAAGCGTTGGACCAGGTCCATAAAAATGGGCTTTTTCACGGCCATCTAGATTTGAACTCAATCCATGTTGTCAACGGTTTGGGCATAATGACAGGGTTTGGTAGCCACAATTGGATGAAGCGCATTGAAGAAAGCGAGATGGATAAGCGCCTTTTTCCTCCCGAATACTCAAAGAAAGAACAAAAGCGCGCCCCCAATTCGGATAGCTTTGCTTTTATGAAACTGCTGATGGCGGCCTTATTAGGGGAATCTATTCTTGATAAAGATTTTGCAACGAGTCTGCCTGACACACATCCAAATCTCAGTGATGCGACCTGGAGCCGCCTCCTCAAATGGAGCCGTGAAAGCGAGCGCCACAGACCAAAGTCACTGACTGAAGTCATTCAGATGCTTCGGGCAAACCTTTACAAACCCGAAGCGGGTCCCAGCTCAAACACAAAACGCGCTATTAAACGCTACATTCGTAATACGTCTTCTAAAACAATGATCATCGCCGGAGGCTCCTTGGCTTCAGGTTTGATTGCCGCCGTCATTTTGTGGCCAGAACCACGCCAAGAAGAAATCGTTAATATCCCCGTACCCGAACAAAAAATAGAAATACAAACACCATTTGAGGCATTGCCCCAAACACTAGAGGAACCTCTGATCTCTGGAGGCACAGCGCCTAAAATAGAAAAAATCCCGCCCGCTACGTTTATGATGGGGGACCAAAATAAGATAGGTGACGACAACGAAAAGCCCGTTCATGAAGTCGACATTCCCAATGGTTTCTTCATCAGTAAATACGAAGTCACCTTTGAGCAATATGATCGATTCGCAAAAGCAACAGGGCGTGAGTTACCTCCAGATAATGGATGGGGCCGTGGTCAACGCCCTGTCATCAATGTTAGCTGGTACGACGCAAAAGCCTACACAGCCTGGTTATCTGAGCAAACAAATGAAGAATATCGTCTGCCCACGGAAATAGAGTGGGAGTATTCTGCCAGAGCCGATTCCAGCACCGCTTTCTGGTATGGCAATAACGTCAAACCAGGCTACAGTGTATGTGATAGTTGTGGGAGTCAATGGGATGGCGTTTCCACTGCCCCTGTTGGCAGTCAGGCGAGTAATCCACTAGGCTTGTTTGATATGCATGGTAACGTAGCGGAGTGGGTAGAAGATTGCTATCACGACTCTTATGAAGGCGCACCGAGCAAAAACCAAGTGTGGTTATCAGACCAGTGTGACAGCAGAGTTTTGCGTGGTGGATCTTGGTTTGACATCCCAAGAGTCGGCAGAAGCGCCACTCGCTATCGAGCTGAGCCAACACTCAAAGCCAGCAACTGGGGATTTAGGGTCGTACGGATTATTCAGCAATCGAATGGTTTGGCTAAATCAGAATAATTCCGCTAAATGTCACCTATTCGAAATTGTTATGGCGCAGAGTAAGTCTTTAGGTCTTTTTTTCTATAAAATAAGTACATCAAAAAATGCTAGAAAACGGGGTTTGCTTGATATCTCAAAGCAAATCAACGTTTTCTAATGTGCGACGAATAAAGTCGAAGATGAAAACCCAAGGGAATCAATATGCCAAAAACATATTGTGGACATGTCAAAAAACGTGTTTGAGATACAATTTTGTATCTGTCCCCTTAATGCCAAAACGATCTGTGTAAAAAAAGCTAAACAAGGGAATGACATAATAAGGTTGGACGGACTATTTTCTTTAGAGCGAATACAGTTAGCCTAAATTCCATTATTAGCACATAACATTATCGTCAATTATTATTCAGAGGTGCAAATGAGCTTATATTTAGAGTACTTACAAGAAATAGAGAATCGCAAAGGCCAAGGATTGCATCCTAAACCGATTGATGGCGGCGATTTACTGGCTGAAATCATTGCTCAAATCAAAGATGAAAAACATGAGCACCGCAAAGAATCACTCTCCTTCTTTATTTACAACACCCTGCCTGGCACCACAAGCGCAGCGGTTGTTAAAGCACAATTCCTAAAAGAGATTATTTTAGGCGAATGCAGCGTAAAAGAAATCACACCTGAATTTGCTCTAGAGCTACTTTCTCACATGAAAGGCGGCCCTTCTGTTAAAGTATTGATCGATCTTGCCTTGTCAGCTGACGTGACTGTCGCAGCACCTGCTGCAGACGTATTGAAAACACAAGTATTCCTGTACGAAGCCGACATGGAACGTATTGCTTCTGCTTACAAAGCAGGCAACACAATTGCTAAAGACATTCTAGAAAGCTACGCGCAAGCAGAATTTTTCACTAAGCTGCCCGACATCAGTGAAAAAATTGAAGTAGTGACTTACATTGCCGCTGAAGGGGACATTTCGACAGATTTACTATCCCCAGGCAACCAAGCTCACTCTCGCTCTGACCGTGAACTTCACGGCAAGTGCATGATCACACCTCAAGCACAGCAAGAAATCAAAGCCCTACAAGTTAAGCATCCAAATGCTAAAGTAATGCTTATTGCTGAAAAAGGCACAATGGGTGTTGGTTCATCACGTATGTCTGGTGTGAACAACGTTGCACTATGGGCAGGTCAACAAGCAAGCCCATACATTCCATTTGTTAACTTTGCCCCTATCGTTGCCGGCACAAACGGTATCTCTCCTATTTTCATGACAACAGTAGGCGTAACAGGCGGTATTGGTTTAGATCTTAAAAACTGGGTGAAAAAACTGGATGCCAATGGCAAACCTGTACTTGATGCAAATGGCGATGCCATTCTCGAGCAAGCTTATTCCGTTGAGACAGGCACAGTATTAACCATCAACACCAAAGAAAAGAAACTCTACAACGGCGATAAAGTATTAGTCGATGTCTCTTCCGCTTTTACGCCTCAACAAGTTGAGTTCATGAAAGCAGGCAGCTCTTACGCGGTTGTATTCGGCAAGAAACTGCAAACATTTGCAGCAGAAACGTTGGGCATCACAGCACCCACCGTTTACGCTCCAGCAAAAGAAATATCGAAAGACAATCAAGGCATGACAGCCGTTGAGAAAATCTTCAATAAAAACGCAGTAGGCGTAAAATCGAAGAAAGCCCTTCATGCTGGCTCAGATGTTCGCGTCAAAGTAAACATCGTAGGCTCTCAGGATACAACTGGCCTAATGACAGCTCAAGAACTGGAGTCTATGGCGGCAACCGTTATCTCTCCAAGTGTTGATGGGGCCTACCAATCAGGCTGTCACACAGCATCTGTTTGGGATTCAAAAGCGCAAGCAAACATCCCTAAACTTATGTCTTTCATGCATAAATTTGGATTAATCACTGGTCGTGACCCAAAAGGCGTCTACCCTCCAATGACAGACGTAATCCATAAAGTATTGAACGACATTACTGTTGATGATACAGCCATCATCATTGGTGGTGACTCTCATACTCGTATGTCTAAAGGCGTTGCGTTTGGCGCAGACTCTGGAACCGTTGCATTGGCTCTAGCAACAGGCGAGGCAACTATGCCAATCCCTGAATCTGTCAAAGTGACCTTTAAAGGCACAATGAAGAGCTACATGGATTTCCGTGACATCGTACACGCTACACAAGCTCAAATGCTTAAACAGTTTGGCGGTGAAAACGTTTTCCAAGGCCGCGTCATTGAAGTACACATTGGTACATTGATGGCTGACCAAGCCTTCACCTTTACTGACTGGACTGCCGAGATGAAAGCGAAAGCTTCTATCTGTATTTCTAAAGACGACACACTAATCCAATCTTTAGAACTGGCTAAAAAACGCATCCAGATCATGATAGACAAAGGCATGGAAAATGAAGCCAAAACGCTTCATCATCTAATCGATCTTGCTAATAAGCGCATTGCAGGCATCAAGTCAGGCGAACAACCTGCTCTTGTACCAGACAATAACGCTAAATATTATGCTGAAGTTATTGTTGATCTTGACGAAATCATCGAACCGATGATTGCCGATCCAGATGTCAATAACGATGATGTTTCTAAGCGCTATACACATGACGTCATTCGCCAAGTTTCTTTCTACAAAGATAAACCGGTTGATTTAGGCTTCGTTGGCTCTTGCATGGTTCACAAAGGTGACATGCAAATCATCGCTCAGATGTTACGCAACATCGAAAAACAAAATGGCAGCGTAACATTCAAAGCGCCACTTGTTGTTGCACCACCAACGTATAACATCGTTGATGAGTTAAAAGCGGAAGGCGACTGGGAAATCCTTAAGAAATACGCTGGTTTCGAATTTGACGACAGCAATCCTAAAGGTCAAGCACGTACTAAGTACGAAAACATCCTTTACTTGGAGCGCCCTGGTTGTAACTTATGCATGGGCAACCAAGAGAAAGCTGAGCCTGGTGATACGGTTATTGCAACTTCGACTCGATTGTTCCAAGGTCGTGTTGTAGCAGACTCGAACGAGAAGAAAGGTGAGTCTTTACTAGGCTCTACCCCTGTTGTTGTACTTTCTACAATATTGGGACGCTTCCCAACGCTAGAGGAATACAAAGCAGCCGTTGATGGAATTCACCTAACAGACTTCGCGCCACCACTAGATGCCATGACAATGGCACCAGTAGAGTTTATTCCTGCTACTAATATTTAATCATCACAGATTAAGTAACGTGTAACATAAAAAAGCGACACCCCGTCAGGTGTCGCTTTTTTTTGCACTGCATTTTATTGAGTCTCTCTTGTCTTATTAACCAGCTCATGTAGGAAAATACAATGTCAAAAAGAACAATGGAATGATGCTATTTTTTAACAGGCATAAAAAAGCCCCGCTACAAGCGAGGCTTTATCCTAAAAGTTAGACTCTCTAAATGACTTCTCGCTCTACAAGCTCATCAAATTCGGCTTGCAACTGGCGCTCAATAGGGCTCTCTACGTCTTTGGCATTAATATGGTGCTGTCGACCAGCATTTTTAGGCTTAGCTTTGTGTTTAATCAGCTGTTTTTCTAACTTACTGACTAACATATCAAGGGCAGGTTTAAGTTGTTTTTCCGTTTGAACCATGGCAAAGAGATCATGACCAGGAATATGCACACTGGCTTCTACTATTAATTCATGAGTCCCATGCTTCTCTGTATTTAAGGTCACATTAATCGTGGTAATCTGATTATTGATACGCGACAAGTGATCCATTTTTTCTTTTACTACTTCTTGAACTTCTTCACCAGATTGGACGTGGTGACCGCTGATATTCAATGTATACATAGAGAATTTCCTTCTGTTGTAATCAGGTTTTTATTAACTTACTTTCTGCTCTCCTCTGTGCCCTTTCTATAATCTATGGATGAATTCGTTTAATTTCAATGCCGAGAATGTAAATACTTGCTCAAGATCATGAATAAAGCAAAATATTTACAAAAAATACCCTCCCCTTATTCAAAAAACTTTATATATCAATATCATAACTCAAAAAATCTAGCAAACCTTTCAACACACTTTACTGCAAATATTTCGCTTTGACACTCTTACAGGTCTACTCAATTAACCATAGCTGATGAATCACAATAGTGACATCTCAAAACACAAAAAAAGCTCCATAGCCTTATCTTAGGATGCCGCTGCCACAAAACGATAGAGAGCCGCCAGTAGCAAACAGACAACCGCCGGTATGGATAAAGCCCAGAATCCAAGCTGCAAAAACAACCATGATCCTATGGCACCGCCACAGATAAAACCCAATACGATAATGACAAACAAACATGCTTTGCGTCGATCCAGTGCTTTGCCTTGAAGACGCTCTCCTAGCATAATCCCCAAATCAGTAAATATACCGGTAAGGTGCGTCGTGCGCACAACCGCGCCACTGTAAGTGGTCGCCAAGGCATTCTGTAAGCCACAAGCCGCTGAAGCAAGATAGTGGCCCGATGTGTGACCATTCAGCAATAAACACATCGCGACCAATAAAAACAAAGCCTCCAAGACCAGTAAAACATCATAAAAACGACCAAGCTTTAATGACCGACCCGTCAGCATATAGCCAGAAATCGCCGACCCCATAACAAAACTTAGTAGAATTCCGGTCAAATGCAACAAGGTACCTGACGATTGGGTAAACAGCACACTGCCGATCAGTGTTGCCGTTCCTGACAAGTGAGACACGGCCTGATGATGGAACCCTAATAAAGCAACAGCATTGACGCTACCAGCAACAAAAGCAAGTAAAAACGCGCCATACTCAACCCATTTAGGCAATCGAGACAACACTCCACCTCCCATTCTGCTTTACATCAATGCCGCCAACTACTGCCACAAAGCAATACAATCTATTCCCCATATCAACACGCCACGCCTCACCTAGCAAGCAAAAAAAAACGCCAGTCGATAGACTGACGCTTTTTTCAACTATCAAACACTAATTAGATTAGTGGTTTAACAAAATTCGCAACATACGACGTAATGGCTCTGCAGCGCCCCATAGCAATTGGTCACCAACAGAGAAAGCGCTGATATACTCAGGCCCCATATTCAATTTACGAATACGGCCAACTGGAATACTCAATGTTCCCGTGGCGGCTGTTGGCGTTAAACGTTCCATCGTTGCTTGCTTATCGTTAGGCACGACACTCACCCAATCGTTATGCTGAGCAAGTATGCCTTCGATATCCGCAACTGGAATATCTTTGTTCAACTTGATGGTGAAAGCTTGGCTATGACAACGCATCGCACCAATACGGACACACAAACCATCCACTGGAATAATAGAACCAGTATTGCCCAAAATCTTATTGGCCTCGGCTTGCGCTTTCCATTCTTCACGGCTTTGACCATTATCCAGTTGTGAATCAATATAAGGAATCAAAGAACCCGCTAGCGGCACACCAAACTGATCAACAGGCATCGTATTCGAGCGCATTTGCTCAGCAACTTTGCGGTCGATCTCTAAAATAGCACTGGCAGGATCAGCAAGCTCAGCGGCAACAGAATTCTGCAGCATGCCCATTTGATTGATCAGCTCACGCATGTGGCGTGCACCACCACCAGAGGCGGCCTGATAAGTCATCGACGTCATCCACTCGATATGGCCTTTTTCAAATAGACCACCCAGTGCCAACAACATCAAACTCACGGTGCAATTACCACCTACAAAGGTTTTTACGCCGTTAGACAAACCTTGCTTGATAACATTTAAGTTAACAGGATCAAGCACGATAATAGCGTCTTTTTCCATACGCAAAGAAGACGCGGCGTCAATCCAGTACCCCTTCCAACCCGCATTACGCAACTGAGGGTAAATAGCCTTGGTATAATCCCCGCCTTGACAGGTAATAATAATGTCCATTTTTTTCAACGATTCAATATCATTCGCATCTTGAAGCAATGGAATATCTTTACCAATTTCTGGACCTTTTTGCCCCGTTTGTGACGTGGTGAAAAAAACCGGATCAATATGATCAAAGTCTTTTTCTTCCATCATACGTTGCATCAACACGGAACCGACCATTCCGCGCCATCCGACTAAACCTACAGTGTGTTTTGACATGGTTAACGTTACCTTTTTTTGTGGGGCCGCTCATACCAAGAGCAGTATCCCTAATGAATGCCCAATATCACTGTGATATTAAGCTTTTAATGCAGCTAGAACCGCATCGCCCATGGCTTGCGTACTAACTGTTTCGCATCCTTTTGATGCTATATCTGCCGTTCTTAGACCCAAGTCTAGAACGTTACTCACCGCCGCTTCAATGGCATCCGCCGCGTCTTTTGCGTCTAAAGAATAACGCAACATCATAGCAACAGACAAAATCGTCGCCAATGGGTTCGCAATTCCTTTACCGGCAATATCAGGCGCAGAGCCGTGACATGGCTCATACATACCACGACCTTCCGCATTGAGTGATGCAGAAGGTAACATACCAATAGAACCTGTCAACATAGCAGCAGCATCAGAAAGGATATCACCAAACATATTGCCAGTAACCATTACATCAAACTGTTTTGGGGCACGAACAAGCTGCATCGCAGCATTA
Source organism: Marinomonas shanghaiensis (assembly GCF_003259175.1). GTDB lineage: Bacteria > Pseudomonadota > Gammaproteobacteria > Pseudomonadales > Marinomonadaceae > Marinomonas > Marinomonas shanghaiensis. The sequence continues at coordinate 427,949 of NZ_QGOK01000003.1, read as the reverse complement.
TCAACTAGCATATGGCTCAATTGGACATCAGGATACTCTTTCGCCACTTCTTCCATGACTTCTTTCCAGAGCACGGTCACTTCTAGCACGTTGGATTTATCAATAGAGCACACACGTTTGCCTCGTTGACGAGCGGCTTCAAAAGCAGATCGGCCAATGCGGCGAATTTCTGACTCGTTATAAACGTAGGTATTGAAGCCTTCGCGTTCGCCATTTTCTAATGTACGAATACCACGTGGCTGACCAAAGTAGATACCGCCTGTTAATTCACGAACAATCAGAATATCCAAGCCAGCAACGATTTCTGGTTTCAAGCTAGAGGCATCCGCCAACTGTGGGTACAAAATAGCAGGACGAAGATTCGAAAACAGGTCAAGATTGGAACGCAGTCCAAGCAAGCCTTTTTCAGGGCGAACCGACATATCCAATTTATCCCACTTAGGACCACCCACTGCGCCAAGCAAAATGGCATCGGCCGCTTTCGCTTTTGCTAACGTGGTTTCGGGTAAAGGAGACCCAGTCTCATCATAAGCAGCACCACCAACCAAGGCACTTTCATGTTGAATGTTCAGGGAAAACCGCTCGTTAACCGCATCCAACACTCGTACTGCTTGCGCTACGATTTCAGGACCAATACCGTCACCCGGCAATACCAATACATTTTTAGTCATTTTAAACCCTTAAAAGCTCAGTCTTTTATTTATTGACCGCGTGGCAAGAAAAGCCAAGGCGCATCTTTCATTCGTTTTTCTTCATAACGCTGGATAGCGGCATCTTGCTGCAGCGTCAAACCAATATCGTCTAAACCATTTAATAGACAATGCTTGCGGAAATGATCAACATTAAATTCAAACGTCGCGCCCGAAGGTGAAGTAACCGTTTGATTTTCAAGATCTATCGTAATTTGCGCACCTTGACGCAACGCCACTTCAGCGAATAATTGATCCACTTCGTCTGCTTGTAGAACGATAGGCAACAAGCCATTTTTAAAACAGTTGTTGTAGAAAATATCGGCAAAACTTGGCGCAATAATAGAACGGAAACCGTAATCATCTAGGGCCCAAGGTGCGTGCTCACGACTGGATCCACAACCAAAATTTTGACGCGCCAGCAACACACTCGCGCCTTTATAACGATCTTGGTTGAGTACAAAATCATTGCGCAACGGACGGCCATCACATTCTTGATCTGGCTGACCTTCGTCTTCGTAACGAAGTTCATCAAATAAATTCTTACCAAAGCCAGTACGCTTGATGGATTTCAAGAACTGTTTTGGAATAATCATGTCTGTATCAACGTTTGCCAAGTCCAAAGGAGCGGCTAAACCTGTGTGTTTAGTAAAAGGACGCATGCTCTTTCTCCTAGTGTTTAACAAACTCATTAACATCAACAAAGTGACCCGCAATCGCCGCCGCCGCCGCCATCGCAGGGCTAACTAAATGCGTGCGACCGCCAAAGCCTTGACGACCTTCAAAATTACGGTTTGAGGTAGACGCACAATGTTCACCTGCCCCTAATTTGTCAGCGTTCATCGCCAAACACATAGAGCAACCTGGCTCACGCCATTCTAACCCAGCCGCCTCAAAAATTTCGTGTAAGCCTTCTTTTTCCGCTTGGGCTTTTACCAAACCAGAACCAGGAACCACAATCGCTTGCTTAAGCGTCGACGCCACTTTACGACCTTTCACCACTTGCGCAGCAATGCGCAAATCTTCAATACGTGAATTCGTACAAGAGCCAATAAAAACACGGTCTAGCGTCACATCGGACAACATGGTTTTACCTTCAAGGCCCATGTATTTCCACGCACGTGCGTAACCTTCTTTTTTCACCGGATCTTTTTGATCTTCAGGACGAGGAATAGGCTCATCAATCGCAATCACCATTTCTGGCGACGTTCCCCAAGTGACTTGTGGCTTAATGTCTTCCGCTTTTAACACAACCACTTCGTCAAATTGTGCGTCTTTATCAGAAACAAGGTCTTTCCAAGCTTCTACCGCCATATCCCAATGCTCGCCTTTTGGCGCATAAGGACGACCTTTTACATATTCAATCGTCGTATCATCAACAGCAATCAAACCAACGCGAGCACCCGCTTCAATCGCCATGTTGCAGACCGTCATCCGGCCTTCCATAGACAAAGATTGAATACCTGTACCACCAAATTCAATCGCAAATCCCGTTCCACCAGCGGTCCCTATCGCACCAATGATGGCTAACACAACGTCTTTGGCAGATACCCATGGTGACAATTCACCATCAACACGCACCAACATGTTACGGCTTTTCTTTTGTACTAAGCACTGGGTCGCTAATACATGCTCCACTTCTGACGTACCGATACCATGTGCCAATGCACCAAAGGCACCATGTGTCGATGTGTGAGAATCTCCACACACCACCGTCATACCTGGAAGCGTTGCACCCTGCTCTGGCCCAACAACGTGCACGATTCCTTGGCGAATGTCTTTCATATTGAATTCTGTGATGCCGAACTCATTGCAATTATCATCCAGTGTAATAACTTGAATTTTGGACACTGGGTCTTCAATCCCATCCACACCAGAAATACGCTCTTTCTTGGTCGTTGGAACGTTATGGTCTGGTGTCGCTAAACTGGACGACACACGCCAAGGCTTACGACCAGCCAATCTAAGGCCTTCAAAGGCTTGCGGTGATGTCACTTCATGAAGCAACTGCAAATCGATGTAAATCAATGCACTGCCGTCGTCTCGTTGCTGAACAAGGTGGCTATCCCACAACTTGTCATAAAGGGTTTTACCTGACATAAGTTCTCTCCTCAGAAATCTATTGCGCTATCCTAAAACTTTGGCTTAAATTACTCAAATTCATATTTTTCATGTTTTGGATAATTTTTTGGAATGGTAGACATTGCTGAACTGATTACCTTTATAAAAGTCGCAGAAACAGGCTCTTTCTCAGAAGCCGGAGCACTGCTTTTTATCACCCAACCAGCGGTCAGCAAACGCGTTGCCGCCCTTGAAAACAGCCTAGGTGTAAAGCTGTTTGACCGCATAGGAAAACAAGTTCAATTAACCGAAGCTGGTATTCGTTTGTTACCCAAAGCACGCAAGATGGCCGAAGACCTGCAAGACATAAAACGCAGTATGACCTTGCAAATGCAAGATGTAAGTGGAGAGTTACGCATATCAACGGGCCACCATATTGGTTTACACCGCTTACCCAAATCTCTAAAGCGCTTTCAGGAAGATTATCCTAGTGCACAATTGGAAATAGAATTTGTTCAGTCTGAAGAGGCTTACCAAGATGTATTAAAAGGGCGAGCTGAATTGGGGATTATTACACTGTCCAATAAAGAAAATCCTCTCATCGAATCCTTGCCTATTTGGTCGGACCCTCTCGCATGTGTTGTCAGTAAAGACCACCCTCTCGCATTTTCCAAGCATGTTAGTCTAATAGAACTGGCGCAACATGCTTGCGTTTTGCCGAATAAAAACACCTTTACTAGGCAAATTGCGGAACAAGCCTTCGGCAAACAAGGCCTAAAACCTAAAGTCAGAATGAATACCAACAACTTAGAAACATTGGCCATGCTAGTGAACATCGGCTGGGGTTGGTCGCTCTTGCCTTCCACACTGGTCGATGAAAAGCTAGTAGTGTTGAATTTGCCAGATTTAAACGTAGAAAGAAAACTCGGTGTCATACACCACAAACAAAGAACATTGAGTCGTGCCGCCATCGCCTTTATTGAGCTATTAAAAAGCGATGGAACCACCTTATAGACACGTTAACGGCGCTGACTAATCAATAAGATGCTCAGCGCCAGTGCGCTCACACAAGAAGCCAATGTAAACACCCAAGCCCCACCAATCCATTCCCATAGATAACCCGCAATCACCATACCGAGCCCACCACCAAGCCCGATGGCAAAAGCGCTGTACATGGCTTGCCCTTGCCCAGCAAAACGCTCTGGAAACAGACGTCGAATCTGTTCGATAGACACCATATGAAAGAGAGCAAAGGTAATGCTGTGCAGCAACTGAGTAAAAATCAGCACCCAAACAACCGAAGCAAACCATCCCACTAAAAACCAACGTACCATGCCACAAACAAAACACAGAACAATAATATGGACCACATCAAAACGTTTGATCGTATTGCCAAAGAATAAAAACAAAACGATCTCAATCACCACCCCTAACGCCATCAACAAACCAATGTATTGGCCGCTGTAACCCAAGTTCGACAAATGCACAGCGAAAAAAACATTAAAAGGCGCATGGGACATAAAAGCCAAAAACGCCAACCCAAAAAACAACATGGATTCTGGTGTTCTCACCAAAGCCAAAAAAGACGTAGTGGCTTTCTGAGTATGAACCTCATAGGCCTGCTCTTTAATAAAAAAAGAGGTTACCACCGCCAGCGCTAAGAACACACACATGGTCGGAATCACAATCACAACACCAAACTGACCGATCAGGAAACCGGCGCCCGTTACCGCAAAAACATACCCCATAGACCCACCCACTCTTAAACGAGTATAGGGCACGTCTAAATGGCGAATGCTTCTCACCGCTAAAGAATCTGTCATTGGAATCAAGGCGGAATAAAACAACGCCATTGTGCAAGTCAGCAACCAAAGCGTTTCAAATTGATCATTCCAGTTAAATGGGATAACGGCAATAAAACAACCCAAAATACCGATTTGTAATATGCGCTTAGGAAGCCCCACTTTTGCCGTTAACCACCCCCAAAAATGCGGTATCAAGATGCCAGACAAGGTAAACGTGGACATTAAGCGACCAATTTCGGAAGCGGTTAAACCGATCGATTTATAGTACAAAGAGATATAGGGCATCATTACGCCCACTAATGCACAAAAGAAAAAATAAAAAAAGAATAAAGGCCAAGCCACAGGGCGAGCATTATCAGAGAACATCACAGCTCCAAAAAATAACAAAATTGCTGCTAAATAAAGCAACAAAAATCATGCATTAATTATAATCATTGAGTATGCTGGAATTATGTCAAAAAAGCACGACAGAGAATGGAACCCATCCGCTATAAATCTAAGAAATTCTGTTAGCACTGACACCAAAACATCCCTATTACAGAAAGAAGGAATCATGATGATGAATCAAGAATGGTGGCGCGGCGCGGTAATTTATCAGGTTTACCCTAGAAGCTTTTTCGATTCAAATAATGACGGCATTGGTGATCTTCCAGGCGTCACCCAAAAAATGAGTTACATTGCCTCACTGGGTGTTGACGCCATTTGGCTATCGCCCTTCTTCACTTCTCCGATGAAAGACTTTGGCTACGACGTCAGTGATTATTGTGACGTTGACCCTATCTTTGGCACTCTTGAAGACTTTGACGAGCTGATTGAGTCTGCTCATCATCATGGACTGAAAGTCATGATAGACCAAGTGCTTAACCACAGCTCTGATCAACACCCATGGTTCGTCGAGTCTCGCAGCAGTCACGACAATGGGAAAGCCGATTGGTACATTTGGGCAGATGCCAACCCAGATGGTACTGTACCGAATAATTGGCTGTCTGTTTTTGGCGGCCCAGCTTGGCATTGGGACAGCCGTCGTCGCCAATATTACCTTCATAACTTTCTGGACAGCCAACCTGACTTAAACTTCCACAACCCAGATGTGGTCGATGCCTTACTTGATACCGTCGAGTTCTGGCTAAAACGCGGTGTCGATGGGTTCCGTCTTGATACAGCCAACTACTACTACCACGATATAGAGCTGAGAAATAACCCCCCCAAAAAAGAAGTCGTCGAAGGCAGTATTGGGGTCAGGCTAGACAACCCTTACGCCTATCAACTGCATATTTATGATAAATCTAGACCGGAGAACATTGGTTTTTTGCAACGTTTACGCAGCCTGTTAGATAAATACCCCAATACCACAACCGTTGGCGAAGTCGGGTGCGATTTTGCCTTAGAAACCATGGCTGCTTACACCCAAGGCAAAGACAAGCTGCACATGTGTTACTCGTTCGACTTACTTACTCATGACGCCTCAATGACTCATATTCGTAATACCATGGAAACCATAGAAGCAGGCTTAGGCGATGGATGGCCTTGCTGGTCTATCGGCAATCATGATGTAGAACGAGTCGTCACTCGCTGGGGAAACAATCATGATGCCATTGCCAAAAGCAAAATCTACATGGCCATGCTACTCACATTAAGAGGCAGTGTTTGCTTGTATCAGGGAGAGGAACTGGGTCTACCGGAAGCGGAACTGACATTTGATCAATTGGTTGACCCTTTTGGCATTGCTTTCTGGCCCGAATTTAAAGGCCGCGATGGCTGTCGAACCCCTATTCCATGGAAAAACGACATAATGGGAGGTTTTACGCAGTCTACGGAAGCTTGGTTGCCCATTGCCGACAGTCAGCGCCCGCTTGCCGTTCAGGAGCAAGAAGATAATCGTCACTCCGTTCTGCATGCCTATCGCGACTTTCTTCATGTGAGACGCAGCCATCCAGAGTTACGCCACGGTGACATTGAATTTCTTTACAACGATGAAACCACATTGACATTTCTTCGCCGTGATCAAGATAAGTGTCTTTACGTGGGCATTAATACCACTAACCAAGACATCATTTTACCGGTCGAATTCACCCTGTCTGCCTTAACCTTGCCGGAAGCAATACACAGCGGATACATCGACGGTAATACTGTTGTCCTTCCTCCATACAGCATTCTGCTGGCGAAAGTGACGCCCTAAAAAAAAGCCCTTTCTTAGCAACAAGAAAGGGCTGATTGGTGTCATATTATGATAAAGGTTAGATCAGCTGTTGCTGATCTGGCCAAGCATTAATGATGGCCTTCACCAAGGTCGCTAAAGGGATCGCAAAAAAGATGCCCCAGAACCCCCATATACCGCCGAAAAACAACACAGCAACAATAATGGCCAATGGATGCAAATTAACCGCCTCAGAAAACAACAAAGGCACGAGCACATTGCCATCTAGAGCCTGTACCACTAAGTAAGCAATCACAACATACACAAATTCACTCTGAGTGCCATACTGATAAAACGCCACCAATACGACAGGCACAGTTACCGCCGCCGCGCCTATATACGGAATCAGCACCGACAATCCAACTAGTAGAGCAAGCAACTCAGCGTATTTCAAACCAAACACCAAAAACACCACATAAGTTACGACCCCCACGACCAGCATCTCGATGAACTTACCACGAATGTAATTGGCAATTTGCTCATTCATTTCATGGGCGATATTGCGCATCATTTTTCTTTCTTTTGGTAACCACGACGTCATATATGCGAGAATTTTTTGCTGGTCTTTGAGCAAAAAAAACATAACAAGAGGCACCAGTACCAAATAAATAATTAACGAGAACAAAGACGGAATACTGGCAATCGAAAAAGACACCAGCCACTGGCCTAGATTCGTTGATTCATTCGCTAGCGAGTTAATCACCTCATCAATAGCGGCTTCACTGACAAAATCCCGATGACCTTCCGCAAACAGCTGTATTTCATGACGTATATCCGTAAACATGCGAGGCGCATCTTGCACAAGGCGAACAGCCTGACGCCAAATAATCGGCACCATAACACCAATGAAAACACCACATGCGGTTATAAAAGTAGAAAACACAATGAGTACAGAAGTGACATGCCCAAGACCCACACTTTGCAATCGATCCACTAGGCCCTGCAATAGAAAGGCGAGCACGATAGCAATCAGTATCGGCGCTAAAATGCCACCCCAAAAAGCAAAAACACACAAGGTCGCTATCATCAGAAGCAAGAAAACAACCACTTCTTCATTTGAAAAATATCGTTTAATCAGCGTATCAACAATTTTAAACATATCGAATCCGTTTCAGCTTTTCTGAATGACAAAGGTATAGACCGCATTATCTTCCTGCATTGACAATAAAGACAATCCAACCAAGGTCACATATTGAGGAATATCTTTTAACGAACCAGAGTCACTCGCCATGACAAACAACCGCTCCCCGACGGCCATTTTGCTTAACGCCATCTTAGTCTTTAGCAAAGGCATAGGACAACGATCTTCTCTTGCATCCAAGATTACGTCATACTCTTCGTATAGATCGTTCATTTTACAACTTACTCAAAAATACATTAGCCATATTATGAGACTATTTTCAAACGTTACAACAAGCTTAACCATCTTAGCCATTGTTTTTACAAGCACTTTCTCAAATATGTCGAATGCAAACCTGCCAGACCTTGAAGCCAACAAGGACGAGAGAGCGCTGTCTAACCCCTCTTACATATTGGGACAGCACTGGTTCAGAAAACTCAATGGCAGTCGTGCCTTAATCGATTTCCCGCCTGCCTACGACTATTTAAAAGATACACTTTCTCATATTCTGCCACAGACAAATCTTTACAATACCACGGTTGAAATGACCTTGTTAAACAGCTCACAAAGCAATGCCTTTGTTATTCCCGGCAACCATCTTTTTATCTATTCCGATATCATGGAGATGATCACCAGTGAAGACATGCTGTATGGCTTATTAGCGCACGAAGTAGCGCATTTAGATCTTCGACATTATGAACGCCAAACAAAACATTCTAGTGAAGAGCTTAGCAAAACGTTAGTCATGTTAGGCGCTGGGATTGCAGCGGCTCTCGCGGGAGCCGGTGGCGATGCGACAACGGCACTGTGGTTGGGAGGTATCGCAAACCAAGCCGAAAACACGCTCACTTACAGTCGCAATCAAGAACAAGAAGCTGACAGACGCGGACGGGAATACCTTATTAACGCAGGGTTACCACCAGAAGGTATGACAAAACTCTTTCAAGCTTTTTTTAAACAAGCGCTTGGAAGACCAACTTTAGAATTCTTGTCCACCCACCCATCACCAAACTCGCGCCTCTCTGACTCATTCAGCACAGACACTCAGGGAACGATATTAACCACTCGACCGCAAAGCGACTTTGAATATTTCCGGGCTAGCCTGCTCGCTTACAGAGCGGGCTTAGAAGACAGACCCTTAACGTATTTGGACCAAAAAATTCAAGACAATGATGTCAGAAACTTTGCCAAAGCACTCTTTTCTTACATTGTTCAATCACCGGAACGTGCCCTTAGTTTTTTGAGCAAACTCGAAAAACACAATAAGTTTACAGACTACCTGCAAGCTCTAAGCTATATCGCGGCAAATGACGCAGAAAAAGGGTTGGTTATTATTAACCGACAATTAGAACTATCACCAAATAATATTCTTTTCTCAATGTTATACGCGCAATCCACTCGAACCAAACCCATTAATGTTTCATCAGACTATATCTATGAAAAGCGCTTAATCTGGCGCGCGAATATCCAGTACTATCAATCTAGAAACAACATCCCTATGGCATTAAATTATCGAGCTTTGCTAGATTTTAGCCAAGGAAAAGACAAAACAGCTCAATATTTAATAAACCGAGCTGAGAAAGATTCCGCAGAAAATGAAAAGAGCACCATACAAAACACCATTGAAACCTTTAAGATAATAAATGAAGCGGAAAAACAAGAAGATTTAGATGACGAAAAATAGCAAAAAAAAGCCAAACAAATGTTTGGCTTTTTTTGTATGAACCACACAGAATTATTCTGCTGATTGAGCACGCAATGCATCAAACTGAGCTTGTAGTTCAGCGTGTTTATCATTGTAAATTGATACTTTCTGATCTGCTGTGTAAGCACCATTCAAATCAACATTGGCATCAACATCAGCGCCCATGTTTTTCAGTGTAACAGAAAGGGCTTCTACACTGCCTTTCGCACTTTGAATACGGTCCGTTGCGCCTTCAGTATCAGCAAATGCGCTAGTTGTCATAACGGTTGCTGCTAGTAGAGCCAATGCTGCTTTATTTAACGTTTTCATAATGTAACCCTCTTTAATTTAATTAATACAATAGATTTTTTCAGCTTAGATTATTCAGCGGACTGAGCACGTAACGTATTAAACTGGCTTTGCAGTTCAGCATGTTTCGCTTTATAAACCGCTGTTTTTTGATCTGCCGTATAAGCACCGTTTAAATCAACACTGGTGTCCACATTAGCGCCCATATTCTCAAGCGTTACACCAAGTGCTTCTACGCTGCCTCTGGCACTTTGCAAACGATCGGTTGAATCAGAAGCAAACGCAGACGTTGCCATAACAGAAGCGGTAAAAAAGGTAATGGCTGATTTAGAAAAAGTTTTCATATTTGTTTCCTCAGAAGTCTTTAATTAATATAAAATTTGCAATTCATATTTTGTTTCGATGAATTCATAATAGTCTTTTAATTTTATTTAAAAACCCCCAAACCTTATCTTCCACCTTTGTTCCAAATACGAATTAATAACCATCAAATTGCACAAAAATCACACCGAAGAAGATGAAATCAAAAAAAATGAGGCACAAAGCCCCTAGAATGAGGAAAAAAAAGACACAACATGGCTATCGAATGGAGACTAAACTGGCATCATGCGACAAATCAGTGGGATACATCGAAAAATTTGCTAATATAGGCCATCAATTTGGATATAAAAGATTATGACACCGCTTGCTTTAATCGACAATTTGGAACATTTGCCTAACCCTTTTACTCAGTTTGATAGCATTGTTGCCCATCTGACCACAGCCACGCCTCAGCTCAATGACCCTGAGTATCGCAGAGACCTTCAGCTTGCCTTGTGTTTTATCTACAGCTACAACGGCTCTCAAGCGACGTTTAATTCATATCGTCGAGAAGTGGAACGATTACTGCTTTGGTCATGGAACATCGCCAATTGCCCAACGACTCAATTGCGCCGCGATCAAATTGAAGAATTTATCCATTTTTGCATCACACCACCTGAGAGTTGGATTGGTATAAAAAATGTGGCTCGGTTTAAATTACACATGGGGCAACGAACCGCAAACAAAGAATGGCGACCGTTTGTGGCCCATGTCAGCAAATTAGAATTCAAAAATGGAGACGTACCAAAAACAAAACTGCATTCTTTGTCTCAAGCAGCCATTCGTGCCACGTTTTCCATTTTATCTTCCTATTACGGCTTTCTTATGCAGGAGGATGCTGCGCAGCAAAACCCTGTTGCCTTAATTCGACAAAAAAGTAAATTTGTTAAAAAAGAAGTGACTCGTAAACAAGTTCGACGCATTTCCAATCTGCAATGGGACTATGTGATTGAAACCGCAGAAATGCTGGCAGAAGAAGATCCTGCTCAGCACGAACGAACCTTGTTTATTATGAATGCCTTACTCGGCATGTATTTGCGAATTTCAGAATTAGTCGCCGATGAACGATCGGCGCCAGTAATGGGTGACTTTATAAAAGACGCCGATGGGCATTGGTGGTTTAAAGTGCTTTCGAAGGGCAATAAAGAGCGCCTAGTGGCGGTATCAGACGACATGCTTAACGCCTTAATTCGATACCGTCGTTTTCGCGATTTACCCACACTCCCCACCATCGCGGAAAATACACCTCTTGTGCCTAAGAATCGAGGGCAAGGCGCCATGACCAGCTCACGACAGGTACGCAACATTGTCCAACTGTGTTTTGACAAAGCCTATGAGCGCATGTGTGAAGATGGCATGAGAGCCGATGCCGACGACCTCCGTGTTGCAACCGTTCACTGGTTACGACATACAGGCATATCAGAAGATGTAAAAACCAGACCCAAAGAACACGTCAGAGAAGACGCAGGGCACGCTAGCATGGCGACAACAGATAAATACATTGATACAGAATACCGAGAGCGCCACGCAAGCGGACGAAAGAAAACCCTTCGCCCTCATTAATCGCGAACACTCTGCATTAGGGTTTCCAGCGTGCTAGGCTTACTTCATCACGGTCATTGGCTTCTACCCAATGACTGTTTGCCCCTTGGGACTCTTTTTTCCAAAACGCCGCTCGGCTCTTCAAATAATCCATTATAAAATCGCACGCTTGAAACGCTTCTGCACGATGGGCGGCACTGACACCAACAAACACGATTTGGTCGTCCACCGACAAACGGCCAACACGATGAACGACACAAACATCAAGCAAGGGCCAACGCGCATTAGCCTCGTCAACAATCGTTTGCAAATTACGCTCAGTCATCCCGGGATAATGCTCTAGCTCAAACTGGCAGGCTTCGTTTGGTAAATCGGAGAACTGGCGCACCAACCCCACAAACATAGCCACAGCGCCGGTCTCGTTGGCTTTTAATAAGCGCTTATACAGCGCATCAACGTGAAAATCCTCTTCTTGTACTAGAATCATTTAACCCCCTGTTACTGGTGGAAAAAACGCCACCTCTTTCACCAATTCAGTCACTGTGTCTGAGTCTCTGGCAAACTCAAAGTCGATAGAAGATTGAATTCCCTTTTCAAGCAGCGCGCTGCCTTGACTCAGTTGGCGTGCTAACAGGTGCTTTAAATCCCCTATACTTAATGGCAGAGTTGTCTCAACCACATATTCACTTTGGCCGATGCGCTCTTTTAATGAAGCAAAAAATACGACCCTCACCTTAGACATTGTTGTTACTCCAATCACCACTCTTGCCACCCTTTTTTTCTAACAACGCTACTGTCTGAATCACAATACCTTTATCCACCGCTTTGCACATATCGTAAAGCGTTAAAGCAGCAATACTTGCTCCAGTTAATGCTTCCATTTCAACGCCGGTTTTACCCGATAAAGAACAAGTGCATAACACCTCTAATTCGCAATCACTCACCACACTAATGTCCACAGTGACTTTCGTCAGCATCAAAGGGTGACAAAGAGGAATTAAGTCTGCGGTTTTCTTTGCCGCTTGAATACCTGCAATACGCGCCGTAGCTAACACATCCCCTTTGGGTAAACCGCCTTCGATCACTTTCTTTAGCGTCGTAGGTTGCATTAAAACAATCGCCTGAGCGGTCGCCGTTCGCTTAGTGATGTCTTTGTCTGAGACATCCACCATGTGCGCATGTCCTTGGTGATCCAAGTGGGTGAGTTTATCGCTCATAAAAAATCCTAAACAGTATACATTGATTAAAAATGTCGCCTATATTTTAAGAAAGCCAGCCGTATTGCAAGCAAAGTCTTTTAACCGTAACCCAGTTAATCCTAAGAGGCCTATCAGGAATGACAGCCAATCCCCTTTTATTGTGTCTTGTACTACTGGCTCAACTGTCAGCGCAGAATGCCTTTGGAAGCGACGCATACACGCCATCTGTTATTCCCACCTTCAAAGAAATGACCCCCATGAGCGCTGAAGAGGCCTTATTAAGCGATGCATTTAACGACGATCTTTACGCCGAATCACAAAACTTCTCAGAAAACGCTTACTGGCACAAACTCACTTTTCCCAAAACCACAACGCAAGAAAACACACAAAACCTTTACCTTACCTTAAGCTACTTCATCATAGAGCACTTAGACTTTTACTTATTCCATGATGAACAACTCATATCACACTGGAAAAGAGGCGCATTACAAGATTGGGGAGAAGACAATAGCCATTACAAGGGTATCTGGATCCCTATCACACTGTCCGATCAACACAGCACAAGCCTGATTATTCGCAAACAAGGCAATCACCCCCTACTCACCCCCATCAAGCTGATGGATGGCACGACAGCGGCAGAACAAACAACGCATAAATTAATCTTTTGGACCTTCATAATTAGCACGCTAACGATCCTGCTGATCTATAACATTTTTCTTTTTGCTTTATTGAAACAACCTGGCTTTATTTATTACCTTGGTCTGAACCTGATTATCTTTGTTTCACTCTCCGCACTTACCGGCTTTAATCGATGGATTTTTTCACAAACACTCAGCCAGTGGATCACGACCAACCTCTTTGTGGTTTTTGGGCTAGGTGCATGGATCCTATTTCGTTTTAGCATGCACTTTTTAAAAGACATTCAAATACCCGCCCCAAACGCTTTCCTCAAAAAGTACGGTGATTGGCTCTTTATCACTTTTTTGCTCAGCACACAGGTGTTTTCAGTCAAAACATTCGCGCTATTTTTTGCCTTCATTGAAATTTTTCTCTTTTTTATTTGCATTGCTTGGGGAATAAAAGCCTACAAAAAAGGCTTTCTGCCAGTGCGTTTTTATCTATTCTCGTGGTTTTTTTTACTCACGGGTAGCATATTAAATACCTTTATTTTTTGGAAAATTCTCCCGATAACCCCCGTAACAGAATCGATCTTTCCCATTGCGTGCATTTTGCAATTGCTTGGATTTGCTTTCGCTTTTGCAGATAAGGCCAAACAAATGGAGCGTGATCGTCGAACTCAAGCGCTAACAGATTTAACGACCCAACTGCCTAACCGAGCCTATTACTTCGACATGCTCCCAAGCCAAATACAAAAACAAGGCCTAAGCGATCAAAAGCTGGCTCTGGTCATGATAGATCTAACGAACCACCAAACGTTAAGCCAAGCGTTCGGCCCAGCAAAAGCGGACGGCGCCATGTGTGACATTATTTTAAAGCTCCACCAGCAAACCCAAACTATGGAAGGGTTATTGTCTTTTTCACTGGCAAACAAAAAAACGACAACACTCATCCGCATGACAACCAAAAAAATCATCTTTATCAGTACGCACCCAGACGCCCTTAAAACGCAAATTCAGCAAATACAAAACACACTAGACCACCCAACCCGGGTGAATAAAGTGCATTTTCGGCATCAATATAAAATAGGCAGCGCTCTTTACCCTTCCCAAGGTGCCGATCTTGATAAATTGTACCAACACGCCCTTATTGCAAAAGATTCTGTCACTTATTCATCCGGACATTGGCTCCCCTTTACAGACAATCTAAAAAACAATCACGCTCATCAGCTTCGTTTGATTACCCTATTAACGGAAGACATCGAACGCGACATCCTTTACTTCGATATTCAACCGCAAGTGGACCTTTTAACAAATAACATCACAGGAGGCGAAGTGCTCATTCGCTGGAACAATGTCCATATGGGGCAAGTCTCACCGAGTGAATTTATCCCACTTGCAGAACAAACCGGTCTTATCTATAAACTCACTGATAAATTGCTCGAAAGTGTCTTTTTATGGGCATCACAGCACCCCAAAGCGCTCTCCACACAACGCTTATCGATAAACATTTCAGCGCTAGATCTATTACAGGAAAACTTTGCTAATCGCATTTTGGAGCTCTTAGATAAGCAGCAATTAGCGGCTAGCAAGTTCACCATAGAAATCACCGAAACCAGTGTTTTTCAAAATAATGCCGTTGTACACAACAACGTAAAACAACTACACCAAGCAGGTTTTAAGCTTTCTATCGATGACTTTGGTGTCGGCTATAGTTCCATGCAAAATCTTGTGGCGTTAGAAACCGATGAATTAAAAATAGATCGATTCTTTATTATGAACTTACTGGATGATGCGCAAAGTCAGATCTTATCTCGTAACATGATAGACCTGAGTAAAGCCCTCAATATCACCAGTGTCGCCGAAGGCATTGAATCTGAAGGCATACTGCAATTATTGAAAAGTTGGCACTGTCAAGTTGGTCAGGGATACCATCTCTATCGCCCTATGTCCCCTACTGATTACCTTACGCTTTTGGATAAAACAGTTCCGCCTTTGTCAGCGCCAACAAATCGTGCATAATGCGTTGAGTATTTATGTATTCACCCCATCTCACGACAAAAAATGGTTATATAGCTGACATCGCATGAGCCTAATAGACGATTATCAACTGCTGGAAATACCCACGACCGCCAGCGAGCAGGAAGCTAAAATCGCGTTCAGACGGTTGGCTAGACGCTATCATCCTGATAAAAATCCCGACAAAAACACAACGGAGCTTTTTCAACGCCTGCAGGCCGCCTACGAAAATGTCACCAATGCCATTCGGCAAAGCGCGCAAGTCACGGATTGGAAGCCCTTTACCTTCACCAGAGAAAACACCCAAAGCACGACGGCGAAAAACCGCTACACTCACTTTTCGACCGCGACAGACAAAGAGCAAGCGGCCTTTGTCAAAGAGCGTCAACGTGCCTATGAAGAAATGAAACGCAACAACGCGCATCACGAAAAAACCCGTGACGAAGCCATCAAGGCAGCTCGCAATACACTCAATGAAAAACGCGTGAAAGCCTTGTATGAAGAAGCATTCAAAGCCTCAAAAGACTTCAACACTCAAGGCTTTAATTACACCGATAACACCAATACGAAAGACAAAACGGCGGATATACCACCCTACCAATCCTTTGTGGATGAAGATGACGAATACACCCGACCTAGACCGTCCTATTACAACGAGCCGGTGAGCCAACCAATTCGGCTAGATGCCGCTAAAGCCGCTTTTCGAGTCGCCACCTACATCGCCTTTTTTGCCGCAGGAGTTTACAGCACGCTTTATTGGCAGTCCTCAACACAGGAAAGCGCTTCTGACTCCAAATCGACGGCATACATCACAGGTTTATACCCACAATTTCGTATTGGAGTAAGCCACACGTTAAACAGCACCCCACTTTACGCCGAACCGGATGTCTCCAGTGCTCTGGTGCAAACCATCCCAGCACAATCCGACATTCAGAGCATTAAACTACAAGGCAACTGGCTGACAGTGCGCCATGACGGCATGAGCGGCTGGGTACAAGCCAAGAACATTGGCTTTGGCAGTGTGCAACAAGCCATTCAAACGGGCTGCTTTGGTCAGCCAGGCATTGCGCCACAACACGGTGAATTGATAGGTCAAGCGAACGGTAACAGTAGACTGCGCATATTAAACCAGCTTCCAGTACACAGCATACTCACTTTTGAGTCTTATGATGGCAAAGCCCCTTTTTCGATTTACCTCTATGGAAAACAAGCTTACGCGGCCAATTACATTCCCAGAGGTAACTACCGGTTGGTGTTAGAGACCGGTTCCCTGTATCATCACGCCTGTAACCAATTCCTCTTTAACGACACAACCAGAGTCATCTTAGACAAGGTCGATTTCGCTAGCACTGAACAGACGCTCACGCTGTCACCATGACCAGACTACGAAACACGCCACTAAGAGACAACTAACCCTGAGTACTTCAAGACCCATGTTAAGTAATATCCGAATCGTACTAATCAACACCTTCCATCCTGGTAACATCGGCGCCATTGCGCGAGCCATGAAAAACATGGGATTAACCAATCTCTATTTGGTTGACCCAAATGATTACCCCTCTGAAGAAGCCACCAGCCGTGCCGCTGGCGCCGTTGACCTGCTTGAAAACGCCACCATTGTTTCTACACTAGAAGAAGCCATTGCAGACTGTAGTCTTGTGATTGGTACCAGCGCTCGTCATCGCACCTTTCAATTGCCTATCATGAATGCCCGTGAATGTGCTGAAAGCGTGATACCCGAAGCCGTGGATCATAATGTCGCGATTCTTTTTGGCCGCGAAACCACAGGCTTATTAAACGATGAAATCGCTCAATGTCATCGACAAGTGTACATTGATGCAAACGATGAATACCCTGTCTTGAATATTTCACAAGCGGTGCAAATCGTTGCCTATGAAATTTGGATGGCCAACCAAAATACAGAAAAATATCAGAAAGAAACCCCTGAATACCCTCATAAAAAGGACATGGACCTTTTTTACGAGCATTTAGAAGAAACGCTTTATGGGATTAATTTTATTATCCGTAATCACCCTGGTAAAGTTCTGGACAAACTACACCGCTTCTTTAATCGCTCTCGTCCTGAAAAACAAGAATTGGGGATTTTGCGAGGCGTACTCGCTGCCGTGCAAAGGGAAGCGGGTTTAACGGAAGCCAATAATCATCCTGAGAAAAAAGCGAAAGACGCACTCAAAGAAACCGATAAGAACCCATAAACAAAAAGCCACACACCACCAAACGATTTTATGTCGTCTGGTGGTGCCAAAAAAAATGCAGCCTGATGGCTGCATTTTTTTACGCGCAAAAAGAGTAAGCTTACTTCTCTGCACGACCTGCAAATTTACGCTCTTCTACGTTGACCTTAATTCGATCACCAGTAGAGATGTGCTCAGGCACTTGAATCACAGCACCTGTGGATAGTTTAGCGGGCTTGTTACGAGACGTTGCAGAAGCGCCTTTAATGGAAGGATCCGTTTCAACCACTTCTAGCTCAACGTTCGTTGGCAATTCAATAGCAACAGGCACCTCGTTCACCAAAACAACTTGGATACCGTGTGTTTCTTCATTGATAAAAAGCACTTCTTCTTCAATCGCGCTTTTATTCAAGCTGTAAGGCGTATAATCTTCATTGTCCATGAAAATATACTCATCGCCATCAGAATAAGAAAACATAACTTGGCGACGAACAAGATCGGCAAGATCGATCATGTCGGAATCTTTAAACGTCTCATCCAATTTGCGACCCGATACCACATCATACATACGCATACGGTACAAACTACCGCCCGCACGACCTTGTGGTACAGAACGCTCAATGTCTTTTACTATGTACGTTTTATTGTCATAGCTAATAGCAACATTTTTTTTGATCTCACTTGCCTTAGGCATTTTTCTTCGTCCTAAAATTACGTTTTATAAAAATAAATATGGGCACTACATTCATTGCATTTTGTAATGCGAGATCCTAATCCAGTTTGCCAAAGTTCGCTAGATACTAAATCAACATTTACCCGACAAAACTGCCAAAATAACAACGAAAAACGGTCTTAATCCCCACAAACTAATACTGATTGTATTTTTTAGCACTGCCCTTTACTTTTTCTATCGGATAGCGCTCAGCGTTTTTGGCGATTTTTTGTTGCGCTGCGGCAAACAAATCCACGTTCAGTTTATCCGCCAAACGGACAGTAAACAGCAATACATCGGCCAATTCATCGTGCACTGCAGACAATTGCTCAGGGTCTAATTGATAAGACCCTTCTTCTGTCAACCAACGAAAGCAATCAAGTAATTCGGCTGTTTCACCGGCCAAGGCCATCGATAAATTTTTAGGAGAATGGAATTGCTCCCACTCTCTATCTTGGGCAAATTGGCGCATGCTGAGTTTTAACGACTCCAACGAATCTATTTTACCCTCCGCCATTGCTTAATCATTCGCCTTCATATGTGGGCTCATAATCACTTGATAAATAGGATACAAAACATCAGCCCCTAAAATTTTCGCGCGCTCAGGGGACCAACCAACCACTTCATCTGGTAAATTTTGATTGTCTTTAAATGGCATCTCTAAAGTGAAAGACAAACACTTGTAGGTTTCCCCGATCCATTTGGTCGCCACGGTTAAATTCGCTTCGCCAAATTGAGAAGGCGTGTAACCAATGTCTGTCTGAAAATCTGGGCTCACCGCAAGAAAAGCGTCCTTAAACAAGGTTTCCATTGCCTCCATACGCGCATCAAACGACGGCACGCCTTGACAACCATCGACAAAATTCGCCGGCAACGTCTCATCACCATGGATATCTAAGAATAAATCCACCCCTGTTTCAGCCATTTTCTTTTGCACCGCCAATACTTCTGGACTGAATTCTGCAGTGGGATTTTTCCATTCGCGATTCAAGTTCACGCCTTTAGAGTTGACGCGCAAATTTCCATGTACTGCTCCATCTGGATTCATGTTCGGTACCACATAAAAACGGCATTGCTTCAGCAACGAACGCGCGATCGGATGGGACTCATCAAACAAACGCTCAAGCAAACCTTCCACAAACCATTCCGCCATGGTCTCACCAGGATGTTGGCGAGCAATGATCCAAATGTTTTTTGCCAGACCTTGCGTTTTACTCACTTCCAATAGCGTGATGTCACGACCTTCAGCCGTTTCTCCCAAGTGATCCGTAATGCAATCCTCGTGGCTTGCCGCCCAAGCAATCATATCCAAATGGCGTTCGTAGCTGTAAGGTGCAAAGTAAGCGTAATACACGCTGTCTTGCTCTGGCTGATGAGTAATCACTAATTTACCATCGACGTAATCGGTCGGTACACGAAACCAATACTCACGGTCATAAGACGCAACCGCTTGATAATCCACCCAACCACCAGGGTATGCAGCGTCACTGGCATTCTCAAATTGAATGACACACTGCTCACCCATTCCACCCTGCAGACGGAAATAAAACCACTGTAAAAATTTAGAGTTTGTATCATTAGGGATCTTTACTCTAATATTGTCCGGCTCCGAGGCATCAATAACGGAGATGTTACCGCCATCAAACGCACTACTGATCTTGATTCGGCTGGTCATTTATTCTTCCTTAACAATCAAACATTGGTTCTAAATTATGGCAAGTTTACCTATATTCATGACGGCTGTCGCCAATTCTTCTGACGAGCCGGCTTTTCCACTGCTATTCACTTGGTCTACACACGAAGCACAAGTAAAAGAAGTCTTGGTCATACCAGACGACGAATGGTTGGAACATCATCGCATTGAACCCAATGCGCTCGACCTTGATGAACAACAACTCTATGAATTTGGCTACGAAGCCAGCGATATTTTAGCCGAATGGATCAATGAATTTGATACTGATGTCATTTACGCACTTGAGCCTGAATCAATAAGCCTATTGATCGAAGCCGTTTACGAAATAAAGGGCATGGAGCCCAGTTTCGAAGTGCAAAGCATCCATTCTTGGTTTGAAGAGCGTGATGTAGATTTAGACGACGCCGTCGCACAAATCGGCCAAACCACCCCCTTACACTTATTGCCGCCAGACGAGTTAATCATCCAGCTACTGCAAATTGCCGTCGAACATGGGTTGATTGATCCAAGTGAGCTGCCCGCAATAGAAGACTAATCACATTACTGAATAGTCAACATGTGCCAGAATAACTGGCTATTTAATACGCCCCTATTTAGAGTCAAAGACAGTGTTTTTTGATTCTAAAAAGGTGACTTAAATGAAAGATCTCTTACCAGACCTTTGTGATTTATACCAAGAACAATTACAAATCGCCGAGCCCATTTTTACTTCTTATGGGAAACGCTGTCATTTTTATGGACAGGCGGTGACCGTATCCTGCTTTGAAGACAACAGCAGAATCAGAGAACTCGTCAATGAAAATGGCAAAGGAAAAATCATGGTCATTGACGGTGGTGGGAGCAAACGACGCGCACTACTGGGCGACATGCTCGCAGAAAAAGCCGTCAATAACGGCTGGGAAGGGTTTGTGATATACGGTGCCATTCGAGACATAGCAGCCCAATCACAACTCAACATTGGCATTCATGCCTTATGTGCCCATCCTATGCCAACAGAAAAGCGAGGCTTAGGTGACATTGGAAAAACACTTCGCTTTGCCGGCATTACCATCTCTCAAGGAGATTATGTCTATTGTGACCTAAATGGGATTGCCGTCTCAAAACAACCATTAGCCCTTCCTTAAAGGGCTAATGGTTTAAGCCAAAAACGCTTACAAGGCCGCCAATGTATGGGTAAACAGACTGCGAATACCGTTCACCAACATCTGCACCGACATCATCAGTAATAACATCCCCATCAAACGCTCTAACGCGGCTAAGCCTTTTTCTTTCAGTATCCGATTTAATAAAGGCGCCATGGCCAAAATCACCACCGAAATCCCCCATGCTGCGCCAACAGAAAGCAGCAAATCTTGCTGATCATTCGGGTAGCTTTTCACCATCACCAACAGCGTCGCTAAAGTCGATGGGCCGGCCAGCATGGGAATCGAGATTGGCACAATAAAAGGCTCCATCACCGGACCTGAGTCTTTCGTATAGGGCGAAGGGAAGATCATCTTCAGTGCGATGACAAACAACACAACCCCACCGGCGATCGAAATAGACTCCGTTTCCAAATGCAACAGAGCCAAAAACTCCGCACCAAAAAACAAAAAACACACCAATATGATTAGACCAATCAAACCATCTCGAACAACGATCTGATATTGACGTTTTTGCGGTACGCCCTTCATAACCGATAATAAAATGGGAATATTACCAAACGGATCGATGACGAATAAAAACAATAAGGTGGCGGATAAAATAGAAAATTCAGTACTCATTAATGACTCAGTGCAGGCAAGATAAATTCGAAAGCCCATTGTAGCCATCAAAAACGATAAAACAACCGCCATCTTCTTCGATAATTAAAAAGAACGCGGCGCAAAAGAACTTCGTATTAATCCTGTTGAACAACCGATAAACCTTATTTTGTCCATATTTCTCCATTATTACAGTCTACCGTAGACGTTATCATAGGCTTCTTATTTGAAATGATAAAAGTCTCCCTCCGTAATGCCTCCTATCTGAACAATCAAGGAAACAGATAATGAAAAAGTTTTTAGAAAACAGGCTGATTGGTACCAAACTAGGCCTAGGCTTTGGTTCCGTCTTAATACTGGCTCTTATTGTAGGAATAGCCGGAATATCTGGTGTTAATACGCTGCTGAGCCGTGCTGATAAAGTACGTTTATCAAATGATTTAGACGACACGCTAACAGAAGTAAGACAGGCAAGAGAGCGTTTTATGACGTCAGGCGCCAACGCCGATAAAGAGACCTTAATCAATCGTACGGAAACTTTCGGTGCATTCATTGATAAAGCCAAAATCGTATACGATGGCGCAGACATTCGTGAAACCGTAAAAAAAACCGATGCAGATCTCACTGAGTACAAAAAAGCCATCACTGTACTGGCAGACGCTCGACAAAAGTGGGACGCGATAGACAAAAATGCCAACACAATACGCGGCAAAATATTTGATAACTACAGCGACATCATCTCCCAACTAAACCAAAGCAACGACACAGACACCTTAATAGCAGCGCAAAGCATTTCTAGGAACTGGTACGCACTCACCTTCGCCATTAACGACTTTGTGTCTAAAAAGGAAAACATTCCCTTAAAACTGATCACGACGGATTTCCAAGCGGTCGTCAATGATACGCAAAAACTATCTGTTCCCAATGAACTAGAAAGCAAAAAACAAGAAACGCTTTCGCTTTTAAGCCAATACGATGCCCTTGGTAAAAACAACCCCTCTGTGAACAATGAACTGGTTAAATCGCAAGAGAGCATCATGGCGATCGCCAGTAGAATGGATAAAAACATTGACTCGATTACGGTACTGCAAGAACAAAGAAGCAAAGAAGACGGTAATACCATTTCATCCATTCTCACGACCGTTACCGCCATTGCTATATTAATGGGCGTTTTTTTCGCATTATTTATCCGCCACATGATAGTGACCCCAATGAGAGACGTCATGAAAGCGGTCGAAAAAATTGCTTCTGGTGATTTCACGCAACGATTACACACTGACCGCCAAGACGAACTAGGACAGCTCTACAATAATATTGGCACCATGAGTACAACACTCAACACGCTGATTTCAGAAGTCGTTGCAGGCGTGCTTAACTTAAGTGCCACCAGCGAACAGCTAGAAACCATCTCCAAGCAAAGCCAAAAAATGATGCTGTCGCAAAAAGACGAAACCGACCAAGTTGCAACCGCCATTAACGAAATGTCCTCTACCGTGGCAGAGGTGGCTCGTAATGCAGAGACCGCCGCAGAAGCGACCACAGAGACAGATAAAATCGTCAACCAAGGCAACCAACTGGTCTCCGGTGTTGTCTCTTCTATTGGATCACTCGCTAGTGACTTAACGACAACAAGCGAATCCATGGAACAACTAAAAACACGCACCGATAATGTTGGTAATGTGCTAGCGGTTATCAAAGCCGTAGCAGAACAAACCAACTTATTGGCACTAAACGCCGCCATTGAAGCAGCGCGTGCAGGTGAAGCTGGCCGAGGCTTTGCCGTAGTGGCCGATGAAGTCCGTGGGCTTGCCAGCCGCACACAAAGTTCAGCCAAAGAAATTGAAGACTTAATTATTGAATTGCAAAATGGCGCGCAAGACTCTTTAGAGAAAATGTTAACCAGCCGTGATCTATCGACTCGCAATGCAGAACAAGCCAAAGAGGTATTAACGCTCTTTTCCAACATCAGCAAACAAGTGGGCTACATGCAAGACATGGGGCTACAAATTGCGACCGCGTCAGAAGAGCAGTCCCAAGTCTCAGAAGAAATCAATCGAAGCGTTGAAAACGTTCGATTGCTGGCAGATGACACAGCAGAAGGGTCTGCAGAGTCTGTACGCGCAGTGAGTAACTTAAGAACATTGAGTCACCAGTTAAAATCACTGACCGAACGCTTTAAAATTTCTTAATCCTAAAATGGGCAAAAAAAAACCACCGCGTCAAAACGGTGGTTTTTTTATCGAGAACGAAAAAATTCAACCAACTAAGAAAAAATATCGGTTAAATTTTCATTCATTAACGTTTGCCATTCTTTATCAAGCGGCGCCTCAAACAACATACGCTCACCATTAAGCATGATCTCCAATCGTGTCGCGTGAAGACACAAACGCTTAAATCCTAGCGCTTTTGACTCTTTTATCGACTCTGCTGGCGCATACTTGTCATCTCCGACAATGGGATAACCTGCATACTGAGTATGAACACGAATTTGATGCGTACGCCCCGTCACCGGTTCACACTCCACTAAGCTGTATCCCTCAAATTGTCGAACCAACTTAAATCGAGTCAAACTGTCCTTGCCATCAGTGTGAACGCGAACAATACGCTCTCCAGATTGCAGCTCATTTTTTAATAATGGGGCATTAACCTGTAATTTGCGCTTCGGCCAACTGCCATAAACCAAGGCCAAATAGGTTTTCTGTACGCCTTCTTTTTCACGCAACGCTGTATGCAACTCTTTGAGTACAGAGCGTTTTTTCGCCACCATGATAAGACCTGAAGTATCACGGTCTAATCGATGAACAAGCTCAATGAATTTTTCTAGTGGTCGCATTTGACGGATCACTTCCACCAAACCAAAGCTCAATCCACTCCCACCATGAACCGCCAAACCAGAAGGTTTATTAATCACGATTAAGCCTTTGTCTTCATAGACAATGCGCGATTCTATCTCGTTTTTTAAACGATCAGACAGCACTGGCTTGTCCGATTCTGGCGCAATAACAATCGGCGCAATACGCACGATATCGTCGTTTTGAAGGCGATAATCGGGTTTGGTGCGCTTCTTATTGACACGAATTTCGCCTTTTCTTAGCAGATTGTAAATCTTGCCTTTCGGAACCCCCTTGAGAAAAGTAACCAAAAAATTATCGATTCGCTGACCCGTATTATTGTCGTCAATCGTGACGTAACGAACCGCGGGACGCTCTGTTAAATTAAGTTCTGAGTCCGACATAAGCTAAGATTGGTTTCCTTTATAATTGAAGCACTTAGTTTTTACTGTTATATTCACATTCGCAAAGGGTAAGAGGCAACAAAACACCTCGAAGATAAGATGCAAGAATTGAATGACAATTGCCGAAGCGACACTTTGGCCCCCTATCTTACCTCTGTAACAGTTAATCTTAAATAATAAACCGCATGATTCGGAAAAATCCGCTTCAGTGGAAGGAACTCTCATTAAATTGCTCGACCGCGCGTTCGCGTTGTTTCGTAAAAAGGCAAAGAAACGAGACCGGTTAAAGAGACTATTTGGTATTGATCACGGCAGCGACCGCATGAAAGCGTTTAACATTAAGTAAACGAATCGCGTACTCCTCTCGCCAGAAAAGACTGAATGACTTGCTCTCATGCTGAGTCAGATTTATTAATGGTTACCCTATCACTGTTGTGACTCTTTCGAATCAGCTCACAGAGTTCACACATACAATGATTAGAATGCTTATCAATGCAACTCAACAAGAAGAGTTGCGCGTCGCCCTAGTAGACGGTCAACGTCTATATGATCTAGATATCGAATCCGGTTCACGCGAACAAAAGAAATCCAATATTTACAAAGGTCGCATCACTCGCATCGAGCCGAGTTTAGAAGCGGCGTTCGTTGATTTTGGTGCCGATCGCCACGGTTTCCTTCCCTTAAAAGAAATCTCCAAGACGTATTTTTCTAAAAAATCCAACCATGATGGCCGCATCAACATCAAAGATGTACTAAGCGAAGGCCAAGAAGTCATCGTTCAGGTTGATAAAGAAGAACGCGGCAACAAAGGCGCAGCACTAACGACCTTTGTTAGCTTAGCCGGACGTTACTTGGTTCTTATGCCAAATAACCCACGTGCTGGCGGTATTTCTCGTCGTATTGACGGTGACGATCGTTCACACCTAAAAGAAGCCATGTCAGGCCTCAACACACCAGAAAATGGTGGTTTGATCGTTCGTACCGCAGGGGTTGGACGTTCAACAGAAGAGCTTCAGTGGGATTTGGATTACCTTGATACCCTATGGTCTTCCATCACCAAAGCCGCTTCTGAAAAACCAGCACCTTTCTTGATTTACCAAGAGAGTAACATCGTCATCCGTGCCATTCGCGATTACCTACGTGAAGACATTGGTGAAGTATTAATCGACGAGAAAAACGCTTACCAAGACGCGATTAACTTCGTTATGCAGGTTATGCCGCACTTCAAGTCACGTATTAAAATGTATACTGACTCTACACCGCTGTTTAACCGTTTCCAGATCGAAACTCAGATCGAAACCGCTTTCCAGCGTGAAGTTCGTCTGCCTTCTGGCGGCTCTATTGTTATCGACCCAACAGAAGCCCTTGTTTCTATCGATATCAACTCGGCTCGCGCAACAAAAGGCGGAGACATTGAAGAAACAGCGTTGCAAACAAACTTAGAAGCGGCTGACGAAATCGCTCGTCAACTCCGTCTTCGTGACATTGGTGGCTTGGTAGTGATCGACTTTATCGACATGACCCCAGTGCGCAACCAAAAAGAAGTTGAAAACCGCATGAAAAACGCCCTAGAAGCGGATCGTGCACGTGTTCAACTGGGTCGCATTTCTCGCTTTGGCTTATTGGAAATGTCACGTCAGCGTCTGCGCCCTTCTCTGGGTGAAACCAGCGGTATCGTATGCCCACGCTGTAATGGCCAAGGCTTTATCCGCGACGTAGAATCGCTCGCCCTTTCTGTGCTTCGTCTGATCGAAGAAGAATGTTCCAAAGAGCGCACTGCGCAAATTCGTGCCGTTTTACCGGTATCTGTCGCCACTTTCTTGCTCAACGAGAAGCGCACAAATATCGCTAAAATTGAAAAACGCAATAACGTTCATATCATTCTTGTGCCAAATCCACACATGGAAACACCGCACTTTGAAGTAGAACGTATTCGTGACGACAGCACCGTCATTACCCAAAACGAAAACAGCTACACCTTGGTTGAGACACCGGAACAACCACCGTATGAGCCTCGTAAAGCAAGCGAAAACGTGCGCGCTCAAGCCGCCGTTACCAGCATTGCACCAAAGGCACCTGCGCCAGAGCACACAACACCTGCGCCAGCAGCGGCCGCAAAACCGGCTAAAAACCAAGCGAGCAAACCCAGTTTGTTCAAACGCATTGTCACAGCCCTATTTGGCAGTGCAGAGGCAAAACCTAAGCCAAAAGCGCCGAGTGCAACACCAAGCTCAAACACAGCGCCTCAAGCCGAACGTAATACGTCAAGCAAGCCTGTAAACAACCGTACTAACCGTAACAAACGCACGGTTAAGCACCAAAATGCAGACCGCGATGACAGCCAAAGTTCAGCAGAAAACAACCGCTCTACACGCCAATCTCGTCGTGAACAAGCAGAAGCGGCGACCAAAGGCAACAACAATAACCGTCGCAACAACCGCAACGGCAACAAGCAAGACGCTCAAGAACCAAGAGCGGAAAAGCAGGAAGCCGCTGTAAAAGCATCACCACGCCAGCCTCAGCCTCAGAAAGACGTGCCTGAAGTGAAAGAGCGCAAACGCGAACGCAATGATAATCGTCGTCGCAATGGCAAATTGAAAGACGAAGCATTGGAAGCAACGAAACTGCAAGAGCAAGAAGATGCGGCGTTGGTAGAAGCGGCACAAAACGCAGATGTCGAAAACGCAGACAACAATGACGAACCTCAACGTCGCTCGCGCCGTTCTCGTCGTTCACGTCGTCCGCAAAAAGAAGACAACAGCGTACAGCAAGAAAATGCAGAATCTGACAATGATGACACTCAAACGGCTGACTCTACAACACCAGTAGAAACCGCTGACACGTCGTCATCTGATTCAAAAGACACTGACGTTAAAGCAGAAACAGCAGAAACGGCCTCCAAACCAGAAGCGGAAGCAAAAACCGACGTTATTGAAGCCCCAAAAGCCTCAACGGAAGAGAAGCCTAACCTGGTTGAAGCCCAACAATCGTCAGTTGAAGACAAGCCTGAAGCCGCATCAGAAGAAGCGCAAGTAACCACAGACGATGTTGCCGATAAAAACAACACGCCTGACGTTAAACCTGCAAAACCGAAGATGTCAGTCAAAGCTCAAATGCGAAAAATTGAGCAAGTGGAGCAAAAGGCATCAGAGGCAACAATCGATGCACCTGAAGCGCAATCTGAAACCGTTGTCGAGGCGGCCGTAGAAGCCAAAACCGAAGCGACACCAGAGACGAAAACAGAAGTGTCTGCAGACGTCACACCGGTAGAAGCAACGCCTGTGGTAACAGAAAAAGAAGAAGCCCCTCAATCCACCGCTACTGCGGTAGAGACAGAGAAAGCCTCTTCTGAAAGCCAAGCACAGACAACCGAAGTGAACAAAGAAGATGATGCCGCGGAGAATACGGAAGAAGATACCGCACGCACTACTCGGACACCTCGTCGCGGACGTGGCAAACCAGCAACAAAACCAGCCGCTTCGGAAACCAAAGCGCCTGTGGAATTGCCCGCTGCCATTTTAGCTCAGCAAGAAAAGCTACGCTTAGAGCAAGAGCAAAAACGTAACGCAGCGTCGTCTCGTCGACGCGAATCAACCGGTCGTGTTAAAAACGACCCTCGAATCGCTCGAGAAGAAAACAGCACAGAAGTAACATCAGAAACGCACGCAGAATAACGCTACCAACGCTGATGTAAAATACAAAGAGCCCGCAAATGCGGGCTCTTTTGTAACAGACTATGATGGATTACTTCAACGGATTGATTTAAATACAGATAACGGACAGGTAAACAAACAATGATCATTGATTTTTCTCGCTTCAAAGACTGGACTCTTACTGGCGATTTATTTGGCGGGGCAACCACCGCCATTGTCTCACTTCCTCTGGCGCTTGCTTTTGGTGTGGCATCAGGCGCCGGCGCCGAAGCCGGACTATGGGGCGCGATAATTGTCGGCTTATTTGCCGCATTATTTGGAGGCTCTACCAGTCTCATATCTGAACCCACCGGCCCTATGACGGTGATTATGACCGCCGTACTCACCAGCATGATGGCGAGCAGCCCAGAAGGGGGTGTTGCCATGGCGTTTACCGTGGTGATGATCGCAGGTTTATTTCAAATCACATTAGGTTATCTAAAGCTAGGCAAATACATCACGCTGATGCCCTACAGCGTTATTTCAGGCTTCATGTCTGGCATCGGCATCATCCTGATTATTTTGCAGATCGCGCCTTTTTTAGGACACCCCTCCCCATCTGGCGGTGTCATGGGAACATTAAGCGCCTTGCCTACCCTCATATTCAACCTAAAATTCTCTGAATTGTTCTTAGGTTTACTGACCGTAGCAGTGCTTTTTTACCTACCAAAACATTGGCGTCGATATGTCCCACCGCAACTTGTTGCATTGGTGGCTATTACTCTTATTTCCGTTCTTCTGTTCAGTGATTCTGACGTTCGCCGTATCGGCGTTATTCCATCTGGCTTACCCTCTATTCACTGGCCGACATTTGAACGCTCAGTCTTTATTGAGATCATTATCAATGGTTTAGTGTTGGGCACACTCGGCTGCATTGACACACTATTAACGGCGGTCATCGCAGACAACCTAACACGCAAAGAACACGACTCAAATAGAGAACTCATCGGCCAAGGGACCGCTAACTTCTTTTCCGGTTTGCTTGGCGGATTGCCAGGCGCGGGTGCGACGATGGGTACGGTAGTGAACATACAGTCTGGCGGCAAATCTCCTCTTGCTGGCATAACAAGGGCGCTTATTCTATTGCTCGTGGTGCTCGGCGCGTCGGAACTGATTAGCCCGATTCCCATGGCAGTTCTGGCTGGCATCGCTTTGTATGTTGGTATCAATATCCTAGATTGGAGCTTTCTAAAACGCGCACACAAAGTCGCCTTGTCACCAACCATCATTATGTATGGCGTCATGGCACTCACTGTATTTGTTGATTTAATGGTGGCTGTAGGAATCGGTGTCTTCATCGCCAACATCATGACCATTGAAAAGCTCAGCCGCTTACAATCGGGCAATGTAAAAGCGATCAGCGATGCAGACGACGACATCCCACTGTCGAAAGAAGAAAAAGCATTATTAGATCAAGCCGATGGCAAAGTATTATTGTTCTATCTGTCTGGCCCAATGATCTTTGGCGCCAGCAAAGCCATCGCCAAACACCATAACCGCATACACAATTACAAAGCCGTGGTATTAGACCTAAGTGCCGTACCGATGATGGACCTCACTATTGGTCTCGCACTCGAAAACGCCATTAAAGACGCGATAGATGCCAACTGTGCCGTGTATATCTTTAGCCCCAATGGGCAAACAACCGAACGATTGGAGAAACTGGGCATACTAAGCCGCTTGCCTCATAACGCTTTTTGTGACTCAAGAAAATCGGCGTTAGCACAAGCAGTAGAAAGCCTAAAAGACGCCTAGTAAAGAGTGTAGCAGTGCTTACTTAAGCCGATATCGATTCATAGAAAACGACAGTCGGCTTGGATAATAAATTAGATCAGGCGTGAACCCACATAAAATACCCTCATCATTTATTTAACGATGGGGGTATTTTTTTGCCAACAATACACGAGCCACGCAGCAAGGGTGACCGTTCACCAAACCTTGGGCAAATCATCCCACTTGGTCGTGTAGGCGGGCGACAGATGCTCTCGTTTCATAGACCACTGTGGCGACACACCTTGCGAAGCAAAGAAAACATGCCCGAGCCCGCTGTGGTTGATTGTGTCCATCACCCCCATCAAGGCTTTTGAATGATGCCGTGCGCTGTCTGCGCGCAAAAAATCTTGTTGAAACAGACCCTGTTCATAAAAATCAGCCAGCATCACACCACCTTTGGCATAGCGATAACCAGCACGATACAGACGATCAAACAGCACGTCAGCAACGGCCAATAAATCCCGCGTGTCGTCGGTTGGGCAGGGTAACTCTGCAGATAAAATTTTCGAATATTGCGGCTCACTAGGAACAAAGGGGCTGGTACGAATAAACACGCTCACTGAACGACAAAGACGTTTTTCCCCACGCAGTTTCTCAGCGGCTCGGGTTGTGTATTTAGCAATGGCTTCCCGTAGCTCGCGCTTGTCTGTCACCTTATGGCCAAAGGATCGACTGCAAATGATCTGCTGTTTAGTGGGCCTGAGCAATTCCAAATCCAAACAAGACACACCATTCAACTCTCGAACGGTACGCTCCAATACCACAGAAAACTCGCTTCGAATGGATTTAGGGTTAGCATTTGCCAGATCCAACGCGGTGTTCACTCCCCTCGCCTTTAACTTTGCCGTGGCACGACGACCCACACCCCACACATCACTCACATCGACCAAGGCCAACAAACGCTTTTGCCTGTCTGGATCCATCAAATCCACAACCGAACCGGTGGCTGGATATTGCTTTGCGGCATGATTCGCTAACTTCGCCAGCGTCTTCGTTGGCGCAATGCCCACACCGACCGTAATACCGGTCCACTGATCTACCTTGGCTTTTACCCCTTTGCCAAAGGCCAGCAAATCCGTCACATGACCCACACCCGTTAAATCCAGAAAGGCTTCATCGATGGAATACACCTCTAGCCGTGGCGCCTCCTCTTCTAAGATGGTCATCACCCGATTCGACATATCCGCGTACAAGGCGTAATTCGACGAAAAACACACAATACCATGCTTTTTTATCGCATCCCGAACCTGAAACATCGGCACGCCCATCTTAATGCCCAGCGCTTTTACTTCTTTAGAACGCGCCACAATACAGCCATCGTTATTCGACAACACCACCACAGGCGTATGCTTTAAATCTGGGCGAAACAGCTTCTCGCAACTGGCGTAAAAGTTATTACAATCCACCAAAGCAAAAGCGGTCTTCTTAGCTCCGTTCATATTTGCGAACCACACCCGCGACCACGCCAAAAATCTCCAACTCCGATTCCTCGGTAATAGAGATGGCCTTGTAGGCCTTGTTTTTTGGGCGCAGCAACACATGAGGCTTCAGCTCTAACGTTTTCACCGTCATCTCACCATGAATACAGGCAATCACAATGTCCCCATGCCGTGCGGTTAACGAACGATCCACCACCAACACATCGCCCGAATGAATCCCCGCCTCTATCATCGAATCCCCCTGAGCCCGCACATAAAACGTCGCATTCGGATGCGCCACACAGAACTCATTCAAATCCAACGATTTCTCAACAAAGTCTTGAGCAGGCGATGGAAAACCCGCCGACACCGAATCCACATACAAAGGGATTCGCACACTATTGGCCGCAATAAACGCCGCCGACTCAGACACACCAAGATACGTCACACGCATGATAAACACTCAAAAATACTGTATGGATATACAGTTTAATTTAAAGTCTCGTAAATGACCAAATTAATTTTTGTAAAATAACCTTTAACAGCAAAGCATAAGTGTGTTCTACAGACACAAAAAAACCACTCGAAGGTGGTGTTTTTATGTCTGCACTGGATTGTTAAATCATGATGCTCTTACCAATAGAGTAAAACTTGGCACTGAACACTCAAGTTTTACTAGCAAGGCCTCGACAGTAAGAGCTCAGTAATTGCATCTTGCCCCCAAACTCAAGCAAAAACAAAGGCAGCAATCCGCATTAGGCTGCTGCCTTATTGGATTATTTTTGAGGTCTTGGGGTCAGATGCATAACTGATCAATTTTTCATCTGACACCAGATTCAGGCTGATTTCGACCACAAAAAACACGTGGAGCGTGTTCTAGGCCGCTGTTGTAAAACGGGGTCTCAATCCTGACACTGGATTTTGCCAGTGCAGGGAAATAGGAGATCAGGAAGGCTGGGAGGTCAACTTTTTACAAAATACCACAGAAAAAGTAAGGAAACCGTCAACAAAAGAGCTGACAAAGCGTGACAGGTCACATAATATCGAATTAACAACTTAATCAATGACAATTTCGCGACAACCAAGGAAGGTGCAGCAATGTTAAATCCCCCCTTCTCTTAGCTTGTCAGCCAACTCACAGAGAAGATTTATGCAGTTTTTGAACCCAGTAATTAACCGTATAGTAATACATCAAATTTACAAAAAAAATAAAGATGAAAAGTTAAAAGAGCCTCCATTTAAAGGGACAGAACTGACTAACTTTGAAGACTCAGCAATGAGAAATTTCACCAAAAGATACGATGAAGCTATTGGCGAAAACAGCAGAGCAATAGAAATGCTTATAGATATAGATAGAAATGATGCTGTTATCCAAAATGTTATTCAATCAATACACGATTCAGATGACGATTTTATTGACTCATCATTCAAAATAGCAAAAAAACTAGATAAGGCACAAGACCAACCAATACACAAACAAGGAATTGTTGTTGTTTTTACAGGGAAATGTAACTACCCAGCAAGAGACTTTCTAGGAATAATAAAAGCTGAAACACATAGCGGCTATGAAAAAATAAAAGATCTTAAGACAGGTAAAATTTCTTTAAAGTTTATAGAAGAAGTACTATTAACTCCAGGCACTAAGCTTTACAAGAGTGTAGCCTTCTTAAAAAAAATAAAATATAACCCTAACGAAACTGATCTAAATAAAAACTGGGAAGTTTGGGTTTCAGACAGTCAAGTAAACAAAGCCGAAGGGAAAGCCGCAGCCGCATATTTTCTAGAAAAATTCCTTGGCTTTATTTACCCTCAAACAGATTCAAGAAAAACTAAAATTTTCTATGATGTAACCTTACAATATATTCAACATTTAGATATTGAGCAAGAAAAGAAAAATGACTACTTAAATGCCTTAACCACGTATTTAAAAGTAGACAAATCAAATATAATAGACCCTATTGATTTTTCTGAAAAATACTTTAATAAAGAAGAAAATACAGGCTATCTAGAGCATCTTGAGCAGATGGATATTGAAACCTCTTCTTTCGTCAAAGATATTGAAAGCATAAAGTCAAAGTTAAAAACCAGAAAACTTTCATTTAATGGAAATATCAAAATTATAGGATCACCAGAAGAATTTAAAGATAAGGTTTCCTTTGAGTCAATAGACGGTGAACCAGATAAACATGACAACATTCCTAAATGGACTAAAATAATTATTAAAGACGTCATCAAGAGTCAAGAATGAACGAAGAAGAATTTTTAGACTTATGGAAAAAAGACAAGCCTCGATATGAGGCTTGGGGAAAATTTATACAAGAAAAAGTCTGCAATTCTCTTAAAGATAAAAATAAAAATCTCGATACCTTCTTAAAAATCCCAGTTAAATACCGTTTAAAAGAAGACAAGTCTATAGTAGACAAAGCGTTCAATAGAAATAAAATTTATGGCAACCCCTACGAAGAAATAGAAGATAAGGTAGGTATTCGATTCATAGTTCTTTTATTGGAAGATATTAGAGATATTTGTAAAATAATTGATAATTGTGATGACTGGGTGCATGACCCTTGCAGAGACTTTAATAAGGAAAGAGAAGATAATCCACTTCTTTTTGACTATCAATCAATGCACTACATCCTTAGGCCTGCAAAAACTTTAATCATCGGTGAAGTTGAAATACCACAAAACACTCCATGTGAAGTACAAGTTAGAACATTACTTCAACATGCCCATGCTGAATTAACTCATGATGCTATTTACAAATCTAAGAAAAAAGTAAAAGCAAAAACTCATCGTAAAGTTGCTAGAAGCATGGCGCTAATAGAAACTACAGATGATTTTTTTGAAGATGTGAACAATGAGCTTAATACATCAAGACTGCAAGAATTCCAGTTAAAAGAAAAGCTAGATAATCTGTATCAAACATTGATTGGTGTTCCGCCAAATTTCGAGAAGTCATCTCTTATAATTTGGGATGCGTATGATGACATTATTGACGACGAATTATATTATAAAATAGATAGATACTTAAAAAAAAGACCAGACGTAATAGAGCTAATAAAAGAAAAATCAAAAACAAAATCAATATATAGACAGGGTATTATTTTTTTCCTAACTTGGTTAGCTATGAAAAGGCGATCAGAAATAGAAAATAAGTGGCCTATCGCATTAGACGTAATTGAAGAAATTGCATTAGATTGTGGGTCAAGCTATTTTAGGGATTAACCCCCTAAACTCATCTTTCAAATCAATATACCATCTATTTTAAAAATTAAATAATCATTGAAAATGAAAAAATCGTATATATTTATATACAACACAACATAGGAGAAAAATATGAGCACCTTTCAAATAGAAATTTTTAGCCCACGCTGGGGACATAACGACACATATACTATCAAAATGACAAATAACCAAATGACAATTACTGCGGGTGCTAGGTCATCAACAGCAATTAATAGGCCAAATCTCGATCCACAATGGACTGGAGAGGAGCTTTCAAGAATATTATCAAACGACTCAATTACAGCACCAGATAACCTCAAAGATGTACTAGAACATGCTTGGGAAGAATGGCGTAACGGCAATATCAAAGATCCAGATCTTCAAAATGAATTAGAAATTTTAGCAGCATGGATCAATGCAATCACTCAACATAAACCTAAGAGCCAATTTTGGACCAACTACTTTTAGAAATTAGCTCGCGCTTTTCTAAACCACTCCCCCAACGCCCTGCGCATCTGTTCTCTTGAATATTTGTGCATGTAGCGTTTGTCCAGTCCGTCTCGTTCGTGGTTGAGTAGCATTTCCCCGCTTTTTACTACAAGAAAGCCCAGTCGATCTCTGCTCTTTTTGTCTTGCCAGCAGTCGCGGGCGAGTTTGCGCATGTCGTGGCTGGTGAACTTGATGCCGATGTCGTCGCTTAAGGCTTGGTAGCAGTGCTCTATGGTGCGTTTGGATATAGATTAGAATCTATTAGCGAATCTATTAGGGTCAGATGAAAAAAGAATCTATTAGGGTCAGATGAAAAATGGTTTGCACCCGCAAAAGAAAGCTGCGCTTTCACGGCAGATTGCGCTTCGCTTATCGTGCCCTACGAGTGATGTTGTTTGTGTTCTGCAGCGAGAGAATTTATTGAGGTCAGATGAAATGGTTAAAAAATGGAGTCTATACGATGAAAAGAGAGCCACTAGGAGGAAGATAAAAAGTACCATCACTCTTATAATGGTAATATAGATCCACTAACACAATGTAATTTTCAGATTTGAACCACTGAAAGTGCAGAACCCAATCAGACGTTTTATAGCCACCAAGAGACTGTCTGTAAGTAGGGATTCCTATATGATAATGCCAAAGACTATGAGCTAAAGCATATTGTCTTGAGGTTGGATCATTAGTTTTG
Source organism: Marinomonas shanghaiensis (assembly GCF_003259175.1). Taxonomy (GTDB): domain Bacteria; phylum Pseudomonadota; class Gammaproteobacteria; order Pseudomonadales; family Marinomonadaceae; genus Marinomonas; species Marinomonas shanghaiensis. The sequence continues at coordinate 391,485 of NZ_QGOK01000003.1, read as the reverse complement.
TAAGAAGGACCTACTTTTCCTTCATAAGCATTAAAATCCCTTAACCCATGAAGTTCATATACCTCGATAAAATCAAGAATTTTATCCTGTTGATCTTTAGGGAAATTTTTAAATTCTTTGGCAAACTGATCGTGAAAATTCCATTTATACGACATCGCTTACCTTAAGCTCGCGATAGTATCAGGGCACGCTTTTCTTCACGAGTAAGATTTGAAGGCACTTGAGTAACATTAGATGACAGAGCTTTGCGCATACGCGTAACATCAAAACTAGCCTTTGAGACTTTTGGCTTTTTTTCTTTAACCACTGTCGTAGACATAAAACACCTATGATTAATAAATACTGACGATACCGTCAATCCTCATAATAGTTGTGTTTACTTAAAAAATAAAGATGGGTAAACACATTAGCCATAATTTGATACCTTACAACAGACAAAAACGAAGAAACTTTATTATTTAACATACTGTTTTAATTAGTTTTTTCTCTACCATCCATAAGCCAAGATTTAATTTTACAAGAATTTATTAGGGTCAGATGAAAAATGGTTTGTATCCGCAAAAGAAAGCTGCGCTTTCATGGCAGATTGCGCTTCGCTTATCGTGCCCTACGGGTGATGTTGTTTGTGTTCAATAACAGCAAGGGGCAAGGCGAACGCTATGAGCGAAGCCAAACGGCGATCTATATAAAAAAGGATAATTTAGAAAATTGGAGAGATTAAGGTGGCATCTCTACCAGCCGCACCTCGGCACACAAGTCCACCGCTGTGGCTGCTTCCTTCCGGACCTGACCAGATTAACGGTTTATCGTTGCGAGGGGACCAGCAGAGACACCATAAAGGAGGCTTGTTGACCTTGGGGCGCAATTATACGCAGCCAATTCGAAATATCAACCGCCTTTCTTATGTATTTTCAAATACTTAAATCTTTGGGTTGCGAATCACCTTTTCCTACTCTGGTGCTTTTTAGCATCACGCTATAACGCGGCTTCTATTTACGGTAAGATACGCGCCATTCAGAATCATAGGAGTAGCGAGTTGAAGCTATTTGTTAAAAACCTAACCCACGTGGATTTTTCCTACTTTGATGCCACGCGTGGTTTGTTGGGCGAAAGCTGGCAGACTGACATTGTGCTGACTGGCAAGTTAAACGACGAAAGCATGATTTGTGATTTCAGTATCGTGAAAAAACAGATCAAGAAGTGGCTGGATGATAATATCGATCACATGCTGGCGATCCCTGCTGAACACGGTGGTTCCACTCTCACGCCATTGGCAAATGATCGTGTGTCGTTTCATTTTGATCACAGTAAAGCCGCCGCTGAGGACAAACGTGTCTTTCAGTGCGATGCGCCAACTCAGGCCATTTGCGTGTTACCCATGACTGAAGTCACGCCAGAAGCGGTCGCAAAATGGGTTGAGTCACAAATTCTAAACCTGCTGCCTGCGGAATTAGAAGCGGTCAGCGTGCGTTTTTCACCCGAGCACATCAGTGGTGCGCAGTATCAATACAGCCATGGTTTGAAAAAGCACGCGGGCAACTGTCAGCGTATTGCCCATGGTCATCGCTCGACCGTTGAGATTTATGCCGATGGAACACGAAATGCGGCAATGGAACACGATTGGGCAAAGCGCTGGCAAGATATTTATCTAGGCACCCAAGAAGACTTGATAAGCCAAGTCACTGAAAACGACGTGAATTATCATCACTTTAGTTACACCAGCCAGCAGGGTCTGTTCGAACTAAAGATAGACAGCAATCAAGTCTACATGTTGGATTGTGACACCACGGTTGAGTCGCTCTCTGCGCACATTGCGGATGTATTGGCTAACGAAAATCCGGGCACACACATTGAGGCTCATGGCTTTGAAGGCATAGGAAAAGGTGCCATTTCAGAGCAGAAGATATCCGCTTAGCAAATACGCCCTATCCTCGTGCATGAGGTACACAGTTCTCTTGATAAAGTAGGTAAGAGTATGAGTTTAAAAGAATACGAAAATCTCGCCAAAGGCGAAACCTTGTCTCTAGACACCGTCTTAGCCAATTTAAAAACGGACGAACACGGTTTGATCGCCGCTATCGCCCAACAACATGATACTGGCGAAGTATTAATGTTGGCGTATATGAACGAAAAATCGATTCGCGAGACGTTAGAAACAGGCCAAGTATGCTACTGGTCTCGTTCTCGTCAAACGTATTGGCGTAAAGGCGAAAGCTCAGGCCACCGTCAAACCCTGGTTTCTATGTCGTTTGACTGTGACGGTGACGCTATTTTGGTCAAAGTAGATCAACAAGGCCCAGCCTGTCACACCAACCGTCGCGATTGTTTTTTCTTTACCGTAGATGGAAAAGACGTCGTCATCCGCTCTGCTCCTCTCTGCTAACGCCTAAAGCGCACAAAAATGGGGCATATTGATAAAATATCACTATGCTTTCCCTCTCTATTTGCGTTATCTTAGTGCCATGTAGTTTTTTTTGCACATTTCATACGATGTCGTAATTAGAACAGATTAGTAATGCAATGCACTTTATCAAACAATCTCAAATCCAGCGGATATTTTGCCAGTTTTCTCGCTAAAATGAGCGAAGTATGCACAAAATCGCAACTTGATTGGCATAAGTATTGCTGGACAGAAGATACCGACCAACACGATTAACTCATTGGATTAAGTATGCTAAACCTGTCTGTACGCACTAAAATACTCGCTCTTATCGCCCTTTTCTCTTTGGTCATCGTTGGCATCAGCGTAAGCTCAGCCTTATCAAGCAAATCCGTTTCAGCAAAATTACAAGACCTTTCATTGCAGAGTCTGGATTTGATGAAAAACTTAGAAAAAAGCCGTCAATTACTCCTTCAACAATCGGTAGAGTTCGAACGCGGTTTTTTCCAAGTGTCCATTGCTAAGTCCATCGGTGGCTATGGTACGGAGCAAATTGCAGAATCTGAGGAAAAGTTCAAAACCTATACCAGTGAGCTGTTGTCGAGCATAGAAAACGTAAAAAGCATTCTTGCCACCCTACCGGCTAATGACGGTTTAAATAATCTATTGGCGCAAATAACCGCCTTAGAAGAACAGCAAGCCATCTTTCTTGAAGCAAGCACAGAAACCTACAGCTGGTGGGTTAAGCTTAATACCATGAAGGCGGGTAAATCTCGCCGCGCTGCGGATGACAGTTTGATCGCAGTCAATCAGCAAATGGAGGAAATCATCACTTCCATTAATGAATACAACACCATAGTTGCAGAAAACCAAAACCGAAAATTAGATCAAACCATTTACGCCAGTGGCGTGCTTGCGGCGGTATTAATTGCGGTGGGCATTCTGATCAGCATCATCATTGTGAACGGCATTTGCAGACCCTTAATCAGAGCCGTACGTCGTGCAGAAGAAATTGCTTCTGGGGAATTGGTGGAGCCGACTTATACCAGCAAACGCACTGACGAAATTGGCATGTTGGAGATCGCCATGGACAAACTGGTGGTTCAGTTGCGCAGTATTTTACATGATGTTGCCGAATCCAGTTCCATGCTGACCAATGCCGCAAATGACTTAAACCGCATCACGGATGAGTCGTCTGATATGGTGGATCGTCAGCAAGAAGAAACCAACTTTATTTCCCAAGCTGTGCAAGAAATACAGGCCACAGCGGTGCATGTGTCCGAATCCACTAACGATGCCAGTCAAGCTGCTCATACTGCCGAAGTCGCGGCCAATGAAGGCACCGCCATCGTCACCAAAACGATTCAAAGCATCCAAGAATTGGCCGCTGAAATTTCAACCTCAGCCAATACCATTAATGAACTACAGAGCAATACTAAGGAGATCAGCAATATTCTTAACGTGATTCTGGGCATTGCGGAACAAACCAACCTACTCGCTCTAAATGCCGCAATAGAAGCCGCTCGAGCTGGTGAACAAGGCCGAGGCTTCGCGGTTGTCGCGGATGAAGTGCGTCACTTGGCACAAAATACGCAGAATGCCACGCAAGAAATTGAGAAAATGATCAGCCTCTTACAGACTGGCACTTCGTCTGCGGTCAAAGCCATGACATCCAGTCATCAGCGTTCTACCGATGCGGTAAACCAAGTGAAACACGAAGAAGAATCGCTCAGAAACATTAACCAGTCTGTGTCTAAGATTCGTGATATGAACGATCGCATCTCAGCCACCGCGGAAGAGCAAGCGTCCGTCACCGCTGAGGTCAGCCGAAATGTTGCCAATATTAATGACATTGCTTCGCGCACAACAAAATCCATTCATGCGATTAGTAATTCAGCGGATCAATTAGCCACCTTAGCAACACAATTATCGACAAAAATCAGCTATTTCAAAGTATAGATCTACTGGAAAACAGAAGATTAGATTACCATTAAGGAAGCAATTTATTGCTTCCTTTTGCTTTTATTCCTAGGAGAAAATCATGTGTCGTTGGATGGCGTATCAAGGTGAAGCGGTTTACCTTGAGTCGTTGCTTTTTAAACAAGAGCATTCTTTAATTCATCAAAGCCTCAGTGCCAGGAAATCGGAAGTCACCGTAAACGCCGATGGTTTTGGATTAGGCTGGTACGATGAACGTGAAGAACCCGGCCTTTACCATGAAGTGTTACCAGCGTGGAGTGATAGCAATTTAAAAAGCTTGGCGAAGCACATTAAAAGCGGCTTGTTCTTTGCCCATGTGCGCTCTTCTACCGGCACAGAAACCAACCGCTCAAACTGCCATCCATTCAGTTACAAAAACTGGCTATTCATGCACAACGGACAAATTGGCGGCTATGAGTCGCTTCGCTGGCAATTAGATCGTTTGATTCCGGAACATCTTTATAGCCATCGCCATGGTGCGACAGACTCGGAAGTCATTTTCTTATTGATGATCGCCAATGGTTTAGAAACGAATTCAGAACACGCAATTGAAACAACCTTAGCGCAAATTCTGGACATGATGAAACAGAAGAACATAAAAGACCCATTGCGCTTCACGGCGGTCTTTTCAGATGGCGAAGAAATCACCGCGATTCGATTTTCCAGCGACGAACAAGCGCCAAGTTTGTACTGCAAGCAATTTAGTAAGCATATTGTCATAGGCTCTGAACCTCTTGACCATTGCAGTGACAGCTGGACACAGATCCCAGCTGGGCACATTGCTAAAATCAAAAACCAACATTACCGCATTCATCCTATGCCAGAATTGCTAAAAATGACCGCTTAGCGGTCATTTTTTGATAATACATTTATTCTTATTATCATTAAGCATTATCCTCACGACAGGAACGGCTAGACGACTCGCCTTTGTCACTCAGATTAGGCCTGTTCTTTTTCCCGATACGCATAAGTCGCATCAAAGCGTGACTGAATCCAATCACCACTCAAAATAGCATCGTATTTTGCAGGGCTTTCCGCTGTGGCACAACTCGGCACACATGCCACGCTCGTTTCGTAATCCGGCTCCACAAAAAATGGGAAAGAGTAACGATGCACATCTGGCAAAGACGCACGCACGCGGTGAGCAGTAGAAACGTATTCGTCATTGGTCCAACGTTGCATCAAATCCCCAATATTCACCACTAGGGCATCGGCAATCGGCGTTGCATCGACCCACTCTCCTTGACGATTTTTCACCTGCAAGCCACCGACCTGATCTTGCAACAACAGCGTGACACAACCGTAGTCTGTGTGCGCTCCTGCGCCATTGTCATGATCATTTGCAGGACGCGGCGGATAATGGATCATACGCAAAACTGTCACGTGATCTTTAAAACAACGCGTGAAGAAATCGTCCTGCAAAGACAAGGCTTGTGCCATCGCCGTCAGCAGCTTCTGCGCGACTTGAAAAGCTTGCACATAGTATTCTTGCAGCACTTCGACGGTTGCAGGATCACTTGGATTTTGGTTCGGCCCATACATGGTTGGGTATTTTGCCACTAATGGATGATGTGTAGGAAAATCCAACGCCATATCGAAGGTCTCTTTCCAGTCCGCATGACCAATTTCATCAAGCTGCTCTTCGCCAATATTGCCGTAACCGCGATGATTGATGCTGTTTTTAATATCAATACGATTTTTAACCTCTTGCGGCTGGTTAAAAAAACGCTTGGCTTCACGCATCAAAGCCGCCATCAGTTCTTTCGGAATCCCGGTATTCACCAGGTAGAAGAAACCAATTTCTCGACACGCCTTGTCTAGGGCGTTTATTTCATTCAAACGGACAGACTCACTCTCATGAATCAGCTTAGACAAATCAATCAATGGAATGGACATTGGGTGTTCCTTAGGCTCTGGAAGACAGTTTAATAAGTTGTGTGTGCTTGGGATTAAAGCGTTTTAGACCCACTTCGCCAAAATCCACAAAAATCATTTGCTTGGCATCTTGTTCTTGCCTTACAACCACACCTTGACCGAATTGATCATGGCGGACTTTGTCACCCGGTTGCAAGAGGCTTTTTCCTTCCACGCGATGGCGAAAGGTCAGCGACGGTGAAGGATTCACTGCGTTTAAATAACGCTGAAAAATCGCCCCTTTTTCCGTATCAATTGGCGTGCCAACCTTGTCGACGTACCACGCTTCACAGATACGACTCACCGCATAAGGCTGAGCTTCAAACACAAAGCGCGACAAAGACAAGCTCTTTAATGCTGCTCGCGGAATATCTCCCTGCTTCATGCGTTTTTGTTCATCTGCACTGGGGCTTTCTAACAGCACAAGCTTTTGCTTTGCACGGGTAATCGCCACATAAAATAGCCGACGCTCAGACGCCAAATCACTGGCGGCTTGCTTATCAATGGCGCTCAAATCCTCGTCATAGTAAGGAAAGCGCCCTTCTTGTAAGCCAGACAATAACACCTGATCAAACTCTAAACCTTTTGACTTGTGAATCGTCATCAAATGCACACCATGGCTGTCGTCGGTGTGTTTTTCATTCAAGCTCGCAAGCTGTTCTAAAATCGCCTTGGCATCGCTGCCAACACCGCGCACGTACGCCATAAAGGCGTCACAAGTGGCTATCTTTTCTTGGGTCTGGATGTCTTTACTGCTGGTGCTTTCAAAGTAACGATAAATGCCCAACTTCTCTAAAGTATGCGCCAGCCCTTGCGCCGGATCAGTGCGATAAATGCTTAGGCTGCGAAGCCAGTCAGCCCGCTCATAGAGCTTTTTCGCGCGCCAACCGTCCGTTGCATCGGCCACAGATTCAATAATTTGCGGCAACAATTGCGGCGCTTGTTTGGCTTGTTGTATCAAAGTTTTGCGTTGCGCCAGCGAACCACCAAGGCTTGGCGTCGTCAGCAAATATTCAATGTCGTCTGGATGAAAAAAGACGCTTGGTGTTTCCAAGCCGCCCGCAATCACTGCAAGATAGGCCATCAGCATACGAATTTGGCGATTTTCCAACAGAGGCGAATCACCGTGCAGCTGATACGGCACGCCTTTGTGCATCAGCGCCAGCTGTACCGGCACCATGTCGCTGTACAAACGCACCAACACCGCGGTATCGCGTAATGCACGCCCTTCGTCCACCCACGCTTTTAGCTCGCCTAATAAAGCCTTGCCCGTCTTTGGCGCGCGGGCAAAAGACACACGTGTGCGCTCGCCAGCACCGATCACTAAGGCATCTGGATCGTTTTCACTGATCACACTCGACGCCATTAGCCCCACCGCATGACCAAAGCGAAAACTGGTGCTCAATGGGTACGTCACCACATTGGCAAAATCTTGGTCAAACTGGCTCGCCATGATCTCAGGGCTCGCACCACGCCACTCATAAATGCATTGCTGCACATCGCCCACTATCATCCATTGGCACGGTACGGGATACAGCAATTTTAACAGCTCGTATTGACACGGATTAATGTCTTGGAACTCGTCAATTAATAGGTAACGGAAATCCGGCACTAGGCCACGTATTCTCAGGCGTTCTGCTTCGTCTAATTCGCACATTAACTCATAAGGGTCACTGAGCAAATCAGCAAAAAAACGAATATTATTGCGTTTACGCAATGTCTCTAATTCGTCGTACAGTGCGGGGAAAAACTTTCGTTCGTTAGACCAGCCCAAGGCTTCAAAAACGATTTGTGCGGCTTGATGCGAGGCTTTCACTTGATCGACAAACAATAGCACGTCTTCCAACCAATCTTTTTCGTCAAGCATGGCGATTTTCTCACCACGTCGAACCAGGCGCTGCAAGGCCTCACGTAACATTTTCACTAGACTGAAATCGTCGGTGACAAGCTTCGCAGATGTGAGCCAACCTTGCTGCTCCAAACGACGACAAAACTTCATGCCAAACGCGTGAAACGTCATCACGCTGGGGGAACGAAAATGTCCCGCCGCCATAAGGCGTTTGCTTAAACGTTCAGAAAACTCTTCCTGCGCGCTTTTATTAAACATAAACACGCCAATGTGAGACGGGTCCACACCTTGAGCCAATAAGTGCTCAATACGAGAAATTAAGGTCGTGGTTTTGCCCGCACCCGCCACGGCAATAACTTTCGCGGGCGTAGCGAGATCATGATTTACAACAAGCGTTTGCTCATCGGTTAACGAGGTAGTTACCTCAGTATTGGGCTGAACCTGTGTCAAAATACTCTAGCCTAGTATGGATACAATGGGACCTTTAATGGCGAACTTTCAAGATTTTCTAGTCTTCAAACAACTTGCCTATCTCACGAAACGCAAGATGCTCTTTACCGGCGATCTTGGCAATGGACTCACCACACACCACCAAACGTCGCTGCACACGAGCGAAAAACACGCCATTGGTACGCGCCACCAAGGGATAGCTTGAGGTTTCCACCTCATCGTCCATCAAGTTGATCACTTCACCAATCACCTCACCGGCTTCCACTTCCTCGCCAATGGCCTTATGGTAACAAACAATGCCCGCACACGGTGCTTTGACGAGGTCCATGGCGTCCAGCGGATAATATTCTACGCCGCTGTCATCGACAGATGGCGCTTTACCTGCAATCACGTCTCGCAGCACCAGATAATCGAATAAGGCTTGCGAATCCTGTTCCGCAAACGCATTAGAGATGTCATTTTCGCCGCGCAATTCTACCGTTAAAGAACGACTTCCCCAAGGAATCAAATGCGCGTAATGGGCTTTTAAATCACGCCACACGCTGACATTAGTTTCATCAAAGGATGCCGCGCCCGTTTCCAATTCAGACAAACCAACTTTCGCGCCCAAAAGCGCCAGTAAGGGCTTGAAATAACCTTCAAATTCTTGCGCCACATAAGCGTGCATACTGGCTTCACCAGAACAATGCAAATCAATCACTTCATCCGCATCCATCGACAAGGCCAACAAGGTTTTCTTCATGCCTTGCAGTTCGGTGGTGTCTGGCAACAAGGCCAACTCCTCGTGAATCGCTTGACGAACCAGATCAATATTACGTTCAATGTCTCCCGTTACGTCGCCTTTGATGCGCTTTTCTACTTTTGCCCCTAATTGCGGCCAGTTGCGATTAAAATTGCCACCGCCATCGGAAAAGGCAAAACGCCCAGGAATGTATCCGTGAAAATTTTGTGCCAAGCCAATCGGATTCGCGACTGGAACAATGATAATCTCACCTTGAATAAGCCCTGCGTCATCGGCTTTTTTCAATTTGCGCAGCAAACTGTTAAGCACCAAAAAACCGGGCCATTCATCCGCATGCAAGCCCGCTTGGAAATAGACTTTTGGACGTGCACCCGCCTCGCCAAAATGATGCGCTTTTAAAATACGCTGGGTGCCCGGTGTCGCGCTTGGTAAGACATGAGAGTAAATTTGATAAGACATAGCACCTCGCATAATGCATTCAACGGCAGTAAAAACACTCACCCAATTTTTGCCAACACATGGTACGCTAAAACCTATTTTTAATAAAAGACTGTAAGAAACAAGGATCTATTTACGTCTAAGCATCCGTACCAATGTCAACCATCCAAAAACGTCAGGAGAAAAGGAATGAAAAAATCGTTAATTGCGGCATCCATTGTTGCCACATTCGCGCTGACCAGCTTAACCACCGAAGCGAATGCAAGTTACCAATGGCAAGACACCTTAGATCAAGCCAAAGGCCAAACTGTGTATTTCAATGCTTGGGGCGGTGCCGATAACATTAACGATTACATTCAATGGGCTGCAGACCGTATTAAAGAAGAGTACGACGTCACTTTAGTACACGTAAAACTGACCGACACATCCGATGCGGTCAATCGCGTATTGGCCGAAAAAGCCGCCGGCAAAGACGACAATGGCTCAATCGATCTTATCTGGCTAAATGGCGAAAACTTCCGCGCTATGAAAGACAACAACCTTTTGTTTGGTCCATTCAGCCAAGCTCTGCCCAATTACCTTCATTACGTGGATGAAAATGCGCGTCAGAGTTTAACCCAAGATTTTGGCACCCCTGTCGATGGCATGGAGTCGCCTTGGGGCATGGCACAAGTTATCTTTATGTACGACACAGCGACGTTAAGCAGCCCACCTAAATCCATGGCAGAGCTGCTCAATTTTGCTAAAGCGCACCCAGGACGGATCACTTACCCTGAGCCACCACAGTTCCTCGGTTCTACTTTTTTAAAACAGGCTTTATACGAATTAACGTCTTATCGCCAAGCCCTGTCACAACCAGCAGACAGTGTTAATTTCGATACCGTCACAGCGCCTTTGTGGGCTTACTTAGACAAACTGCATAAGGTCGCATGGCGCGATGGACAAACATTCCCATCCAGTGCGGAAGAAATGATGCGTTTACTGGATGATCAAGAAATCGATATTGCCCTAAGCTTCGACATCTCCGCCGCGTCGGTGCAAATCGACAAAGGCAATTTGCCAGACACGGTACGTTCTTATGTTTTCACAAATGGCACCATTGGTAACACACATTTCCTCGCCATTCCCTATAACAGCAGCGCGACAGCAGGTGCACAAGTTGTCGCCAACTTTATGCTGTCACCCGAGGCGCAAATCAAAAAACAAAACCCAACCGTCTGGGGCGATTTAAGTGTTTTATCTTACGCCAAATTACCCGCTGATGAGCAAGCCAAGTTCAACGCGCTGCCTCGTGGTATCGCCACGTTAAGTATCGAAGAATTAGGACAAACCTTGCCTGAACCGCACAGCAGTTGGGTGGGCGCATTAGAGACTGAGTGGCGTAAGCGTTACGCCCAATAACTAGCCAAATAAGAAGTAAGATGCCACTAAAACACGCGAAATGGATCACGGGGATCATAACCTTATTGCTGATCTTTCCCATTGTCATTGGCTTGGTCGGCACCTTGCTTCCAGCGTTTGCGTATTTCCCGCCCCTTGGCGAATACACTGTTTCCTTGGCCCCTTGGCGCAACCTACTTTCCCAAGGGGAATTCTATGCCAGTTTAAAACTCACGCTCATCACCGGGATCGTCGCGCCTTTGCTTGCTCTTTGGTTGGCTCTGTCGCTGCTGGCTTGGGGTTATCAGCGTCCGTTTTTTCGAAAAATAGAAGCACTGTTATCACCAATTTTAGCGATTCCCCACGCTGCTATTGCCATTGGCTTATTGTTTCTATTGAGTCCGTCCGGTTGGTTGGTGCGCTTATTTAGCCCTTGGCTAACAGGATTTGATCGACCGCCCAATTGGATTACCGTGCAAGACCCTTATGGCATTTCACTGATTCTCGCCCTAGTGATCAAAGAAATGCCCTATCTTTTGTTTGTTATGCTCGCCACCATGAAAAGCATTAAGGCACGAGAAAGCCTGCAAGTCGGCCAAACCCTTGGTTACAGCCGTTTTACTTTGTGGCGCAAGGTGCTGATTCCTCAACTGTATCCCATTATTCGCTTGCCGATTTTTATCGTCATTGCGTTCAGCCTCACGGTGGTGGATTTGGCCCTGGTGATTGGCCCCAACACTCCGTCTACGCTGGCGGTGACCTTGTTGCGTTGGTTTAACGATCCCGATTTAACCATGCGTTTAATGGCCAGTGCTGGCGCCATTTCTCTCATGTTGGTGATTGTACTGGTATTAGCAAGCTGGGAAGTGGCGCATTTACTTTTTCGCCAGTTGACTCGAGCCGAACGCAGCAATGGCAAGCGCTTTGGCTTGACCGATAACATACTGAGACTGGGTGTTGTCTTGGGACTATTCACATTGCTGAATGCCTTTGTAGCACTGGCTTTGCTGCCAATTTGGTCGCTTGCTAGACGCTGGCGTTTTCCCGATGCATTGCCCAGCCAATGGACATGGGACAATATCGAACGCGCCACGCCCTTGCTGATGAAACTCACCACCAATACTCTGACCATAGCCTTCATTGCCACACTCATGGCGTGTGTCATTAGCCTCGTGATGCTGGAAACCAAACGACACAATATGACCGATGCAAACTCAAGCAAACCCCATGTGTTCGATTGGCTGATTTATGTGCCGATTCTGTTACCACAAATTGGTTTTTTGTTTGGCTTGCATGTGTTGCTGATTTACCTAAATCTCAATGGCGACCTTGACGCCATCATCGCCCTGCATCTGATGTATGTATTGCCTTATGTATATCTCACGCTCAAAGGTCCGTATTTATCTTATGAAGAAGAATATTTACAACAAGCCAATCGACTTAGTCATCGACCTTGGCGCAATTATTTTATGGTCAAAATCGCCATGCTAAAACCCGCGTTATTCACTGCTTTTGCGATTGGTTTTTCCGTTAGTATCGCCCAATATTTGCCCACACTCATTGCCGGTGAAGGCCGTTATAGTACGTTAACCACAGAAGCAGTAGCACAAGCGGCATCCGGTGACAGAAAGCAAGTCGGCAGCATGGCAATGCTGCAAGCCTTCTTTCCCATCATGGTATTTTGGCTCGCGCAATTTATTCCGCCGCGCTGGACAAGATGGCGACTCAAACTCAAGCAAGTCTTTCATATTGGATTAATCAAAAAGGATAAAACGTGCTGACTGTAAACGCTTTTTCTCTGTCATTAGGCGATAAAACACTGATCAAAGCGTTAAGCTTCGAGATCGCCAACGGTCAGGTCTTGTCCATCATGGGACCAAGTGGCATTGGCAAATCCAGCTTACTGCACTTTCTCAGCGGCTCGTTATCGCCTAATTTGACGACCACTGGCGAAGCCTTTTTAAACGATGAAGCCCTGCACACTAAAGCCATTCAGGATCGAAAAGCCGGCTTGTTGCAGCAAATGCCCTTGCTGTTTCCGCACATGAGCATTATTGAAAATCTGTTGTTTGCCATTCCAGCCGACATCAACAAACCAGCACGCATCGCCATGGCACAAAATGCCTTACAGAAACTCGGCATTCCGGACAAAGCCAATGCCTTACCAAAAGCGCTTTCCGGCGGCCAACAAGCCCGCGTTGCCCTGCTCCGTACGCTTCTGTCAAAACCCGATTTTTTACTGCTCGACGAACCCTTCAGCAAACTCGACCCAGCCCTAAGACGCGACGTACGAACCTTTGTACTCAACGAGATTCGCCAAGCGAACATCCCTGCATTACTGGTGACCCACGACCCTGAAGACGCCAAAGCCATGGAAGGGGAACGCTTGGAATTGGGGAAGCAAAATAGTTAGATTTTTTTTCCTAGAAAGAATTGATAAAGCGGATTAGTATCAAAGAATGAAAATGTAAAGGCATAAAATTATTGCCCTTCTCTAACATTACAGTTATTAGAAAAATGGAATGAAAATGATTCATGACGATCAAAATGAAGGCTGGAAACAACATTTCCCAACTTATCATTTTTCTGAAAGAGATATTGCTCTTGAAGAATATAGCGTAGCAGCTAAAGCACTTGAGTCAGAAGAGCGAGTTTTTCTCAATGCTTCAAATATTACTTTAGTAGCAGCAGCGACCTTGGGATCATTAGCAGTAAGCTCAACAGAAAAATTATCAAACACTTTAGATTCTGTACTTCCTAGCTATTCAATCCCCTTAGTCCTTTTACTCATGGTTAGCCTCTTCTCTCTTGTTAGCATTCGATATTTTGCCGATAGACAAAGAGCAATCATTTTTGCGAGCCGAAAGGTTGTTACTTTACGCAGAATGCTTGGGCTATCTTATGGTCGAATACATTTGGTTCTACCTAATTGGCGGATAGAAGGTGCAGATCAACCGCTATCTATCCGACTATTTCCTGGTTGGTTTACTTATGCATCATACCCTTTCTGGATATTATTAATAATTTCAAGCTGTATATGTTTCCTACTATCAGCATTACTAGTTAAAAGTATAGAACTTCCTCTAGTATTAGAAAACTCAGTTTTATTTATTTTATCAACAAATTTCATATGGATTACAATACTCACATATACATTCAGATCATCATTACTTGACACACACGAAAGTATGAGACTTTTATTTACTAAAGTTATTGGAAATTTTATTCGCCTACCAATTGCATCAAATATTGAATACTTAGTTTATAGAGCAACATTAGCAACCTATGAAACTGACAGAATGAAAGTCTCACTAACAAAATTAATCAAGTTATTAATTTTTATCGAAGATAGAAGCTTCTACCAACACTCTGGAGTTAGCTTTAAAGCAATTTTTCGTGGACTCCTCAGTCTTTTTAACCTCAAACGGCGATCTGGAGGCTCAACGATTCACCAACAGCTAATACGAACTTTATTTATACTTGATCTCAAAAAAACCAAACGTAGAAAGGCAATAGAAATCCTCTTAGCACCCTGGTTAAATAAGATCTTAAAGAAACAACAGATCTTAGAAATTTATCTTTCTTCAGTTAGGTTTGAAAATAAATGCTTTGGCGTGATTCCTGCAATGAATTATTTTTTCGGCTCAGTTATTACTAACCCAACATCCGCTCAAGCATTCTTTCTGATCGAACGAGTCTCAAATATTCGACAATCACTACTTACAAATAAAGTTATAGCAACAGCAAAATCTGCCGTAAAAAATAAAGTACTATCACAACAAGATCTTAATGAGCTTGCTCTTATATACAAAGAGTCTGTTATCAAAGGAAATATTATAGATCACAACAATAGCATTGATAGACTTATATCAGAGCTAACATCTGAATAAGATTCTTATAAATTTTTAGCCTAATTATTAGATTCTGTAAAAAACATTATGCCTGAACTAAAAAATGAAAGATCCATCACGAAAAAGTTCTTCAAGGAAATACTGAAAGCCGATGACACGGGAAACTATGAATTATTTGTTAAACATTATAAAGAAAAAGATCTAGTCTATTTTCTCCTGAGCATTTTGAGCAAGACATCAAACAGATGCAAGCCAGAAATGACAAAAACATGGGTTACGAATATTTTGGGGCATTAAAAGGATATCACGACGGTAAACGTGACGCCTGCTATCGGTTTGTATGGAAAAGTATTTATGAAAAACGTGAAGCGCTTATCACTATTGGTATTTACCTAAAGATGATACTTGGTATATCAATGAGTCAACCGTTCGATAAAATACTACATGATAAATAAAATCATTCAGCTGATTGAAAAAGATCAGGTTTGCATAAAAGCACTAGAATGCGTCAATTTTCTAAGATTGCCTCAGTGCTATATCGCGGCAGGATTCGTCAGAAATTTAGTATGGGATTCATTACACAATAAAAAAATACCAACTGCATTAAACGATGTGGACGTAATCTACTATGACGCTAACGAAAGCAACGAGAATGCCTATCTAAAGTATGAATCACAGTTATCATCTCTAATGCCCGATCTAAATTGGCAAGTTCGTAATCAAGCCAAAATGCACTTGAGAAACGGTGATGATCCTTATTTAGACGTGATCGATGCAATGAGCTACTGGCCTGAAAAAGAAACAGCGGTAGCGATTCGTAAACTCGATAATCACGACTATGAATGTGTATCGGCCTTTGGTTTTGATACGTTATTTGACTTAAAGGTGAGCCACAACCCTAGGCGCACAAAAGCAGTATTTAAGGACCGATTAACATCAAAGCAGTGGCTTGATCGGTGGCCAAAACTCATTATTATTTCTTAGCATATCTCCTCCGCCACGCAAGTCATGTTCTCCCTCTTACTCACAAGCAAATTTGTTAGTGTTGTTGGCTTTTTTTGTTCTAGTTTTCCTAAAAAAGCCATTAGCATACGAAAAAGACTTACCCAGTCTGTTTGCTAATAAATACAAGAAAGGAACTCAGGATGAGCTTAATTTTTCGCATGATCATGCTATTGATCGCCTCAAAATTTAAACCAAGATTACCCATTGAGTACCCTAAAAACACCCTGACATTACGAGTACTCCCTAACGATTTAGACATCAATTTACACATGAATAACGGTCGCTATTTGACCATTTGTGATTTATCAAGAATTGATATGTTTATTCGCACAGGATTGGCAAGAACCATGCAAAAAGAAGGCTGGATGCCTGTTATTGCTGAACACACCATGAAATACAAGCGCTCTCTAAAACCATTCCAAAAATACCGAGTCACCATGGAAATAATCGGATGGGATGAGAAAAGATTCCATATGATACACACCTTTTTAGTCAGTGATAGAGTCGTTGCAGAAGGCACTTCTATTGGCTGCATTATCAGTAAAACAGGTACCATTTCCCCTGAGGAAGTCATCAAAACAGTGACCGCCAGACTCGAGGCTAAAACACACCTGAACTAACAATGGGTAGACACCTAGTTAGAGTGAAGATTAGTTAGAAGCAATTTGTTTGAAATGATTGCCCTAGATAACACATATTATCTAGGGCAACTTAATTTTTGATCTGCACCGAATATTCAACAGAAAACTATATAAAACCATTATCTATGATTTCACTTTCCCATTGTTTGAGAATGTCTCTTGGCCGGGTAACACCATAAATTGCTTTCTTGCTTTGAGTACGATATGCCCATAACTGATTTCCAAAATCATAGTGCCACCATTCGCTAGGCAAATTAGTAAAACCGACTTCGATCATTGAGTTATAAAGAATTCGCCGATTTTCCTGTGGCGCTTTATTGTTCCAACTGGGCGCTTCAAGCGCATCCGTCCATGAGTACCGACTGGCTTCATCGAAGTGAGTGCCCATATCTAAAAAGCGCCCCATTTCATCACACAAAGTAACGTCGACCGATCCGCCAGTAAGATGAGGACTGGGAGCTTTAACATCAGTACTTGGTGGTGAAACCAGACTTTTTGCCTTTTCATGCAAATGACTTTCAGCATGATTAGGAAATGTCTTTTTCAGGATGTTAATTAAACTATCAAACAAATATTGTTGTACCGAAAAAGGCCGCCAACCATCCAACACAACCAGCCTCACACCAGAAGGCATAAGCTTGGTTACTTGGTGTAATTTATCAAACACACTTTCCCGCACAAAACACTCGGGAATGGCATTGGCAATACCCATTTTTGCGTAAAAAGGATATGTCACTAACCGGCTCGATGTACTCAGAGGAATTAATATTTCGCCGTTATCCTCAATGGTAATTTGTCTGTAATTATCCCAAGAAAAATCATTTGACGGAGGAATCTGATTTTGTGTTCTGCAACTGCTCATATCAATTAAAAATGCTCGGTAATAGTAAGGTTAAGCTTGGGAAGCAAATAACAAAGATCTGAGCAAAAACAGCCACCATCACAAACGGCCAAATACTTTTAAACATCTCAGTAATCTCAATTTTACTCACCGCAGCAGCAACAAAAACACATGCTCCCATTGGCGGGGTTATCAATGCAATGGTGATATTTATGGTTATAACCACACCAAGATGCACAGGATCAACACCTGAGGCAATCGCCACTGGAAAAAATACCGGTGTAAGTAACATCAGTGCAGATACTTCTTCCATCAACATACCGATAAAAAAAGTAATCAGGCTAAGAATCAAAAGCACCACTGTCGGATTATTTTTAAAAGGCTCCAGATATATAGCGAGCTGTGAAGGTAATTGTGCGTAAGCCAATAACCAACTAACTACAGACGACGCAGCAATAATGACAAAGATGGTACCAGTCAAAATAGCAGTATCAACCAGAGCTTCACGAAGCTTGGCAGAGGATAAGCTACGATTCAACACCCCCAGCACCAAAGCGTAAGCAACAATTAAAGCACCCGATTCAGTGGGTGTAACAAAACCAAAAACAATACTAGAGACAATGATAAAAGGCGCAATCAAGGCTGGGGCCGAATACCAAAAAGCCTGTAAAATGCCTTTAAAACTGGATTTTTTCGTTTGACTTTGTAAACCCGCTTTTCTGGCATACAGATAATTCATCACGATAAATGCACCGCCAAACAATAGACCTGGAATGACACCTGCAAGAAACAAGTCACCCACCGATGTATTGGTCAAAGACGCATAAAGAATCATGAAAATACTGGGTGGAATAATCGGTCCAATCAAAGAACTGGCTGCGGTTAAACCGGCTGCATAGCTAGTCGAATAGCCTTCTTTTTTCATCGCGGGCACCAGCAGCGAGCCAAGAGCAGAGGTGTCTGCCACAGCCGAACCATTCACACCGGCAAAAAACACGCTAGAGACCACATTAACGTAACCCAAGCCACCGCGTAGATGTCCGACCAATGAGTTCGCTAAACGAATCAATTGTGACGTCAATCCTGAGGAATTCATCAAGTTACCGGCAAAGATAAAAAGCGGAATGGCCATTAAAGCAAAGGAATTAATACCGCCAAAAAACTGTTGCGGAATCATGCGATAAGCTAACGAAAAATCGACAAAATAAAAGCCGATTAATGATGCCAATAGAAGACAAATAAATAATGGAACACCTAATAATATGTTCACTAAAAAGGTAACAACAATAGCAATCAACATGCTTCATTCCTCTCTTGATTCTGCACAAATGGTCCCTTTATAAGCACCATCAGAAACAATGCACCAAAGCCAATAGGCACAGATAACAAAGGAATAGATTTACTCACGCCAAGACTCATGCTGGCAAATTTACCCATGGATATTGAGTAACGTGCACTTACGTAAGTAAAAAATAACGAGACGCACAAAACGACCAACCATTGATACATACGAATCAACTGACGAACAGTACGACCGACATTTTGTTCGACAAAAGAGACTCTCATGTGCCGGGAGTCTACATAAGCGCAAGACATCGCCAACATGACACTGGCAATGATGCCATACCGAGAAAGTTCATCCGACCAAATTGGCGAATGGTTTAAAATATAGCGAGTAAATACGCTATACAAAATAAGCAATACATTCATAGCGAGAATGGATGCAGATATAAACAACAACAAGCGATACGCTGATGCACGCATAGAATTCAGAGTCATAATTGCCTCGTAACGGCGCCCGAAGGCGCCGAACTAAATGGGATTTACTTATTAAAACCTACATCTTTTAATGCTAAATCGACCCATTTTTGATCAATACCTTCCTCTTCTAACCACTGGAAGTAAGAAGGCTGACCTACTGTACGAAACTCTTCTAACTCTGCAGCCGAAGGGCGATATACTTCCATCCCCTTCTCTTCCAAGAAAGCAATACGAGACTCAACCTGACTTTGCACCGCTTTTCTGTTGATGTCATTAGCCTCTTTCACAGCCTCTAATAAAGCCGCTTTGTCTTTAGCTGATAAGCTTTTTAGCAATTCATCATTACCTACTAAGAACTGGTCTGAATATTGGATATTTGCCAAAGTTGCGTATTTTTGTACCTCAAATAAACTGCCTAAAATAATGTACATAGGCGGATTCATCTGACCATCAGCAACACCTGTTTTTAGTGCAAGATAAACTTCTGTCCAAGGGATTGGTGTACCAGACGCACCAAATGCGTTGTAAAGAGCAACCTGACTTTTATCCATGGCACGATAGCGAAGACCTTCAAAATCTTTCGGAGATTTAATTGGGTGTTTGTTATTGGTAAAAGCAAGAAAACCGCCCTCTTCCACTACGGCCATTAGGTGTCCACCAGTGCGCTTATAAAACTCGCTCTGCACTGCTTTCCAGTAACTACCTTCATCAAAAAACTGACGGGCTTGATCAAAATCACTGAATAGGAAAGGAATTGCACTGACAAAAATTTCAGGAAATAAAGGAGAAACACCACCAAAAGAAGCAACATTTAGACTTGGAGTATTTAATACCTGCTCCATGCGCTCTTCCTCTTCACCCAACATGCTGTTTGGATAAAGCTTTAAGGTCAGCTCACCATTGGTTTTCTGATCTACTAATTTTTGCAGATTCGTCGCAAATAAATGTACAGCATTCTTATCTACATCAGCCGCACCGTTATAACTTAGGTTGATTGTTTGAGCTTGGAGAGCAAACGACATGGATGAAATCGCCGCTCCCAATACCATTGCTTTAAACAAACGAGTTTTGCCTACTACTTGATTGATAACTGTCATTTTTGAGTTCCTTTATGATTGTTAAGTCATGTGTTTTTTCTATCATTTTATTATCCACACAACCAACTTAAACTTGAGCTGTTGACATCACAAGCATGAAAGCGTTGCAATTAAATCAACATTCAAAATAAAACAAAATCTATCGCTCTATTTATGAGCTAAAAATTTCATTGTTTCACTAAGATGATTCAATAAAGCCTGAGCAGCAAGGGTGAGTTCTCTACTCTCTATGCTTAAAACCTGAACTTTTGCTTGGGAAAAAATATTACTTTCCATAGGAATAACCACAATTTTTCCTTGCTCAATTTCTTCACGTACTGTCAGTAGCGGCATAAAAGTAATGCCAAGGCCAGACATCACAAAATTCTTCAATGCCGCAACTGAGTTGGTTCGCAGACGCGGTGTTAATTTTAAATGATTTAGCTCCTCAGCAAGCGCGACCAAACGCCCCATGCCAGTCGATTTATCAAGAAGGGCGAATGGATAATCAGCAACGGAATGAAAAGTCACAGGACTTTCCAGTTTAGTTAAAGCATGTCCTGGCGGCACAATCAGCTCAAGGGGATGACCGGTTTCTAAATGACAATAGAGCTTAGGGTTATTCACAGATGCATAGGTTAACGCAAAATCAATATGCTCCTCTTGAAGTAGTTGTACCGCGTCTTGCGCTCCCGCCATTTCTACTGAAAGTTGGATTCCTTTATGTTTTTCCAGAAATGACTGCAATGAAGATGAAATAAGATCACCTAAGATTCCCTCACCTACAGCAATGCGAACTTCGCCAGTTCTCAGGTTCAGTAAATCGTCTATCCTCGATAAAGTTGCCTGCTCACTGGCAAACATTTTTCGATAGTACTGAAGCAGCTCCTCTCCTGCAGGAGTGATTGGATTACGATTATTCGTTCTATCCCAGATAGGTAATAACAAATTTTCTTCTAACTGAGACAATAGACGACTTACTGCTGAAGGATCAACATTTAGTCTAGCGGCAGCTTTTCGCAGAGTTTTGTACCTAGCAATAGCATTGAGGTACTCCAATGCGCGAGGCGGTAGTTTATGCATAAATCACCATAAAAATGTAAAGACGAATACACCTTAGCCTAAATTCAATTTAAAGTGGGAGAAAAAAGAGTTTCGCTTTTCTGCCATCCAATTTAGTCAGTAATAACAACGCCTCTGCACATTATTTCTTCATCATCGCCATCTAAGCTTATTCTCAGTCCTTTTACATTTCTACAATATAAAAGCCAAAATGAAAAATAGGCCATACTAAAATAATTAGATATGTAACATTTAAAAATGAAATTCGTTACATAACGAATCATTAGACATAACACCAATAAAATGAGAATAATTTGATCGCTAAACGCTTATTTATAGGGCGTTAGCGCGCTTTTTTAGCGCACTTAAAAACGTGTATTTTATTGATTGAAATGTGAATTTTAAGATTTTTTTGAATTTTTTACACACTTCTCTATGTGTTTGTTTTGAGCGTTTTTTTTGAAGATTTTAAGTTTTATTTTCGACCATTTAGCGTTTTTATTAACGTCATTTTAATTTCAAGCACTTGCAACCCTGAAAATATTTAATTACTACTGTATGCAGTTTTTCATTATTAAAAAGTTTTTTGCGATATCTTTCAGGGAGGCATTATGCAGAGCACATGGCAAGACAACATTATCTTTGCTGAAAAAGTGCGTAAGCAATTACACGCTCATCCTGAGTTAAGTTGGCAAGAAAAAGGTACAGCGGCGTTGGTTCGCAGCCAACTGGATGCGATGGATATTCCGTGGCGCGCGTGTGCCGATACTGGGACGGTCGCGTGGCTGAACAAAAACGCCAAAGGCGCGGCAATCGCCTTGCGTGGTGACATGGATGCTTTGCCAATTGACGAGCAGACAGGTAAAGCATGGCAATCCGTCAATCAAGGCTGCATGCATGCTTGCGGTCACGATGGACATACGGCGACCTTGTTGGCAACGGCGCGCTGGTTAAAGCAATTTGAAAAAGAGCTGCCTCAACCTGTGGCGCTCATCTTTCAGCCAGCCGAAGAAGGCTTTCACGGTGCCCGCGAAATGATCAAGGATGGCGCGCTGGAAAATGTCAGTGCTATTTACGGTTGGCATAATTGGCCAGCTCTTCCCTACGGAACCATTGCTTGCCCTGACGATATTGTCATGTGCGGCAACGGCACTTTTAATATGACATTCAAAGGCCGTGGCGGTCATGCCAGCCAACCAGAATTGTGTGCTGATCCACTGTTAGCCGCCAGCGCGGTAAACGTGGCGTTGCAGCAAATTGTCAGCCGACGCATTGCCCCACAGTCCACCGCGGTGATCAGTGTCACACAAATACACGGCGGAACGGCACCCACAGTAATTCCAGAAACAGCGATGTTGAGCGGCAGCATTCGTGTCCCTGACGAAGCGACTCGTCAACTCATCAATCAACACATTACCGATGTCGCTACGCAAACAGCAGCGGCTTACGGTGTGGAATGCGTTGTGCAACATGACACTCGCTACCAAGCGACCATCAATCATAAAAACCAAGCCACAAACGCCCGTGAGGTTTGGCAATCGCTTTATGGCGAACAGACACTTAATCACGGACAAGCCTTGCCGATCATGGCCTCGGAAGATTTTAGCTACTATTTGCAAGCGATTCCCGGTGCGTTTGCCTTGATTGGCAGCGACGACGGTGAAGGTCACAACGTGGCTTGCCACAGTCCACATTACGATTTCAACGATCGATTGATTGCCGATGTCTGCCGTTGGTTTTGCCAACTTGCTGGCCTTGGCGATCAATCACTACCAAAGCAATCACGACAACAGTAATAACCAAAAAAAACACTAACCAACAACCTATAACAAAAAGGTTGATAGGAGACGTTATGACTATTTTCGAACAACGAGAATCCAATATTCGAGCCTACGCTCGCACGTACCCAACGGTTTTTGTTACGGCAAAAAACGCTCGCCAAACGGATGAAAGTGGCAAGGAATACATTGATTTTTTCGCTGGCGCTGGAGTGCTGAACTTTGGGCACAATAATCCCTACATGAAAGAAGCCATGATCGATTACCTGCAAAAAGATGGCGTTCTGCACAGCTTGGACATGCAAACCCAAGCCAAAGCCAATTTTATGCAGAAATTTACCGATGTGATTTTAAAACCTCGCAACATGCCCCATCGCATGCAGTTTATGGGGCCCACTGGCACCAACGCCGTTGAGGCCGCGATGAAGCTGGCACGTAACGCCACAGGCCGTCACAACATTGTCGCCTTTAGCCAAGGCTTTCACGGCATGACATTAGGGGCGTTAGCCGCAACGGCCAACGAATATTTCCGTCAAGCGTCTGGCGTGCCTTTGCTGCATGTAAGCCACGAGTTGTTCGATCAAGAACACGATCATGAATCGGCTCTTGCGGCATTAGATGCTTTAGGGCACCAATACCGTGACCCTTCAAGCGGCATCAAACCACCAGCGGCCTTTATGGTCGAAACCATCCAAGCGGAAGGCGGTGTTAACGTCGCTAGCAAAGAGTGGATGCAGAAGCTGGAAAAACTCGCAAAAGAGTTTGGCTCTGTACTGATTGTCGATGACATTCAAGTGGGCTGCGGCCGCACTGGCTCGTATTTCAGCTTTGATGACATGGGCATCAATCCAGACATCATTACTTTAGCCAAAGGGGTTGGTGGCGCGGGTACGCCAATGGCAATGAATTTGGTGCACCCTGATTTAGACAAACATTGGTCACCAGGCGAACACACTGGGACCTTCCGTGGACAGAATTTATCCTTCGTCGCCGGTGAAGTGGCTTTAAGCTACTTTGAAGACGACAAGCTAATGTCTGAAGTCTCAGAAAAAGTAAATACCGTTCGCCATGCTTTAGAACCCTTAGTGAGCGAACACAGCGCCAAAGAACTGCGTGGCAAAGGCTTGATTCTCGGCCTAGACATGGGCAGCGGTGACCTAGCCGCCAAAGTAGTACAACGCTGCTTTAAAAACGGCTTGATGCTGGGCGCGTGTGGTAGCGGTGGTCGAGTATTGAAGATCATTCCACCACTGACCATACCGGATGCAGACCTGATCGAAGGTTTGGATATTCTAAAAGATGCCGTACGTTTTGTAATGGAGGAAGCCGCATGATTGAACGGGACGATATGACGTTTACTTTCGCTGAATATCAGCGCCGATTAGCCGAGTTGCGCGCTCGCATTGCTGAGCGTCGTTTGGACGCGGTAGTGGTGACTGATCCTGAAAACATCACTTACCTAACCGATTACCAAACCACAGGCTATTCTTTTTTTCAGGCGCTGGTGATCCCGCTCGAAAAAGAGCCCTTCATGATCACGCGAGCCTTAGAAGAGTCCAATATTTTTGCTCGCACTTGGGTCGAATTAACTCGTCCTTACCCAGACACAGGCGATGCGATTCAAATGCTAGTGGATGCCCTACGCGAATTTGGTTTGGCAGACAAACGCATTGGTTACGAGCGCAACAGCTACTTCTTCCCAGCGTACCAACAGGATTGCATCCATACTACCTTGAAGAACGCTAAGCTGATGGATTGCTTCGGTATCGTCGAAGAAGGTCGAATCTGTAAGTCGCAAGAGGAAATCGCCATCATGCGTCGTGCCGCCCTCGCAACCGAAGCTGGTATGAAGGCGGGCATTGAGATTTGTCGTCCAGGCATTACAGAAAATGAAATCGGCGCTGAAATCGCCGCGGCCATGTTTCGTGCAGGCGGAGAGACACCCGCCGTCATGCCTTACGTCACCTCTGGCCCACGTACCATGATTGGTCACGCCACTTTTGAAGGTCGTACGGTACAACCCAACGAGCATGTCTTCTTAGAGGTGGGCGGTTGTTATCGCCGTTATCACACTGCCATGATGCGCACCGTGATTCTGGGCGAATTATCCGATGCTATGTATCAGTCACAAGAAGTCATGAAGCGCGCGCTCAATGAAATCCACCGCGTGGTACAACCCGGCATGACGGTATCGGACGTGGACAACATGGTGCGCAATATCATTATGGACAACCAAGTGGGTGCGAGTTTGATTACCCGATCTGGCTATTCCATTGGTATCGCCTTCCCGCCAAGTTGGGACGAAGGTTATATCATCAGCTTAAAACAAGGTAATTCAGCGGTGCTCAAACCGGGTATGACCTTCCATATGATTCCGTGGATGTGGGGCATTGAAGGCAACAAAACTTGCGGTATTTCAGACACTATTGAGATCACCGAAGACGGCTGTCGCTCTTTCTTTAGTATGGATCGGGACTTCACAGTGAAATCCGCCGTTGCAATTCCTCAGGAAAAACAATGCATCGATTTGTCTGGCACCGTACCAATAAAAGAGGACACGAAGAAAACCAAATCAAATCCTAAGCAAACCGAGAAAGCAGCCAGCTAATACGAGGTGATTATGCTAGAAACCATTAATCCAACCACTGGGCAAGCCTTGCCTGCCAGCCCGTCACTCAGTTTAGAGCAGGCACACACTACCATCAATCAGGTGGCGAAGGGCTTCAGCGAATGGAAAGCCAAAAGCTTTGCTAAACGAACCGCGGTGTTAAAAGCCGTGGCAACGACATTGCGAGAAAATAAAAGCGAACTGGCCAATTTAATGGCATTGGAAATGGGCAAGCCGATAAAAGAGGGTCTGGCCGAAGTAGAGAAAAGCGCCTGGTGCGCCGATTATTACGCAGAAAGCGGTGCTAAGTTTTTAGCGTCAGAATCGCTGGAATCCGACGCTAGCCACAGTTATGTGCAATACCCTCCTCTCGGCACAGTATTGGGCATATTGCCTTGGAATGCGCCTGTTTGGTTAGCATTGCGCTTTCTGGCACCCGCGTTAATGGCGGGCAATACTTGTGTACTCAAGGCAGATCCTAATGTGCCAGCTACGGCCCACAAATTGGTCGAATGTTTTCACCAAGCAGGCGTGCCAGAAAACGTGGTCGCCAATTTGCCAGTACCAAACTCGGTGGCCAGTAAAATGATCGACCACCCAAAAGTCAAAGCCGTGTCTTTTACTGGTTCCAGTAAAGCGGGACAGGCGATTGCCTCGCAAGCGGCCTCAGGCTTAAAGCCTGCGGTATTGGAACTGGGCGGTTCTGATCCTTGCATCCTAATGGCCGATGCCGATTTGGAGAAAGCGCTCGATATTATTACCCTATCGCGCATGATCAACGCAGGGCAATCTTGTATTGCGGTGAAGCGCTTGTTTGTTGAAAAATCCATTTACAACGAAGTTTGTGAAGCGCTGCGAGAACGCTTTAGCAAACTCAAGTGTGGCGATCCAAGGGACGAAAGCAATAATCTCGGCCCATTGGCTCGGGAAGACTTGCGAGATCAACTGCATCGCCAAGTATCAGAAAGCATCGACGCCGGTGCTCGCTGTTTAACCGGAGGCGATTTGCCTTCTCGCTCGGGGTTCTTTTATCCACCGACATTATTGGTCGATGTAAAACCCGGCATGACCGTGTTTGAAGAAGAAACCTTTGGCCCTGTGCTGAGCGTGACGCCGATTGATACGATTGATCAAGCGCTAGAACTGGCAAACAACACTGAATACGGCTTAGGCGCCAGCATTTGGACCAGCAGCCAAGTGGCCATAGATCGAGCCATTGAGACACTGGAATCTGGGCAAATTGCTGTCAATGGCATTGTAAAAAGCGACCCTAGATTACCATCAGGCGGCATTGGTAAATCCGGCTATGGTCGTGAACTTGGTCCGCAAGGCATACGCGAATTTGTTAACGTCCAGCAGATTTGGATTGCTTAGCGCTATATTGCTATTATGTTTAAAACTCATCAAAAGAGCCTTCCTTGAGGCTCTTTTTGTATGTGAACAACGCCCTAACAAGTAGCAAGAGTAATGAGCATGGAACCGCTGCCATATTTAAAAACCATCGAACTTAAACGAGTTTTAATCGACTCTTTTGACGTTTATCCTTTCTCTATCCCTGCGGTAAAGGAATTGGATTTTATTGAATTCGATAAAGCAGTGACGATTTTTGTTGGGGAAAACGGCAGTGGCAAATCCACCTTGCTCGAAGCTATTGCAGTGAGTCTGGGATTCAACGCAGAAGGTGGAACCAAAAATTTCAACTTCGGCACGCGCACTACTCATTCGGATCTCCATAGCTACCTTCGCCTTTCAAAATCCTTTAAACGCTACCGAGATGGCTTTTTTCTTCGAGCGGAAAGCTTCTATAACGTTGCCACCAATATTGATGAATTGGATGAAGACCCCGCCCCTGCGCCGTTTATTAAAGACAGCTATGGTGGAAAATCGCTGCATCAGCAATCCCATGGCGAATCCTTTCTAGCGCTTATGTTGAAACGCTTTGGCGGAAACGGACTTTATCTACTTGACGAGCCGGAAGCCGCGCTTTCACCGACAAGACAATTGGCAGTATTGAGTCGAATGCACCAACTGATAAACCAACAATCTCAATTCATTATCGCGACACATTCACCGATTCTAATGGCGTATCCTGGAGCGAAAATTTACCAAATCGATAAAACAGGCATTTACCCAGTCAAATACGAAGACACCGAACACTACGGAGTGACCAAAGCCTTCTTAAACAACCCTGAGCCAATGTTAAAAGAGCTGTTTTCCTAGGAAGGAGGCCGATCGAGCTTTGTATGTAAATGCTGTTGAAGATGCTATCAAAAGATCAATTATATGAAGGGTATAAAACCAAACAGCCTCTTATTGCCTATGAGTCGTAGGCAATAAGAGGCTATGAAAGTGCCAGACAAAACGTCTTGTTTGAATTTTAAAGTGTCGCGGTAAATACTTTAGAAAAGCTGGTTTTTTCTTGAATATCGATATTTAGGCGCAGTCTACGAGAGATATCACTGGCAGAGAAGATACCACGAATCTTGTGATTTTCACGGTCAAGCACAAGACAGTGACGCTCACCGTTGTTTTGAAGCGCGGTGATTACGTCAGAAATGGTGGCTTTAGAAATATCTTGCCAGTCCAACGCTTTTAGATTCTTTTTAGGCGTCATCAAGTCAGCGACAACAATTTCAGCTCGCTCCAATCCTTCCGATACTTTTTGAACAATTTTGCGCTCAATAATGTCGTCAGAACTCACAACGCCAATAAAATGCTCTTTTTCGTCAACAACAAATTTCAGTCTCACATGCTCTTTCTGCATTAGTTCTTTGACTTTTAATACGGGTGAAGTGGACTCAACCACCAGAGGTTTATTATTTTGAAAATCCGTAAAAAAAAGCAGTGCTGAAGAATCGATAGTCAGATCGTAGTTTTCTTCAGGCCACGCCAATTCATCAATGTTGGTTGTTGGGTAAAAATCAAGTTTCTTCATATAAAGGCACTCCGTAGCGCTGTTTTGTCATAAATGTAAAGTGGAATGTGTCTCTCCATGATCATATCTAATCATTTTGCATAGAGTAATAAGTTGGTACTAAAAATAACAATTACAAGTCTAGGGATAACACTAAACCAGATTCTACGTTATTTTTCGGCTGGCGCCACCAGAACACAAGAAACCAAGCAGCTTACCAACAAACAATTCGAACGCCCGTGTCTACTAATGCTAAAGTGGCAGGCAATCTCTATCGCTATTGAACAATAACGGGGCAATATGAACACAGCACAGCAGCAATACAAGATGAAAGGCATGCTTATTACCGAGTACGAGTTGGAGGTTCCGTTGGATTGGCGTCCCTTTAACAACAGCCCTAACAAGAGCCCTAATAACAGCCCAGATAACAGCCCAATGATTACCTTGTTTGCTCGTGAGGTGGTAGACGTAAACCGCGCCGATGATGAGCTGCCTTTGTTGCTGTTTTTACAAGGTGGCCCTGGTGGCAAGTCCCCTCGCCCAATGCCGGGTTCGCCTTCTTGGATGGCGGAAGCCTTAAAAACGCACCGTGTCATTTTAATCGATCAACGTGGTACAGGTCGTAGCAGTCGGATCGATACTAAGCTGATCAGTCAATTGTCTGCCGAAGAAGGCCGTGATTATCTACTAAAATTCCGCGCTGACAGCATAGTGGCCGATTGCGAGCATTTACGCAAAACCGTGTATGGCGGACGTTTATTTGAAACCCTAGGACAAAGCTACGGTGGCTTTATCACGCTGACGTATTTGTCCCAAGCACCAGAAGGCCTAGCAGCGTGTTACGTGACAGGCGGATTAGCAGGACTGGAAGAATCAGCACAAGAGGTGTACCAGTTAACGTACCAACGGGTGATCGAGAAAAACCAAGACTATTATGCGCGCTATCCAGAAGACGCCAAGGTCATGGCGAAGATCGCACAATGCTTAACTGACGACAAAGTGCTTTTACCTGATGGCGATCAACTTACGTTAGAGCGATTCCAAAGCATCGGTATTTTGCTGGGCATGGGACCGGGGATTGATCAACTGCATTGGTTGGTCGATGAAGCCTTTGCGGGCAGTGACAAAACGCGCCTTAGCGATGTATTTTTAGAACAAGTGATGAACCATACCAGCTACCATGAAGGACCACTTTTCGCCGTCATCCATGAAAGCATTTATGGTCAAGCAAACAAAAAAACAGGCTGGGCAGCCCAACAACTGCGTGAACAGTTCGACGAGTTTGATGCGTCCCATTCGCCACTCATGCTAACGGGCGAAATGATCTACCCATGGATGTTCGAACAGATTAGTTCGCTGCGCCCTTTTGCTGGTGCTGCACATGCCCTTGCCGACTATAAAGATTATGCGCCCTTGTACGATCTAGAGAAGCTGGCACAAAACAAAGTGCCTGTGGTAGCAGCGGTGTATCACAACGACATGTACGTGCCCCGTGAATTGTCTTTAAAAACCGCTAGACAAGTCGCCAACACACAAGTTTGGCTGACCAACAGTTACGAACACGATGGTGTGCGTCAATCACCAGAAGTGTTCTGCAAACTACGCGAGTTACTGTTAGATCAAGGTGGTCCGTTAAAAGCCTAACAATAAATCGGCCCTTAGGTTGTGCATTTTTTCCGCATTATAGACGACCGTAAACCGCTAAGATCTTAACATTGAACACAAATTAATAAGGAGTTCTTATGAGTCACCCACTGAATCTAAGCGTAAATGACATACAAGGCAAACAGGTTGATTTGTCCACTTACCAAGGCAAAACGGTTTTGGTCGTGAATGTTGCCTCTAAGTGCGGATTAACGCCTCAGTACGAAGGTCTTGAAGCTTTGTACAAGAAATACCACGAACAAGGCTTAGAGATTCTTGGTTTTCCAGCAAACGATTTCGCGGGACAAGAACCTGGCAGCGATGAAGAAATTCAACAATTCTGCAGCCTAACTTACGATGTGACCTTCCCTATGTTCAGTAAAATTGTTGTCACCGGTGAGAATAAACACCCACTGTACAAAAATCTGATTGAAGCGGCACCTGTTACACCCAATCGCGACGCCATGGTGAACATGCTAGCGGGACATAAAATCGAAGCAACCAAGGCACCTGAAGTGGTGTGGAATTTTGAGAAATTCTTGATCACCAAAAATGGCAAAGTAGAACGTTTCTCTCCTGATGTAACACCGAAAGACGACGCGCTTGTTGCTGTCATTGAAGCCGACCTGTAATCCATACATGGCACATGCTCGATTTGCCAAAAGAACAATGCCAGCATTTGTATGCTGGCATTTTTTATGGTGAGGCCCAGAAAGAACCGCTTGAATATATGGATAATAAATATATGATTATCCATATATTTATTAACTGGCTGATTAAAGAATGACTCAAGACAACCGCAATGAACTACACAATATCGATTTCGCACAGTTAGAAACGCCAGACTTTCATCATTTTGCTTGCGCAACCTCTGCACACAAACCTCGTATTTTATTGCTGTATGGATCATTACGAGAGCGCTCATTCAGTCGTTTGGTGATCGAAGAGTGCGCTCGTATCCTTACGCATTTTGGTGCCGATGTAAAAATCTTTAATCCTGAGGGATTACCTCAAACCGACAGCGGTGATGACAAACACCCAAAAGTAATCGAACTACGAGAACTCATGGTGTGGTCAGAGGGGCAAGTATGGTGCTCACCTGAACGCCACGGTTCCATGACCAGTGTTTTCAAAAGCCAAATTGATTGGGTGCCCTTAAGCATTGGCAGTGTGCGACCGACTCAAGGGAAAACGCTTGCTGTTATGCAAGTTTGTGGCGGCTCGCAATCGTTTAACGTTGTCAATCAACTGCGTATTCTTGGCCGTTGGATGCGCATGTTTACCATTGCTAATCAATCTTCTGTGGCCAAAGCATTTTTAGAATTTGACGACAATAACCGCATGAAACCCTCGCCTTATTACAATCGCATCGTGGATGTAATGGAAGAACTCATGAAGTTCACGCTTTTACTAAGAGACAATACAAACTACCTAGTCGATCGTTATTCTGAGCGTGTTGAATCAGCCGAACAACTAAGTCAACGCGTCAATCAATCTTCAATATAGGAGTCACTGTGATTGTCATTCATCACAGCCCAGATTGCGGTACTTCCCGCAATGTGCTCGACATCATTATGGACGCGGGCTATCAGCCAGTTATCATCGATTACCAAAAAGAAGGCTGGACGAGAGCGCAGCTATTAGCATTATTTGCCACTGCGGATTTAACGCCTAAAACCGCCCTAAGGGTTAGCAAGTCTCCTGCTGAATCATTGGGCTTACTAAAGGAGAGGACATGAAGGTATTGGTATTTTTAGGCAGCGTTCGGGACAGCACACCACCGTCTCCTGCAAGACTTGGCGAACGTGTTGCCAGAGCTTGCGTCAGCTACCTTGAAGAGCATTTTTCTGATTTAACCGTTGAATTAATTGACCCACTACACTACCCACTAGAGACGATTTTTAAACCGCATTTTTCTTATCACCAAAGTAAAGTACCAACAGGACTCGATAACCTAGCGACTAAAATCGCTCAAGCCGACGCTTATGTGATGGTTAGTCCAGAATACAACCACTCCATGAGTCCAGCATTAGCGAATTTACTCAACCACTTTGGCGCATCGCTGTTTTCATACAAACCCAGCGCCATTGTTACCTATTCTGCGGGTCAATGGGGTGGCGCTCGCGCCGCTGTAAACATGCGAACTTTTTTGGCAGAGCTCGGTTGTTTGTCGGTATCCGCCATGATACACATCCCCAAAGCCCAAACGGTTTTCCAGCAAGATGGCGATTATTTACAGGACAAAGAACACTGGCAGGATTATTTGGGGCGCACATTTAATCAGTTATGGTGGTGGGCGGCCGCGACAAAACAACAGCGCGAAGCCGTTGACCCGCGTACATTAGTGAAAGATTTGAAACGAGATCCCTCACAGCGCAATGCTCCAAACACGTCATCAAGCTGATTGCTTAATTTCTCTAGCCACTGACAAGCGTCGCAGTGTTTTCATGCGGCGCCACTTCTTGCCATTCAGTTTTTTATAAATCCACAGACAACCAACATCGAAACCAAAGTAAAACACGCTGATACCGCTGGGTGGATTACTACTAGGAATAAAGGCAACCTCGTCGAACCAAATAGCAGGCCACACCCAACATTGGTAGTAGGTTCCAAGTAATTCTAAATACGCCACCATGAAAAACATGATGAGAAAAAACACGGCATTTTCGGGTGTCTTTTTCAAAAGGAAAAGAATGCCCAACATACACAGAAAGCCAAACACGTCTTTATCAAACACCAACCATAGGCTTGAATAGACAATCATGCCCCAATACAGAATAAACACCACCCGCGCTTTATTGTGCTGGATAATCTTCTCTTTTTGGATGTAAAACACCGCAGCGTAGACAAGGCTATGACCTAAAGGAACATAAATCGGTACGTTTTCAAGACGGTATTCGTACATACCCAAAAGAAGAGAAAACACCACTTCACCAAGCAATGCCAAGACAACGCCATACAGCATCAGCTTTTTGATCTTAGCGGTGACGCGTGAATACACCCAAGCAAAGCCCCCCAACACTAAAGCATTGGTCATCCACTGGTTAAAGTGAGCTTGCTCAGCCACGGTTTTGCTGTCGAGAAAAAGCCCCAGCCATAACACCAGCAATACGGGAAGGTAAATAGAGGTAAATTGAAGTTTTGAATTCATGTTTGAATCATAAGGAAACATGGCGAATGGCACCACTAAAAATACGCACTGCTTATGTTAATAGCTTACGATTAATATAACGCTTTGGGGTAATACCCGCGATTAACTGGCACTCACGTGTCATATGCGCTTGATCAGAAAAGCCGTACTCGATAGCGAGTTCAGCCAATCTCCCATGATTTTCTTCATTTTTTAAAGCCAACAAAACGGCTCGCACTCTTCTCAACCGTTGGAAATATTTTGGCGACATACTCAAACGACGTTGAAACTGTCGCTCTATTTGACGCTGACTAAGTGGGAGCGCATCTAATAAATCGACCCTAGAAGATTGCTGCAACAACTCTACCGCTTTCAGTACAGGATCATGACTGTCCGTCATGCTAGCAGTCCTTTGATTAAAAGACTTCTCTAACAAATCTATACGCTTTTGAATGCTCGTACCGTCTTTTAATTGCATCAACAAAGATTGAATAAATTCAGACTCTTCTAGTGAATCGGTCATGTCTTGTTGTTTTGCCAATTTTGTTTGAAATAAGCGCCCCATTCCGGGCTGAAAACGCACACCAACTAAATCCGTTCCTGATGGCAAATGAATGAGATGAGCATGTTGATTCGTTGGTTGGAACATCACTGGATCTTGGAATGCTTGCTGGTCGATTAACACTGGCACCCCAAGATTAAACAAGATGCCACTACCAGCATCCGCAACCAAACGGCGAGTCACACCTTGTTGATCCATTGGGATTTGAGCTGACCAAATAGCCTGTACCCATAGAGAAAGTGGCCCTTGAGGAAAATGGATATCAAACAACAAGGGCGACAGCATATTCATCCTCTAACTTACTGTGAGTGGAGACGGCTTATTTAGCGAAAACTGCCAACCTCAGGCTTAAAGACTTTTACCATTCGATTCCAACTCGAAATAGCATTTATTGCAATGGTTAAATAGGTTAATCCAGATTCACCGAAACTGGCCAACATTTCTTCATAATGAGCATCATCTACAGAATGGCCTGCTACAAGATGCTCTACCCAGGCCAAAGCTTGACGCTCTTGCTCTGAAAATAGTGGAGAATCTTGCCATGCACTTAAAGCAATGATTCGCTCGTGCGTTTCCCCCATTTCGAGAGCTTGTGTACTGTGCATATCCAAACAAAAAGCACACTGGTTTATTTGTGATGCACGAAGCTTCACTAGCTCTAAAATCGTCTTACCTAAACTGGGTATCTGTGCGAATTGCTTGCCTAAGATGTCTTCTTGCTTCAGTAAAAGCTCAAATGCTTGTGGTGCAGCAGCATAATAGTTAATGCGTTTTAACATAAGGAAATCTCCAAAAAATACATTTGAAGCTCAATCCTAACGACCGAAAGCCTGTATTAATTGAAGAAATTCGACATTCTGAAAAAAGAATAAAACACACTAGATTGAGGCAACATCATCAATTTAGCGTGTTTTATTTCGCTTTATCCGTTAAGTGTTTTACTTAACAAATTGTTCTGCCCAAAACGCCACTGGCGAAGCGATTAGAATGGTCAAAGCGACTCGTTGATACCAAACAATCAGCATTTGCTTGATGCTCAACGGGATCTCGGTCGACAAAATACACGGAATCGACGCAGAGAAGAAAAGTATCGACGAGATAGACACCACGCCAACCACAAACTTCACGACAAAGACGCTTTTCGCGGCGATCAAAGCCGGTAAGAACATTTCCGCTAGCCCTGTCGCCGACGCCGTCGCCACCATCATGGGATCAGGTAATTGTGCAATCCACGCAAAGGGGTAGAACAAGTAACCAATCCACTCAAATACTGGCGTGTATTTCGCCAATAGCAAGCCACACAAACCCACAGACATAATAGAAGGCAATATACTCATCGCCATGAGCATGCCCTCTTTGATATTTTGTAGGATACTACGAGCAATCGGCGTGGCATTGTTCGCCACTTCCAGCCCTTCTAAAGCCGCCTGTTTAAAACGAGAGTGCTGGAATTTTTCCACTTCTCGACTCTCGGCTGTGTCGTCCATTTTGCTCAGCGGGAAAAGTCGCACTGTAATCGCTGTCACCACAAAGGTAATCAGCAAGGTTGCCCAGAAAAAGATATTCCAAACCTCCATCAACCCCAGTGTTTTCGCGACAATTACCATAAATGTCGCTGATACGGTGGAAAAGCCTGTGGCAATAATCGCGGCTTCTTTGGCAGAATATTGACCGGATTTGTATACTCGATTGGTAATCAGCAGCCCAATAGAATAGCTGCCGACAAAAGACGCCACCGCATCAATCGCAGACTTACCCGGCGTTTTAAACAATGGTTTCATGATTGGCTGTAAAAGTACGCCTGCAAACTCAAGCAAACCATAGCCAATCAAAAACGCCAAAAACACCGCACCAATAGGGACAATCAGGCCAACTGGCACCACCAATTTACTGAATAAGAATGGCAACATGTCTTTTTCTAACAAAAAAGCCGGTCCAACGGAGAAAAACGCCATCACCGCTGTCACCACACCTAAAACCTTAAAAACAGACAACACCGTTTGTGTTTTGCTAGCACGCCAGCCGCCCGAAATAAAAGGATACGCACCACCCGCCAACACCACCAAAATGGCGTAGACCTCGGCCATTTGACCAAAATCGTTTCGTAACCAAGACACGATATGATCGAGTGGTATGGTTTCTTTTCCACCGACACTGATCGGGATAAAAAAGACAAAAATACCAATACAACTGTACGCAATGAGCTTAAGCAGAGACAAGGGAGACACAACACCGGATTTAGAATCGTTTGCATTCATGTGATACTTCCTAAAAGAAGGTTATTAATACCAAGAGAAAAGCAACAAACATACCAACATGTATATACATATAAAAATACGTCAATCTCGCTAATTTCCGTTTGGAACTAATATTCAATTATTGTTATTTTTACCATCAGGCATCAGAGAATCGCACATAATTAGCGCAAAATAAACAAGGGTGCGCTAATTTAATTCACTCGTCACTTTAACGGTCACTAAAGAATAAACACTTAAAAAGAGGGAAATAAAAATAGTTGTCTATACATAACAGGACTAAGAGCGATATCGCTCAACCAACTGATCGTAGTGTTTGAGCAATACCTCAGACTGGTAGTGGGTCACTGTGGGAGCTTTCACACCATTTGCCACAATAGATTGAATCAAATCCACAGCTTTCGCCGCTTCCTGCTGAATGTCCATTAAATCACTTGAGTAAAGGTATCGATCACCAAACAGCTCCGGATAAACCTGTCGATCTGGCAACACTGGCACACAACCCAAGGCAACCGCTTCTAATACCGCTAGACCTTGAAATTCATGCAAAGCGGTCGATAACACTATGTCTGACGACGCCAGAAAACGCAGGTAATCCTCCCTGCTCGGTGCAAAGCCAAACTGTGTCATTCGATGGGAAAACTGGGCTTGGATTTGATCAAATTCTTTTGGTACAGAACGAAATTGCTCGCCAAGAATAGCAATCTCATAGTCCAGTTCGCGACGTTCTAACGCCTCTAAAATAGCTAATAACCTGTCTGGCCCTTTGTCAAACTCCCAACGTGCGGACCAAACCAACTTGATTCGCTCCGGGGCTTCTCTATTCCCCTTCTCTTCTGACGCTAAATGCGCTTCCACTAAAGACTCAACCGAAGTGGGGATATCTAAAGGAACAGGAAGCACTTGGGCTTTTTCTTCCGTGTTATTTAGCCAATCTGGCGAGACATAATCCGGCAGTTTCTTCAACAAGGCCCGAGCACCAGCAAAAAAACTGCTCTTATTAAACTGACTATTGAACACACAAGCGTTTGCAGCCAACGCGCTGTACATAGTCACCATCTGCATTTCAATCAGCCCCTGTTGTTTATCACTGGCAGGATAAGCAAACTGATTTTCGTGAAAATACAACAACCAAGGAATCGTCTGTAAATGAGGGCAAAAGGCTTTCAGGCCCACACAATCTGTCATCGACGTGGCGATGACTAAGTCATAGGATTGATCCAGTATGGGTTTGAATTGCGGATCAAACGCAAAACTCATCGCATTGCCACGAATCCGCCACGCAAAATGCCGAGCTGGCAAAGACAAATAACGCCATTCGTGTTGATCCAACCCCTTCATCAAGGTATTTGCCCATGCTTTATGGCTGCTGGCTTCATAGGCACTGATCAGTAAAATTCGCACGCTTCTTTTTCTCGCTTGTCTCTTTAAATTTTGCGGTTACGGCTGGCTCATCTAGGTTGGGTCGAATATCATGTAGGAAAGTAACGCATCCTTTGAGGAAAACCATGATCATTCAACGCCACGATGAAGATATTAATACGCCAACGGGCACCATGCGCTGCACCGTGTATCGCCCTAAAGCAGACGGCCGCTTTCCTTGTATCTTCTTCTATTCTGAGATTTTCCAACAAACTGCGCCGATTGCGCGCTCTGCTGCTATTATGGCGGGCCATGGATTTATTGTAATTGTCCCAGAAGTGTTTCACGAACTGAATCCAATCGGCACCGTATTGGGCTACGACGACGAAGGCAAAGACAAGGGCAATGCGGACAAATTCACCAAAACGCTGGAAGCACACGACAGCGACACCCTTGCTATGCTGGAACACTTCGAACAGCAAGCTTATTGCACAGGACAATTCGGCTCCATGGGCGTTTGTTTGGGTGGACACCTAGCTTACCGCGCCGCCCTAAACCCTCGTATTCAGGCATCTTTTTGCTTATACGCCACGGACATCCATTCGAATACCATTCCTTGCCACGAAGGCAATGACTCTTTCACTCGCACCAAAGAGATTCAAGGGGAATTAGTCATGGTGTGGGGCAAACAAGACCCGCACGTTTCCACTGAAGGACGCCAGAAAATTTACCAGCAATTAATCAATACTGACCGCCTATTCACTTGGCATGAATTCAACGGCCAACATGCGTTTATGCGCGACGAAGGCGATCGTTACGACCCAGCCCTCGCTCTAGAGTGCTACAACAAAGCCGTTGCATTATTTCAACGAACTTTGCATAAAGCCTAACCGTATTTAACCATAATACTTAGGCTCAATGAGAAAACGAGGTGAGCTTATTGCTCGCCTCGCCACATTGGTGACATCGCGCATTCACCTAGCTCACTAGAAATCCACATATCACCGTCTTGAATCGTGACATTCAATTGCATGGATCGCGTGCAAATCTTCGCCAAGGCTTCCACTTGTGCCTCAGGAAAACGCAACACACGCATGTTCTCAAAACGGCTATTTTTGCCTTTATTTTGTTCCCACCAAATATCTGACTTGTCGTTGTAATTAACAATAATCACTTGCTGGGCACGACCGCACGCTTTGCGCAAGCGTTTCTCGTCAGGCTGACCCAACTCAACCCACAATAAAATTTCGTCCGAGTAATTTTTTTGCCAAAGATCAGGCTCGTCTTCGGTACTGATGCCTTTACTGAAACTCAACTGCTCGCTGCCTTCTTTCTCATCAGCCAATAGAGCAAACGCCGCCAAACGCACCATCATGCGCTCTTCCGTTTCAGAAGGATGTAATGCCAAGGTCAATTCATAACTTTGGTAATGGTTTCGATCCATATCGGATACTTGAACCGATGCTTTATAAATTGTTGCTTTCGTTGCCATGAGGTCACTTACTACATTTGTTAACTACAAGAAGATCAAGAAAAATCGCGACGAATTGTACAGCAAAAAACGCCGCTAATACCGCACCAAACAGACTGTTTTTCTCTCCTTATAAAAGTATTTATTGAGCCCAAAAAAAGAATCGTTATTTCGATATAAGTGATTGACATAAGACTTAAAAAAGGGCTCAATGAAAAAGCTCACTAATGAGCAAAAATTACACAATGCATTACGCAATTAAGACAACTCAAAGTTAAGGAGAAGCACAATGACTATTTACACGCTACATCATTCTACTTCCTCCATCGCGACTCGCGCTAATAATCGAGTACGTAACACTTTGTCCACGCGTTCAATGCCTGTGTAATACACCATTGACCGCGGAATTTACGCGGTCACCTCTGTAAGAAACACCCCGTAAGTTCCGCCAAAACACACTATTAAATGTTAATTTTGGAGAAAACTTATGAGCATCATCGCCCTATTCAACGCTGCTAAAGACTATTTCGAGGCTCGTCGTACCAACCAAGCCTTTCGTCAGCTTGATGATCACTACTTAAAAGACATCGGCTTCTACCGCGACAACGGACATATTCGCCCACTGGCTGGCAAAAAAGATTTGGACATTGAAGTAAAAGGCCACGTTCAAATACCACCGGGCGAACAACCGAGCGACGGGTGACGAGAACGTCACCTTAGAAAGAATCTAAGGTGACGGTAAACCACTCGGCTGGATAGCCAAAACGCCTTTTACTCTCTGGCAGTAAAAGGCGTTTTTTTATGGTCTTTAGCCACTTTGTGTCCACTATTTTCACCTAGCCTTTTTTCGCCTAGACTTTTGTTAACCGTCCCATGATTCGTCAACAAAGTAATGATATGCCTCCCTCCTCTAGACGCTATTTACTAAAAGCTACTTACTAAAAACTATTTATTAAAAGACCGTTACGCTTAGACACTATTTGCGTTCATGATCTTTAAGCAAATCACTTTCAGTGACTTGTCCATTGGTGGCTTGTGCAATACGCCGAATGTACTTGGCTGGCGAACGCTTGTGTACGTGTAGCCAATTCCAAACATGGGCTTGTTTCACGCCCAATAAATTGGCGAGCGCTGTTTGACTTCCTACAATCTCGACGGCTCTAGCGATGGCTGACATATAACCTCCTTAACAACCTTTACTGTATCTAATGACAGTTTTTATTGTTTGTCAAATACAGATAAAGTTGTAATCATTCTGTTTATGAGTATTGCAGATCGCGTTAAACAAAAAAGAACCTTATTTAGACTGACTCAAGCGGAGTTAGCGAAGCGTGTCGGCATTACGCAGCAGTCTCTGCAAAAAATTGAAGACGGCAGAACACAAAATCCTCGAAAACTGCTTAACTTAGCAAAAGCGCTAGGTTGCAGCCCTGAATGGTTACAACTTGGAACCACCACAGAAATCAGAGAAAGCAGCTC
Organism: Marinomonas shanghaiensis; assembly: GCF_003259175.1. GTDB lineage: Bacteria > Pseudomonadota > Gammaproteobacteria > Pseudomonadales > Marinomonadaceae > Marinomonas > Marinomonas shanghaiensis. Next base: position 350,912 of record NZ_QGOK01000003.1, on the reverse strand, counting down.
ACACTACCATAATGAGAGCGCACCGCATGCGTCATTGAGCACACACCAAAGACCCATCCTCAGCGCCTTTCAAGCCGCACAATGGCCTAACCATTCCCTGGACCTTGAGCAGCAAACCTATTTAGACACGCCACCAGACACCTCCCCCTCGGCATTTTGGTTTAAAGTGATTGGGGACAGCATGACATCTACCTCCGGAATCAGCATACCCGAGGGCTATTTCATTCTGGTTGAGCCAGATTTAACCGCTAAAAATGGCGATTTGGTTGTTGTAAAACTGGCCAACAGCACCGAAGTAACCTTCAAGAAATGGGTCGTAGACGTTGGTCAGACTTACCTAAAGCCTTTAAACTCTGACTATCGAGCCATTGAAGTCTCTCAAGACTTGGCTATCATTGGTGTCGTAACACAAGCGCGTCTCTTGTTTTAAACAATTTACAAAAGAAACACGACAAGCTAACGTGAATAAATATCTTATTAAAAAATAAAAACAACATTAACTGTTGACGAACAGACAATATAAACTGTATTTTGACTGTGTCGATAACAATCAAAGGATAGAAATTATGTTAATTCTCACTCGACGCCCTGGTGAAACCATTCATATCGGGGACGACACGGAAGTCACCATCCTAGGAATACAAGGCAGCCAAGTCCGAGTCGGCATTAAAGCGCCAAAGAAAGTAAGCGTACACCGCGAAGAAATCTACCAGCGTATTAGAGCCGCCGAGTCACAAGAAAATGATCAAGATCAGAACGGCAAATCACAACCCGCCTAACCTGTTCAGAAACGCCTATGATCTAAAGTAGCCGCCCCAACCAGAGCACAACGCTTAGATTGGGGCGCACTTCAGCGCACAATGCCTGCCATTTATTTAGACAAGTACGTTATCCACATCGTACGTACCATTGAACAGCTCAAAGATTTTGCCATTTAAATTATCCTTACTCAGAATAAATAAAACGGACTTCGCCACATCCGCCCGTGGAATCGCCATTTCTTCTCGGGTATTAGGTCGTTTTATGGTGATTTTACCTTGACCTTCTGTGTTAGTTAAGGGACCGGGACGAACAATAGTGTAGGGAACACCGGATGCCATCAAATATTGATCTGCCATGTGTTTCGCCACTAAATAGGGCTTGATATCCGACTCGAGCGCTTCTGGGTCGTCTGCGCCAATGCTGCTTACCATAATAAATTTCTTCACATCGGCATCTTTCGCATAATCCACCGCTTTTTTAGCCGCCCACAGATCAATCAATAACGTTTTATCCGCGCCTGTTGAACCGCCAGAACCCGCAACAAAAATAACATTATCAATATCATCAAAAGCCTGACTAAAATCGCCTTCTAAATCCGCTTCAACAATATCTACATCACGATCACTAAGATGGTCTAACTTAGATTTATCTCTCACCAATGCGCGGGCATCTTCTTCTGTTTCTACAAGTGTCTTTGTGATCAACTGGCCAATTTGACCGCTGGCACCGATAATCAGCGTCTTACTCATAACTTGCCTCCTTTTCGTCTCAAGGAAGGTAATATGGCGACAAAACCACATCACCTTTTGAAGTGTTACCTATTACCATAAGGACAGGACGCTAGGATAAAACCCCAAACAGACAGCTTGCATATTTACTGGACATTCATTGCAATCATCACCATACAACGACCACCAACAATCCATCACACAACTCTCGTAGAACTCATACAATTACCCACAAAACACTGCACATCCAGACGCATTCCTGACAGCGAAGAGCCCTACAATCCAGCCGAATCTACTCCTCAGGAAATGGGCCATGCGTCGCTGTTTTTTTGTGTTGCTTATGTTGTTCTCGGTATGTGTATCAGCAAGTTACTACGATGGAACGCAAGGCCTTAGTGGCGATGCATTGAAATCCAAACTACACACTATAATAGACGGTCAAACGCCGCTTAAATATACTCAGAGCGGCAATACCGATTGGTATGATGGTCAGAATATTGACGTGTGGGAAGCACTGGTTTATACCGACTCGGCTTGCCCCGACGAGCAACCAAAATGCGGCCTAGTGCAAATGCTTTACCTTGATGACGTAAGGCACATTGACCAAGCAAACCGCGGCAAAAGCAATGACGACTCATGGGACAGAGAACACGTCTGGCCCAAGTCACGCGGTTTTGCCAAACAAAGCCAAGACGGCTACACCGACCTGCACCACTTGCGCCCTGCCGATAGAAACATAAACGGCGCGCACAGCAACTACGGCTACGCCATGGGCGGCAAACCTTTCTACGACACCCTAGGCGATGGCAGCAAAGTCTACAGCGGCACTTATGTGGACAAAGCCAATGAATCGTTTGAACCAACCGACCGCGCCAAAGGCCAAATCGCCCGCATGATCTTCTACATGGCCACACGTTACGAAATAGGCGACAACGCCTCACCGGAAAACATGCCAGACCTACGCATCGTCAAAGGCAACGAAAAACAAAGCGGCCAACCCACCATAGGAGACCTCTGCACGCTGGTAAAATGGAACCAAGACTTCCCCGTCACCGACTTTGAAAAACGCCGTAACGACAGAGTACAAGAGCTACAAGGCAACCGTAATCCGTTTATCGATCACCCTGAGTTTGTGGGTGTGATATGGGGAAGTAAATGCTAAAAATTCGCTTAAAAATTCAAGGTAATAGACCAAATACCATCTCGATTACCTTCCACAAATTAGGTTATTTTCGATCTTTGAAGAATTGCACAATGGAGCCGATCGGCATCCAAAGTTTGGAGGTGTGTTCTTCCCTTTGAAGGAAGATGAAGCCGCGATTCTGGTAAAATTTAACGAGATCATCGTCTTTAGCGTCAACAAATAGCCCTATGACGCCCATGTTCTCGTTTATCAGTATGGTTCGCCGCATTGCATCGACTACCATTATCTTGGCGATGCCCTGCCCTTGGTAGTCTTTATCCACGCCCATTCTGGCTAGTGTCACGCCGGGCAATGGGTTAGGGTATTTCTTGTAAAGTTTGTGAGGAACAGGAACTTTGACCTCAATATTGCTGAGCGAGTAGAAGCCCGCAATGTCTGTTTCATCGCTCCCTTCCAGAACAAACGTCCTAGATAGATTACGCTTTGCTGCACTGTTCGCAGATTCTTTTAAGAACTTGTTAATTCGTTCATTGCCACAATCGAATCGTTTACGATTGTGGCTTTCTTTTAAAGGTGACACTGCCATTTTCATAACCCTTTAGCGCTTCATAAGCGTCATCAAGATGTTGAATCTCTGGCGAATTGTCTAATGCTTCAAAAAATCGGTTAGCCCCTTCCATAGACAACGTTAGCAGCCTACTTCGCTCTACCACTTCCTTTGCCTTATCTAAGGCTGCATCAATCATAAACTGAGACATTGAAGCACCGGACAATTCCGCCGCATTAGTAATGATCTCTTGAACATCTTTTGGCGCTCGAGCAACGAGTCGCACATTTTCTTGTACATGAGATATAGTCATCGCTTTCTCCTTGGCTTACTCATAGTTCAGCCAAAATTTCTGTGTGTTTTCTGTTTCGTATCAACTCCTAAAATCGCTAAGTTACGGCTTTCATTTTCAAGCTATTCATTTTTATTACTCCTAGTTAGTTAAAGAAATTACAAAATAAGCAGAAGAATACCACTTGGTGCCATTATGGCACCAAAATCACAAATCTGTCAATATGACGCCATTCTGGCACCAATAATTCATCAAACAACCTCACTAGCCACCACAACACACCGATACCCTGCTTTGCTGTCGCCGCGTGCAGTGACTTTGTCGATGGACCATTCGATTTACGAGACACCCACATTAATTTACGAGACACCCACATTAAAAACCGCCACATCATACAAAACCACCTTCTTCACAGAAAGAATTTATATAAAAATTCATCTTTTATCGTTTCGTTAGGGCTAATTAACCACTAAAAAGCTGGTTATCGGGTTGTTAGACGAGTGAATTTTCTAATACATGATTAGTAAATAAAGAAAGTGTATGAATGGTGAAATTGACCTAGGCGAGTAATCGATTATGACTGGATCTTGGTTTTCTATTTAGTTTGTTTGAATCACAGTAATGAGCAATAGATTGTTCATCACCAACCACAGCACCAGTTCTTGCGCCAAATTCTGTCGCGATACAGAGCCAGTTTTCTGAGGATATATTGAGTCGTTGAAGAATCGGCAACAGTGACGCATCTATTGCGCCACGTTTGTCTTCTCGGATAATTCGCCCAGTCATATCAACCAATTCAAGATAGTCTGATAGTTCAAAAGGTAGACCATCTGGCATATTTTCTCTAGGGTTACCGACAAAAGGATAAAGCAATTTTGGTTGCTTTTGATGCCTTGCAGCGGCGACGCGTTTTTTAACGCTAGTGAACTCCGAGGTTTCGGGTGTTTGGCTAATTTTCGCTCTCAATGGATTTAGGTCAACATAGGCCATACAAGCCGCTAGCGCAGACTCATCAAGCAACGCTTGAGATTTGAAGCGCCCTTCCCAGAACCTTCCTGTGCAATTGTCTTCAAAATTCGCTTGGCGAGCAATAGGCTCATTCAGTTCTCTCATGAACCAACTAATACCCGTAAGCCGATTTCTAAAGGTTTCGGCTGAGGATTCCACCAATGTCATAGCATAATCAGGCAATGACTCGCCTCGCACAAACTGCTGAGTAAACAAGGTGCCTTTATGTAACTTATGCCATCTTTGCAAAACCTCTAATGTAGACCACTTCGCGGCTTTTTCTGCATTGATATGCAACACAACATGCAGATGATTACTCATTACCGCATACGCACAAACATCGATAGCAAAGACACTGGCTAAAAATAACAAACGCTTTTCAACCCAGCCACGGCGGTGCTCAAAGCTTTCACCAGAGACAGGATCTTCGCCACACAAAAACGCCCTACGAACACAGCGTGAAACACAGTGATAGTAAGGCGTATCTTGTAAACTAATTTGCTGACTTCTGGCCCTTGGCATGACGAAACCTCTCTTCCATAAGAAATGCACTGGTTAAATATACAGTATAGAGAGAAATCGTCAAGTTACGATGGGTGTCTTATTAATATTTTGCTTTTGCGCCGGTGAAGCCCATGGCCAAGAAGACGAAGCCGTCGCGGGTGATGCGATACATAGGGCGAGTCTTGTCTTGTTCATCTTTGTATTCGGCCAGCTCAAAATTGAGCGCGCTAAATTCATCGCTGCATTCAAGGCTTTCTATTTTGCGTAAAACGTTTCTGTGATGCTTGCCAAAACATTTGGCGAGATCGGTCGAGGTGGTTGTGATTTGGTCGTTGATGATTTGTACAACGGGTGCGTCATTGCTTGAGATAATGTCCATAGCCATGTTTGGCCTCCTGTGTATGAAGTTGACCACCTCGTGAGGTACTAATCTCAGTGAGGTGGTGGATCTAAATCAGGTTAGTACTACCGCCACAGGAACGGCCAACCCGAAGGTTGCCCAACAAAGACCCACCATAACAGGCAAATCTCGGCCACAAAAAAACACGCTCTGCGTGTTTTAGGCCGCTGTGTAAACGGGGTACTAATCCCGGCACTGGATTTTGCCAGTGCAAGGAGAATGTTAGATCAAGATTGGGGGCGGGTCAATGAAGTTAATGACTAATATTTAAGAGCCAAGTATGATTTTATTCCAAACCTCTCTATGTTCATGAGTTACATTATTATCACTACCAAGAAGATCAGTATATGCTTTATAAACATTTTGCGGCTCCTGAACCAGTCTCAAATAATATTGAATTGTTGGGAAAACACCGTTTACAATTACTTGGCAGCCAATTTTTTGTTTTAGTATTTTTAACTGAGAAATCTGCTCATCGCTAGGTTTACATTTTTCTGAAGTTGTCAAAATATAATATCGATCAAGTTGAAAAGGTGAAATCTTCTTGCCAGTATCTTGAATTAACTCTTTTGTTACTATAATTCCATGTTTAATTTCTAAAGCCTCAATTACTTTGTGTTCCTTATCCTCAAACTCAATATCACCAGCTGATCCAGTTTGAGAATCGGCTGCAGAATGCTCTTCAAGTTGTTTTAAATTTAAGGTTGCATACCGAGAAATTTCCTTTGAAACAAGCTGAAGCGTTGCGTATATAGCAAGAACAGGTAATCTAGAACCACCTTTTCCAGCGTACTTGTACATAATATGTTGCTTTAAGTGATCAACAATTGTTGTAATTTCATCTATATTAGGTGTCGCTAAATTAATAACTCGACCTTCTCTTAAAATAATTTGTTTATAAAACAAATATACAAAGAGGCTTTTTATTACATCTATTGACTGCTCTTGTGTTGCTTCATAGATTTCTAGAAATTCTGTCTTTACGTGTGCTATGTTTTCAACGTAGGATCTATTATATGGCTTAGGCCTTTCTAAAGTCCTTGTCTGCCATCCAGATTTTGCACCACTAAAATTCTTTAATGATAACCAAGGATAAATTACTTTTTCACTTAATCCTCTATGATTAAACCATTGTCTTTTAAGCAACGATTCTTCTTGAATTTGAGTCTGATGATACCTTACATCAAGTTCATTAAATGCTAATTTAATTGCTAGACCTGTAATAACGTTGTTAAAGGCAGCAGAAGCAGTTTCAGCTTTATCACATAAAACATCTACATAAGAAACTAGCCTTAAATCAATATCAGGGATATAATTATTTTTAGTATTATATATTTTTAAAGCTTCGACATATATTTCTTCAAGTTTTTTTTCAACACTTAATCTTAACCCATCTCCAATTTCTGATTTTTTACTCATTCATCAATTCCTTTGCTTTGAAATTCATCTGCTTCCTATTAGGCAATGTAAAAGGATAAGCAATCATGTATTGGTTTTTATCAATTGCTACATTTAGTTCTTTGCTTCTCAAGTCAAATCTAAATGCTCTAAGATATTCAACTAGATCAACAAAACTATCTATTTTAAAAATACTTGAAAACATTTTTGTCAAATGAGTTTTTTCGACAAAAGTTGAACAATTTTTGAAATCGGAACAATACTTCGCAAAAGAACAAATAGGATGATCAGAAAACTGATCAAAAGATTCAATGATAAAATCGGGATGAGGCTCAGTAAAGTGTCCGTAAATTTCAAAAAGCGAATGATAGTTGCTTGATTGAATAACAAAATCATCTATTGCGTTCCACATTGTCTGAATAGCGTGATCTGAATCACCAAATAGCTTCACATTTAAAGTAATTTCAAAATCTGAAAAAGATGAACTATTTACTGCCCCTAATTTCAGTGTCATTTTTGCAAAAAGCTTTCTAACCGAATCAGCCCTAACTTCAAGATTTACAACTCCATCACTATCTACAGTCGACACGACATTTTTTCTAGATTTTTTAAATGAGTGAGGAAATATTTCTTTTGAGTAATTGAACGCAATAAATTTATTTCTAATAAAAACTCTATTTTTTACAACAGACAAATGCATACTTTTTGTTTGCTGCGCTTTAATACCTTTTCTTTTATCAAAGGAAAGATTTTCTTTCAATGAAATTAATTCAAGTCCCTTTGTATCTTCACCTTTATCATCAAAAAGTTGTTTTTTAACAGAAAGAGCTAAAATATAAGCCATTTTAGGACTTACCGAATTTCCTATTTGCCTAATTTTTTCAGCTCTCTTTCCAGCAAGTTTGAAATCATCTGGAAAACCTTGTAGTCTTTTATACTCTGAAACAGAAAAATATCGATTATCCCAATGAAGTGGGCCGGTGTATTTACCAGGGCTTGCAATCAAAGTCTTTGTTGGATTGGATCTATCTGCTTTGTATAAAAAGTCTGAAAATCTTGAACGGTAGGCAAATATTGGATTAGGATACCCTCTCTTTTCCGTGAAATGAAGATAATTACTTCCTTCGGGAACTTCAGCTAATAAATGAGAATATTTACCACCAGTAAAAGAAAGATTAGTTATGTCTTCATCATGCTCAACTCCTTTTAGGGCTTCTTCTGCACCTATATGAGGAGTACCATTTTTCGAGTCGGGACCATGAGTAGGGCGAGGAAATTTAAAATCGAAGTCTTCATTATGACCAACAAGAATCAATCTTTCTCTATGTTGAGCTATTCCATAATCACACGCGTCTAATATCCTAAAGTCCAACTTATAGCCTATATCGCTAAAATATTTTTTTATATCCTCCCAATCTTTGCCTTTATTAGAGCTTAAAATACCTCGGACATTTTCAAAGAGAAAACCTTTAGGTTTTTTAGATTTTATTATTGCCCCATATGCTTGAAAAAGTGTTCCTCGATCATCTTGCTGACCTGCAGCACCACCAGCGCGTCTGCCAGAAGCTGAAAAAGTTTGGCATGGTGGTCCACCAATGATGAAATCTATATCATCAGGCAAATCATCTGGATCGATACTCCGAATATCACCTGAGAGTATCAATTTATCCTCAGTAAAATACTTACCCTTATTTAACTCAAGAGAATTACAAAACACTTCTTCCAATTCATTAGCAACCAAAATTTCAAAGTCTGCTTGATGAAAGCCTAAATCTAGCCCTCCGCAACCTGAAAAAAAACTTAAAGTACGAATTTTGTTCATTTTTTACTCTTACTTGTATCGGCGATGTAGCTATGTAAACTTCTAAAAACAGAAGTAAGATATCAACTATACAGCACCCTATAAGATCTCAATTAAAGCTACAGCTCTATTCTACTTATAGATTGGCTATGTAATTAGAATATAAAATTACCCTGTATAAATAATCAGTTATATTTGCATGCAAATTAACATAAATAGTTTTAAATTAGAACTGGAGCAATATGAAACTAACGTTCAAACAATGTAGATATGTGCTACATTCTCACTAACTCCCTCTCTTATCCGTCAAACTCCCATCTGCCCTTGTGGCCACATCGATGTTGCCCATCATGCCCTGTGCAAATTCGACTTTGAGTCTTTCTATCACTTGGTCGCTGACTTGTTGGTCGTAACTTGCGTTGCCTGTTGGCGTTAGGTGAATGGTTGGCGCGAAGGTCATGCTTTTGTTGTTGTTTTGCAGTTGTTGGCTTTGTTGTGCGATGGCGTCTGGTGCGGGTTGGTCGGTTTTGTCGTCTTCAAACCAGCCGCCCATTCATTCAGCTGGAGAGCGCCGCCGATCCATTCGCCCAAAGAGCCACCGCCCATGCCGCCTGCGATGGAGCCGACGATTCCCCCAATGGCAGTACCACTAATAGGCACGACGGAGCCAATGGCAACACCGGCTAGTCTGCGTCTGTCATGGCAAGGTCACCTAAACCACCCGCGTTGGCGGAACCTGAGAACATACCCAAAAATGATTTATTCTATTGATTAATTTGTATTAGCTTAAAACTAGCTTGTCTTGTCTCTTAGCTATCTTGTAATTTTATGACATAATGTTGTGCATCAGTCGCAGAGAGTTGCTCTCTAATATCGCGGCGCTTTTTTGAATTAATTCGATAGTAGAATCATGTCACTAGATAACGGGGCAACCCCAGTAAACCCAAGCAATAAGCTTGATCGCCGATTCTCCATTGCCCCCATGATGGAATGGACAACAAGCGACTACCGAGTTTTTGCTAGAACATTGACGAAAAATACGCTGTTGTATACCGAGATGGTGACAACAGGCGCTTTGTTACAAGGCAATCATCCTGAAAGATTCTTACGTTATGATGGTTGTGAGCATCCTATTGCTTTGCAATTGGGTGGATCTGACGCGGTAGCCTTGGGTAAATGCGCAAAAATGGCGGAGCAAGCGGGCTTTGATGAGGTTAACCTTAATGTTGGTTGCCCAAGCGATCGAGTGCAAAACAGTTTGATCGGTGCGTGTTTAATGGCGCACCCTGATAAAGTGAAAGACGCCATGCGTGCTATGCAAGATAGCTGCAGTATTCCAGTGACAATTAAGCATCGCATTGGTTTAGACGACCAGGAAGACTACAGTGTGGTTCGGGATTTTGTCGGTGATGTGGCAACGACTGGGGTGAAAACCTTCATAGTCCATGCCCGTAACGCGATTTTGGCTGGCTTAAGCCCGAAAGAAAATCGCGAAATACCGCCACTGAAATACCATTATGTGCATCAGTTGAAGAAAGATTTCCCAGACCTTGAAATCATTCTAAACGGTGGCATAAAAACAGTAGCAGAATGCCAAGAACAGTTGGCACACGTCGATGGTGTGATGGTTGGCCGTGAGGCATACCATAACCCTTGGATTTTAAGCCAAGTCGACGAAGTATTATTTGGCGGTCAGGCCTTGGTGCATGATCGCTACGAGGCACTAGAGGCTTTTGTTCCTTACGTGGAACGCAAGCTGCAAGAAGGCGAACGCTTAATGCATCTAACCCGACATATTTTGGGTATTTTTCAGGGTGAAGCCGGCGGCAAACAGTTCCGTCGCTACTTATCTGAAAACGGTCATAAAGCCGACGCACAGATAAATGTATTATTAGAGGCCATTGAATTGGTCAAACATCATCAACGCAAAGGATAAGAGCAATGAGCAATAAGTTATCTCAGTTAAAAGAGTTCACGACCATTGTGGCCGACACCGGTGATATCACGGCAATCAAAGATTTTTTACCACAAGATGCGACCACTAACCCATCGTTGATGCTTAAAGCTGCGCAAATTCCAGAATACGCCCCTTTCCTTGATCAAGCGGTGTCTTGGGCGAAAACACAAAGCAACGATAAAGATCAGCAGATTCTAGACGCTGGCGACAAGTTGGCGGTTATCGTGGGTACGGAAATTCTAAAATACGTTCCTGGTCGCATTTCCACTGAAGTGGATGCGCGTTTGTCTTTTGACAAAGAAGCGACTCTAGCGAAAGCACGCAAACTGATTGCACTTTATGAAGAAGCAGGTGTGTCTCGTGATCGAGTTCTGATCAAAGCAGCGTCTACTTGGGAAGGCATCAAGGCCGCAGAAGAGCTAGAAAAAGAAGGCATCAACTGCAACCTAACGCTGCTTTTCTCTTTCGCTCAAGCACAAGCTTGTGCCGAAGCCGGCGTTTACCTGATTTCTCCTTTCGTGGGTCGTATCCTTGATTGGTACAAAAAATCTACTGGCCAAGAATACACAGCTGAAACAGACCCAGGTGTGGTATCTGTTACTGAAATCTACAATTACTACAAGCAACACGGCTACAACACAGTAGTGATGGGTGCAAGCTTCCGTAATATCGGTGAAATCGAGCAACTTGCCGGTTGTGACCGTTTGACGATCAGCCCAAACCTTCTGGAAGAGTTGAAAAAAGACGAAGGCAAACTTGAGCGTAAATTGGTGCCAACCACTGACGTGAAACCAGCGCCAGCTCCTATCACAGAAGCGGCATTCCGTTGGGCGATGAACGAAGACGCGATGGCGACAGAAAAATTGTCTGAAGGCATTCGTAACTTTGCAGCCGACCAGCGCAAATTAGAAGTTACTCTAGCGTCTATGTTATAAAACAGAAGCAAGTAAATTATGCTAAAAACGCGGCCTAGGTCGCGTTTTTTATTTTCCACAAGAAGAACAAATGATGAACAAGCAGACAGAATTTGAAAAGATGGTTCAAGGTGAATCCTTCAATGGGATCGACCTTGATCTTAGATTACGACGGGAAGCCGCTCGCCTTGCGTGCGCTAAGTACAATGCCCACCCAAGCAAGGGTAACCTTCGCCATGTAACGCGTTTGTTTGCTAAGTTTGGCAGTGTGGTGATTGAGCCCGGTTTCCAGTGTGACTATGGCTCGCAAATTCATCTTGGCGATAGAGTCTTTATCAATTTTCAATGCATCTTTTTAGACAGCGCGCCGATTCATATTGGCGACGATGTCTTAATAGGCCCTGGGGTGCACCTTTATACAGTCGATCATCCAAGAGACGCCGAGTTACGAGCCTCTGGCGAATGCTTTGCACGCCCTATTAGCATAGGGCACAAAGTCTGGATAGGCGGCGGAGCCAAAATCCTTCCTGGTATAAAGATCGGCGATAATGCCATTATCGCAGCGAATGCGGTGGTTACTCGACACGTTGCTGAAAACGAACGTTATTTTGGCTGACACGTGGTATTGAATGGCTGACACGCGACCGACGTCCAGCCTGTTCGCCAGATCTGTTTAGAGAGGATATTTTTTGCACTATCCCATCAAACCATCATGATTCGCGCCTTATTTCTAGCGTCGCTGAACACTTCATCCAACTAGGTAAGCAATTGGCAATTGCTAAGGAAATGCACGACGCTTCCCGCTTGTTTCGATTATTTGCTATATACTTTAGTCAAATTAGCGAATTAAAGAGGTTGCTTCATGAAAACGTGGATTCTATTTTTAGCCAGTCTATTGGCACTAGATGCGAACGCCTCAAAAACGATCGTTGACGGTTCACTCAATGTTGAAGAAGTAACGCAATTTGACGGCACACCTTGGGGTATTGCCCTATTGAATGACAAAGAAGCCATCGTCACGGTCAAAAAAGGCGTAGCCTACAAGGTAAATTTAGCCAATGGTAAACAACAAACCCTAAGTGGATTGCCTGAAGTGGACAATCGAGGCCAAGGCGGACTGCTTGATGTCGCCAAATCCCCTACTTTCGATGAGGAAAAATGGGTCTACTTCACGTATTCTAAACCGGCCGATGAAGGCGCAAAAACCACATTAGCCAGAGCCAAGTTGATCAATAACGCTTTTACCCAGTGGCAAGATCTGCTGGTCACGGACTCAGCAAGCTCCGATTCAAAGCACTATGGTGGACGCATTGCGTTTGATGATAAAGGACATGTGTTTTTCTCTGTTGGTGACCGCGGCGTTCGTGAAAACGCTCAAAATCTAAACAACCATGCTGGCAGTATCATTCGTCTCAATTTAGACGGCAGTGTGCCGGCCGACAACCCTTTTGTCACACACGCGAACATTCGTAATGAAATTTGGAGCTACGGACATCGTAATCCCCAAGGGCTTTTTTATGACACAGACACCCATACCCTTTGGTCAAATGAGCATGGTCCGAGAGGCGGCGATGAAATCAACCTTATTCGCCCAGGCGCTAACTACGGTTGGCCGATTGTGTCCCATGGCAAAGAATATTGGGGCCCCATTGGCGTGGGTGACGGCGCCGAAAAAGACGGCATAGACAACCCTATCAAAGTATTTATTCCGTCCATCGCACCAAGCAGCTTATTGCGTTACAAAGGCATGCTATTTTCTAACTGGAACGGGGATTTCCTCTCAACAGCGTTGGCACTGCGACACTTAAATAAAGTGAAAATTGAACAAAATGGCGACACTACTGAAACTCGCTATTTAGAAGATCTTGATGAGCGTCTTCGTTCTATCGCACAAGATTCAACCGGGGCACTGTACATTGGCACGGACTCTGGGAAGCTTTTAAAAATAACGTTAGCAATCGAAACCAGCCTCAAAAAAGCGGGCTGAATGTGAAGAACTGAGCAAAGAAACAAACTAAGTAAGGAGCAGAGTCACTGTGCTTCCTTACTCAGATATAACCCTGTTAATCTGCGAACACAATACGGTTGCGGCCAAGATTTTTGGCCGCATACAAACGTTGATCAGCCAATCTGTACAAAGACTTAAAATCCCCTTCTCCTTCAAAACTGCAAGACACACCAATACTGATCGTATAGCGAATAGCCAGGTCATCCCAATAAAAGACAGCGTCTTGCACATAATGACAAAAAGAAGTCGACCAATCATGGCGGTTTGCGGCAGGCATCAAGACACAGAACTCTTCCCCACCTAAACGAAAAAGCTGATCACTATCATCGACATGCGCTCTAAGACGCTCTGCGAAGTCCACTAATACGGCATCGCCCACATCATGCCCATGGGTATCATTGATCTTTTTGAAGTTGTCTAAATCAATCAAAACAAGCGCCAAGGCATCACTTTCTCCTATCGCTTGCTGAAGTTGGTATTGAAAATGCTGACTGATATTACGCCGATTGGCCAGCCCTGTTAGCGGATCCGTAGACGCTATTTTCTTTAGCGCATATAACATTTTTTTATGAACGCGCTCAGCGCCATGAGTTAGCCCCCACAAAAACGCATAGGCACAGCTCAAGTTAATGACGACACTGATTAACTCTTTTCCAAAATCCTCATAGAAACGCAGATAAAGAATGCTAATGACTAAGCCCAGACAAATCCCGCTCAGCCAAACTCCTGTTTTCTTTCCTAACATAAGGTAAGAGGTCATTGGGAAGATAAGCACCCAAACTTGTCTTCCAGAGTGCAGTGGCGAATAACTTATGCCTGTCAAAATACACGCAAAAATAAACGCCACATAGATGAGTAGAGTCCATTTATAAAAGCGCGACTGCTGAGAACAGAACCACACAAAAATGGTCAACATAAGCAAAACGGTTTCAATCAATGCCAGCTGATATTTTGCTGCCAATAGATTCACCACGATGAGCACTGAGCAGGCGCTCCCAATGACCAGCAAAAAGCCCTTCAGTAAAGCTTCATTGAAAAGGGCTTCATTAAACCAATGCGTTGTCGACAGTTGCTTCTTCATTCCATACCATACATTACGTTATTCGGACCAACTTGAGTCCGCGGCAAAGTCACCCTCTGATAACACATCTGTCTCTTCACTCGTAGACACGTCATCGCCCCAACTGTCACTTGATGTCTCGTCACCCCAGCTATCTCCTGCCGCTTCTTCCCCCCAGCTGTCATCGTTGGCAGAGTCGGGGCTTTCAATCGCGTTGTTTTTCTTTGGCGGATTGCCGTCATACACATCGTACGCTCGACTCTGTAAATATACGTCTCGCACGAAGCTGTATCTATCGCCAATAATCATGGATTCAGCACTCAACAAACGCGCACGTGTTTCCACAACATCTAAACCTAAAAGCCCTAATTTTTCATCGCTATTGGGGTCTAATATTTCCGTTTCATCAATATAAGTATATTCAAGCACCAAGCCAGAACCATCACGAACGGTTGATGGGCCAAAAAAAGGCAAGACCAAATAAGGGCCAGAAGAAACACCCCAATACCCCAAAGTTTGCCCAAAATCTTCTTTGTAGCGCTTTAACCCCATCTCACTGGCGACATCAAAGATCCCTAACCAACCCGCGGTGCTGTTGATTAAAAACCGAAAAGTAGAGGATGCGGTTTCATCCCATTTGCCTTGCAATAAGTTATTGGTGATATTGCCAATTTCGCCTAAATTCGAGAAAAAGTTGCTCACGCCTTTTTGCACTGGATTCGGTGTTATTGCTTTATAGCCTTCAGCAACGGGTTTTAATATCGCCCCATCTACCGCATCATTGAAAGAGAACATGGCGCGGTTAAAGCCTTCCCATGGGTCTTCTTCCGTTGCGGCCGAGGCCACATGAGAAAACAAAAAAAACAGACCCAATAATAACGAACCTATCACATTGCGCATTTTTTCATTCATCCTACGTATTTACATTCTAGTCAAAGACTTTTATTTCTGCTTGTCCACTAAACCAGCTTTTTGACTTCTTGCCACTGCTTAGCAAGACGCTTATCGGAGATGGGCTCTAGTGTACCGACCGACTGGGCGAATAACGAAATGCGATATTCTTCAAGCATCCAGCGATACTTGATCAGTTCAGGGTCATACAGCGCTTTTTCGTCATGCGCTTTTTTCTGCCGAATATAGGTCTGCCAGAGGCCTTCCAACTCAGACACGTATTGATTCTCTTTGTTCAAATGGTTTTGAAAACGCTCTAAACGCACTTCAATCCCTTTGAAATATCGCGGTAATTGCCCCAACCAAAACAAAGGGGTATTACCAATAAAGCCTGGGTAAATCAGCTGCTCTAATTGCACTTTAATATCGCCATAAATGCGTGTCCAAGGCAAAGGAATGCTGCCTTTCATTCTTTTCGCCACGCCCTGATAAGAAGACAATACGCGGTAAAGCTGCCCTGCCATGTCATTCGCCACACTGACCAATTGTGGTTTATGGTTGACAACGCAGCTGTCGAATTCCGCTTTGGTACGTGGTAAAGCGCGACCATCCAAGAAGACTTTATCTAGCACCGCATTAAGTAAATCGTCCAACAAGGATTCTTTTGGGCCCAATGGTGAAAAAATTAACATAGATTCTTTTAAGTGCGGTAAGTTCTTTTGCAAGTAGCGCATTTCTTTACTCAAGGTCAATTTGAGCAAGGTGATCACGCCTTTACGGTGGGTTTCCACTGCGGTATTTTGGTCATCAAACATTTTTAAAGACACATGGTCGCCTTGCGCGACTAACGCAGGAAACGCTGTTACCTTAATGCCCGCTTGTTTGATCTCTTGACGCTCTGGAATCCCCTGCTCAGGCCATGCCGTTAAGCCTTCTTGCTCATGCTGTTTGGTGCCAAACTTGGCAAAGCTTTCTTCCACCAAATCGCTAAATTGAGTTTGAAGCTGCGCAAGATCTTTACCAATCCCCAATACTTTGCCGCGCTCATCCACAACCTCTAAGTTCAACGTCAAATGTGAATCAAGCTTGTCCGCATTCCATTCATTAAGTGGAATATCAATTAAGGTCTCGCGCTTAATTTGCAAACTTAACTGCGCTAATAAATCGCCTTTGTCTTTCGATAAATTAGGATAAATACGATCCACAAACTGAGGAATCGGCACAAAGCGGCGACGCAATACTTTTGGTAACGCTCGAAGCAAAGCTTCACAACGCTCTTTGATAAAACCGGGCACAGCCCAACCCAGATCTTCCAGACTTAACTGACGTAACAGTCCCACAGGCACTTTCAAAGTAGCACCATCGGATTCTTGGCCAGGTTCGAACTTATAGTCAATTGGCAACGCCACGCCATGCAAACCAAAGGAATCAGGAAACGCCTGATCGTCAACCATTACATCTTGGTTAATCAAATCCTCCCGCGTCATGAGCAAAGCATCGGGTGAGGTTTTCACAAAATGCTCTAAGCTTTTTGAGTTACGCACATGATCAGGCAATCGCGCATTATAAAAAGCAAATACGGTTTCATCGTCCACCAAAATGTCACGCTTACGCAGCTTGGCCTCTTGGGTTTCTAACGACTCAATCAAGGTTTTATTCTTGTGGAAGAAAGCTTGCTTAGTACGCAACTCGCCTTCGACCAATCCAGAACGAATAAAAATCTCTCGAGCTTCTTCAGGATTCACATGACCGTAATCAATACGACGCTTTGCCACAATAACCAAGCCATACAAAGAGACTTGTTCGTGGGCCATGATACGGCCTTGGTTGCGTTCAAAATGCGGATCAAAGTATTGACGTTTCACAAACGGCGCAGCGTATTCTTCGATCCACGCTGGATCGATGCGAGCTGCTACCCGCGCATAAAGTTTACTGGTCTCCACAAGCTCCGCCGCCATGATCCACTGCGGTGGTTTTTTGAATAACATTGAACCTGGGAAGATGGCCAGTTTGCGAGAACGACAGCCCAGCATTTCTTTGCTGTCTTCCATTTTATTGGCCACGTGAGTGAACATGCCCGCCAACAAAGCCCGATGAATCGCTTCATAATGACGCTCTTCGTGGTGTACTTCTTTGAAGCCAAGCTGCTTGCAGGCAATCATGATCTGACGATGAATGTCTCGCCATTCACGCATGCGCATGAAGTTTAAAAATTGCTTACGGCAATATTGGCGTAATTGATTCTGTGATAAAGCTTGGCGCTGCTCTTCAAAACGCTCCCATAAATTCAAGAATACCGCGAAATCAGAGTCTTCGTCTTTATCCACCGCGTGAGCTTGATCCGACTGAGTTTTCTTATCTTGTGGGCGCTCACGAGGGTCTGGAATGGACAAGGCACTGACAATAATCGCGACTTCCTTGAGCACACTGTGTTGCTCAGCGGCGATGAGAATGCGGCCTAATTTCGGGTCAATAGGTAACTTAGCCAACTGACGACCAATCGGCGTCAGTCGCTCTTTATGCAAAGCCCCCAGCTCCGTCAAGGCTCGATAGCCATCGTTGATCATGCGTTTGTCTGGCATTTCAACAAAAGGAAATTTCTCTACCGCGCCCAGCTTTAGATTGGCCATCTGCAAAATAACTGAGGCCAAGTTAGTACGAAAAATTTCAGGGTCGGTAAACTCTGCACGATTGTTAAAATCCGCCTCATCATAAAGACGAATACAAATACCATCAGCGACACGACCACATCGACCCGCCCTTTGGTTGGCGCTGGCTTGGCTGATTTTTTCAATCGGTAATTGCTGCACTTTGGAACGCACACTGTAGCGACTAATACGCGCTAAACCGGGATCAATGACGTAGCGAATCCCAGGCACAGTCAACGAGGTTTCCGCCACGTTGGTCGACAACACAATGCGGCGACCAGAATGAGGCTTGAAAATACGTTGTTGTTCGCTGGTGCTCAATCGAGCGTAGAGCGGCAACACTTCGGTATTGCGCAACTCGGCACGGCGCAGAATATCGGCGGTTTCGCGTATTTCTCGTTCCCCTGGCAAAAACACCAAAATATCGCCCGCACCACGGTAACCAGATTGACGTTCTTCGGCGATCAATAGCTCTACCGCATCGAGAATTCCTTGCTCCATGCTTTGGTCTTCGTCTAATTCTTCAGAATCCGACTTGCTCATCAAGGGCTGATAACGGACCTCTACCGGATAAGTACGGCCAGATACTTCGATAATAGGCGCATTGTCAAAATGTTCAGAAAAACGCTCTACGTCAATCGTTGCAGAGGTCACAATGACTTTTAGGTCAGGACGAGCCGCCAAGACTTGCTTTAAATACCCCAACAAAAAGTCAATGTTCAAGCTGCGTTCATGGGCTTCATCGATGATGATGGTGTCGTATTTATACAGGCGCTTATCTTGTTGGATCTCAGCCAACAAAATACCGTCTGTCATCAGTTTGATCAGAGTTTCTTCATTGCTTTCATCGCTAAAACGAACCTGAAAACCAACTTGTTCGCCCAGCTTAACTTGCAACTCATCACTGATACGTTCTGCCACGCTGCGCGCTGCAATTCGTCTTGGTTGCGTATGACCAATCAACCCCGCAATTCCCCGACCTGCTTGCAAACACATCTTAGGCAGTTGTGTGGTTTTACCAGAGCCCGTTTCACCTGCAATAATCACCACTTGGTTTTCTTGAATGGCCTTAATGATTTCATCGGCACGGGCGGCGACTGGCAAGCTTTCATCGTAGGTAATCTTAGGCAGACGAGACAAGCGAGCTTGATACAAGGTTTCAGACTGCTCAATCAGCGCGTTCAACTCGGACTGCGTTTTGTCAAAAGGCAATCCCTCCTTTTGACGCTTACTAAGCTGTGCTTGTTTTTGATCAATTAGATGACGATCGCGCGTCATTACGGCATTTGTCGACATGATAAGTAAATTTGTATCCTTTAACTTGGCGCAGAGAAAACAGCAATGATAAGTAACGCGCCGTTGGTATTAGAGGGCTTGGCACTAAATGGCAAACAGCCAGCTTAATGGTGGTAAGAAAACCTCTATCGATATAGTTGTAAATTCTAACATCAATCCCAAGGTAAGGGTTATAGTGATCAACATTAGCAACGTATCTAATACGCTGCTGTCACCGTCAACAGACCAATAAAAAAGGAAATGGTATGTCTCATCAAGTATTCGAAGATAACTCTCTTACCATTGGCAATACGCCTCTTGTACGTTTAAACCGTATTGGCAATGGTAATATTTGGGCCAAGCTCGAATCTCGTAACCCTGCGTTTTCAGTAAAATGCCGCATTGGCGCCAACATGGTGTGGGATGCAGAAAAGAAAGGCATTCTGACAAAAGGCAAATCCATTGTAGAAGCTTCTAGTGGTAATACGGGTATTGCCTTGTGTTTCGTGGCGGCATCGCGTGGTTACCCTATTACGATTACGATGCCATCTAGCATGAGTATTGAACGCCGCCAAGTCATGAAAGCGCTTGGTGCGACAATCGTTCTAACCGAACCCGCGAAAGGCATGAAAGGCGCGATTGCCAAAGCCGAAGAAATTGCCCAAGACGAAAACTTCGTTTTATTGCAACAATTCAACAATCCAGCCAACCCAGAAATTCATGAAAAAACCACTGGTCCAGAAATCTGGCAAGACACCAATGGAGAAATTGATGTGTTTGTGGCAGGCGTAGGTACAGGCGGCACCATCACTGGCGTAAGCCGTTATATCAAAAACACTCAAGGCAAAGCCATCATCAGCGTGGCGGTGGAACCGACCAGCTCTCCGGTTATTACACAAACGCTAAACGGTGAAACGCCAGCACCATCACCACATAAAATCCAAGGCATTGGCGCAGGCTTCGTCCCGAAAAACCTCGACCTATCTATGGTTGACCGTGTAGAGCAAGTCACAAACGAAGACGCCATTGCCATGGCAAAACGCTTAATGCGTGAAGAAGGTATCCTGTGTGGTATTTCATGTGGCGCAGCTGTGGTTGCCGCAGAACGCTTGAGCCAATTGGCTGAGTTTAAAGACAAAAAAATCGTCGTGGTTTTGCCAGACTCAGGAGAACGTTACTTGTCTACCGCTTTATTTGAAGGCGAATTCACTGACAACGAATTGGTTCAATAAGTCTCGATGAAAAGTCCCCTCGCGACCTCCACTTTGTAAGCGGGAGGAGTAAACAGCCCCCTCCCCTTATGTCTTTCAAGGGGAGGGGTTACTTTCTAACGTCATTAATGCGGCTTTTTCGTTCCGTAGCGCACCATGTCTTTGCCATTCTCAAAAACATAAGGGGTTACCCAACGCCCTAACAATAGCTGCTGATTATCATCCAGCACCGCCACAAAGGGACGCCCATTGGCATTGTTGGTCGCCAACGCCACCCCAGACACATTATTCAAACCTAAACCACCCGCTTCAACCAAACGCAAAAATGTCTCAAGCTCATCAAGGGTGTCAATTACTTCATTGTCATTAATCATTCGTTCTACTCTTTTGCCTCTATAATAGCTTTACATTCATACTAACCGCGAATGCCATGCGTTGGCTGTTCCTTCGATACCTTGTTGTAAATCAAGCTGCCGATTGCCCAATTGATAACTGAAGCAGATAATGCTCAAGCTCCGAGTCTGTCACTATTTCAAAATCGGTAAATAAAGCGACTGGCTTGATTGCTTTGCCATTACCTTGCTCTAAACGCACAAAACCTTTTTCGCTTAACGCTTTCAACGTGTTTGATAAGTTTGATTTTGCCCGTCCTGTTAATTCAGACAACTCGGTTACACTTTCTGGCCTTTCAGAGTCCATAAGGCGTAACAGCTCAATATTTTCTGGGCGCAAAATCTGAGAGATAGCGTTGATTGAGGTATACCAAACCTTGGGCTCATTTTCTTGAGGTCTGTACTTACCTTGAGCAATCGCTAATAACCTCATACGAATGAGCTGTTCAGACATAATTCCGATTCTTGCTTTCATATTATTTATCCTCAATTGCAGCAATGGTTTTGTCTATTCCCTCAAAGAAATCCTGAAGCAATGTGTAACAATCAGAGAATTCATAAGCTGTACCTTGGTCAACTGCTGATTTATGCAGATGATCGTATTCATAACGTTTACCACTAAATCTTTTGCCTTTCGGTGGTTTTACCGCATGAGCATTGTCATGACCAAACACCCTTTTATTGTATTTATTATGCAAAGTGAGATTGTAACGAATACCATGTGGTCGTTCTTTCGTTGGAGGAACTGACCATGCTTCAATTTTCCACCAATAACCATCATCCCTATGAACTTGCTCACCATGCATACTTAAAAGAACGTCAATTTCATCCAAGCTCAAGCCCTCACATCCATGTTATGACCAGATCATAACATATGACACATGTAATGCAAAATTGAGGAATTAATTAAATTGACTGGGCAGACACGTTAAAACATTTAGTCTAAATGATGGTGATTCATTTTTGCTATTTTCACTCTGACAGCATCACAAACAAAAGCGTTTAGACTTTGGCCTTCGGCAGCAATAACGACTTCTCGATACAATGCCCCACCAGTTCCAATATTCACCTTTACTAGATTATAGACTATAGCGCGGCAGCCAAATTGTTGGCTTTGATCTGACAAACCACTTCCCCTGCATCAAACACACACAATTCCCCAGCGTCCATTTGCTGCCAAATCTCGTCGTGGGTTAAGGGTTGTGTGGCGATCACAGTAACAACGTCTTTGTCCGTGGTGACTTCTTTAAAATCCACAATCACGTCTTCGTCTGACAAGGTCGCTTTTTTAAAAGGGGCACGACGGGTGATCCAATGCAGCTTGGTGGTGCAAAAGCAATATAAACGAATACCATCGGACAGCATCATGTTGAAAACGCCCATGGACTTTAACTGCAACGCCAGTTCAGCCAGTGTCACAGACAACGCCTTCAGCTCAGGCTCGTGCTCACCAAAAGAGGCTTGCAGTTGCTCGATAATCCAGCAAAATGCTCTCTCGGAATCCGTGCTGCCCAATGGGTGATGATGCACTATTGGTAATGACTCCGATGCCGCGAGCTGACCATTATGAGCATAGGTCCACGTTTTCCCCCACAGCAAGCGATGAAAGGGATGTGTGTTTAATAGACTGACAGCCCCCACATTGGCTTGACGAATATGGCTAATGACGATGTCACATTTCAGCGATGTCTTGCTCATGACTTCGGCCATATCGGAGTCTGCACTTGGTCTTGGATCGTGAATCGCCCATACGTAACCATCACGATACATGGCCATGCCCCAGCCATCTTTATGCGGACCTGTACGGCCACCACGGGCACGCAGACCAGAGAAACTAAAACATATATCGGTTGGCACATTCGCACTCATGCCTAATAACTCACACATCGTCTAGATCGTCTCTTTTAATAGATTTACGGCTTCTCATCCGGCGATACAATAAAACGCCACTGCCAATAATCAGAATCGCGCCTAGATTCAACACACCATACATAATCCATTCTCTCGTGGTAATGCTGCTTGCTTTGTCACGGATTTTTTCAATTTGAGTGCTTTCAACCACACTCTCACTTGGCTCTTCGACAAGGTCTTGATTTTCTTGATTGTCATCTACCACAGAGACAGTCGGCGCAAACGACACAGGCGCCACCTCTTGATCGGCCGAAGATGGCGTTATTAACTCATCCGTTAATGCGTTATCCCCTAAAGTGACAACAGGAGGACGTCCTGCTTCACGAGATACGCTCCACGATGGCGTCCAGTAATCGAATCGTAAATCGGTTTGTGTCATTCCCACCAGCTTGGCGCGCACTTTAATGTTGTCACCAACGGAGACCGGAATCACTTTTTCCCAGTAGCCTTGCCCAATCAATGGCATCTCTTGCGTTTCGATGGTGCCGTTTCCATAAGAGAATTCCAGTTTTATATTGGAGCGCAATACATTGAGCTTTAGATTAACAGGCTTAGCGGCAAACGCGACCAAATCACCGCCCTCACTCACCCCAGTAAATTCAATCGCAGGATGAACCGCAAAATATTGACTCAACTGACGCGAAAAGGTCTTACCGTCCACCAAAGTGACTAACTCATAGTTACCCGGCTCAACAATCCCTTCGATACGCTGCTTAAACTGACCATTTGTCCTCGCCAATTCGTTGCTATAAATTGGCTCTTCTGTTTCGCCACTTAATCGTTTTAACGTTTGTGTAACGCTAAGCAAGTTCAAAACATCGTCATCTTTGATCATGACATCGCTTTGAAACAAGCCTATGGTGGAATAAATAGGCTCATTAACAAAAATAACCGGAGCGACTTTCGTTGCTTGCGCACTCAAATCCGTAATCACCCTGACACTGCTTCGTGCCAAGTCGACATTGCTCACCTGCCATTCGCCTGCAGCAGGGTCGTTAATCGTGATTAAGGTATAGTGATCAGAAGCCGATACCGACACACCTTGGCCATTTTGCAACGACAAAGTGCTGGCATCCGGTTTTGTGATAAGCGGTTGCTCATTGCTTTCATGAAAGACGACAAGTGTCAGCTCTTTAATGGCGTCATCCACTAAAAAGCGATTGCCATTAAAAGGTAACTCATCCACTGGGGCAGCTTGAGTGAATATACGCTCAAAAACATCCAATAAATCTTCAGGTAAAGCCACTTCTGTGTGGATGGCGTTGGTTCTTAATGACAGCGACTCAAGCAAGGCTTTGTCTGTGTAGCCTGTCATAGAAATGGTATGAAGGTGAATGCCACGCTCTTCTAGTGTTGCGGTCAATTCGTTCAGTATTCGATCACGTGAAGCTTTGTTGATCGACTCATCCAAGCTAATGTCTACCATGCCATCCGTCACCAATATCCAGTGACGATCGAAACCTGGCGCCAAATCGCCCGAGTCTGGCGTGTCTAATAACAGCTTAATAATGGCTTCTAAATCGGTTTCTACGTCTTCAGTAACATAGGCATCCACATAGCTAGCCAGTTTTGCTTTAGTGGCTTTATTGACCTTGGCTTCGGACAACAAGACCCGAGGTTCTTCACCAAATAGCCAAATGCCTAGCGTCGCTTCTTCTTCAGGAGCGAGATTCGAAATAAGGCGCAATGCCTCTGATGTCAGTTTATCAGGATCACTGATTAACATACTGCCAGAGGCATCAACAATAACACGAAATTGAGTATCCGCTTGACTAAGTGGTCCCCAAAAAGATAAGACGGCTACTAACAACACAGTATTTATTTTCAACCATTTCACGTCTGCGAACTCCTTGAACGATTTACTTTGTTGAAATTAGCAACCGCTATCACGTTATATCATACGGTTCCGGCATTCCATGTACCCACTTTATAATATGGGTTTCCCATTCCTCTTCTTCAACATTATGCTCATTCACCGCATAATGTCGAACCGTTAGTCCCTGACGAAGCATTTCTTTATCACTCCCCACCACCAAAGGATGCCAGTTAGGCAAGTCTTTGGTTTCATGCAGAACACGATAACTGCACGTATCAGGCAACCATTGAAAATCATCAATCTGGTTTGGCGTAAGCGTAATACAACTGGCCACTTTTTCTTGTCGAGTCTCATACACCTTACACTGACAAGTCCCAATATTCAGTTGATGACAAGAAAGATTAGTATAATAAACCTCTTCTGTATCATCATCTTGTAATTTTTGCAGGCAACATTTGCCACAACCATCGCAAATAGATTCCCATTCAGTGGACGACATTTGCTCCAATGGAATGGTTTTCCAAAATGGCTCGTAACGCTTTGCAATCATTCTCTGAATCCAACCAATTAATAAACCGCTTGTGTCGGCGTTTTATACAAGTCCAGCAAATAGTCTTCTTTAACTGGTGGCAATTGTAGATAAAAGCCTTTTTCACGGATTTCGCTTGCCACTTTTTCCGGTGTGGCACGCGCTAACTTACTCTCATTTGTGAGTAACATCGTCATGGCGCTGATACCTTTGCCAAAACGCGCCATCAACGCTTCTGGAATGTCTTTCAGTCCCTTGCTTTTTTCCACATACAAGTACATACCATCATGCTTGGATGAGCGAAATACTTCGACGATTAAATGTTGCTTCATAATTTTCTCTTGGCGTTATTACGCCGTGTTAGGACTTTTTAAATTTTTCCAATACAGGATTAACGATTGCTTCACGGCGCCAGCCAGTTAAAGCGGGATTCTGCCAATCAATCTCAGTACCATCAAACAAGTGTCGCACCAAAGGATCGAGCAGCTTTCGCTTCATCATGGCTTCTGGTGCAATATTAAGCGTTTCGGCGCGTTCACGTACAAAGGCTTTAATGGCCTTAGTCAGCTCTCCCGCCTGAGATGGTAGAGGAATTTCCAACGGCAATTGGTACTCATCCGGTGATAATTCATTCACCAAAGCAACGTTTTGCAGAATCACTTCCCCATACAAACGATGCTGACGCCCCGTTATTTCCTCAGCCTCTGAAATGGCTTTGTGGTGCGTTGGCAAAATTTTCGCCAAAGACCAGAGCGTGCGATCTTTTAAAATCTGCCCTTTCGGAACATCTTCTTTTCGGGCTTGTCCATCACGCCAAATAAACAACAAACGTAGAAGCGTCAGACCTTCAGGCGACAAGCGCCAAGCGGTTTTTATACCGTCCCAGTTTTGCTCAGGATCGGCGTTCATTTGGTACTGCCATTTTAAAGAGTCACAATCTTCCATGACCCAGTCGAGCATATTTTTAGCGTTCAAACGAGCAATTTGCAACGGATATACTTTCGCCAAATAAACCACATCCAACGCGGCATATCGCTTTTGAGCGTCAGTCAATGGTCGTTGAATCCAATCTGAGCGCGTTTCGTCTTTGGCCACTTCAATTTGTAAATATTCATGGATCAGCTTCACATAACTGAGCGACCATTGTGCGCTGGCATAGGCTTCGCCTATTTGAGTGTCATAAAACGGCGTTGGCAACACCCCCAATAGACGCTCAAAAACATCCATGTCTTCGGAACAAGCATGGAACACCTTCATCACTGATGGATTTACCATTAAGTCACGCAACGGCTGCCACGCATCAATGGTCAATGGATCAATTAGGACGGCTTTTTCGCCTTCACTAACTTGAATCAACCCCGTAATCGGAAAATAGGTAGAGCGGCGAATAAATTCCGTGTCGACCGCGATAACGGGTAACTGCGCCCAGTAATCACACCAACTTGCCAGCGATTCATTGTCCGCTACCCAAACAATATTCAGAGCATCATCTTGATCATTCATACTAGAGCTTCTTCCGTCCCTCTAGCGCTAAAGCCAGAGTGTTTCCATCAACGTATTCCAGTTCACCACCCATAGGTACACCGTGAGCAATACGACTGACATTGATGTTTAATGTTTTTAATTTTTCAGCGATGTAGTGGCAAGTTGCCTCACCTTCCACCGTGGAGTTTGTGGCAATAATGGCTTCTTCCACGTCGTTATGCTGCACCAAACTTTCTAGGCGATCTAAGCCTAATTCTTCTGGCCCTATACCATCAATTGGCGACAAATGCCCCAACAGCACAAAATAACGACCGGTATAAGTGCCCGCTGACTCGATGGCGATGACATCGGCAGGTGTTTCAACAATACACAAACGCTTTGCATCACGCTCTGGGTCTTTGCAAATACCGCACTCAGCCTCTTCTGTCAAAGTACGACAGCTTGAACAGCGCCCAACCTTGTCGAGCGCTTCTCGCAATGCCGTTGCCAGTCTATCCGCCCCTTGATGATCCCGTTCTAATAGATACAACGCCATCTTTTGCGCCGACCTTGGACCAACTCCAGGCAAACAGCGCAATGATTCAATCAACTCTTTAATTAAGGGACTAAACAAAGCTCGCTCCTAGAAAGGCATCTTAAAGCCAGGTGGCAAAGACATACCTGCTGTTGCCGCTGCCATTTTTTCTTTTTGAGTCACTTCAATATTGCGCACAGCATCGTTTACCGCTGCCGCAATCAAGTCTTCTAACATTTCTTTGTCATCCGCAAACAAAGAATCATCGATAGAAACGCGCTTCACATCATGACGGCCTGTCATCAGGATTTTTACCAGACCAGCACCCGCTTGACCTTCTACTTCCATATTGGCGATTTCTTCCTGCGCCTTCTGCATGTTTTCTTGCATCTGTTGCGCTTGGCGCATCATGTTACCCATTCCACCTTTAAACATATCTTTGCTCTCCAAATTAAGCTTTAACTTTAACCGTATCGTAAACCAATTGTGCGCCCATCGTTGCCGATAAGGCTTGCACAACAGGGTGTGAATTCAGATGTTCTATGGCCACTTGCAAGGCTTCAGCTCGCTTGCTAGCGGCGAATTCCTCTGCAGTAACCCCTGTGGTATCTTCCACAGTATCGATAATAAGAGGCACAGTCATAGCGAAAAAATCGCTCAGCGCCCCTTGTATTTGCTCATAACGCACTTGGTTCAGCATGTGACCATATTCCAATGGCACTTCTAAACGAACCCCTTGATCACTGGCATCGACCAAGCTGGAGTTCATCAAAATGTTCTGCACCAGGCCAGTCAAAGGCAAGCGCGGCGCCACCAACCACCAGAGTTTCATAGTAAGCTGATTATAATGCTTTAGTTCAGGTAAGGGCATACCTAATGCGGGTTGGGCGATGGTATCCGGCACTTTTGATAAGCGAGTATCCGCTTCTTTGCTGTCTTCGACGACGGTCGACTCAGTTGGCTCCGCACCGAGTGCATCGACTAAATCTGCTGCGGGGTTGAATGGATCAACAATATCCGCGATAGCACGCTCTTCGGCTTCTTCATCGTCGTCATCTTCCTCTTCCAAAACATCATCTGTTGCAGAAAACGAATCGCCTGCGATCACAAAAGGCTTGGGCTCTGGTTGGTTCGCCACATCAGTCTTGGTCGGCGGCGTGACTGACTCCATCGAAGCAGCTGGCGCCATCAAAGCAGATGACTCGTTTTGGTCTAGCTGGGTATTATCAAGAGAATCCCCCCCTTCTGAATGGAAGGGTGCAATCGTTTCTGAATCACGGGCTGAAGCCATGTCATCATACAGATTGTCCTGATCCGCCGTCGTACCGTCGAACCTTGCATCGTCAAGCGTTGAGCTGACAGGCTCGATGTCGTCAGGAAGAGCATGGTCAGACACCACTTCATGCTGCATGGCAGCATCAGGTATCGACGAGGCAGCATTCACAGTTTCTGGTGATTCTTCCCAAGGCGGCCGCTCCGCTGCTGACATTGGCTTTGGTGGCGCTTGCTCAGAAATAGGCTCTGCGACCTTTATCCCTTCAGGTTCAGGTTCAGATTCAAGTTCAACAGCGGGTGTTTTTTTTTCTGTCTTCGGCGAAACCGAATAATCGGACTCAGTCGTTGAATTCAGTATCGCTGGCGATCCAGCTGGTGCGGCGGAAACCACCGGTGGTGCATCATGGCTCACGACCATGGGCGGCGTCGGACGAAAGGCAATCAATCGTAGCATCAGCATTTCAAAGCCTGCACGAGCAGAATGCGCCAAATGCAAATCACGTCGACCAATCAACAGGCTCTGATACATGATTTGAATTTCTTCTGAACTCACGCTAGCCGCAATTTCTTGGATTCGCACCAAATCACCGAGCTGATCCGTTAATGCACCAGGAACCTGCTGCTCTATTGCCACGCGATGCAATACGTCCAGTAAACTGCCACATATTGCGGCAAAGTCTGGTTGATAATCAGCAAGTTGCTCAATTCGCGTCAAAACTTGTGCGGCATTTTTTGCGGCCACACTCTCCAGCAAATCCAATACTTGTGCTTGGTTGACCAAACCTAACATGGCGGTTACGCCAGATTCTGTAATAGTACCGTTACCGAAAGCAATGGCTTGATCCGTCAAACTCAACGCATCCCGCATACTGCCGTTTGCTGCCTGACCAATTTGCCACAGCGCAGGCTGGTCATATTTCACTTGTTCGGTGGTCAGCACGGTTTGTAAGTAATCCACCACGCGTTGCGCAGACATGTTCTTCAAATTGAATTGCAAACAGCGGGACAAAATCGTCACCGGCAGTTTTTGCGGATCGGTGGTGGCAAGCAAAAATTTAACGTGTGCAGGCGGCTCTTCAAGGGTTTTTAGCAAAGCATTGAAGGAATGCGTCGACAGCATGTGCACTTCGTCTATTAGATACACTTTAAAACGACCACGAGTGGGCGCGTATTGCACGTTTTCCAATAACTCTCGTGTGTCTTCTACTTTTGTACGAGATGCCGCATCCACCTCTATCAGATCAACGAATCGTCCCTCAGCGATTTCACGACAGCTATCACAGGTGCCACAAGGTTCTGGAGAAATTCCGTTGGTTTCGCAGTTTAAGCATTTGGCAAAAATACGCGCAATGGTGGTTTTACCTACCCCACGAGTGCCGGTAAATAAATAGGCATGGTGCAAACGCTGCTGACGCAACGCATTGACCAAGGCTTGAAGGACATGATCCTGCCCTGCCATTTCGAGGAACGTCTGCGGACGCCATTTACGTGCTAAAACTTGATAACTCATGATGGATACTGGCTGATAAAAAGCGATTTTTTATTGTACGGCAGTCCGAGCAATTTCGAAACCACTCTTGGTACACTGGATGACAGGTAATCGAGACAAATAACCAAAAAACTTCACTATAAAGATCAATAGCTTGGATTTAGAAAAGCATTTTGCCCGACCAGGCCGGACAAAATGCTTAACCTAACTAACGAGCTTTTGCTTCACGCACCTTGCGTTGACGCTCTTTTTCCAAGGCTTTTTCTAAACGATGCTTCTCAACGGCATCCAACACCTCGGCACCAATATGCTCTTCGCCTCGCGCACGAGCAAGCTGCACTTGACGTTCACGCTCAATAAAACGCTGGCGCTGCTCATCGGTGAACTTATCAAAACAATGAACACAACTCACACCTTGAACATAGCGCTCATCTTGCTTTTCTGCCTCTGTGATAGGCATACGACAAGCGTGACATTGATCATATTCGCCTTTTTGCAGGTCGTGATTAACCGAAACGCGGTTATCAAAAACAAAGCACTCGCCTTCCCACAAGGTGTCTTCTTTTGGCACTTCTTCCAAGTATTTCAAAATACCACCTTCTAGGTGATACACCTCTTCGAAGCCTTGCTCAAGCATGTAAGCCGTGGATTTTTCACAGCGAATCCCGCCCGTACAAAACATAGCGACTTTTTTATGTTTTGCAGGATCCATGTTTTCTTTCACATAAGCTGGAAATTCACGGAAAGTCTCTGTTTTTGGATTAACGGCGTTTTTGAAGGTACCAATTTGCACTTCGTAATCGTTACGCGTATCCACCAACACCACATCAGGGTCAGAAATCAGCGCATTCCAGTCTTGTGGTTTGACATACGTGCCCACCACACGCTTAGGGTCAATACCCTCAACACCCATGGTAACGATTTCTTTTTTCAATTTAACTTTTGTGCGGTAAAAAGGCATGTCTTCATCGTAAGACTCTTTGGACACAATTTTGTCCAAGCCAGGCTGTTGATCTAACCACGCCAACATGGCGTCAATACCTTCACGCGATCCCGCTACCGTGCCATTAATACCTTCGCTAGCAAGCAATAAAGTACCGCGAATACCGTGATCTTCTAAGGTTTTTTGAAGGGGTTCACGAAGGGACTCAAAATGAGGCAGTTCAACAAACTTATAAAGGGCACACACGACAATTTTAGACATCTTTTTCTCCTATGCGATCTGGAACGTAAAACCAGAGCAATTAAACAAGGCGAGTATTATAGAGATTTATAGCGCCCTTTTCGAGTTGAAATCTAAAAAACCACACAAACAAAAAGGGATAACATAAAAAAGCAGAGCCGTTGCGACTATTGATCAGGGTCCAACGTTGTGCCAGTGGTATTATTGACACGAAACCAGCCTGCAATACTGTGTCGAGTTCGCTTTGCCAATTTGACCTCATGATAAAAACATTCACTTAAAAATACCGCCAAACGGCCTTTTTTTGGGAAAAACCGCCCCACTTCGACAGACGGATCGTTTTCATCGTAAATCACCAGTTCACCGCCATCGCCTTCTTGCCACTCTTCGTTCAAGTACAATACGGTAGACAAAATCCGATTACTCTCACCCTTGAACGCATCAATGTGTTTCTCATAAAAAGCGCCCTCTTCGTAACGAGCAAAATGCGCTTCATAATCAAACAACCCGAGAAACAAACGACGGTTCAACGCCACCCGCAGTTCGGCCATCATCTTCAAAAAATCTTTACGGATCGGGGTATCAGGGTCTATCCATTGAATATAGTCTCGACGCGCTTCTAAGGCTATTTGATGATCTTGTTTTCGACCAACACCCGCCTGCAACATAAAGGCATTCTGTATGCTTTCCGCTTCGTCCATCAAGGCTTGAGTGAAGTCCGTAGAAAAAAACGCATCCTGAACACTCCAGCCTTTCGTCTGTAGATCCATTAATAAATTTTCAAACGGTTCTTCGCGACTAAACGCGGGGATAGAGTTCTCAACATAAAGATGGGTAACAGGTAGCGCATGGATTGACATAGATGGATTAATCACTTCTAAAAAGGCAAAATAACATAGGCCATTATGATACTGTAGCCAAACACACAAAAACACCAAGATTTCACCCTTTTATGACCCAAGCCTTTCAATTACGCGACTATCAGATTCAAGCCGTAGACGCCTGTTTAGAACACTTTCGCCACACCAATGACCCTGCGGTTATCGTGCTTCCCACCGGCGCGGGCAAAAGCTTGGTCATAGCTGAACTCAGCCGATTAGCAAAAGGTCGCGTCGTGTGTTTAGCTCATGTCAAAGAACTCGTTGAGCAAAACCACGCAAAGTTTGTCGCCACCGGCACGTCAGCGGGCATTTTTTCAGCGGGACTGAAGCAAAAAAACAGTCACGAAAAAACCACGTTTGCCAGCATTCAATCCTTGTCGGCCAATCTCGATGATTTTAACGCCCCGGCCAGCCTTGTCATTATTGACGAATGCCATCGCGTTGGTTTAGAGGACGGCGGCCAATATCTGAAAGCCATTGAACACTTTCGCATTCTGAATCCCCAAGTAAAAATACTGGGACTAACCGCCACACCCTATCGCCTAGGCAGCGGATGGATTTACCAACATCATTACCATGGTTATACGCGCCACTGCCCTGACGGTTTTTTCAAAAAATGCATTTTTGAACTGCCACTGCAGCACATGGTTAAAAAAGGTTACCTAACCCCGCCCATCCATTATGACGCAGCCATCGCCCACTATGATTTTAGCCTACTGACGGAAAGCTTAGATGGCGAGCAAAATACCGACGACATTGCTTTAAACGAGCTCATTCACAAATACCCGCGCGTCACCAAAGCGGTGACAGAGCAAATACAGCAACTGAGCGAGGACCGTCAAGGTGTGATGATTTTTGCCGCGACCATCGATCATGCCAAAGAAATTGCCAGCTACCTTCCTGCCGAGACAACAGCGCTGGTGACAGGCAAAACCAAACTCAAGCAGCGAGACACCTTGATTTCGGCCTTCAAAGCCAAAGAGATTAAATACCTCGTCAATGTATCGGTATTAACCACGGGGTTTGACGCGCCACATGTAGACGTTATTGCTATTTTGCGCCCAACACAATCAATCAGCTTATTCCAACAAATTGTCGGTCGTGGATTACGCTTAAGCCCAGGTAAAAAAGACTGTCTCGTTCTAGACTACACCAACAATGGCTATCATATTTTCCAGCCGGAAATTGGCGAAAAGCGCCCTACGCCAGATTCCGTTGCCGTACAAATACATTGCCCTGCCTGTGACTTTGCCAATACTTTTTGGGGAAGAAAAGATGCGGAAGGCAATGTGCTTGAGCACTTTGGGCGCCGCTGTCACGGCTTAATAGAAATAGACGGCATAGAAGAACAATGCACCTATCGCTTTCGCTTTAAACGCTGCCCTTACTGTAATGAGGAAAATGATATTGCCGCACGACAATGCCAACACTGTGCCGAAAAATTGATCGATGCAGACGACTTACTCAGAAGTGCGCTCAACTTAAAAGACAACAAAGTACTACGCTGCGCTGGCATCACACCAACAATTAACCTCAAAGAAAAAAGCCTTAAAATCACCTACCATGACGAGGACGGTTTAACCCTGTCTGAAACATTTCGCTTTAATTTCAAAAAGTCACGACAAACATTTAATGACCTCTTTGCGCGCCGAATCGCCAATGGTAGCCAATCAATTGTGTTTGACAGGCTTGAAGAAGTTGAGCGTTTTTTACCCTACTTACCCACACCAGACTTCGTTATTGCCAAAAAGCAAAAGCAACATTGGCAGGTCACAGAAAGGTTATTTGATTACCAAGGGCCATACCGAAAAGCCAATGAGCTAACTTAACCGGCGACTAGCTCCGATTTTTAAGCGCGCTCCGATATGACATTTCAAACGGCAGGTTCATTCTTTTCAAGTGCTCAATTGCCTCTTGACCTAAAACCCCTTTCGGAACGGCGTTTAATAACACAAACCAATAATTAGCAATCATATTGTCCGCAAAAATACTCGCCGTTTTTTCGTCTACGCCAATTTGCTTAAATCGTTTAATAATACCCTCTGATATCACCGTCATTTGCTTGGTATGAAACCCTCCTTTCGCCAAGCTATCTAACAACACCAAACGCGTAAATTCTGCATATTGATCGTAAAAATCAAATAAAACTTGCGCCATTTGCAATAGGTAATCAATGGGGGAGGCACTGGCTTTTTGGGCAACCACAGCAGTACGAAGGGCCGCATCCATTTCGTCAAAAAAAATGTCTTTTACCAAAGCTAGCTTATCCGGAAAATGAACGAACAAGGTCCCCACAGCAATGCCCGCCTGATCGCTCAAATAGCGCGTGCTGGTGGCTTCAATGCCTTGTGTTAAAAAGGCCTGTTTGGCAATGGTTTTGATTTTAGATCGAGTATTGGCTTTTTGTTGTTGACGAAGGCTCACGTTCTCATTCCCCTCAGTAAGAAGTTAAGAGAGTCTAGCCTGTCTTATTTTCGATGACGAGTGCAATTTACTATACAGAGTATTAACGCAAAGAATTTACGCTGGGCATACCTGACTTGTTTAACGACTCCGACAAATCCCTCATAAACGATTCGATTCGCTCAGCATTGACCCCGTAGTCACCACTCCCTACTCTAGAACAAGAACGCATGTCCACACGAACCCGATTATTTTCTACCTGAGTGATACGAATCACCACATCGTCACGAAACCCAAAAATCGGCGTACGAGCAGTCGCTTCAATTATGCCTGCCCCAGCATACACAGCCACAATATCCCAACCACGTTCATCCACTAAGGTTGCCGCCGCGTCGTAGACAACAGACTTATCTTCTGAAGAAAAAACCGGCTTAACCTCGGGGTAATACTTAGCTTGAATGGGAGCCCATTCACTATTGTAATTGAGATCATTCTCTTTGGAACTGCGAATAAAGTTGACGTTTAGAAAGGTAGGAGGCATGTCCGTGTCCGTTGTGATGTCATTAATATCAGGCAAGCTGGCACGCTGTAGATAAAAGCCAATCCACATTAAGCTGTAAACCAGCGAAATAAGCAGCACTAGAATAAAAAAGCGGCGACTAGCAAGATTGCATTCTTTACGACAAACACCTAACGACAACGCAGCCAGCAACGATAAGAGCAACGAGGCAAACACACTTTTTCGCAACATGGAAAAGCCCGTTATCGGCTCAAAAATTCCAACTCGAACACCGGCAATAGAGATAAACGCAACACACCCTACTAACATGAGAAGAATGTATAAAACCGGAGAGATATAACGACTCATAGACAGCTCATAACGGAAAAATAATATCTCACACCATATCGCGACTTGATGACAACGAACAGAAGCAACAAGGCTGTTTCAACGCATTCCTTTGTATTTGCATATTTTCCGTAAATTTTTCGATAGCAAAGATTAAAGATTAGCAATCCTTATTAACAAATTGAAACAATCTAAACCAAGACTCGCCATCATTCATCTTTTATTCATTACCGCGGCACTGAACAGAACGCTAAAAGTTTACCTAGACATCCAAAACAAAAAACCGATAATAGCGCGCGATTAAAGACAGAAGATTTTATCCATGAAAACAGCACCAAACAAGCATTGTGTCGATCTATTGCGCGAGCAGTGTAAAACGGTTTCGATTCGCCCTTTCATTGCTAGAGGGTCGAGGGCTATTCGTTGTCCACATTGCCTAATGACGGAATTTGCTTGTTTTTGTCATTTAAGGGAAAACCAAACCTCTCCGGTAGAATTTATTTTACTTTTCCACCGAGACGAAATTCACAAGCCTACCAACAGCGGCAGACTGATTGCCGATTTATTTCCTCATGACACTCATGCGTATTTGTGGAGCAGAACCGAGCCCCAGCAAGCCTTGCTTGATCACATAACAAGCAAACAAGGCAATTGCACAATATTGTTTCCCAATACGCAAACAGCCAAAGAACAGAATAGACCATTCAGAAGCGTGATCCCATCAAACACCAATGGGGACACAAAACACACCTTCATTATCCTGGATGGAACCTGGAAACAAGCCAGTAAAATGTTTCACCAGAGTCACTGGTTAAAAGATATCCCACACTATGAAATCAATAGTGAAGCACAGCGATCCTTTCTTGTTCGCCATTCCAGCCATGAAATGCAATTTGCTACGGCGGAGGTGACAGCCATGCTGCTAGACACATTAGGACACAAAGAGCATGGCCAACACCTACTGCACTATTATCAAGCGTTTAACGAGCACTGTCTGATCAGTCGACAACGTGGAAACAACCCATAGCGCCAGATTGTGAAATAAAATAACCAAATATCATCAAAACGGTTTAGACGGACAAACGCAATCAAGATTCTCTAAAGAGTAAATTCACCCATCCATTGGAATGAAACTGCGCTGCTTGCTTTTTCTTTTTACCGACTAAAATCGGCCCGTTATCCAAAAATAAAAATGCCTTCCAAGTGCGCTTAAAGACACCCCAAGAAAGTTCAAACACCAATTCATTGTGACAACAAAAAAATACGGTTGTGTCATCTCCCCAATTAGAACAATGCGTTAGTACACCTTCAGGCAAAGAAGGCAGCTCGCTATCCCAGACCTTTTCCCATTGAATCTTGCCATCTGGGGCCTGTGTATTGGCTTTTTTCAACCAATCACGATCGGTAAAATGATCCGGATGCACTTGCTCATCACTGATATAATCTCGCCAAATCTGCCCTGCACGCTCCTCGCTTAATAAGCGAATTGCTTGCAAATCTTCCGGCTCAACCTTGGGGTCATTACGTTTGAAAATCCAATTTTTTGAAAAATGTTCTAACGATTGATACAAGAAAGTGTCCTTTGATAAATGAAACCATATAACAAGTTAAATGATGAAAAAAACTAACCTAACACGTGAAAAAGGATCGTTTGTTCAATCGGTCAAGCTTCTCTAATATTAGCATTGTTGTAATAAAACAACATTTTTTAAATAACCAACGAGGAGAATACTATGGACTCTCAACAACAATACGAAGCATTACTAGCAAAATGGGGCTATGCAGACACTACCGTTGAAGACCACGCTCGCCGTCAAAGACGCGCTCGTCGTGTAAAAGCTGTGGTTGCTTTTTTCAAGAACGCTTTCAAAGCGATCAAAAAAGCCAGCGCTCGTCCTCAGCAACTTGGTCAAGCAAGCAACTAAGCGCAACAAGAACACAATCTATTGCCATTGGGCGCTAGTATAACGTAAAGAGTTAGTCTTTTTTAAGGGGAGAAAAATAATAAAACCTCCCTCCCTTCCTTAACCCCGTTCAAATTCGTTATGATCCCTTTTCATTCACAACGAAACTTACTTTTCCTATGAGCTATTCTTACAAAGCCATCATCTTTGATTGCGACGGTGTCATTGTCGACACAGAAAATATATCCAACACCATCCTCAAGTCCATGTTAAGTGAATGCGGCCTAGAGCTCGATGACGAGACGCTGCACGCTAAATTCACGGGCTTCACCAATAAAGAAAATCTCATTAACGCGGAAAAACTGCTTGGCAAGCCATTACCTGCTGATTTCGATGAAGATTATAGACAACGTTTTCACGCTATTATCGAAGCAGACCTAGAGCCCATTACCGGCGTTCGTCAGTTACTCGATAAAATCACGGCCCCTATCGCCATGGCAACCAATGCACGACGCCAAGAAATGAACTTTAAACTGGATAAAATTCAACTAGCAGATCGTTTTTCCACTCGTTTTTGCGTTGAAGACGTGGAAAATGGCAAACCTGCGCCAGACTTGTATTTGACCGCTGCAAAAGCACTGAATGTTGAGCCTAAAGACTGCCTAGTAATCGAAGATTCTGTTGCCGGCATCACGGCTGGAAAAGCCGCAGGAATGCGTGTGCTCGCCTTTAGTGAAACACTCGATGCTAAAATGCAAATGGCCGCTGGGGCGACTGAATGCTTCAGCACTATGAAAGAGCTAGAAGGTTTGCTAGGTCTTTAACACACCCTCTAGCCGTTTTTGTCGTCCACTAAATTACCTGAGTAATTTAGTGAGACATAGACTGCAATTGTTTTAGCAGACTCTTCGGCAAGTCTTTAATCGTCAGCGTGCCGGAGTCTGCATTAAACACAACAGATTCCCCTAACAACTCACTGTCAAAACTAATGGTCAATGCTCGTGAACTTCCAGACAAACGGGTCAGTTTTTTCAGAGCCGCTTTCTCAACAAAAATTTCCTTTTCCATTTTGAAACTATCAGAGTCGGCAATTTCCAAAAACTTATTTGCCTGCTCGACAGAGAATCGAGATTCAACCTGAGAAGCAATCTCTTTAATGGCCAAGGGCTCGCGGTCTTGTGCTTTTGCTTGGCAATGCTCTGAAACCACTTTCTTAAATTCATTCGCCTGTTTAGACGGCAAACCTTCCGATTGACAAAAGGCAGCGGTCAAATCCACCAGCTTACGCGTCTCTTTCGCGGCAACCTTTGGCTCATCACAACCAATGAACTGAGTAAAATACTCACTCTCAAATTTCGGCGCACGACCAAAACGAAAGGAAATATAGCGTCCTTCGTCACCCGCTTGCCATGCGGTTAAATTGATGCGCAACGACATGTGCAACTTTTCCATCTCAATTTGTTCAATTTGCGACAGACTTAGATCCGCACCAAGACCAATGCCTTTTTTACGCTTTAACATCACGATGTATAAAAAATGCGTATCGTGAAGCTCATAATGGTTGAACCATAACAGGCCACCTTCTGCTTCTTCGACAGGCTCTAAATACTTTAAGTATTCTGCTGCACAATCCTTAGTAAAACCCGCAAAATCCACGAAAGTATCGTTCTTAAAATGCTTAAACAACAGAGCGGGCAATTGCGCGCCCTCTTCGCTTCCTTGAGGGTTAACAAAACGCCCAGTATTCATCCCCGAGCGATTAAAGAGATTCGTTACCTGAGCCGACAGAGCCTCAGCTTGCCCATCAACGGGGTTCTCATTTGGACGCGCAATCAGTATTGCTTTGCGCTCGCCTTCATGCTTTTGAATCTCATGCACAATTAAGTTGCTAATAGACACCAGCTACCTCTTACGTTTAATATGGATAATTACGATCAATTTTTAACCCATCGACTTGCATAGGATCTTCCCAAACCACAACACTATGATAAAACCAAAAACCACAAAGAGAGACACACGAAAAGAACTGGAATCTCTGGTAGATCAATTTATCAAGAAGAACGGAACCATCCAACAAGTCGACATGGGTGAGTCCGGTTTAGTTGATGGCAAGTATAACACGAGCCACATAGGCTTTAACGAGCCAAAACAAGATCGCACACCATTAAATCACGTTGTTGCGGCCATCCAACAACGAAAACACAGCAAATCACCGACCACCACACCGCCTAAAAAGCGCCCTAAGAAAAAAATCATCTATGATGACTTTGGCGACCCTATTCGCTGGGTCTGGGAAGAATAAGTATATAAAAAGGCTCTTCTGTCTATGGCTTTGAATTACTGAACTGATACTGCAATAATGCCACCACATATATTCATTACATTAGGGAGTTATCATGTCCATTCGATACCTACACGCCATGATAAGAACAGACAAACCAGAAGAAAGTCACACATTTTATACGCAAGGTCTAGGGCTCATTCAGACCAGACGCATGGACAGTGAAAAGGGCCAGTTCTCTCTGATCTACTATGCTACTGAAAAAGGCGCACCAGAAGTCGAATTAACCCATAACTGGAGTGATCGTACCTACACAGGCGGTGATCAATTTGGTCATTTGGCGTTTGAAGTCGACAACATTTATCAAGTGTGTGAAAAACTGCAATCTTTAGGTGTCACGATATTGCGTCCACCACGCGATGGCCACATGGCATTCATTAAAGACCCTAATGGCATTTCAATTGAGCTATTACAGAAAGGTGACTCTCTTGAAATCGCTGAACCATGGGCCTCAATGGCAAATATCGGCAGCTGGTAGTTACATTTCATTACAAAGTAACCGTTTGCTTAAACAAAGCTACAAAAATCTCATGGTTATTAAAAGTGTTTTTTCTTAAGCTAAAACGATACAAGTAATAACGAGGGTAACAATAACACTATGACTATTTTCATCAAAAGTATCAGCTTGATCGGAGTGCTCTTCGCCTTCAGTCATTCTGTTGCTGCAGAAAGTCTGTACGCATCTAATGTGCAGTCACGTCTTGCTGATGCGGATAGAGATGGGGTTATTGATGCCCGCGACCTTTGCCCTGACACGCCGAAAGATGCGGCAGTAGACAACTACGGGTGCCCTGACCAAACGACAAAATTACTGTCCGTCGAACTGAATGTCT
This sequence comes from Marinomonas shanghaiensis, assembly GCF_003259175.1. Classification (GTDB taxonomy): domain Bacteria; phylum Pseudomonadota; class Gammaproteobacteria; order Pseudomonadales; family Marinomonadaceae; genus Marinomonas; species Marinomonas shanghaiensis. The sequence goes on along the minus strand of NZ_QGOK01000003.1, from coordinate 310,561 downwards.
TGTTTGACACGGGTAAAGCGGATATCAACCCTCGCTTCTACACAGAACTCAAAGATCTGGCTAAATTTTTACAAGACAATCCAACCAGCAATGTGGTTATCGAAGGGCATACGGACAGTCAAGGTTCTGCGGAATTAAACCAAGAGTTGTCTCAACAGCGTGCAAGTGCCATTGCCAATGTACTTATAGACAGTTTTAGAATATCACCAGACAGGGTAAAAGGCATTGGTTACGGTGCCAATAGACCGATTGCCACCAATGACACGGAAGATGGACGCAAACAGAATCGCCGTGTTGTTGCAGAAGTATACGCCAAACAACAATTTGCTAATGAACGCTGGACCATCTATAGCGTGGACAAAAATAGCAATACCGCACTAAATAATAGAAACTAGTTATCTTCTTGCCCCACTTCATTTCAATCATACTTAGAACAACTCCTAGAGCCCACCAATACTTCGCCGCAGCCAAACACATCGGCAAAGTACTGATCAAATTCCAGTCTTATCGTTACAGTAATACAAAAACCAAAAGATAAGCTCAGGGGCTTCTCTTTTTTGATAGATAAATACCGTGTTCCGTAGCACTTCAGCCACCCACATAGTGAACACCATAAAATGAAAATTCTCTTAAATTAGCAATGATGCCTAAGCGCACTTTACGGTAGAATAAACAAAAGTTTACCAGTATTAAGGAAGAGCATGATCCCTAATTACCAAGACTGCATGAGGCCTTTTTTGGAAGCCGTCAACAATGCATCGGATACGGAAGTAAAATTAAGAGACATCATTACGGCCATTAGCGATCACTTCCAACTGTCAGATGCAGAACGCGCTGAACCTTTGCCCAGTGGCAAGCAACCCATCATCGACAACCGCGTGGGTTGGGCACGCACCTATCTGAGCAAAGCCGGCTTAATCGACAGCCCGCGCCGCGCCCACTTTCAAATTACTCAACGTGGATTAAACGCCCTAAACGACCCAAACACAGAGATTAATACCCAATATTTAAAACAGTTTGAAGAATTCATCGACTTCACCAGCACCAGTACAAAAACAAACGATGCAAAAACACTAGAAGAACAAAACGTCGATGCCAACGACACACCCGACGAAGTATTGCGCAATGCCTACAAAACCATCAACGACGCCCTCGCCCAAGACATTCTAGAGCGCACTCGTAACGTCACGCCGGCTTTCTTTGAACAACTGCTTATCGACCTACTCATTGCCATGGGTTACGGCATTAATGGCTCAGGACACCGCTTAGGTGGCGCCTACGATGGCGGTGTTGACGGCGTGATAAACCAAGACCCTCTAGGTGTTGAGCAAATTTATATCCAAGCCAAACGCTATGCTCACGGTCGCAATATTACCCCAGAACAAATGAACAGCTTTGCAGGTGCCTTAGACAAAGTAAAATCCAAAAAGGGAATCTTTGTGACCACATCAGACTTCTCTACCAACGCCATCACAGAATCACAAAAATTCAGTGCACAAGTCGTACTGATAAATGGCCAACAGCTTGCGAAGTTAATGCTGCGCTATAACATAGGCTGCCAGACACAACAGACATTGCATTTAAAGCAAATAGACGAAGAATTTTTTGACCAAAATTAAACCGTTATCGCAACAGCATAAGATTAAGAGCACTCAAGATGCTATTGGACAATAAACTCAATATCACTGACCAAATAGAACTCTCGAAAGCAGAAGAAAAAATCAGTAAGCAAAAAGCGAAACAACTGTTTGACTCCAATGACATAGAAAAAATTGAGATTGGCACCTTTAAAGGCCTCGCCTATATCCACGCCTACTTGTTTGACGATATCTACCACTTTGCGGGTAAAATTCGCGAGGTAAACATAGCCAAAGGGGCTGATCTTCAAAATATAAGCCGATTTGCTCCTCTGATGTATTTAGAGCCATCACTGAAACACATCGACGCCATGCCTCAGAACAATTTCGACGAGATCATCGAAAAATACGTCGAAATGAACATCGCCCATCCATTCCGTGAAGGCAATGGCCGCGCTACCCGCATCTGGCTTGATCTTATACTCAAAAAAGAAATCCAACAGGTCATCGACTGGAATGCCGTCGATAAAGACGACTACTTTTCTTCCATGCAGCGCAGCGTCGTCAAAGACGTTGAAATTAAAGTGTTACTCAAACAAGCCCTAACCGATAAAATCCACGACCGTGCGCTATTTATGAAAGGCATTGACGTGAGTTACTACTACGAAGGCTACAGCGAATTTAAGACCGAAGAGCTATAGCTATTAGTAACAAATTTCTTTCCCAGCGCCTCTTCTTGCCCGAAAAACTGCCTTTGCATTGTCGATTTCACAAACTAAAAAGCCGCTATTAAGCGGCTCTGGTACAAACAATAAAAACGACTTATTGCGGCATGCTCTTCGCTTTTTCAAGCATCTGTTGCTGCTCCTCAATCGCTTTTTTTGCGATCCGGTCAAAAAACTGGCATTTTTCTACAGACCTAGCATGTCGAAAAAAAAACAGAAAAAGGCGTCAATTTCACTTTTTTAGGAATTAGCATTTCGTATCTCCTTAACTACCGTAAACCGACAATAGTTCTCTAATTGCTCACGATTGTACTTTTTGCGCAAAACCTCGCTAATAAAGCATAAAGTTAGTCATGAAGAAACAAAGCCTAATCTGCTTAAAACCAATTACTTGCAAATAACTAGGGCTCGCGCACCTCATCTAGCACGACTAAATACCCTTCTTACTCATACCAGATAAATGCACTTATTTACTAAACTGTACGGTAGGTAACACAACGCGGGGTAAGCGCAAACGTTCACACTGAGCACTTAAAAATTCACGCCAATAAGGCCAAACATGAAAACTGGCATTTTGCAGTGCGAATTCATCGATAACGTCTTGCTCTAATAGTTCTGCCATTTGATATTCAGCGATAAAGTCCGCCTCAATAAACGCTTTAATATTAGACTCCTCGCTATCGCTTGGGGACAGCCAGCGGGTTCCTAAACGAACATAAATCCTTACCAGCAATTCAGCATCATTCACTTTAAGCACTTCACTTTTTCGTACTGTATGCATTTGCTGAACAAGCAACTCATCTAACTCAGTTGATTTAGGATCAAAATCGTCTTCGCATTGCGCTTGTGTTGATTTTAAGTAAACATCCTGAATCTTAAGGTTCTCGATGGCTTGCTGTAATTTTTTACTAACTTTAGCCGCCATAACGCGCCTCATATCCAGTGGAATGGGAAGTAATCATCACAGCCTTTGCTTTAGCCCTATAGTTTGCAAGATTAACAACGGTGACATCATTCCACAGAGCATCTCGCTTAATATGAACACCCGCATTGGTCATTAACTTATCCAATACCGTAGGCACTTCATCGGCCATTCGTAGCAATCTATCCATTGCGTCAGATTGCATGACATCGTCGGCTTCATATTTAGAAAAAGCAACAGGACCGCCACCAAAAACCTTTGCCGCTTCGTCCTGGCTCAACCCCCAAGTCTTACGAAGGTCTCGCACCTGCTTACCCGTTAATAAACCTTGCACCTGCTTTTTAAAAGCTACCATGGCACGCTTATTAAAACGCGCTTCAGTTGCACCAGCTTGCTCGCTGCCACAGGCATCACATTCTGCATAATGACTTTCAACTCGGCCTTGTTGACCTAAATACTCAACATCAATCCATTCAGTATGAGTATGTAATTGCCCAGCTTCACAAATCGGACACATTCTTTGTTTCATAACATTCCCCTACTGCGATAAATGACAAGAGACAAGTAGCAATAACTTCCCTGTCTTAGCAATCGCAAATTTCACATAATATTCGTAACGCAGATGCTTATAAGCATTGTCATTCCACTCATCACGTAACAAGCGGTAACTATCACACGCCGCCCAAGGACCTGTTGGTTTTTGTACACACCATTCAGAATTGATGTATTCGCCTTTGGTTAATGCTTGCTTCAACAGCTCACGCACATCGGCAATATCAAAGGCCAATCGCCCAACGTCTTGTACGCACTTGCGAGTCCATAAATTGGTTTTATTGTCGCCCTGAGCTAGAAGCGCAAGAACATCAGCAACCTCATAAAGAGGACCACTTCTTATTCGAGCTCTTCCATTGCCAACCTCCGTAGGCGGCACACCATCATAAGCGCTAATATTTGATGCATTATTTACCATAATGGTAACTATATCCAGTAATATTCATTCTTTCCTTAGTTAATACAAAAAAGAGACCTGAGCTCTTTTTTGTCCTCATGCTACCATTAAAACACTACAACGCTTGCTCAACTAACGCCTCAGCAAGGTTCAATTGCGTGGTTTGCGCTTCACTGAGTCGGGCTTTCAGTTGGTCGCAGATAGCCATTAATTCATCGACTTTGGCGACGATGCGGTGCTGTTCTTCGAGTGGAGGAATTGGCAATAAAATAGTACGAACTTTGCCAACACTTAAATTGTAAAGTCCACTTGAAGTAACTGCTAACCGTTTCATTTCAGAAATACCTAACGGCGAATTAAGAACCATCAGCACCCAATCACTTAATTTATGTATAGCTGGGCGACACTTAATCAAATGATTTTGGTGAAGACAATTCTCAATTTCACCTTTCCAGATAGCACACCTACCAATTTCATTTTCACTCCCATTACCTTCAACAACCAGTAAATCAAAACTTTCCAGTCTGTACTGGTCCAGCTCTTCACCTGTTACTTCGAATCTTTTTAGGTCATTGATATCAATATTACCCCGCTGCACATTTGCAACGGCTAAATACGGGTAATGATTAGAAACTGGTGTTCTTTTAGGAGTCTTTTGAATGCCTCCAGATACGTAAAAACAACTGTCAACACTAGAGACTCTCCACCCTACCGGTAAATCAAACGGTTTTTCATCCTCTGAAATAGGAGGTAGTGGCTTCTGTTTTTTGATTTTCTTTTGCTTAATCAGTTCGTCTTTCTCGGCGGCGATGCGTTTTAGTAGCTCAGACGCGGGCTCATCATTGGGATCTTGGGGCACCAGTTTGCCCATCACGGCGAGTTGCAGGATGGTTTGTTTAAGCTGGTCGATGCTGTGTTCTGTAGTGAACAAGGTGTCGAAGTGGCCGCTGATGCGCATCCAATTTTCCGCTAATTCTTCGGCATTCTGGCTATTCACTAAAGTGTCTAGTAAGACTGTTACCAAGGCTTGGTGAGCATCAAGGCTGGATTCGGTTTGCGCTTCGAGTTGATCGCAAAGCGCCGTCAACTCATCGACTTTAGCAACAATACGGTGCTGTTCTGTTAAAGGAGGCAAAACAACTGGAATCATTTCCCACTTGCCTTTATTTATAATCGCGATTGTAGTGCTTGCAGAGAAACTCCATGATAAATTTTGGAAGTAAGAAGCAGAAAGAACTTTAAATAAAAATTCACTAATGTCCAAATATGGTGTTATTGAGTTGATTTGCTGATTAAAAGCACACTTTTGATCAATATAAGCGCATTTGCCAATCGTGCCAATACACACCATTAAAACGGAGCCTTTTGGCGCTATTCGCCCTAGAGACTCAGCCCCAAAATAAGATAACCCCTCATTAGAGTAATTAACTTTCCCTTCTAAAATATCTCCTGGTTTTATAAAAGGTATATCTGATCCAAAATACTCCGTCTTATTTTTGCTTGGAGTCCCACCTGTTTGCGTATAGCCCAATTCACCTAATCTCGCCCACTCCCACCCTTCAGGCAATTCAAACGGCTTTTCGTCTTCACTTATCTCTGGCAGCTTTTTCGGCTTTTTGATTTTGCCTTCTTTCACCAACTGGTCTTTTTCTTGGACGATACGTTCCAGTAAAACAGACGCAGGCTCATCATTCGGGTCTTGAGCGACAAGTTTACCGCGCACGGCTAACTCTAGAATCAGCTCTCGCAGTTTTTTGATGCCGTACAGTTCTATTTTTTTACTTGAGCCTCGGCCAGAGCTGGATTTGCGCTTGATGGCGCTGCTCCAGATGTCGATATGCTCGGTGATCAAATTGTCTATTGGGCTATGGGATTGCTCAGACATTACTTCTCTCCGCCTACACTAGCGCCAGACGAGCTTAACGCCGCGCCCAGTATGCCTTTTAGCTGGTTCCGTAAAGCGGCGATGTCGTTTTGTTGTGCTTGATAGGTTGCCAGTAGCTCTTCTGGATCGTGGCTTTCTATCGCTTCTTGGTAGGGGTTCTTAATGTCTAAGTTAAAGTTCCGCGCGATGATGTCTTCAATAGAAACTTTCCAAGCTTGGTTGGTTTCCACACGGCTGGCAAAGCCGTCAGCCTCGTCACCCCACCAGTCGATTTCCGCCTGAAACTCTTCAAACTTCATTGGTTTGGTTTTGTTGTAGTTTTTCACGCCATCTGGATACGGATGCTCTTAGAACCACACGTCTTTTGTCGGCTGGCCTTTGGTGAAAAACAGGATATTGGTTTTAATGCCGGTGTAAGGGTTAAACACACCGTTCGGTAAACGCACGATGGTGTGCAGGTTACATTTTTCCGTGAGCATTTTTTTGATCTTGGTTTTCACACCTTCACCAAACAAGGTGCCATCAGGCAGTACCACACCAGCTCGGCCTTGGTTGTTCAGTACTTCTATGATCAACTGCAAAAATAAGTCGGCCGTTTCGCGGGTTTGCATGTCCGCTGGAAAGTTCTTTTCAATGCCGTCTTCTTCGGTGCCGCCAAACGGTGGATTGGTGGCGATCACATCAATATTACTGTCCCAGTTCGCCAACGGCTGGCTCAAGGTATTGCCATGGCGAATTTGCACGGGCACCTCAATACCATGCAACATCATATTGGTGATGCACAATAAATGCGGCAGCTGCTTTTTTTCCACGCCGTGGATCTGTTGTTGAAGAGTTTGATGATCTTCCGTGGTCTGCACATAACGATCTTTCACATGATCAAAACTGCAAGCAAGAAAGCCGCCCGTGCCTGCGGCAGGGTCCATGATACTTTCCCCTAGTTTGGGGTCGAGACGGTTGACGATAAACTGAGTCACGGCACGAGGTGTATAAAATTCCCCTGCGTTGCCCGCGCTTTGCAAATCGCGCAGAATTTGCTCGTAAATATCACCAAACAGATGGCGCTCTTGGGAATCGGTAAAATCGATTTCGTTAAGTTTATTGATCACCTGGCGCAGCAAGGTGCCGTTTTTCATGTAGTTGTAGGCGTCACTGAAAGCTTCTTTCACCACAAAACCACGAGGATTACGATCACGAGTGGCATCAAGGTTTTTCATGTCAGGGAAAAGATCATCATTGATGAAATCAAGCAGGTCGTCGCCAGTAATGCCTTCGGGGTTGGTTGCCCAGTTACGCCATAGGTAATTTTCTGGAATGGGTGCTTGATAAGCATCATCCTGTTCAAAGGCTAACTCTTCTTCTTGGGCGTCAAAAATCTTTAGAAATAGCAACCAAGACATTTGTCCAAGGCGTTGGGCGTCGCCGTCTACACCAGCGTCTTTGCGCATAATGTCTTGGATGGATTTGATGACAGTCGTGATGGACATAATTTTCTCTATTGCATTTGTTCGAAATGATGTCACTCAAGCCAAATACTGGCTTGAGTGACATATGAATTGGGGTTGGTGTTATGCGCTTTGATCTTGATAAAGCTCGTCTTCTAATGCTTTCACCGCGTCGTAATAGGTTTCTTTTTTGCCATCGAAGCCTTTTTTAATAATTTCCTGCATACGCCCGAACTGGTCGAACGGCGCGACTTTAAGTACTTGTATGTTTTCGATTTCCGCTACACCGACATCGGCGTATTTATCGAGCAGACGGCTAAGCACTTCTTGCGCCACGCCATCATAACGCGTGAAGTAGTCGCGCTTTTTCACTTGGTTGACGCGCTCTTTGCGGGTCAGCGGCGGCTGATCATATACGATATGGCAAATCATATCGAATGGATCTAATTCTTTTCCGACTTCCTGTTCGAGTAATTCCCAAATCACTCCGCACTCTTCCAGCTCATCAATAATGGCTTGTTTGCGTTCTGCCGCTTGCCACGTTCTGACAAATTCATCGAGAGAAGCAAAACGCTTCGCTAAAGTTTTGCGGGTGTAGTCTTTAAAGGATTCGGTCACCAGTTTGCCGTCGGTATCATAATATTGTACCCGCTCTGCGAGGGCTTTCACTTGCACACCGTTCACATGAAATTTACGTGGTTTATCATCAGTCCAATCTGCATCATCCAGTTGGCAATCTTCACGACGACCGTTTTGGTAGTCACCTTGGGGCTCTTGAATGCTATCTGGGTCTATGCTGTCATCTTGACTCAGGTCGATCTCTTCACCATCGTGGATCATTTCATCAAGAAGAGCGTCATCAGCAAAATCTTCTGGCTTACTGACTCTAATTTGCTCTGGATCTCCATCAAAGCGCGGATCAGCAAACAGCTCAGTGGCCTTTTTAAAGTCTAATATGGTGAACCAAAGCTTATTGTATTCCTGATCAATACGAGTGCCACGACCAATAATTTGTTTGAACTTGGTCATAGACTGTATGCCTTGGTCGAGCACGATCAATTTACAGGTTTTGGCATCGACACCTGTGGTCATTAGTTCCGAGGTGGTGGCAATCACGGGATAAGATTCTTTTCGGTTAGTAAAATAACTTAGCTGATCTTTGCCCTCTTTTTCGTCCCCGGTAATGCGCATCACATACTTGTCACTTTTCGCCACCTGTTCAGGATTAAGGTTAATCAAAGCTCGGCGCATGCGTTCGGCATGATCGATGTTGTTACAAAATATAATGGTCTTTGCCATAGGGTCGGTGCGCTTTAAATAGTTGGTCACAGTTTGTGCCACCAACTGGGTGCGCTCATCGATTATTAGGTTGCGGTCAAAGTCTTTTTGGTTGTAGATGCGGTCATCTACCAAATAACCATCTTTATCTAACTTGCCTTTTTCTGGTCGCCAGCCTTGTACATCCACATCAATGTCGACACGCATCACTTTATAGGGTGCAAGGAAACCATCTTCGATACCTTGTTTGAGGGAATAGGTATAAATCGGCTCGCCAAAATATTCGATATTCGATACGTCTTCGGTTTCTTTCGGAGTGGCAGTTAAACCAATTTGTGTCGCGCTGCTAAAGTGGTCGAGAATGTCACGCCAGTTACTGTCTTCTGCGGCGCTGCCTCGGTGGCATTCATCAATCACAATCAAATCAAAGAAATCAGGGGAGACATTTTTATAGGCCTTTTGTATCTCTTCCGTGCCTGTCATACCCTGATACAGACCAAGGTGAATTTCGTAAGCAGGGTCAATTTTATGGCCTTTGATTTTGGTCATGGCCGCACCAAACGGCTGAAAGTCATTGATAAAAGTTTGATCAATTAAGGCATTACGGTCAGCCAAGAATAAGATGCGTTTTTTCTGCTTGGCTTTCCATAACCGCCAAATAATTTGAAAGGCGGTGTAGGTTTTACCTGTTCCTGTAGCCATGACTAATAACAGGCGATTTTGACCTTTGGCAACCGCCTCTATGGATCGGTTAATGGCTTGCATCTGGTAATAACGGGGCGCTTTGCCCTCGCCATCACTATGGTAGCTTTGCGTCACTAAGGGCAGCTGGTCGTTACGATAGCCTTTCCATTCACAAAATTTTTCCCAAAGCTGCTCGCAACTAGGGAAATCATCCAGCGCTATCTCGCTTTCAACTTGGTTTGGATTGGTTTTATCATGGAATAAAAAGCCATTACCGTTACTGGCAAAAGCAAAAGGCACACCTAATCGTTCGGCATAGTCCAAGGATTGTTGAATACCATGACCAACAGAATATTGATTGGACTTGGCTTCTATCACCGCCAGTGGCATACCGTCTTTATAAAAAAGTGCAATATCGGCTCTTCTCGCCTTTTGACGCGCTGCCACTTGACCTCGCACCACCACCTTACCATCTGTAACAGGGAACTCTTGTCGTATCTGTGTACGATCGTCCCAACCAGCACTTTTAACAGCGGGCAGAATAAATTTCGTGATGATGTCGGTTTCTGTTAATTTCGCTTTATTAATGCCTGAGGCCATGCCATTTATCCGCTGCAACTCCATTTAACTTCCTAATATAACGAAAGTTTTGTGTAAAGCCGAGTGTATTTGGGCAGTTAACCGAAAATTGAATGATCAGTTTCTGCTTTCTTCCCTAGACCAGCATGGGTATGCTGATAAGCAAAAATAAATTGGGATCCGCTGTACCATTTTAAGGATTGATAATGACCGCTTTGTTGAGTTTTTTCACTACCCGCATTCACTCCAATGCCTATATATTACTGATTTTATGCACTCTGTTTTGGGGTGGAAATACCATTGCTGGCCGTCTGGCTATCGCTCAGGTTTCACCACTCTCCGTGGTGTCTCTACGCTGGCTGATTGTGAGTAGCGTGATGTGGTTCTTTTATGGCCGCCAAGTCCGTCAGGAATGGCACCTGCTGCGTCCCCATTTGCTAAAAATGGTGCTGATGGCGACTCTGGGCTTCACTTGTTTTAATTCTCTATTTTATATTGCCGCTCATCAGACCACCGCCATTAATATTGGGATCATTCAAGGCAGTGTGCCTGTATTGGTCCTGCTCGGAACCATGTCCTTGTATCGAGAAAAGGTCCATCTTTTGCAGTCCATTGGTATTATTCTCACTTTAGTGGGGGTGACTTTGGTGGCCACTCAGGGCCACCTAACCAAGCTGCTAGAACTGTCCATTAATCCGGGAGACGGATATATATTGATCGCCTGCGTGTGCTATGCCATTTACACCTTGGCGCTACGCAGTAAACCAAATGTCTCTGCCATGGTGTTCTTTACTGTTTTGTCCTGTATTGGTGCCATCACGGCGCTGCCCGCTCTAGCCTATGAAATAGCCACTGGCGCGGCCTACTGGCCCACCCCACAAGGTTGGCTGATTGTGTTGTATATTTCGTTCTTTCCCTCTCTGATTTCTCAGGTATTTTTTATGCGTGGAGTGGAATTGATAGGCCCTGCCAGAGCCGGAGTATTTATTAATTTTGTGCCAATTTTCGCCCCCATTTTAGCCGTGCTACTGCTGCACGAAACCTTCCACTTTTATCATGCTATTGCTCTGGCCATGGTACTGGCAGGGATCTGGCTGTCGGAACGCAAAAAAACTTTGCAGACCGACTCAAAACACTCTCAGTAGGTAGACTAAATACAGACCAAACCAATTTTGGTCAGTATTTATTGACCAAACTGGCTTTGGTCAATAATTTGTGCTTTTATTATGCCTTTACTTAGCGATTAATCTTGGCGAGCTGGGAGGATAAATGCATGAGTTTGAATAGCAAAGCGGCGCTTGCCGGTGTGATCACCGGTGATATGGTGAATTCCAGTGCTTTGTCGGATGCGGAGCATCAAGCCTGTTTACAGCAGATTGAGCAAACCATTGGCATTTTCCAAGATGAGTTTAGCGCTCAGGGGGATGTGTTTCGCGGTGATGAGTTTCAAGTATTTGTCCCCGACCCAAAACACGCGCTGCGCTGTGCGCTGTTATTAAGACTCACACTGATGAGGTGTGTAAAAGACGCCGACGCTCGGGTGTCTATCGGTATTGGTCAGTATCAACAGATCGAAACGGAACTGAGAAAAACCGCCAAAGGCGAAGCTTTTCAACTATCAGGCCGCGCTTTAAAGGACATGAATGAAGAACGCCTTAAGCTGTCTTTGCCAGACACAGTTGAAGCCAACCCCAGCCGTGATTTATTGATTCGTCACCTCGATTTTATGATGACGGGGCTCAGTGAGAAACAAGCTGAGGTCTTGTTCCCTCGCCTTCTTTATCCTGAATTCACTCAAGAGGCTCTTTCCGCCAAAACGGGGATTCACCGCCGTTCATTAGCATCACGGTTGCAACGCGCCAATGCGAGTTTGATACTGGATACTTTGAATGTCATAGAAACCTCGTTAATAGGGAGTAAGTCGTGATGTTTCAGTTCGACGGTTTGGCTGTGTTGCTCTTGTTATTACTGGGGCATGTGATTGGTGATTTCTTCTTACAACCCAATACTTGGGTAAAAGACAAAAACACCCTCCAAGGCCATTCGCGCGCTTTGTATTATCATGGTCTGGTTCATGGTGCCATTGTCTTAGCGATTGTGAGTTTCGCAACCGCCACCAGCTTGCTCGGCTCGCTCTTCATCGGCTTATTATTCGCGCTCATTCATGGCCTAATCGATTATGCAAAAGTGAAAGTGGGACAAGGCTTTTTGTGGTTTATCATCGACCAGCTACTTCATATCCTCAGCATCCTATTTTTATGGTTTTATCTCTTTGATACTGCGATAGAACAAATCAGAACACTCATTGATAACATAGACTACAACGCGGCGTTACTCATCGCTCTCGCTTATTTAGTGATGTTAAAACCAGCCTCTATCGTTATTGGTGAAATTCTTTCCAAATGGTCGACCAATTTAAATGGGAATGGTGATGATAGCCAAAACACGAAAGTGCAATCCTTACCGGATGCAGGTAAGTACCTAGGCTATCTTGAACGCATTTTGGTATTAACCTTTATTTTAAACGGCCAATACACCGCCGTAGGATTCGTGCTGGCCGCGAAATCCATTTTCCGCATGGGAGACTTACGCGAAGCCCATGATAGAAAATTTACAGAATATGTGATGCTGGGCTCACTGTTTTCGGTGAGTATCGCTTTATTCACTGGCTTTATTGTGGTGAAGCTACTGTCCTAGCCCCCATGGTTAAAACGGGTGCTACGATATAACCATTCTTATCTGCTATAACGACTAACATGTATTCATGTTTAGAAAACAACACTGATTGAGTGAGTAATGTATGAAACGTATTGGTTTTTTGGGTTTAGGGATCATGGGCAAAGCCATGGCTGCCAATTTATTAAAAGCGGGATTTGATGTCACCGTGTGGAATCGCAATTCTGCAAAATGCGCTGAGTTGGTGGCATTAGGCGCACACCAAGGCGAGACCCCTAAAGCCGTTGCCGCAAGTTGCGATATGACCTTCGCCATGGTATCTGACCCTGAAGCCGCCCTCGCCCTTTGCCAAGGCCCAGATGGTGTTGTGGCAGGCATTGGTGCTGGCCGTGGTTATGTGGATATGTCGACCGTAGACGATACCACCTCGAAAACCATTGCCCACTTAATCACCCAAGCGGGCGGACGTTTTTTAGAAGCGCCCGTTTCAGGGACAAAAAAACCCGCGGAAGATGGCACATTGATTATTCTCGCCGCTGGAGACCCATCCCTTTATAACGACGCAAAAGCGGCATTCGACGTCATGGGCAAGATGTCACCGTACCTTGGCGAGGTTGGTCAAGGTGCCAACATGAAGCTCGTGGTGAATATGATGATGGGCGGTATGCTAAGCATCTTTAGCGAAGGCATGTCACTAGGACAAAAAGCGGGCTTAGATGGACAACAAATTTTAGACATTCTGGATGCAGGCGCGATGGCAAACCCAATGTTTAAAGGCAAAGGCGCAATGCTATTAAATGAAAACTACACCACCAGCTTTCCACTCAAACACATGCAAAAAGACCTACGACTTGCCATCGCGCTTGGAGACCAGCTTGAGCAACCTCTCCCAACCGCCGCGATTGCCAATGAAGCCTTTAAACAGGCGCTAAAAGCTGGCTTTGCAGAGGAAGACATTGCCGCGGTTTACAAAGTAATAAAGTAATCTTAAAAGTATGATGAGGAGATATTTCGGCATATCTCTTCATTGTCGTTCAAAATATTTGCATCAACCGCTTGGTAACCCCTTCTAAAATAAGGAAATAACGTCCAGCCAATTTGATTTGACCGCTTCCTTATGTCTCACCTCCTTCTATGCAGGTTAAGATAATCTATACTTATTTTTTTGCAGAGGTCTTAACCATCCTGACCAATACAGTAGGAGGACACTATGAATAATAGTTTTAACACTCAGCAACAACTCACTGTAAATGGCGAAGCGTTTCATATCCATTCCTTACAGGAACTTGGCAGCAAGGCAAAACGACTGCCTTTTTCATTGAAAATCTTATTAGAAAACTTGCTGCGTCATGAAGACAGCATCAGTGTCAAAGCCGAAGACATTCAAGCCTTACTTGATTGGAATCCACAGGCAAAACCCAGCAAAGAAGTCGCCTTCACGCCAGCTCGTGTTGTTATGCAAGACTTTACGGGGGTGCCCGCCATTGTGGATTTAGCGGCCATGCGTGATGCCATGGAAATACTCGGTGGTGATCCGGCGAAAATAAACCCTCTCTCTCCCGTTGAACTGGTCATCGACCATTCAGTACAAGTAGACGGTTATGGCAATGATGGGGCATTTGATTTAAACGCTAAACTAGAATACGACCGCAACAAGGAGCGTTACGAATTTTTGCGCTGGGGACAAACTGCGTTTGATAATTTAGAAGTAGTCCCTCCAGCAACCGGTATTGTGCACCAAGTAAACTTAGAATATTTAGCACGTGTTGTGTTTCATAAAGACAGTAACGGCGAAAAATCGGCTTATCCAGACACGCTAGTGGGCACAGATTCTCACACGACCATGATTAATGGTTTAGGCGTCCTAGGCTGGGGCGTCGGTGGCATTGAAGCCGAAGCCGTTATGTTAGGGCAACCTATTAGTTTGCTTATACCGCACGTTGTCGGGGTAAAATTAAGTGGCCGATTACCAGAAGGCACAACCGCAACCGATCTGGTGCTTACCGTAACGGAAATGCTGCGAAAACACGGCGTTGTCGGTAAGTTTGTTGAATTTTATGGTGATGGCCTTGCCGAATTGCCGCTTGCTGACAGAGCCACCATTGCCAACATGGCCCCTGAATACGGCGCTACCTGCGGTATTTTTCCTATTGATGACGAAACTATCAACTACTTGCGCTTAACCAATCGCGACGAAGCACAGCTTCACTTAATAGAAGCCTATGCCAAACATCAGGGCTTATGGCGCCACAATGGTGATGAGGCAGATTATTCCGATTATCTTGAATTAAAATTAGGCGATGTGGTGCCTAGCCTAGCAGGCCCAAAACGGCCACAAGATCGAATCCCCCTTGACCAAGCTGGCGACGTGTTACGCAAGCACTTAAAAACGTTTCAAAATGAACGCATTGAACGCCGAGAAAAAAACGATCACCAGCAAAGTCTTATTGAAAGCGAAGGCCCAGCCAAGGATGCCAATGAGCCGGTAAACGAAGCGCAGTTTATGGGAGCGGCCAATGTGACATCGCAAGGACAAGCGTTTGAACTCAATGACGGTGCTTGTGTGATTGCCGCAATCACAAGTTGTACCAATACGTCTAATCCAAGTGTGATTCTCGCCGCAGGTTTGGTCGCAAAAAAAGCCAAACAACTCGGCATTAATGTCAAACCTTGGGTGAAAACCTCTCTAGCACCGGGTTCTAAAGTCGTCACAGACTATTTAGAAAAAGCGGGAGTCTTAGAGGATTTAGACTATCTGGGGTTTAATCTAGTGGGCTATGGCTGCACGACCTGCATTGGTAACTCGGGTCCATTAGCCAATGAAATATCCGAGGCCATTCAGAAGCATCAACTCATTGTGAGCTCCATTTTATCAGGTAATCGCAACTTTGAAGGCCGCATTCATCAAGATGTAAAAATGAACCTGTTGGCTTCGCCACCCCTGGTTGTCGCTTACGCTATTGCAGGGCGCACGGATATTGATGTTTATAGAGAACCGCTAACGCAAGACAAACAGGGCAATAATATTTATCTAAAAGATATTTGGCCAAGCGTGAAAGAGGTCAGCGATTTGGTGAAAGACACCGTCACCAAAAGCCTGTTTGAAAAAAACTATGCCAATGTCTATCAAGGTGACCATCGTTGGCAACAGATTCAAGTACCCGATGGCAAACTATACGATTGGAATGAGGCTTCTACCTATATAAAAAAAGCCCCCTTCTTTGATGGCATGACGGTCGAGCCTCCCGGCATACCTAATATAAAAGGCGCCCGTTGCTTGGCGAAACTTGGCGACTCTGTCACGACCGATCACATTTCTCCGGCGGGGGCGATTAAAACAGATTCACCTGCAGGCTTATACTTACAGGAGCATGGTGTTGAAAAATCGCAATTTAACTCTTATGGATCACGTCGTGGTAATCACGATGTCATGGTTCGAGGTACCTTTGCCAACATACGTTTGAGAAATCTACTCGCCCCCAGCACAGAAGGCGGCGTAACACGTACCCAGCCCGATGATAATTTAGCCAGTATATATGATGCTGCCATGGCCTATCAAAAGCAGCACACCCCACTGATCATTTTGGCTGGCAAAGAATATGGAACAGGCTCATCCCGCGACTGGGCCGCGAAAGGCTCTTTACTACTAGGCGTCAAAGCCGTTATAGCTCAGAGTTATGAGCGTATTCACCGCTCCAATTTGATCGGAATGGGCATCTTGCCATTGCAATTTAAAGAAGGGGAAAGCCATGAGTCATTAGGATTAACCGGACAAGAAATATTTTCTATCGATGGCTTGCAGGACAGCGTCACTGACGTCACGCTGGTGGCAACCAAAAGCGATGGAGAAACGCTGCGTACCCGTGTCGATCTGCGTATTGATACGCCGAAAGAATGGGAGTACTACAAACACGGTGGCATATTACAATATGTATTGCGCAATATGCTTCATCAGTCCACTTAATGCTTGATGAACCTGACTACCAAGGCGAGTGAAGCAGACTTCATAAGCCTTGGTTTTTTTGTTGTGTGAATAAAATAGGTTAGTTTCGAAGGCAAGCAGCGCACCGATCAATATCAACAAACGCCTCATTTCTTCCGATTAGCCGATTAACTCACAACAACTCACGCGGTTAATATATCAATCCCCTTATCTTTTAACTCGTTAAAGGCGCCCTCAGGCAAACCAGAATCCGTGATGATGGTATCTATTCGCTCCATATCCAATGCATGAAAGGCCGCGATTTTCCCGTATTTGGACGTATCAGACACCAGACAAACGGCTTTCGATGATTTGGCAATGGCTTGCTTAACAATGACCTTCTCTTCATTCGGTGTAGAGAGTCCTTTCAAATTCCAAGACGAGGTTGAAATGAAAGCGATATCAATGTTCATGCTGAGTAAAAAATCAGCGACCTTTGATCCAACCGTTGACTGGTTTTGTCGATCTACCTTACCACCAGTATGGTAAATATCATTACTTGAGTTCGCCATTAAAAAAGCCGAAATCGCAAAATCATTGGTAATCACCAGCAGATCCTTGCGTTGAATAATTTGATGGGCAATCTCTAAAGTCGTGGTGCCAGCATCAAGGTAAACGGTCATGTTAGGCGCAATGATACTCGAGGCCAGCTTACCAATTTTTTCTTTTTCCGCGGCAAACTGCGTAATCTTCACATCGTGCGAGAGTTCAATATGAATATTTCTGGCCAGTTGAACCCCACCTGAAACAGAGCTGACTTTACCAATAGCTTCAAGCTTTTCTATGTCACGACGAATGGTCATGTGCGAAACATTAAATAAATCTACCAACTCCGTGATACTAACGACTTCTTGATTTTTCAACAAAGTCAGAATTTTTCTTTGCCGTTCAATAGGGATCATATTTGCGCCATTCCATTCACTAAATTACGTATTTCGCAGCTTAGCAAAAAACAACCCTCATGTGAATTTATGTGAATGAGCAGTAAAAAAACGGACAGTTCCCCTGTTTAATGCCATGTTTCGTGCTAGACATCACACCATGAGACGAGAAAAAGTCAAAAACACCGAATAAAAGTGTTAATAATTGTTGAAATATGTGAAACAAAACGCTTTAATCGGTTTCAATGGTGAAAAAATCACAAATCCGAACATAAACTAACAATAATTCAGTAGGTATTGTATGACAAATAAAGCGAAATCCGTCGGCGTGATCGGACTAGGCTCTATGGGCATGGGTGCGGCTAAGTCTTGTATTAATGCAGGTTTAGATGTGTACGGTTTTGACTTAAACCCTAACGCTCTAGAAGAGCTAAACCTTGCCGGTGCAAAAGCGGTTTCCAGTAGCGCCTTAGATTTTGCCGAGCAATTAGACGCCATCTTAGTACTTGTCGTAAACGCAAAACAAGTTAACTCCGTATTGTTTGATAGCGGCTTAGCGGCTGCACTAAAACCACAAACTGCCGTCATGGTATCTGCAACTATTTCCGCTGAAGATGCCAAAGCTATTCACCAAAAACTCTCTCAACACCAATTATTGATGCTCGATGCGCCCGTGTCTGGTGGAGCTGCAAAAGCGGCAACAGGTGACATGACTGTCATGGCATCCGGATCAATAGAAGCCTTTGAAAAACTACAGCCCGTCCTAAATGCGACAGCGGCTAAAGTCTACAACATTGGTGAAGAAATCGGCCTTGGTGCAACCGTTAAAATCATTCACCAATTGTTGGCAGGGGTTCACATTGCTGCCGGTGCTGAAGCGATGGCCCTTGCCGCACGCGCCAACATTCCGCTTGATCTTATGTACGACGTTGTCACCAATGCTGCGGGCAACTCTTGGATGTTTGAAAACCGCATGAAACATGTTGTCGATGGTGACTATACCCCAAAATCTATGGTGGATATTTTTGTTAAAGACTTAAACCTTGTTGCTGATACCGCCAAAGAGCTGAAATTCCCCCTTCCTTTATCTAGCACCGCTTTAAATATGTTCCTTTCTGCTAGTAACGCAGGTTTCGGCCAAGAAGATGACAGCGCGGTGATTAAGATCTTTAGCGGCATTAATCTACCAGGCGTGGAGAAGTAATATGTTATTAGGCGTTATTGCAGACGATTTTACCGGTGCAACGGACATTGCTGGCTTTCTTGTCGAAAACGGCATGCGCACCATTCAAGTCAATGGTATTCCTTCTGTAGATACGGACATCAATGCAGACGCGGTCGTTGTGAGCCTAAAGTCGCGCTCATGCCCCGTCGAACAAGCGGTAGAACAATCCGTAGCGGCACTTAAGTGGCTACAGTCAAAAGGCTGCCAACAATTTTATTTTAAATATTGCTCTACTTTTGACAGTACCGCTAAAGGCAATATCGGACCTGTCACCGATGCTCTTCTGGATGCATTGGGCGAAGACTTTACGATTGTCTGCCCCGCCCTTCCCGTTAACGGACGCACGGTTTTTAACGGCCATCTTTTTGTGCTGGGTCAATTGCTCAGCGAGTCAGGTATGCGCAACCATCCGGTCACGCCTATGACGAATTCGAATCTTATGGATTTGATGGACGCGCAATCCAAAGGCAAAACGGGTTTGATTCATTATCAAAGTATTGAGCAAGGCGCAGATGCCATTATTGGTGGATTCGCGGAGTTAAAAGCACAAGGCAAACGTTACGCCGTTGTCGATGCTTTTAAAGCAGAACACCTTAACGAAATTGGCAAAGCCGCTCGCTCGCTCAAATTAGTCACGGGCGGTTCTGGTTTAGCAACTGGGATAGCAAAAAACTGGGGAGAACATTTACAAGACCAAACTCTGGCAAAACAGGCTGGTCACCCATCTAAAGCACCAACGGTCATACTGTCAGGCTCATGTTCTGTCATGACCAACAAACAAGTTGAACTTTATAAAGCCAAAGCGCCTTTTTTTGCCATTGATATTGAACGCTGTATGAGCAATGAAAGCTATGTCAACGAGGTATTTGATTGGGTTGCCAACCACGTTAACGAATCCTTGGCACCCATTATTTACGCTACCGCTGACGCTGAAAAGCTCAAACACATTCAACATCAATATGGCGCTGAGGCTTCAAGCCAAGCGATTGAAACACTTTTTAGTCTACTGGCCACCAAACTACATGCTTACGGTGTGCGCAATTTTATCGTTGCCGGTGGCGAAACCTCTGGTGTCGTAACGCAAAGTCTAAAAGTCGACAGCTTTCACATCGGCCCTCAGATAGCCCCTGGCGTGCCTTGGGTAAAAGCCATTAATCAAGACGTTTCTCTTGCGCTTAAATCAGGCAATTTTGGCGATGAGAACTTTTTCACCACAGCTCAGGGGTATTTTTCATGAATGAAGCTGAATTGAGACAACAAATGGTCGATTTAGCTCGCTCCATGTTCAACCGTGGTTATGCCACTGGTGGTGCGGGCAACTTATCACTCAGACTCCCTAGCGGACACTTTCTCGCAACACCGACAGGATCCTCTTTTGGTCGTTTAGTGGCGGAAGAGTTGTCTGTCGTTGACAAAGAAGGTAACCACCTCTCTGGTAAACGCCCTTCTAAAGAAGTGGCTTTTCATTTAGCTATTTATGATAAAGACCCAAACTGCAACGCGATCGTGCATTTGCATTCCACCTATCTGACTGCGCTTTCTTGCTTGGAAAATCTAGACCCAAAAAATGCAATCAAAGCCTTTACGCCTTACTACGTGATGCGAGTCGGAGAACTGCCTGTTGTCCCATATTATCGCCCCGGCTCACCCAATATTGCCGAAGATCTTGGCAAATTAGCGGGTAAATATCGCGCCTTTTTACTGGCAAACCATGGGCCGATCATTACCGGCAGTGATTTTTTAGACGCTGTTGATAACGCAGAAGAGCTAGAAGAAACCGCGAAGTTGTTTTTTTTATTAGCAAACAAACCCACGCGCTACTTAACCGATGATGAAGTAACCGATCTAAAAGGGAGAGGCAAATAATGGCTAAATTTGCAGCAAATCTAACCATGCTGTTCACTGACGTTCCCTTTTTGGAACGCTTTGAGCGCGCACATAATGCGGGCTTTAAAGCCGTTGAATATCTGTTTCCTTATGCTTTTGACGCTGATGTCTTAGCGTCTAAATTGCAGCAATACGGATTTGAACAGGCTTTGTTTAACATGCCTCCTGGCAACTGGGATGCAGGCGAACGAGGCTTTGCGGCTATTCCAGGTCGTGAAAAAGAATTCCAGCAAAGTGTAGAAACCGCTTTAGCCTACGCACAGGCACTTAACTGTAAAAAAGTGCATGCTATGTCTGGCATTGTTGATCCTAACTTCAGCCGTAAAGAACACATCAACACATTCATCAATAACATTCGCTTTGCCGCAGACGAATTTGCTAAACACGGTATCGAGCTGATGATTGAGCCCTTGAACAATCGTGATGTTCCTAACTATTTCATTGCTCATCAACGAGAAGCCGCCGAGCTAATCCGACAAGTAGATCGACCGAACGTCAAACTTCAATTAGACATTTATCACGCCCAAATTATGGATGGGGATCTTACTCGTCTCATCCAAGATCTGGCCGATGTCACCGGTCATATTCAAATCGCTTCCGTTCCAAAAAGACATGAACCATCTGAAGGCGAAATAAACTA
Organism: Marinomonas shanghaiensis; assembly: GCF_003259175.1. Classification (GTDB taxonomy): domain Bacteria; phylum Pseudomonadota; class Gammaproteobacteria; order Pseudomonadales; family Marinomonadaceae; genus Marinomonas; species Marinomonas shanghaiensis. Next base: position 289,226 of record NZ_QGOK01000003.1, on the reverse strand, counting down.
CCCGCATTTATTTAACATATTAGATGAATCTGGTTATACGGGTTGGATTGGCTGTGAATACAATCCGAAAAACAGTACAGAAAGTGGCTTAGCTTGGGTTAAACCTTATTTATAAAAAACACTTTAAATTAAAATAAAAATATAAGGATAAATACATGAATATCGTCATTACTGGCGGAGCCGGATTTTTAGGCACCGAGCTATTAAAAGCATTATTAGTCAATTCCCCCACAATAAATAGCATTAAGATTGTCGATAAAGTGTTATTGAACGACACCTTACTGACTGATACTAAAATACAATCCATTATCGCAGATATCACTGTCGAAGAAGACGTTTCTAAGATTATTGATAAAGATACAACGCATGTTTTTCATCTTGCCGCCATTGTTTCAAGCCACGCAGAAGAAGATTTTGAACTTGGCATGCAGGTCAATTTAAAAGCCACTCAACTTCTGCTCGATCGTTGTCGTGAAGTCAATACGAGTATCCGCTTTGTTTTTTCCAGTTCTTTAGCGGTGTTTGGTGGAAAGCTTCCAGAAAAAATTGATTACATGACCGCCATGCAACCTAGCTCATCTTATGGCACTCAAAAAGCCATCTGTGAGTTATTGGTGAATGATTACGCTCGCAAAGGCTTTGTTGATGCCGTATCCGTTCGCCTACCGACTATCTGCATCCGTCCTGGCGCACCAAATAAAGCGGCCTCCTCTTTTGTAAGCGGCATTATTCGCGAACCGCTAAAACATGAGAAAAGCAATTGCCCAGTGGATATTCATTTACCACTTTGGGTATCTAGCCCAAACACGGTTATTAAAAACATGATTCATGCGAGTCAAATCGATACCCGCCTTTTAGAAGGGTTTAAAACCATTAACCTACCAGGTTTACAAACTTCTCCAAAAGAAATGATTGCCTGCCTTGCTGGCGCCTATGATGACTCTTATCTTGATTTAATTTCTTATGAAAGAGATGAAAAGATTGAAAAAATCGTTTCAAGTTGGCCCAAATCGATTAATAACGAAAAAGAGTTATCAATAGGGTTTATTAAAGACCAAAGCTTTCATTCGATATTCACTGAATTTGTAGAATCTATTAAATAAAAAACCAAGCTCTAATAACAATAAAGGAAGTAAAACTATGCTACCCATATCTGTGATCGGCTTAATAATAGCTGTCTTTGTTTTAATATTTTTAGTACTAAGAACCAGAGTTCATGTGTTGATCGCCATGTTAATTGCGGCCTGTATTGCCGGCTTAATCGGCGGGTTGAGTGTTGATGAAACCATGTCCGCTATTAGTAAAGGCTTTGGTGGGACATTGGGTGGCATCGGTATTGTCATCGGCTTAGGGGTCATGATGGGAGCGATTCTAGAGACCTCTGGTGCTGGCGAATCTATTGCTTACCATTTCATAAAATGGCTAGGAAAGAAAAAAGAAGAAACAGCATTGGCCATTACAGGATACATTGTCAGTATTCCGGTTTTTGTAGACAGTGCGCTTATTATTTTATATCCCATCGCTAAGTCTTTGGCGAAAAAATCTGATCGCTCTATCTTAACCTTAACCGTCGCCCTAGCTGGCGGATTGGTAGTCGCCCATCACTGCATTCCACCCACTCCTGGACCTTTGGGTGTTGCCAGTATTTTTAATGTAGATCTAGCGTCTATGCTCGGTTTTGGACTGTTAGTGGCGATCCCTTGCGTATACGGCATTGTTTTGTACGCACGCTGGTTAGAAAAACATTTCCCTGAATTTGCCGTTTCTCCGACATTGGCGGCCGATGCTGACCTTAAAAAGATTCATGATGATTACATGGCATCAAAAGAGTCAAAGGAGCTGCCTTCGCTGATCAAATCGATCATGCCGATTGTCGTACCGATTGTGTTAATTTTGATTAAGTCTCTGATGAGCTTGGCAGAGAAGCAATTTGCAATGGAAGGCCTATCAACGAGCACTGTTGGCGCCCTATTTAATTTCCTGGGTAACCCAATTATTGCCCTTTCTATCAGTACACTACTGGCCGTCTATACGCTGACGCCTTATTTAGACAAAGAAACAACCACCAAAAAATTAGAAGATGGCATATCGACTTGCGGCATCATTCTTCTAGTAACAGGAGCGGGTGGCGCATTGGGCAGCGTATTGCGTGAATCTGGTGCGGGTGCTGAAATTGCGAATCAGATCGTCGCACTTTCAATTTCGCCTATCATGATTCCATTCATTATTGCGACCTTGGTTAGGATTATCCAAGGAAGTGGTACGGTTTCAATGATCACGGCCGCTTCAATTTCTGCTCCAGTGCTCGCTGAAATGCAAGGCGTTAACATGCTGTTTGCTGCGTCTGCCGCCACCATGGGCAGTTTGTTCGCCGGTTACTTTAACGACAGCCTTTTCCACATTGTTAACCGTTTAATGGGCGTGACTGAGGTGAAAAAACAATTGGTCATCTGGACTATTCCAACGACGATTGCATGGGCAATTGGTGGATCGCTGATCATGATTTTGAACCTAATATTCGGCAGCCTAGGCAGTATCTACGATCCCGTCCTACCTTTAGTTGTGTTAGCAGCCTGTGTCTTATTTGTAAAAAGCCAAAGTAAGCCAGAAGCTAAAATCGCTTAAATAGGTCTTAATCAATAACTAGGGTCGACCGTAGTGTGTCGACCCTTTTTTTGTCCATTATTATTTTGAATCCAACTGAATGCGCGCCAGTATCTTGGCTGGCTGACTCAAGGGAAGGGATAAGATAGCGGCCTCGGCAGAGTTGGGATACACCTGCGTCAGTGCTGTAAAATTGACTTGATGTGTCACTAATATGGTTGGCTGGCTGACGCTTTGCTGAGAGAACCTTTGCAGCAGGGCTTGTGTTTGTCCTACGCGGTCTCCCTGACCGGCAAAAAACGAATTTAATATCGGCAAAGGCGTTACATCATCTTGAGCCAACAAATTCGCGGTTTCCAAACAACGACACCATTGACTACTGTAAACCGCAATGGAACCAGAATACTGCTCGCGTATATGTTCACCCCAAGCTAACGACTGTGAGCGCCCAGCGTCATTTAGGTTACGCTGTGTGTTACAGTCTTCTAGTACAAAGCCTTCGGGATCCCCTACGCCAGGAGCCAAAGCATGGCGCATAATCAGCACCGCCTTACCCTCTCGCCACGCCTGCCAAGCCGCAGCGTCCGCCCAACTGACGACAGGCCAAACACATAAAATCAACCACAAAAACGTTTTCATCAGCATCCTCCTCACAGTCTTTCTTAACTGTACGCAATGGCATAACAATAAGTTCAATAAATTAAGTTATATCGATAAACCATCATGGATCGATGGAATTGTACTGTTAACTTTTGAAAAAGCCTTTTTTGAGTAAAAAGCATACTAAACACCATAAAATATTATCAACCCCTTAACTTTTTAGCTCTGAAACGCACTAAAATAAGGCATTATTAACACCTGTAGTAACTCCCCCTTAAGTACCTTAATGAAGATTGGTGATTAGTGTCTAGGAAGTAGTGGTAATATCAGTACTAGAAAAAACTCGAGGCAGGTGAAAAGTAGGCTAAATTTACATCTGCCCAAAAAACTGAAAAATTGGCTAAGAAGCAGCATACTTTGCGCCTGATTTTGAAAGCTCCAAGCTCCAGGTGTACGAGTTAGCCTCAGGAGAGAAATTATGGATAACCCAGTTTTTGTGAATACCTTCTTGGTACCTCCTACCAATATCGATAGCTAATGTTGACTGCACTGATAAAAACAGATGAATTTTCTTACACCCTATCTTTCCTGAAAGCTCATCAATTACCTTACAAATTTCAGCTGAAATTCTATTAAGATTTTCTTGGTTCTTAACCATATTTCTTTCAGCGTTTTGATTTGAGGACATTATTAAAGTATTTGCCCTTAATTCTTCTGGCAACTGATCTTGGATTATCGGAGTAGTAAAACCTATAGCCAGCCCCACATCCCCAGATTGACTTGGACTGATATCCTCTATTTGATGCAAAGACAAACTAATTCTCATGTCCTCGTCATCCAACAACTTCCAAGATCCATCTCGATGAAACTTGTCGAAATAAACAACAGAACACCTCAGATTTTTCAGCATATACCCATATGCAACTAAAAGTGGAACCCTAGCCAAACCACCAAAGTACAATCGTTTACAGTCATCATGAACAATGAAACGGTTTAGTATGTCCACCAATAGCTCAGAGTTGTAAAATTGAACCTGCCGTTTAATATTTTCATCATTCCCTGCAATAGCTTGCCCCAAAATAGCAGCCTCACGACAAAACTCTTTCTCAGCACGATCGAGAATTACATCCGGAAACTCTCTCGACATTCCAGGCATAGAAGAAATTAGAATTCTAGAAGTATGTCGAACCTTAGACTTCAAGTCTGAATGAATTATATAAGCCCCAACAACCATCAAAAATATAGAAAACCAAAGTGGCTGAGATGTATCTACAAGGCTAGCACTAATAGAGTCAACGGGGGATTCAGATCTAAAGCTAACCGTTACATCAATTGCAGAATAGATTATTGATAACGAAAAAGGCCATAAACAAAGCTTTGCCCCAATAGAAATTTTAGGGTACGGAGACTTCTTGAGTCGCCAAGCCGTAACCCAAAGCCATTTAAACCTCTCCCACATTAGCAGTCTTCCCCTAGAACAGCGAACTCAATAGGTTCTCTATCAATGATTCCAAAAACCTTTACTTCATCTTTTCCAACGATAATAAAAAACAATTGCCTATCTTGATTTTCAGACTCATGCGCTAGCCAGTCTTTTAAATCCAAATTGGATGGCGATGGAACGGCTTGAGGATGTGTATGCCAAGTCCCTATATATCCCAATAAACCATCAGAGCAAGAAAAACATTCATCAATAATTTTTTGGTGGGAAGTAGGATCAAGCTTAAAATATGCCCGATCCCGAATATCCGATTCTTGTGGATAGGTAATTTCATACAGAGTGTAAATACTGTCATTTCCATAGCCAACCAACAGTCCTGCCGATTCAACATCATCAGAACCATCCTGCCGATATGATGTTAATTCCTCAACTACTGAAGCAGGAATTCGAAGCTTAAGATCATGGTTTCCATATACAACATACCTTTGATCCGAACAGACATCACACATTGGGTGACATAGTGATTGAATCTTCAGGTTTTTATCAAATGAGGAGTAACGACGGCTCAGTTTCAAGCCTTGATCTATCGCATCATCGTCATATCCTTTCCAACTCACCTTCGCTGATTCAGTTTGCTTTCCTCTCAAGTACTTTAGGGCAAGATCTGTAGCAACCAATGCCGTCTGACTTGAACTAAGGTGCCCATATGGAATAAACATCTCTCCACAACCTGCAAAGTTTTTAACTACGTCTTGATCAGATACGAGAAAATTCAGATTAGATGCTAATCCCCTACGACCGCTCTCTGGGTCAACATAAGCACACTTCAGACAACCTTTACTTCCCGGAACATCAAGCACTGCATGACCACCAATACCATACCCCTCCAGCCACGTATAAATAACAGAGGTATTAATATTATTTTGAACGACATAATCTTGAAAAATTCGTTCTTGTGTAGGGGAACCGATTGCTGCGATAACAAGATCAAACTCTCTCAAAATATCTTGATCTCTAAGGTCCAGAAGAGACTGTCCATAACCTCTAGCCTCAAGCCATGGGTACTTGGACATTAGCTGATAAGAAACGGCTAAGGACTTATGCTCAAACAGCCACCGAGAATCCAAGAAATGCCTATATATGTTAGATGGGGAATAGTAATCAGGGTCAACTATAGATAACAAGCCAACCCCAGCAGCACCCAGTTTATCTGCGACTTCACTGCCAACGGAGCCACAACCAACAAGTAAAACTTTCTTTCTCGAAAGTGTATTATCTGCTCCTCCTCGAAATAAAAGCTCTTCTTTATTCAACATTGTTAGAAAAATCGGCTCAACACTCCAGTTAGCCAGCTTTTCAAAGTTATCAGGAAATGATTTTTTGGAATTACAACAAAACCGAATCCCAAAATAAGAAACACCTGAAGGTGTTTCAATACCAAATACGCCCCAGAATTGCTTAGAACGACGAGACTTTAGGATACTTTCGATCTCTGATCGTGCATCACTATCAAGCAGTTCGAAAACCTCACAAATCCAATGCTTTAATTCAATTTCATTGCTTGGAAAACCTAAACTAATTTGCTTAACTGACATATAAAATGCAGAAATATATTCAGGAGCTTTAGAACGGACCGGCAAAGATAAATAATTTGAAATATTCGAATTTAAGTATTGCCTCGATACCGCCACATATGACAGCCCCAGAGGATTGACATTAGCACCAGCCAGTGGTCGAAAGATTTCCAAAATGTCGAAATCCTTCAAATCACAAGCACATATTAAGGATTCGACTTTTGTTGACTGCTCACTGAGCCATGTATTTTGCCAGTTCGTTGAAAACTCTCTCAAAAGCTCGCTTTCGTTGAATTCAGAGTCTGTCAAAAGCTTCGTTAAAAGATCCTGATGTCGTCGGATTGATTCCTCAAAAGCCAACTCAGGGCACTCGTAGTTAATGGAAACCGAATCCAAATTATTGACACATATGGATCCTAAGCCTTTCAAATCAGGATCTCTAGAGAGTAACACGTGGGCTAGTCGCCCAGATTTTTCATAATTCTCCAAAAAGAAATGTGGCAGAGATGTAATCTCTGCCACACAGCGATGCAAAAGGCTGACTACAATCCCGTTGATTTCGAAAGATACACGAAGGAAATCAAGCCCCTTAAACTCACATGGCTCAACATCATATTCGGAGTCCAGAAAGTACTCATAAATTTTTGAATAATCGAACTTATGCACCTTGAGAAGTCCCTGAAGCGCCAGCTGTAGGGAAATATGCGGCGGCTACACCTGCTACAGACCCAGTTCCTTTGTTGCCAGAAGAGTTAGGGATTTTAAAGTCATCACCGAAGACCTTATTCAGAATTTCGCATTGTTTGATCTCATCTGTTTCATTGTTAGCTTCTTCAAGCTTCCTCAACAGATTTGTAAGTTTGTTTCTAAACAATGTACCGATGTTGGTATCACTACCCGACCATGACTGATTTCCTACTTTATGCTGAAAGACATTTCTGTACGGTGATTTAGGCAAGTTTACTGATACCCTATATAATGGCTGATCAATTGAACCTGCTAATTGTATATATCCCGCATTCAGCATTTTACGTACAACCTTTTCAAGCACTACTAAGTCATCTTCAACATCTGAGAAGTAATCAGGCTGATACTGTTCTTTAATCATGATTGTCAAACCGATTGAGAAAAGCTTTTTCCGAGATTGTTCGTTGAAATTGACATCCCTCCAGCGTTTCATGTATCGAACCAGTCGCTTGTACTGCTTTCTCTTATTGAGAGCACTTTGGCCATAGTTAGAGGTATCATTGATCCAATCCATCAAACCTTTAGGATCTGTTGGTGACCACTCCTTATTTTCAACTGACGAGCCAAGTTTGCCTACTGCTAATTTATAATTTCCACTGGAGTCTCGAGTGTAAATTGTATAGTCAATGTGAAGATTGATACTCAAGTAGTCCGCTGTAACACATGGCTTCTTAACTTTTGGATTTTTAAAACTCCTCTTCGTCAGAACCTCAAGCGCAACGCCTTTCAACTTGACAGGATCCTCAGGCGCGGAGCCTTCATCAATGACCAATGCACGATCAATGTCATAGTCTCCGTCGAGATTATTAATTGCAGTGTTAACTGAAAATGACCCCTGTAAGAAGGTATCAACTACTGGATAACCTTCCTCTTTAAAGCGCGTTTTCAAATCATTAAGAATACTATCGTCTTTCTCTTTTGCATTCTTATAACCTGGTGACTGTCCAGTTAAGTAAATAGCTTTATCAAAATTATTGAAGTGGGTCTGAATTGCCATGTTGTAGGCTCCGAAAACAAGGTATCCTTATAGGTTGTGATGAAATGATCGAATTCAAGATCTAGCTTGAAACTATCTGACAGATCAACGTGAACGTCACTGAATGGACCAGCCTTTACTAGTCAGCTTTTAATCATCAAACCTTTTGTCATCACAAATCACACAACAAAAGTACACAGAGGAAAATTAACTCTCCAATTCCATTTTTAACGAGATTTTGCGAAGACAACACTGAAAGCCTCAGCGCATCAAGCATTGAGGCGATTAAAGGAAAATTCAGTCTGAAAAGTTAACAGTTTAATTCCAACGATCCATTCACACATACTGCCCAGCGCAGTAACCACTCGCCCATGCCCATTGGAAATTATAGCCGCCAAGCCAGCCAGTCACGTCTAGGACTTCACCTATAAAGTAGAGCCCTTTTTGTTTTTGTGATTCGAATGTTTTAGAAGACACTTCATTGGTATTAACACCGCCAAGGGTCACTTCCGCAGTGCGATAGCCTTCGGTGCCATTGGGTGCGATATCAAAGTTCGCAAGATAGTTGAATAAACTGTCGATCTGTTCATTAGAGGTCTGTGCGCTGCGCTCGGTTAACCACGGAAATTCGGCTTTTATCAGCTCTACCAATCTTTTTGGTAACACATTAGACAAGAAGCCTTCGTAGCTTTTCTTTGGCGTCCTTTGACGAACATCAAGTAAGTCGTCTAACGACAAGGTCGGAGCGATATTAATACTAAGGGCTTCGCCTGGTTGCCAGAAGTTGGTAATTTGCAAAATAGATGGCCCGCTCACACCACGATGGGTAAAGAGCATTGGCTCTTGAAAAGTGACACCATTGGCCGTTGCGGATATTTCACAGGCAATACCGGATAACTCAGACAGTTGTGCTTTACGATCTGGTTGTACCGTAATGGGAACCAAGCTCGCACGTGTGGGCAAAATATCATGTCCAACTTGTTTCGCTATGTCATAACCAAAACCGCTCGCGCCCATGGTTGGAATCGACAAACCACCCGTTGCGATAACAAGAGATTCGCAAGCAAACTCACCTTGGTTGGTTTTAACAAGGGTATGCCCATCTTGAAAATCAATGTGATGAATTTTCGTGTTTAATTTTAGCTCTGCACCAGACCATTCAAGCTCTGTCAGTAGGATATCAAGCAGATCTTTCGCAGAATGCTCACAGAATAATTGCCCCGGTGTTTTTTCTACATAATCCAGACCATGACGATCCACTAGGTCGACAAAGTCTTGCGGTGAAAAACGACGCAGCGCAGAAATACAAAAGTGCGGATTGTCAGATAAAAAATGTTTAGGCGCTGCATCCATGTTAGTAAAGTTACAACGGCCTCCACCCGACATAAGAATTTTTTTGCCAGCTTTGTTTGCGTGATCCAACACCACCACTTTTTTACCTCGGTAGCCCGCTGTTGCCGCACACATTAAACCAGACGCTCCGGCACCAATTACGATCACATCCACTTTATCCACAACCTACCTCATCTCTTATTAGTGGCTGCATTATAGTGTCTACGTCATTTATTGCCATCTAATCAGGCAAATAGACTTTCCAATCAGAACACAGAACGGAAGGTCAAAATCTTGTCCACAGAAACCGTTAAGAAGGCTGTGGGAATCATGAATATTCCCTTTAAATTCAATCAACTAAATAAAATCAAACATTATTTTTAATAATTTAAAAAAGCGACAAACAGCACAATCACGATAATTTTTTTGAGAAATGCAAACTATTTTTGAAAAAACAACTTGTAAAAACGTACTGTTCGGATATACAGTACTGTATAAATAAACAGTAAAGACAGTTTAAAGGATGTGTATATGATCAAGCTACCAAGCCCTACTCATACTATTCATAAAATCGCTCTACTCGGTGTTGTTGCACTGGCCTTGTATGCACCAGTGAAAGACCTTCTGAAATTCACAGAATCTGTCTTAGCAAAGGAAAGCATTCAAATTGTGGATGCATCGTTTGGCACTAATATGCCTTGGCAAGAAGACGATATGGCATTTGTAAAAGTCAGCCAAAATGCACAAACGAGTTTGTCTAGAGCACAGATTATCTACACAAAATTACGCTTTACTAATCCAACACCTACCCCACAAACTTATCGTAAGATTTGGCTGAATTTCTCTCATGAAAACGGCGATCAAGAATATACGACGGATTACACTCTTTATAATACCGAAACACGCCAGAGACTCATTGGACAGTCTGTACAATTAGGTCCAAACAGTAACATCGAAGTCATCGCTGCCTATCGTTTTATCCCTAGTTATAAAAATAAATCCCCCGTCAGTATGAGTGTATCGTGGGAAGGACAAAGTTTATTACGAAATAAGGCTTGCGAATACGATCTTGCGAGCTCTGCCGGTAACACATTTCAATACCAATGCCACTGAGGACAGTGCCACAAGACGCATTCGAAGTTTGTAAAAAATGCGCAAGCGCAATGTTGATAATCGTTTTCATTTCTAATACTATGTTGGCACATAAAATATTGGAGCCTCTAAGATGAAACGATTGTTAACCCCTATCGCAATTTGTGTGACTGGTGCGATGCTTACGGCCTGCAGTCCTGCCGCTCTAAAAAATGAATCCACAGCCGTCTCCGCTGACTCCGTTGTGGTTCATTATGCAGACATTGCGGAAGCGGTTTACACCGATTCACTAACAACGGCGCAAACACTCCGTGCTTCTATTGATACCTTATTAGCCAATCCAACAGAGGCTAATTTACAAGCCGCACGCACGGCATGGATCGCGGCTCGTGTGCCTTATCAGCAAAGTGAAGTTTACCGTTTTGGTAATCCGATTGTGGATGAGTGGGAAGGTAAAGTTAATGCTTGGCCTTTAGACGAAGGCTTGATTGATTACGTGGCGGCAGACAGCTACGGTACAGAATCCGATTTAAATCCGCTTTATACAGCCAATGTGATTGCGTCCACCAGCTTGATGATCGGTGGAGTAAAAGTCGATACTACCCAGATTACCCCTGAGCTAATTGCCGATCATTTACAGGAAGCGGATGGTGTTGAAGCCAACGTTGCCAGTGGTTACCACGCCATTGAGTTTTTACTGTGGGGTCAAGACCTAAACGGCACTAATCCAGGCGCAGGTGAACGTCCCGCCACAGATTTTGACCTAAATAACTGCACAAACGGCCACTGTGATCGTCGTCGCGCTTATTTAGTGGCTGCGACTGATTTGCTGATTTCAGACTTAGAGGAAATGGCAAATAACTGGAAGCAAGGTGGAGCGGCTCGTGTTGCGTTACTAGAGCAAACACCAGAACAAGGTCTTGCGACTATTCTTACTGGTATGGGAAGCCTTGCATACGGCGAGTTGGGTGGGGAAAGAACCAAATTGGGTCTTATGCTACATGATCCAGAAGAAGAGCATGATTGTTTTTCTGATAACACCCATTGGTCACATTACTATGACGCGAAAGGCATTAAAAATGCATATTTAGGTGAATACAAACGTGTTGATGGTAGCTGGGTAAAAGGAGCCTCTCTCTCCAATCTTGTAGCAAAACAAAATCCTCAGCTCGATACAGAAATGAAACAGAAGTTGGCTGAAACAGAAGCCGCAGCACAAGCTATGGTTGACGCCGCAGCTAAAGGTCAAACTTTTGATGTATTAATTGCCATGAACAACATCAAAGGCAATCAGCTGGTACAAAATTTTGTTGATTCGCTCGTTAACGAAACACGCACGACCGAAGACGTTATTCATGCACTAAAACTTGAAGGCATAGCACTAGAAGGGTCAGACAGTTTGGATAATCCAAGTGCAGTTTTTGATAATTAAGTGTGTCATAAGGACTGATCTGTAGTTAAAGCATGGATGAATGAGGCGTGTCATGTGAGACTTTTGCTTTTTAGCAAAGGTCTCTATCCACCTGTTATGGTACTTATCTGTTTATGACAGAAAACATCAAATTTTGTGTGTTTCTTGTTGCTAGCGCATGCGCTGGCTTTTTTTGTTTTCAAAGCTTTGCATTTGCCAGTGATTATTCCACGCCCTTGGCAGGGATAAAAATTGAAGACAAGCTGGACTTTTATATAGGTGAAGGCGTTTTTCAAAAGTTTTGGGTACCAGCCCCCTCCTCAACAACAGCCAGCGATGGATTAGGCCCTCTCTTTAATACTCGCTCCTGTAACAATTGCCATGTCAATAATGGTCGAGGCCATGCTCCTGATGAAAAGCAAAGCGGTGCATCGGTTCCTTCTTTTTTAGTTAGATTAGGAAAATCTTACCCTGCGTTAAGCGATAAGAAAGACAGGATCTACCCTCATATTGGCGACAAGCGATATGGTCATCAATTTCAAGGACAAAGTTCCCCAGGTATTTTACCTGAAGGCGATTATTATCTGACTTACAGCACCCGAATAGAAACACTCAGCGACGGCTCACAAGTGCCGTTAAGAAAGCCTAACCTGCATTGGAGTTCACTCAATTACGGTGAATTCGAAGCGAGCACTGGTTTTACGATGCTGGTATCGCCTGCTCTTGTTGGCATGGGTCTGTTGGATAACATTCCTGATGAAATGATAATGGCAGGTGCCGACCCTGATGATAAAAATAATGACGGCATTAGCGGCCGAGTAAGTTGGATTGTAAGCGATAAAAAAAAGCTCATAGGTCGTTTTGGTTATAAAGCCTCCGTTGCAACTCTCAGCGCACAAAATCAGTCGGCTTTTAATACGGATTTAGGCCTATCGACGCCTCTAACCCCCTCACCATGGGGAGATTGCACAGAGTTCCAAACAGACTGTTTGGCTAGCCCGAATGGCAACAGTGCACATTTGGGCAACCTTGAAGTAGACAAACAGCAAGCCAGGCTTGTGGATCTTTTTGTCTCTCTTTCCTCTCCTCCAACCATGAGAAACTTAACGAACGATACATTTTTACAGGGAAAGCATATTTTTGATGAGTCAGGATGTGCGAGCTGTCATACACCTAAAATGAAAACAGGCGATCACTCGCCCTTTGCCGTCCTTAACCACCGTACCTTTTACCCCTTCACCGACATGCTGTTACACGATATGGGCGAAGAACTTGCCAGCGGATTCCCTAGTTTTTCAGCCCGTCCAAACGAATGGCGAACCGCACCGCTGTGGGGAATCGGCGTCTCTGAAAAAATCTCAGGTAGAATGGGCTTTTTACACGATGGTAGAGCTCGAAGCATTGAAGAAGCCATTCTCTGGCATGGCGGAGAAGCGAAACAAAGCCAAGAACATTATAAAAGCCTATCTAAAGCACAACGAAATACACTCATTTATTTTTTGGAGTCACTTTAATGTCATATGTTTCAACACTAATGGCCTTAGCTATCGGGGCAGCGAGCCCTTTGATCGCAACAGCAGGCCAATGGGAAGGCCCACTTAACGGGATTACCGCCGAAGTCGTCACCCAAGGATATCAAGCCTATTCCACTTCATCGGCGTCGCTTGCGAAACTCAGCGTCGCACTTTGTAATGCGCCGTCTGAACAAGCGTTAGCTGCGACTCAAGCGGCTTTTAAAATCAATGCCCAAGATTGGCAACAACTACAGTGGCTCAATTTTGGTCCTGTTACCTATTTCATGCGTTACTATGCGTTTGAATATTGGCCAGATAAAAAAGGCGTTACTCAACGCCAATTAAGAACGCTAGCGCAAGGCGATCCGTCAGTGATGGATGCGCCAAAATTTTGGACGTCAGCGAGCATTGCGGTAAGAGGCTTAACGGCTATCGAAAGCTTGCTTTATCATCCTGATTTTACTCCGACACAATCAAGCAATCATTGTCGTCTTTTAGATAAAATTACCGCGCACCATGCTCAAAGTGCAGACGCAGTATTCAAACAGTGGCAAGAAGGCAAGGCACAAGATTGGGTTTTCGATGAAGAAGGCATGGGCTTTGATCCTGAGAAAGTCGCCTTAGAACAATTCTTACAGCAATGGATAGAGCACATGTCAGCGGTAAAAGACGCTAAGCTCGAAACGCCAATCGGCTACAATGGTCGAGAAAACCTCAAGCTTGCGGAATTTTATCGTAGCGATCTTTCACTCAAAGCCATACAAAAAAATCTGCAGACATATCGAGAAATTTATCACGCCGGCTCACCTTCTTTATTTGATATTGCGAAACAAAATGATGCCCGTCTGGCCGAGCAATTAGAATCTCTCTTAACTGACAATATAAAATTGGCATTGCTTCTTCCTGACGACTTTTTTAATGGCCATTACACAAAAGAGGAGCGTTTTAATCTGGCACAGCCACTTGTAAAGTCCATCTCAAACAGCCAGTCCACCCTATCTAATATTGTCACGACACTCGGCTTTCAAATTGGCTTTAATAGTAGGGATGGAGATTAAGCATGTTATCTAGACGGTCTTTTTTGATGTTGAGTGGCACTCTCATAACCACGCCAACGTGGGCCGCGCTTAGCCAACAAGAAGCAGGAGCGGCGCTGTATGCCTCAGCCTACTCACTCGATAAGAATACACATTTTTTTGCGTTATTTGATGATGAGGGCTCTATTTCATGGACAGCCCCCTTATCACAGAGAGCTCATGCACCAGTTATTCACCCTAGACAAAGCATTGTTGGTATTGTCGGTAGAAGACCTGGATTTTTTATGGATTTTTTTGACGTCTCAAGCAACCAAAGAATCAAACGCATTGAACCAAGCAAAGATCATCATTTTTACGGCCATGCCCTTTTTTCCGCTGATGGCACTCAGCTTATCACACAAGAAAATTACTACCCGACTGGCGAGGGCAAGATCTTTATACGTGATTGGCCGAGTGGAAACATCTTACAATCGTTCAGCAGTAATGGCATAGGTCCTCATGAGTCTGTTTTTTTAAATGACCAAGTGTTGGTTATCGCTAACGGTGGGCTCATGACTCACCCGAGAGAAGACAGAAATATTTTAAACCTTGATACCATGCAATCCAATGTCACTTATCTTTCTTTAAAAGAGGGTCGCATTTTAAATCAAGCCACTCATCACGAAGCGCTACATCAATTGAGTATTCGACATCTTGATGTGAACCAAAAAGGGACGGTTGCACTGGGCTTTCAGTATCAAGGCGATATGTGGGATCAAGTTCCGTTGGTCGCTTTATCTCGACTAGACCGTCCTGAACTAGATTACCTTCCTATGCCAGAAGACATTAGAGTTCGCTTCAAACAATACTGCGGCAGTGTTTGTTTCGATAAGTCTGGTGACATTTTGGCGATCAGTACACCAAGAGGTGGTTTAGTTGCCTTTTGGCATGTGGAGACGAAAACCTTTTTAGGTGTTGAAAATTGTCGTGACGTTTGCGGTCTTGTGTCGACAAGCAACGCCCATGAATTTTTATTGACCAGCGGAACCGGAGCACAGTTAAAAAGCAATCCCGTACAGAACACCAGTGAAATGATCAAAAATCATACCAACATACAATGGGACAACCATTTTCGACAAATTAATATAGAAAATTATGCCTAAAAATCAAAACTAACGTGGTCAAATTCACGGTTTTTAGGTAATGTCTATTTTAGAGCCGCAAATAAGTGCGGCTTCTTTTTGACATTATGAAGTTGATTAATGTTTATTGATTTTCTTAAAGGTTATTTTTTACTTGATTCGGACGCAGCCACTGAAGGACATGAAAAAGTCTTCCAGCAAAGTGCGTTAAGAATTTTGTTGGCGCTCACAGTGTGCATTTTAGTCATATCTGCATGCCACGCACTGATATTCTCAAGTGAAATATCGTTTCTAGGTATCAATACAGCGTACCTTTTTTTGGTTGCGTTACTACTGCATTTTAGCAAACAATACGTTCAAGCCTCGGCCATCCTATTCCTTCTTACTTTGTTGATAAGCGGCTTTTTACTGCTTGCTTTAAACGATGAATTCTATGCGCAAAAGTATGCGCTTATATCGCTTTATTCACTGCCTCTTATCACGCGATTGCTCTTTAGTTTTAGGGCCTCTCTGATCGCTATGATACTCAATCTATATCCGTGCTATCTGATTATGACAGAAAGCCTAAACAAACCTTTGATAGACATATCCTCTTCTTTCTACTTTCAGTTGCTTACCTTTGTCACGCTCAACATTGGTTTGCCACTGGTGGTTTCTCGTATTCTTAATACGCTTGAAAAGAACGCCTTGAACATGAGACAGCTTTATCAAAAACTCAATGATAATTACGCTCTCTATGAGGAGTTTTTCGAGAACACCGGTACGCCGACTTTGCTCTGCGATCAGCGAGGCAAAATACTCAAAGCCAATCAACTCGCTCGAGAACTGCTGTCAGATTCAGAACCAAACGATTTCAGCAATTCAACCATCACAAATTGGCTATCCCCAACGGGCGATGCTGGAAAGTTTTTCTGGCAATCCAATATTGCAGAATGCACCCTTAAGCACAAAGCCAATGTCCATATTGAAGTACGTCGGGCTTCGCTAACACAACATGGCTACTATGTCCTACATCTACAAAATACAACTCAATTAAAAGCCATCCAGCAAGAGCTTGAAAACACACAACAAACCAATAGCCGTCTTGCCCATTTCGACTTGCTCACCCTTTTACCCAATTACAGACATTTTTGCAGCCAAGTGAATCAGCGCATTAATGAGCAAGAGCGTCATCTAACGGGAGCCATGTTTATTATTCGAATTAGTCAGTTCAAACTGCTAAATAAGCAATACGGCAAAGACAATGCTAACAAAGTCATCCTGAATTTCTCTAAAATGCTACAAAAGAAACTCTCAGAGCACACTATCATCGGCCGATTACGTGGCGTAAAATTTTCTTGTTTTGTGCATTTGAGCCAGGCGTACCTAATTCAAAAAAACCTATCGGCACTTATCCATTCTGTTTTACCAAGCCAAATAAGTGTCGATGGGAATCGATTGAACATGGATTACCAAGTCGGTATCGCCTATTACCATACCGACGGAAAAACCGCCGAAGAACTCTTAGAACATTGTGAAATGGCGCTGGAATATTCCAGTCCGACCGAACGCTTCTCTTATTACAACCAAAACCTTGAAAACAAACTGATTGAGGAACACAAACTTGGTTTGACCTTAAGCTCGGCGATTAAAAACAAGCAAATTCGTATATGGTTACAACCACAAGTAAAACCAAATGGTCAAATATGCTCATTTGAAGCATTGGCGCGCTGGCAAAATAATGGACAATTCGTGCCACCAACGACCTTTATAAAAATCGCTGAAAAACTAGGACTGCTTCCTCTACTCGCTGAAAATCTCGTTCGTGAGCTAGTCAATACGCTGTCAACATGGCATAAAGAGCACATCTACACTCCCATTGCCTTCAATCTAGCCGGCCAAGAACTTATGAACGATGCGTTTTTTGCCTTGCTGATGACACTAATTGCGGATAAACCTTGGCTAAAAGACATGCTGGAATTAGAAATCACAGAAACCAGCTCTGTGATGACGCACCCGCTTATCCACAAACGTTTGAGAAGCTTGTCACAGTACGGCTACTCTATTGCCATTGATGATTTTGGCACTGGCCAAGCGTCTTTGGGTCAGCTGGTAGACATTCCTGCGAACATTCTCAAAATAGACCGTCGATTTGTGTCTCCCCTACCCGGTGACCAACGTCATGTTGATATAGTGAAATCTACCATACAGCTCGCAGAGTCGCTTGGTATGACGGTCATTGCAGAAGGTATAGAAACAAAAGAGCAAGCTACCTTGTTAGCAGCCTTAGGGTGTACGACACTGCAAGGCTATTATTTTGCGAAGCCCTCACCCTTATCAGACTGGACAACCAACGATAACGCCAAAGCAAAAGAACTTCGCATGGTTTATTAAGCCCTATCAATAAGATGCGGCACCCAAAAAATATCAGACCCCAGACACTAAAAAGCCAGAGTTCAATTTGAACTCTGGCTTTTTTAACGCAATAACAATTTATGCCATGATAAATTAGAACGCCATATTCATCGCAACAGAGACAACATTAGCAGAGGAACTGTAGTCAGCACTTAACTTACCACGAGCTCGGTCCTCGCCAGTTCCATCACGACTAACAGACACATCGTCGATCATCACATGGGTGAAGGCAAAGGTGGCCGATGTCATATCATTAAAGTCATAGGTGGCACCAATGGATATCCACTTACGATCTCCGTCTGGTGTCCGTGCTGAACGATATTTATCCGTCACTGGCGAATTATCCATTGCCACACCCGTACGCAACGTCAATTGATCAGAGTAGGCATAAGTCAAGCCTGCCGAGTACATCCACTGATCTTCAAAACCAAAGGTAAGAACTGAATTTGGCTGATCGCTATCAAAATCAATATTCAGACCATCCATAGATCCCCAGCCAGTTCTAATAGCGGACAATCCTAAAATCAATTTCTGCGTTAGATCTTGTTCCACACTTAAAGTAAGAACGGAAGGCAAAGTAACTGAATCTGATACAGTTGTATCAATTAAGTCATATCCGGTTGTAAGCGCACTAGCATTTAAAGTAGCAACATTTTTATATTTCACATCACCCTTAAAGTCGAGATCCACTTCACTGCGGTAACCTAAACCGAGACGAGTACCTTTTCTTGGCTCCATCGCAATACCAAAGCTATACCCATAACCAGTATCATCTGCTTCAATACGACCATCACCCTCTACACCCGAAATACCGACAGCAGAACCTAACACCACTTCGGCTTTATGAACTTGAACACTGGCACCAACAGAGACCCAATCATTCATACGATGGGCAAGAGAGAAACTCAAGGCAATATCCTGAAGTGATGTTTCTGTTGCATGAAAACGCCCTGCCCAATCATCACCATAATCTCCCGACAAACCAAAGGGCACATTCAAAGAAATACCCGCTACTGTTTTATCAGACAATGGCTTCGCAAAGTAAAAGGACGGCACAAACGTATTATCAACAGAGTCACTGTTTGTTGTAGAACCTGCAATAGCCGCTCCACCTGCAGCGGTTGCATTATTAGCACTAATGTTAGTCACGTCCATGCTCGGCATGACATAGGCGCCGGACACAAACACTGTCGTTTCTTTGGCATTCACAAAAAGCGCAGGGTTCCAGAAGCTAGCAGAGATATCCGCATTGGACGCCGCGACACCACCTAAGGCTTTACCTGACGCTGTCGCACTGTGATCGTTTAAAGCAAAACCAGCTGAGTATGCAGAAGACGCTGCTGCCACAGAGGCTGCAACAAGACTTGCTCTAAACAAGAATTTCGAGGAGGTAGTCATAAATAAGCTCCATTGTTATTTTTATTGGGAATTATATTGTGATCTTACAAAACACTTATACGCTTCAAGTATAGAAGCACATACCCTGATATTACCAGCAAGTATTTCTTCCGCAATAGCATCTTTACAAAATATCAGACGAAAAATAAAAATTATTAGTAAAAATCGGCATTCAAGACAAACAGCCAATAGAAAAGGTAGCAGATAATTTCAGTTATTGAGAAGTAGGATTGGGCGAAGACAAAAATATATTTAGTAGGCGTAAACAAAGCTATAAACACAGAATAAAATGCGTATTTATATAGCATTATTCAAGTAGGGAAAGTGCTGTAAAAGATAAGGTATGATATGTAGAGGCTTTACAATGCAAAACTTTAACGAAGTAGTCACGATGAACGTTAACAGTTTTAAATATAACAGTATTTTTTCCATACTTACGTTTGTAAGTAATGGCGGAATGGACGGGACTCGAACCCGCGACCCCCTGCGTGACAGGCAGGTATTCTAACCAACTGAACTACCACTCCAACACAATTGTTTTTAACGTCTCATCAGACGTGCCTTTACATCGGCAAGATGGTGGGTGTGGAGGGGTTCGAACCCCCGACATTCGCCTTGTAAGGGCGACGCTCTCCCAACTGAGCTACACACCCGCTCGTAATGTCTACACTTTGCCACACTCAGTAAGTAATGGCGGAATGGACGGGACTCGAACCCGCGACCCCCTGCGTGACAGGCAGGTATTCTAACCAACTGAACTACCACTCCAACACAATTGTTTTTAACGTCTCATCAGACGTGCCTTTACATCGGCAAGATGGTGGGTGTGGAGGGGTTCGAACCCCCGACATTCGCCTTGTAAGGGCGACGCTCTCCCAACTGAGCTACACACCCGCTCGTAATGTCTACACTTTGCCACTCTCAGTAAGTAATGGCGGAATGGACGGGACTCGAACCCGCGACCCCCTGCGTGACAGGCAGGTATTCTAACCAACTGAACTACCACTCCAATACAATTGTTTTTAACGTCTCATCAGACGCACCTTTTACATCAGTGAGATGGTGGGTGTGGAGGGGTTCGAACCCCCGACATTCGCCTTGTAAGGGCGACGCTCTCCCAACTGAGCTACACACCCAAGTTATCTAACGCTATTAGCCTAACTTACTTTATTAAGTAAGTGGTGCCGCCACCAAGAGTCGAACTCGGGACCCTCTGATTACAAGTCAGATGCTCTACCAACTGAGCTATAGCGGCTTAACGCCAAATCAAATTTTTATTTACTTACTTCTTATAAGTAAGTGGTGCCGCCACCAAGAGTCGAACTCGGGACCCTCTGATTACAAGTCAGATGCTCTACCAACTGAGCTATAGCGGCTTAACGCCAAATCAAATTTTTATTTACTTACTTCTTATAAGTAAGTGGTGCCGCCACCAAGAGTCGAACTCGGGACCCTCTGATTACAAGTCAGATGCTCTACCAACTGAGCTATAGCGGCTTAACGCCAAATCAAATTTTTATTTACTTACTTCTTATAAGTAAGTGGTGCCGCCACCAAGAGTCGAACTCGGGACCCTCTGATTACAAGTCAGATGCTCTACCAACTGAGCTATAGCGGCTTAACGCCAAATCAAATTTTTATTTACTTACTTCTTATAAGTAAGTGGTGCCGCCACCAAGAGTCGAACTCGGGACCCTCTGATTACAAGTCAGATGCTCTACCAACTGAGCTATAGCGGCTTAACGCCAAATCAAATTTTTATTTACTTACTTCTTATAAGTAAGTGGTGCCGCCACCAAGAGTCGAACTCGGGACCCTCTGATTACAAGTCAGATGCTCTACCAACTGAGCTATAGCGGCTTAACGCCAAATCAAATTTTTATTTACTTACTTCTTATAAATAAGTGGTGCCGCCACCAAGAGTCGAACTCGGGACCCTCTGATTACAAGTCAGATGCTCTACCAACTGAGCTATAGCGGCTTTAATAAAAGCAAAATCTTTTTTCATTCTCTTCTTTAACAGAAAAGAACTTTGACCAAAACTGGTGCCGCCACCAAGAGTCGAACTCGGGACCCTCTGATTACAAGTCAGATGCTCTACCAACTGAGCTATAGCGGCTTAACGCCAAATCAAATTTTTATTTACTTACTTCTTATAAGTAAATGGTGCCGCCACCAAGAGTCGAACTCGGGACCCTCTGATTACAAGTCAGATGCTCTACCAACTGAGCTATAGCGGCATAACATAACGCAGTTTACTTTAAAAAAACTTCCTAAGAAGTGGTGCCGCCACCAAGAGTCGAACTCGGGACCCTCTGATTACAAGTCAGATGCTCTACCAACTGAGCTATAGCGGCTTTAATAAAAGCAAAATCTTTTTTCATTCTCTTCTTTAACAGAAAAGAACTTTGACCAAAACTGGTGCCGCCACCAAGAGTCGAACTCGGGACCCTCTGATTACAAGTCAGATGCTCTACCAACTGAGCTATAGCGGCATTTCTCAAATTTTGGTCGGGACGGCAGGATTTGAACCTGCGACCACTAACACCCCATGCTAGTGCGCTACCAGGCTGCGCTACGCCCCGAAAACTTACGTCGAAAGAGTTAAACTCTGTCTCTGTCAGCGGGTGCGTATATTACTATAACAAATTGAAAAGGGAAGACTTTTATTAAGTTTTTTTCAATTTAATCATCTTACTAAAATTTAGTGGAACAATTGCTTAAACATTGATCTAAATGTCTTTCTAGAGGCACTTTAAAGCGGACATAACTTAGAAAACACGTCAAAAGCCTCAGCACACTCCTCCGTGCCTTTTAAAGTAAAAAAGCCATCCGAATGGATGGCTTTAGAAACAACAATAACAACATTACTCTTGCATGTAGTCTTCTACTTTAGACTTAAGCTTTTGCCCAGGTCGAAAAGTCACAACAGTACGCGCTGTAATCGGAATTTCTTCTCCCGTTTTAGGATTTCGACCGGGACGCTGACTCTTCTCACGTACTTCAAAGTTACCAAAGCCCGACAACTTAACTTGCTGCCTTTCTATCAAAGAATGGCGCACGACATCAAAAAAACCTTCTACAAGATCTTTTGCGTCTTTTTTGCTTAGACCAACAGAGTCCACCAAGTTTTCAGCAAGATCCGCTTTTGTCAACGATCCCATAAATCTACCCCCTTACAACGGCTCCCAACTGCTCAGACAAAGCTGCAACAGTTTGTTCGACTGAGTTGTTCACTTCTTCATCACTAAGAGTGTGTGAAGGATGCTGCCACGTCAAGCCCAAAGCAACACTTTTTTTCGTTTCATCAATACCTTGGCCTTGATAAACATCAAAAACCAAGACATTTTTGAGCGCATCACCTGCGGCCGAAGCAATCACTTTCTCCAACGCACTAACAGGCACAGAACGATCCACCAACAAAGCCAAATCACGACGCACTTCAGGGAAACGAGAAACCGCCTCATATTCTGGCAAGGTCGCATTCAACACAGCCGCTAAGGCAATATCAAACACATAGATAGGTTGATTCGCACCTAACGTCTTAGACAGTTGAGGATGCAACTCCCCCATCAAACCAACAAACTGACCATTCATAAAAATATCAGCGGAACGGCCTGGGTGTAAAAACTCACACTCAGAGCGCTCATAAGTTGGCTTACCGCCGTTATTCAAAGCAAACAATGCCTCTACATGCGCTTTTAGATCGTAGAAATCGACTTTCTCACTACCATGATACCAAGCCTCAGAATGGCGTGTTCCTGCAATTAAACCCGCTACTTGTTGCTGTTGATCTAACTCAGACAACGCCTCAACCGACCCAATAAAGCGACGACCCGTTTCAAACAAACGAACGCGTGATTGCTGACGATTTTGGTTATAAAGGTAAGCTTTCACCAACCCAGGCACCAAACTAGGACGCATCACCCCCATATCGGCTGAAATCGGATTTGCCAGCGGAACAGGCTCAATATTCGGTAAAAACTGTTTACTTAACACAGGATCAATGAAGCTATAAGTGACCGCTTCTTGATAACCCTGCGACACCAAAATAGAACGTAACACTTGAATCTGTGTTTTTGATTCTGGCAAAGGCGTAAAATTCACGGCCGCTTGCGGCATAGAAGAAGGAAGATTATCGTAACCATAGATACGAGCGACCTCTTCGATCAAATCTGCTTCAATCGCAATATCAAAACGATGCAATGGCGCCTTTGTTGTCCAAGCTTCGTCTGTTACTTCGACCATCTCTAGACCAAGACGAGTCAAAATATCTGTCACCACATCTTTGTCGATAGAGATTGCCAAATATTGATCTAACTTCTTACGTCGCAAAGTAACGAGTGCCGCTTGTGGTAAAGAGGCCTCATTTACCACATGTGTAATTGGGCCAACTTCACCACCAGCAATGTCCACAACCAATGCGGTAGCACGCTCTATCGCCAGCTCTTGTAACGTTGCATCCACACCACGCTCAAATCGATGAGAAGAATCCGTATGCAACCCATACGAACGCGCCTTGCCTGCCAACGACAAAGGAGCAAAAAAAGCACTTTCAAGGAAGATATCTTTCGTATCTTCACTCACACCAGAGCCTTCTCCGCCCATTACCCCAGCGATCGCCAACGGTGCTTTTTCATCCGCGATAACTAAAGTGTCATCGCGCAGCGCTATTTCTTGACCATCAAGCAAAACAATCTTTTCATCTTGAGTCGCCATCCGAACAACGATCGAACCGGACAAATTCGCCAAATCGAAAGCATGCATTGGCTGCCCCAATTCAAGCATCACATAGTTAGTGATGTCCACGATTGGATCAATAGAGCGAATACCACTGCGACGAAGCTTCTCAACCATCCATAGAGGTGTCTGTGCTTTTACATCAACGCCACGCACAACACGGCCCAAATATCGAGGGCAAGCATCCACCGCGTCGACTTGCACAGAGAAAGTATCATCGATGACAGTCGCCACCGGTACAACCTTCACAGGTGTTACATCTAGCTTATTCAGAACACCCACTTCACGCGCCAAACCCGCAACACTTAAACAATCACTACGGTTCGGCGTCAAATCAACATCAATAACTCGATCATCAAGCCCTAAGAAAGCACGAAAGTCTTCACCTGCTTTCGCAACAGCAGGCAACTCCATAATTCCGTCATGGTCATCACTCAACCCCAACTCAGAGGCCGAACACAACATACCAAAGGATTCTACTTGGCGAAGCTTGGCTTTTTTGATTTTAAAGTCCGCGCCCAATACCGCACCGATCTTAGCGAAAGGAATCTTGATGCCTGGACGCGCATTTGGCGCTCCGCAAACGACTTGAAAAATGTCAACGCCATCAGACACTTTGCACACTTGCAATTTATCGGCATCTGGATGGGGTTCAGCACTGATGATTTCACCTACCACAACACCTGAAAATGCAGATGCCACAGGCAAAACTTCATCCACTTCAAGGCCAGCTAGGGTAATCTGAGCAGCCAAGTCATCACTACTGATACCTGGATTGACCCACTCTCTTAGCCAATTCTCACTAATTTTCATAACAATATCCTAGGTCGACTGGTTACTTGAACTGTTTAAGGAAACGCAAATCGTTTTCAAAGAACATACGTAGATCATCCACTTTATAGCGCAGCATCGCGAAACGCTCTACTCCCATGCCAAAAGCAAAACCTGTGTATTTTTCAGAGTCAATTCCTGACATTTCAAGCACTTTAGGATGCACCATGCCACAGCCCAACACCTCTAACCAAGACTCTTCGCCCTTGCTATTCGTTCGCATGATATCCACTTCAATGGAAGGCTCAGTAAATGGGAAGTAGCTAGGACGGAAACGTACTTTCAAATCATCCTCAAAGAAAACGTTCAAAAATTGCTGCAAAATTCCCTTCAAGTCTGCGAATGAAATATTTTCGTCAATTAACAAACCTTCCACCTGATGAAACATCGGCGTATGAGTTTGATCTGAATCACAACGATACACACGACCAGGGCAGATAATACGAATCGGGGGCTGAGTCGTTTCCATTGTGCGCACTTGAACAGGCGATGTATGCGTTCTTAGTACCGTTGACGGATTAAAATAGAAGGTATCTTGCATCGCACGCGCAGGATGATGCGCCGGAATGTTTAACGCTTCAAAGTTGTGATAGTCGTCTTCGATTTCTGGCCCTGAAGCCACATCGAAACCAATACCACGGAAAAAAGTTTCGATACGCTCCATGGTGCGAGTCACTGGGTGCAAACCACCCACTTCCTGACCTTTGCCGGATAAGGAGATATCTATTGTTTCAGTTGCGAGCTTAGCATTCAATGCCGCTTCTGCAAGAAACGCTTTACGTTCAGTGATTTTTTCCTGAACTTGATCTTTTGCTTCGTTGACCATTTGACCGAATTTTGGCCTATCCTCTGCAGAAACGTTACCAAGCTGTTTCAACAAAGCAGTCAGAGCGCCCTTCTTACCCAAATAATGCACACGTACATCATCCAGAGCGGACTCACTCTCAGACGCAGCCACTGCGCTTAGCGCATCAGCAAGAATCTGCTTTAGGTTCTCCATTTACACACTCCAAAAAATAAAATAGGGGAAGAGCCATTGGCTCTTCCCCTATCAAAGACTGCATTGAGTGACTCGCTCTATTAAGATGAAATCTATCAAGATCGAACCACCCTAAGGCTACGTCAGAAATTAAGCCAAGCTTACTTTCGCTTTTTCAACGATAGCAGCAAAAACTTCTTTCTCGTACACAGCTAGGTCAGCCAAAACCTTACGGTCGATTTCAATTGCTGCTTGTTTCAAGCCAGCAATGAAACGGCTGTAAGATAGACCGTTGATACGAGCCGCAGCGTTGATACGTGCAATCCACAATGCGCGGAATTGACGTTTACGTTGACGACGGTCACGGTACTGATACTGACCAGCTTTGATAACAGCTTGTTTTGCTACACGAAATACACGGCTACGTGCACCGTAGTAACCTTTAGCTTGCTTTAAAATCTTTTTGTGACGGCGACGAGCCTGAACACCACGTTTTACGCGAGGCATAATATAAACCTTATACTAATAAATTAATGAACTAAAAAAAATCTAGACTTAGATGTATGGCAACATGCGTACGATAGACGCTTTATCGCACTGCGCGATCTGTCCCATAGGACGAAGATGACGCTTACGCTTAGTCGATTTTTTAGTCAAAATATGACTAGTATGAGACTGTTTATGTTTAAAACCATTCGCGGTACGTTTGAAGCGCTTAGCTGCGCCACTGTGTGACTTAATTTTGGACATGATAAAACCACTCTCGCATTCGTTAATGTTAGTGTAATTTTTCCACAATTCAGGCCTTAAGAGCCGAAACTCTTAAAGCTAAATTACGTGAAATTACTTCTTCTTTTTGGGGCCTAGCACCATAGTCAATTGACGACCTTCCATTTTCGCAGCTTGCTCTACTACACCATAATCCTCTAAGTCTGCTGCGACTCGATTCATAAGCTGCATACCAAGCTCCTGATGGGCCATTTCACGACCGCGGTATCGTAAAGATACTTTGGCCTTATCCCCGCCTTCAAGGAAACGTATCAGGTTGCGGAGTTTTACCTGATAATCCCCTTCCTCCGTCCCTGGACGGAATTTCATTTCTTTAACCTGGATCTGCTTCGCATTTTTCTTTTGCGCAGCTTTCGCTTTCTTCGCTTCAAAAATATGCTTGCCGTAGTCCATTATTTTGCAAACAATCGGATCTGAATCAGCAATTTGCACTAAGTCTAAAGTAGCCTCTTGAGCTGCTTTTAGTGCCTCTTCAAGAGAGACAACGCCAACTTGTTCACCATCAGCAGCGATCAAACGCACTTCGGTAGCTCGAATGTTCTCGTTGATTAGAGGACGCTGCTTACTAGCGGTACGTCCACGATTCATATTACCTTTTATAGTACTATCTCCATTTCTTGTTTACGGCTACGGCGAGCAACTTCTTTTTGAATTAAACTTTCAAATTCGGAAATACTCATCACTCCAAGATCTTCGCCAGTGCGAGTTCGAACAGCAACTTGTTTCTGTTCTACCTCTTTATCACCAACAACAATCATGTACGGCACTCGTTGAAGAGTATGCTCGCGGATTTTAAACCCGATCTTCTCGTTTCTCAAGTCAAGTTTTGCTCTAAAGCCATTTGAATTCAATGTTTTTGCCAAATCAGAGCAATAGTCTGCTTGGCGATCTGTAATGTTCATGATAACAACTTGTTCAGGCGCAAGCCAGACCGGAAACGCACCTTCTGTCTCTTCGATCAAAATACCGATAAAACGCTCAAGCGATCCGACGATCGCACGGTGCAACATAACCGGTGTTTGGCGAGAACCGTCTTCCGATACATACTGAGCACCCAAACGAGTTGGCATTGAAAAATCCACTTGAATAGTACCACATTGCCACACACGGCCAATGGCATCTTTCAAAGAGAACTCAATTTTTGGTCCGTAGAAAGCGCCCTCACCCGGCAATTCTTCCCATTCCAAACCAGCAGAATCCAGCGCATCAGATAAAGATTTTTCTGCTTTATCCCATACTTCATCAGACCCAACACGCTGCTCAGGACGAGTGGACAAACGATAAATAATATTTTCAAAACCAAAGTCTGCATAAACTTCATGTAACAAAGCAATGAATTCAGACACTTCTTGCTGAATTTGCCCCTCTGTTACAAAGATATGACCATCATCTTGAACGAAATTGCGAACACGCATAATACCATGCAACGCGCCAGAAGGCTCGTTACGGTGACAGGAACCAAATTCCGCCATACGAAACGGCAAATCACGGTAACTTTTCAGCCCTTGATTATAAACCTGAATATGACAAGGGCAGTTCATTGGTTTGACGGCATAATCACGATTTTCAGAATGTGTGGTAAACATATTTTCATGATATTTGCCCCAGTGCCCAGATTTCTCCCACAGCACACGGTCAACAATTTGCGGCGTTTTCACTTCTTGATAGTTATTATCAAGTTGCTTTTGACGCATATACTGCTCAACAGCCTGATATAAACGCCATCCTTTAGGATGCCAGAACACCATTCCAGGCGCTTCTTCTTGAAGATGAAAAAGGTCTAATTTCTTACCCAACTTGCGATGATCACGCTTTTCAGCTTCTTCGATTCGAGTTAGATAAGCGTTTAATTCTTTTTTATCGTTCCATGCTGTGCCATAAATACGCTGCAGCATTTCATTATTAGAGTCACCTCGCCAGTACGCACCAGCCAGCTTCATTAATTTAAAATGGCGCAACACTCGGGTATTTGGCACATGAGGACCACGGCACATATCCATGTATTCTTCATGATGATACAAGCCAACTTCTTTTACCGACTCGTCCATATCATCAATCAAGGCGACCTTATAGGTCTCGCCTCTATCAACAAATTGCTGACGTGCATCGGCAACGGGTGTCATTTTCTTAACGACATCATAATCGGTTTTGACCAACTCACTGATTCGTTTTTCAATAGCGGCCAAGTCTTCTGGCGTAAAAGGACGCTCATAAGCGATGTCGTAGTAGAAACCCTCATCGATCACAGGACCAATGGCCATTTCTGCGGTGGGATACAGTTGTTTAACCGCGTGCCCAACAAGATGCGCAAAAGAGTGGCGAATAATCTCCACGCCTTCTGAATCCTTTCCAGTAATGATACTTAAAGTAGCGTCATCAGAAATCAGTTCACACGCATCAACCAACTGACCATTAATACGACCAGCAACCGTGGCTTTTGCAAGACCCGGACCAATATCCTCAGCCACTTGCATGACAGTAACAGGATTTGAAAAAGAACGTTGGCTGCCATCAGGCAAAGTAATTACAGGCATTTTATTCCCCTATCGGAGTCAGTGGTGCTCCATACCAAAGAGCACATGTAAATTTCAGCGCATAAATTAGCATTTTTCGATTATGCATGCGAATCTAATTTAATGGTCGATTTAGGCCCATTAAACAGCTACATAGAAAAATCAAGCCCTTTTTCTCTCTTTAAGGCATAGACATTCTCTGCACGCAGAGTAAAATTGCACCTCGTTTCACACAGACTTCATTTATTAAAAGGCTATATGGATCTTTCAACTCTTGACGACTACTGCATTGAGACCACTCAAGCAGAACCTGACTTATTAATCGAACTGGTTGAAAGAACGTACTCTGAGATGGGTTACCCGAACAAGTTGTCGGGCAAAACCATTGGCCGTACATTGAAGCTTCTGGCAAAAATAGCTCAACCTAAACGTGCACTAGAGATCGGTATGTTTACTGGTTACTCTGCGCTTTCTATCGCCGAAGGTATGCCTAGCGATGGCAAGCTTATTTGCTGTGAAACAAACCCTAGAGCGATTGAATTCGCTCAGTCATTTTTTGATCGTAGCGAGCACGGCACAAAAATCCAAACAATTTTTGGCCCAGCACTCGATACAATCGAATCCCTAGAGGGAGAATTTGACTTTGTCTTTATTGATGCCGATAAGCGCAACTATTTAAATTATTATCAAGCCGTTCTACCGCTTGTTAAGTCCGGTGGCCTTATCATCATTGATAACTCCTTATGGCAAGGAAGAGTTCTAGACCCAAAAGAAAACAGCGATATCGCTGTGGATCAGGTCAACCGCTTAATTGCGCAAGACACACGAGTTGAGAATGTTCACTTGAATGTTCGTGACGGTCTCAACATCGTCGTAAAACACTAAACCCATTTCTTATAAACCCCAGTCACCTTTGGGTTACCTCAGGTGACTGGGGTTTATGTGCTATTAAAAAGATATTACGTAAGAGGCAGCGATTTTGGTCGTTTTTAAAATCACAAATAACATCTCCGGCAAACACTACATTGGAACGTCTTTCAATAGTGGCTTCCAACGTTTCGAACAGTACGTTGAAGCAACAAGTGAAGGGTTAGACTTTCCTTTATACAACGACATTAGGGAGAATGGCGTTGACGCTTTTACAGTTGAAGAACTATTTGAAACAAGCGACAAAGAAGAGCTTTATGAATTAGAAACGGATTACATTTCTATTTATAACGGTGAAAGTTTACGCGGCTACAAAATTGCACAAACAGCCGAAAAGTCTGTTAATTTAAATTTCGGTAAAAAAGCATTATTTGATGCAAATGGCGTATCAACAGCCGAGCAACCTAAAAAGACGAGAAAAGTCGCGGAAAAAAAAACCGTTGACCTCCCTAAAAAAACCGTCGAACCTGCACCAACAGCTAAGTCCTTTTTTGGCGAGCTGATCGGTGAAGACAGATTGGGAGCACCGGTTGCCGCTGTTACTGAAAAGAAAAAAGCACCTCCTCGCGCAAAAAGCAAAGCCAGCATCCAAAAAATGCTAAATGAAGCGGAAAGAGCCGCAAAAAAAGAACGCGAAGAAAAGCTGAAATCACAACAACAAGCAGAAGCAGAAGAAATGGCCCTCATCATGGCCAAAATTGATGTCACATCAAAATCTGCTACGTCCGCCTTTCGTCGCCGTAAAGGCTAATACTATTAGCCCATAAAAAAGCCCCAGATTGAAGCAATCACTCAATCTGGGGCTTTTTTGATTCTTTAGCGCATCACGCTCTTGCTTTTTTGAGCGTCTCAGAAATCATGAAAGCCAATTCCAAAGACTGATCCGCATTTAAACGAGGATCACAATGCGTATGGTAACGATCTGCCAGATCCGCCTCTGTCACTTCAAAAGCACCGCCAACACACTCTGTCACATTCTGACCTGTCATCTCAAAATGCACACCACCTGCGTAGGTACCTTCTGCATTGTGCACTTGGAAGAACTGCTGCACTTCTCTTAACACATCGTCTACACGTCTTGTCTTATAACCCGTTGACGCTTTTACCGTATTACCATGCATTGGGTCACTACTCCAAACCACTTGCTTACCTTCACGCTGAATGGCACGAATCAGCTTAGGCATCCCTTCTGCCACTTTATCAACGCCCATCCTGACGATAATATTTAAACGACCAGGCTCATTTTCAGGATTCAAAACGTCACATAAACGCAAAAGATCCTCTGGATCCATGGAAGGACCCGCCTTTACACCGATAGGATTCTTTACACCGCGCAAAAATTCAACATGAGCGCCATCAAGCTGACGAGTACGATCACCAATCCATAGCATGTGCGCTGAACAGTCGTACCAATCCCCTGTCAGACTGTCTTTGCGTGTCAAAGACTGCTCATAAGGCAACAGCAAGGCTTCATGTGAGGTGTAAAAATCGGTTTCCCTGAGTTGAGCCAAGCCAGGACCAATACCACAAGCCTCCATAAACTGTAATGCGTCATCTATTTTATCGGCAACACCTTGATAACGACTTCCTGCTGGGCTCGCACTTAAAAAGTCCAAATTCCATTGGTGCACCTGATGCAAATCAGCAAACCCACCTTGCGCAAAAGCACGCAGTAGATTCATAGTCGAGGCACTTTGATTATAGACTTGCACCAAACGCTCAGGATCGGGAACCCTAGCCTGCTCAGTAAACTCGATGCCGTTAATAATATCCCCCCGGTAACTGGGGAGTTCAACGCCACCTATTGTCTCTGTACCCGCGGATCTTGGCTTAGCAAATTGCCCTGCCATGCGCCCAACTTTAACAACGGGGCACTTACCTGCGTAGGTTAAAACCACGGCCATTTGCAACATCACTTTAAAGGTATCGCGGATATTATTGGCATGAAACTCCGCAAAACTCTCTGCACAATCGCCACCCTGCAGTAGAAATGACTGTCTATTGGCAACTTGCGCTAGAGCCTTTTTCAACTGCCGCGCCTCACCAGCAAAAACAAGTGGAGGCATTTTACCTAATGTTTTTTCAACTTGAGCCAAATGCTCTGCATTAGGATAAACCGGCTGTTGCAACGCCGTTTTTTCTCTCCAACTTGTTAATTCCCACTGCTTCATAATTTTCTACAACCTTCTTCTATTAATTATTTATTAACGGGCAACCACCCAGAGTATTTCAGCATCTTTAGTCGATGTCGACACCACAGCGTGCCCCATAGTGGCATCATAATACACACTGTCACCTTCTTTTAATTCAATTGGCTCATAGAGCTCAGAGAAAAAATTAATTTTACCCTGCAAAACCAACAAAAACTCTTCACCATCATGGCGAACCCACTCTTTAAACTCTGCAAACGATCTAGCGCGGACGGTGGTTTTAAACGGCACCATTTTTTTACGGCTAATGGAATAATTCAAAAGCTCATGCTCATACGTCGCCGTTGGATGAGGCTCCCCCTTGCCTTTGCGGGTAATGTCTCGCCTTCCTGCAATAGAGTGCTCACTGGCCTCAACAAACAGTTGTGGCAAGTCCATCTCTAAACCTTTAATTAACTTCTGCACGATAGTAAAACTGGGAGAAACTTGATCGTTTTCAATTTTAGAGAGTGTCGAACGAGCAATTCCTGTTCTTTTCCCCACTTCTTCAAGCGTCCAGCCTTTCGCTAAACGAATTTCCTTAACGCGCTTACCGAGCTCTAGCGGCTCAACAAACCTATCTGGGTCTGAGGCTGTGGCAGTTTCTAACGATGGACGACTAACCATAATTTTCCAATACTGTTATTTAAAACCCGATAACAGCCTATTAATCTAGAACGTCTCCGCTCTTAGTAGGCCTATTTTACCAAAGGAGCCATAGCGGCCACGCAGCGAGATAGGTCAAAGCCCTTACCTGACACCTGCCCGACTAATTCTTCATAGCTCCCCCCTTTGGCGTTTTCTAACAACACCCACAACACAGACGAACGCGTACCAGTGCGACAAAATGCCAATGTTTTCTTCTCT
Source organism: Marinomonas shanghaiensis (assembly GCF_003259175.1). Taxonomy (GTDB): domain Bacteria; phylum Pseudomonadota; class Gammaproteobacteria; order Pseudomonadales; family Marinomonadaceae; genus Marinomonas; species Marinomonas shanghaiensis. Next base: position 256,150 of record NZ_QGOK01000003.1, on the reverse strand, counting down.
TCCAACAAGGCACGCCCTTGACAATCGACCTGATCCTGAGAAAGCGCCGCCAAATTGATAGGATTACTCACATATTCCATACCTAAAGATTCCGCCGTGGCACGTAAATTATCACCAGAAGGCTGATCATCCGACTCACCCTCTGGACGATTATTAATTACCCGCTCAAATCCCTGCGCCTTAAGCGAAGCGAAATCAGACTCAGTAAGCTGGGGGGCCACAAAATACAATGCATCGAGCTGAATAGGATGACTCATAACCTCTCTCCTCTTAAATAGACTTAGGAACGATATAACACTTTAATAAGATGAAACCCAAATTGCGTCTTTACAGGCCCTTGAACTTTTAACAAAGGTCCAGTAAAAACGGCTTTATCAAAAGCTGCAACCATATCACCTTTACGAAACTCACCAAGATCACCTCCCTTCTTACCCGACGGACAAGTAGAAAACTGTTTGGCTAATTTATGAAAATCAGCCCCCTTATCCAGTTTATCTTTGAGGGACTCCGCTTCCGCCTTTGTTTTCACCAAAATATGACATGCACTTGCCGTCGCCATCAAAACCTCTGCTATTTAAATTTACTAGATAAAACATGTTAACCTATTTAGTATAAAGGAATTCACTATCAGCAATCATTAACCTTAAATTAGTCTGAGCAAAAAAAGCAGTATTAACATCAATATAGGCGGTTTTACAATATGAGCAGTTACGCAGCAATAAGTGATCTTTCTTTTCTCCTTGTGGAACCCTCAGACACCCAAAAAAAAATCATTACGAAAGCGTTAGAAGACGCTGGCATCAGAAAAATTGACCATGCCAACAACATCCAAGAGACCATAGCATCGCTCGCTTCTTTCCCCCCTGATCTCGTCATCTCCACCATGTACCTACCTGATGGCACAGCCAATGATTTAATTGACAAAATCAGAGCCAACGAAGCAACCGAAAACCAATGCTTTATGCTCATTTCCAGTGAGCGCAACCGTGACCATCTTGAGCACCTAAGACAATCCGGTGTCCTTGCCATACTTCCTAAACCCTTTAGTAAAATAGACTTACAACGCGCCATTCATGCCACATTGGATCTCATTGTCGAAGAAGAAATAGACCTCGAAATGTTCGATCCAAAAACGCTGCGTGTACTCGTAACAGATGATAGCCTAATGGCCAGAAAGCATGTCAGCAAAACACTCAATACGATGGGAATAGAAAACATACAATTTGCGGAAAATGGCAAAGAAGCCATCGCATTGCTTAATGAAATGGAATTTGACCTCATTGTTACCGATTACAATATGCCAGAAATGGATGGAAGAGAACTAACCGAAGCGGTCAGAAAAGATCCCGCTCTCGCCCACATCCCTATCCTTATGGTGAGTTCAAACTCGGAAGACAGCCAACTATCAAACATCGCCCAAGAAGGCGTCGATGCCATCTGTGGCAAACCTTTCGAACCCAGCGTCGTTAGAAAATTATTGGCCAAAATACTAAGCTAGAAACAAAAAAAGAGCTTCAAATTTGAAGCTCTTTTTTTGGGTATAACAATCATTATTGAATGCGTTATCGACTGACCTATGCGGACGCCATGAGGGCTTCTACAATGACTTTATTTGCCTCAGGAAACTCATAAGATAACAAATCAGTAACAGCAACCCATCTCACCTCTTGGCCTTCTCTGCCAATCGGATTGCCATCAAATCCCGTCACTTTAAAGAAATGCAGCTCGACGCGCTTGTCGCCGTAGTCGTGGGAGATGGTTTTGAAAAACGAATAATCCGTTATAACAATCCCACACTCTTCCTTTAACTCTCGCAGCAAGGCCACTTCTGCAGACTCTGACGACTCACATTTACCACCAGGGAACTCCCAAAGATCGCCCTGATGCTGATTCGACTTTCTCAACGCAATGAACACAGAGTCATTGCGAAGAATGACTCCAGCGGCAACTTTTACCAACATCAGGTACGGTACTCAGCATTAATAGTAACGTATTCGTGAGAGAAATCTGTTGTCCAAACCACGTCAGACTCTTCCCCCATACCAAGATCAAGCACAATGTGAATCTCTTGTGGTGCCATCGCCTGCTTACCGTGCTCTTCCAAATAATCTGGAGAACGCCCGCCATTACGAGCAACCTCAAAACCATTGATGTGCAGCTGCACCTTATCAACATCCAAATTTTGAACGCCTGCACGACCCACAACCGCTAAAATACGCCCCCAGTTTGGATCGGAAGCAAAAAGCGCCGTCTTGACCAAAGGTGAATGAGCAATTTCAAACGCCGTCTTAGTTGCATCCGATTGCATAGCAGCACCGACCACTTCGACCGTTACAAATTTCGTCGCACCTTCGCCATCACGGACGATAGCATGAGCCAATTCCTGCATTACTTCCGTAAATGCTACGATAAACGCTTGTGCCAGAGGCTCATCAACAGAAGTTATCTTGACATTACCCGCCATACCCGTTGCAACAGCGATACAAGAGTCATTGGTTGATGTATCGCTGTCAATTGTTATACGGTTAAAGCTCTTATTGACAACATCCTTCAAAATCGATTGAAGAACAGACACTTCCATCGCAATATCGCTGCAGACATACCCCAACATGGTCGCCATATTAGGACGAATCATGCCCGCACCTTTCGAAATACCCGCAATACTATAAGTCTTGCCTTCAAATTCAAAAGTACGAATAGATCCTTTTGGTAAAGTATCAGTGGTCATAATACCAATACCAGCAGAATGCCAGTTATTCGCAGATAAATTACCCAGTGCCGCTGGAATAGCAGCAATGATCTTATCAACAGGCAAAGGCTCACCAATCACACCAGTTGAAAATGGTAAAATGGCTTCCACATTAACACCAGTCTGATCCGCTAAAAACTCACACGTCTTCAACGCCGTCGCCAAACCCAATTTGCCTGTTCCAGCATTGGCATTACCTGTATTAATAAGCAAATACCGACTACCAGACAAACCTAAATGCTGCTGACAAATTCGAACAGGAGCGGCGCAAAAAGCATTCTGCGTAAAAACACCAGCTACCGATGCGCCTTCACACAATTCAAAAATCACGACATCTTTTTTATTAGGCCTTTTAATACCCGCTTCAGCTACACCAATTCGGATCCCTTTTATTTCCGGGATAAATGGAAAATCATGTAATCCTACCGCCATTTAAACTTTCTCCAATTAAATCAGACGACCGTGACATTGTTTGTATTTCTTACCAGAGCCACATGGGCACGGCTCATTTCGACCTACTTTAGGATATTCTTGAGAGTCATCAGCACCTGCAGAAGAATCCGATAATGCATCCAAAGAATCATGGATCATACTCATCGTTGTTTTCTCTTGCTGCAGTTGACGTGCTTGCTCTATTTTCTCCGCTTCTTCAGCCGATTGAACCTTCACACGCGTAATAATCTGAATAACTTCAAATTTAATTTGTTCTAACAAACCTTGAAATAATTCAAATGCTTCGCGTTTGTATTCTTGCTTAGGATTCTTCTGCGCATAACCACGCAAATGAATTCCCTGTCTTAACATATCCATCGTTTGAAGATGCTCTTTCCACAAGGTATCCAGCACCTGTAGAAGCACTTGCTTTTCAAACGATCTAAATGGCTGCTCACCTGCGATGGCTTCTTTCGTTTGATAATCCTCTAGGAAGCTATCCAATATTTTCTGACGTAGTGGCTCTTCATAAAGTTTTTTGTCCTCTTCCACCCACTTAACAATGGGTAAAGACAAACCAAATTCATTACGGATTTTCTCTTCCAAACCAGGAAGATCCCACATATCGAAAATACTTTGTGGCGGAATAAACTCATCAATCAGCCCTGCCACTACTTCTTCGCGCATCGCCAAAATGGCTTCAGACAGATCTTCAGACACCATCATCTCAAAACGCTGGCGGTAAATAACTTGTCGTTGATCGTTTGCAACATCATCGTATTCTAATAATTGCTTACGAATATCGAAGTTACGCCCTTCAACCTTGCGCTGAGCTTTTTCAATCGCATTGGAAACCATCTTATGTTCAATGGCCTCACCCTTCTCCATGCCAAGCGCCATCATCATCTTTTTAATGCGATCGGACATAAAGATGCGCATTAAATTGTCTTCCAGAGACAGGTAAAAACGCGACGAACCCACATCGCCCTGACGACCAGCACGACCACGCAACTGATTATCAATACGGCGCGATTCATGACGTTCAGTACCAATAATATGCAAACCACCGGCAGCGAGAACCGCTTCATTACGCGCTTTCCAATCGGCTTTCAAAGCATCAATGCTTTCCTGACTGGCGGATTCACCGAGGTGAGCCAACTCAACCTGTAAGTTACCCCCTAAGACGATATCGGTACCACGACCAGCCATATTAGTCGCAATGGTAACCGCGCCAGGACGACCCGCTTCGGCAACAATTTCAGCTTCTCGCTCATGTTGCTTAGCGTTCAACACATTGTGCTTAACATTCTTTTTGAGAAGATAATTAGAAAGAAGCTCTGAATACTCAATAGACGCCGTACCAACTAACACCGGCCTACCTTGTTTTACATTCTCTTCAATGTCCAACACAATGGCTTCAAACTTGTCTTCAGTAGACATATAAATCAAATCATTGAAGTCTTTACGCTGCACTTGACGGTTGGTCGGAATAACAATCACTGATAATCCGTAGATTTGCTGAAATTCAAACGCCTCAGTATCGGCCGTACCTGTCATACCGGACAATTTTTCATACAAACGGAAGTAGTTTTGAAATGTGGTAGAAGCGAGCGTTTGGCTTTCCGCTTGGATAGTCACACCCTCTTTCGCCTCAACTGCCTGATGAATACCCTCAGACCAACGACGACCAGCCATAGTACGACCAGTATGCTCATCTACAATGACAATTTGGTCGCCTTGAATAACGTAATCTACGTTCTTCTTGAAGATAACATGTGCTTTTAGACACGCATGCACATGGTGCAACAAAGAAAGATTGCCTGCTGCATAGAGGCTTTCACCTTCCGCCAACATACCTTGCTCAACCAGCCAGTTTTCAACGAAAGAATGACCGTCTTCTGTCAATTCGATACTGCGTTGTGACTCATCAAAAATGTAGTGCCCAGTGGACTCTTCACTTTCACTCTCTTCTTGTTTGACCAAAAGAGGGGCAAGCATATTAATTTTTCGATACTGCTCAGAGCTGTCTTCTACCGCACCAGAAATAATCAGCGGCGTTCTAGCCTCGTCTATCAAAATAGAGTCAACTTCATCGACAACTGAAAAATGCAAGTCGCGTTGCACACGATCTTCTAAACGAAACACCATGTTGTCACGAAGATAATCAAAACCGAATTCGTTATTAGTTCCGTATGTTATGTCGCAAAGATAAGCCGATTTTTTCTCTTCTCGATCTTGGCCAGAAAAAACCACGCCGACGCTCATGTCTAAAAACTCATAAAGAGGCCTCATCCAATTAGCATCACGCTTCGCCAGATAGTCGTTTACCGTAACAACATGCACACCTTTCGAAGATAATGCATTCAAGTAAACCGCCAAGGTCGCAACTAATGTTTTACCTTCACCTGTCCGCATTTCTGCGATTCTGCCTTCATTAAGCACCATCCCACCAATGAGCTGAACGTCAAAATGACGCATACCCATGACACGTTGACTGGCCTCTCGAACAACAGCGAATGCCTCTGGTAAAATAGAATCCAGTGATTCCCCTTTATCAAGACGATCGCGAAACTCACTGGTTTTGCCAGAAAGATCATCATCAGATAACTTATGGAAGGACTCTTCAAGTTGGTTAATTTGTGTAACGACTTTTTTGTATCGTTTTACTTCTCGGTCATTCTTTGTGCCGACAATTTTTTTAATTACAGTTCCTAACATCTTGAACTCATCGTAGCCAATTAGTAATAAAGACAGTCTATCATGGTAATGTGTGACAAAACATGAAATATCAAGGACCTAAATACAAAAAAACCAGACATATAGTCTGGTTTTTAATAATCCGATCAAGAATTAATCACTTACTAAGCACCAACAAACGCTGGCTCAACGTAAGAAATCGGATGTCTTTGAGCTTCATCTTCAAATACAACATATTCCCAAGCATCTTGATGCTCAAGCAATGCCAATAACAACTTGTTGTTTAGCGCATGACCCGATTTATAGGCTTTATACTCACCAATCAAGCTATGACCAAGAAGATACAGATCGCCAATCGCATCCAATATCTTGTGGCGCACTAACTCGTCACGGTAACGCAAACCTTCATCGTTCAAAACACGGTAGTCATCAAGAACGATGGCGTTTTCCATGTTTGCTCCACGAGCAAGGTTGTTATTTTTGAAGTACTCAAGATCCTTCATAAAACCAAATGTTCTTGCACGGCTAATCTCTTTAACGAAAGTAGTCGTTGAAAAATCAAATGATGTGCTCTGAACATCTTCACCAATGGCTGGATGCTGAAAGTCGATAGTAAAGGACAAACGAAAGCCTGAGTGCGGCTCTAAAGAAGCAAATTTGTCACCTTCGTCCACGCGAATCGGTTTTTTGACTCGAATAAAACGTTTAGGGGCATTTTGCGCTTCCAAACCAGCGGACTGCAGAAGAAAAACAAAAGGACTAGCACTTCCATCCATAAGCGGAATCTCACTAGCACTCACTTCTACATAGGCATTATCAACACCCAATCCCGCCATCGCGGACAACAAATGCTCTACGGTACTAACCTTCACATCACCTTGACATAAAGCCGTAGCAAAATTTGTTGACCCAACTGCTCGTGCATCGCCATGAATCTCGACAACTGGATCCAAGTCTGTACGAACAAATATTATACCTGTGTTAACAGGGGCAGGCTTTAGTGTCAAATACACCTTTTCGCCAGAGTGAAGTCCCACTCCAGTTGCTCGAATAATGTTTTTTAGTGTGTGTTGGCGTACCATTATATTCCTACATTTTTATGACTGGATACTATTCTTAAAAAAAATAGTATCAATAACACATTTTTTATACAATCCAACATACTGATATTGCATCGTTTTTACTCAAACTAGTCAGCTTGACGACGTAAAAATGCCGGAATGTCCAAATACGATAATTTATCGCCACTTGAAATCGAAGCAGAATCCGATGACTCATTCTTCTCATTCAAGCTTTTCTCCACCTTCTCCACCTTCATCGTTGATGAAGGTTTTGGCGCAGGTTGAGCAACCGCTGCTTTAACATCATGACTACTTTCAGCAGCAGACTGCCCTACTTTTGCCATAACCGGTTGAGAGACAACAGATTCACCAACAGCAGATTGAACCTCAGCTGAAGAGCGACCCTCCAAACCAGTTGCAACCACCGTGACTCGCATTTCATCCCCTACACTAGGATCAATTGCACAACCAATCACGACAGTAGCGTCCTCAGACGCATATTCCTCAATAATCGCACCAACCTCTGTAAACTCAGACAACCCAACTTCTTCGTTAGCTGTAATGTTTACTAGCACGCCTCGCGCACCCCTGAGATTGATGTCTTCCAGTAACGGGTTGTGTATGGCAGCTTCAGCCGCCACTCTTGCCCGATCATCACCAGAAGCAGACCCAGTACCCATCATCGCCATACCCATTTCAGACATAACCGTTCTTACATCTGCAAAGTCAACGTTGATTAAACCAGGACGCATAATCAAATCTGTTATACCTTGAACCGCATTGAACAAAACGTTGTTCGCTTCACCAAATGCTTTCAACAGTGAAATATTCTTACCTAGCACTGGCAAAAGACGTTCATTAGGAACTGTGATTAAAGAATCAACATTTTCTCTTAATTCTCTTACACCCTCTTCAGCCACTCTTGCACGACGGCGACCTTCAAAAGGAAAAGGCTTCGTCACGACAGCAACTGTCAATATACCTAATTCACGAGCCACTTTTGCGATCACTGGCGCTGCACCAGTTCCTGTGCCACCACCCATACCAGCGGTGATGAACACCATGTCAGCACCCGTTAGCAACTGGGTGATTTTTTCTTGGTCTTCCAATGCAGAATCTCGACCAACTTCTGGATTTGCACCCGCCCCCAATCCTTTGGTAATGGTTGATCCTAACTGTAAAGAAACACCGGTCTCGAAACCTATAAGCGCTTTGGAATCAGTATTAGCACAAATAAACTCAACACCTTCCAAACGATTTTCCAGCATGTGACGAACAGCATTACCGCCACCACCGCCAACACCAATTACTTTTATAACAGCGTTATCTGATAGATTATCTTCGGCTAAATCAAAGACATTCATGGGCTTATCGCTCCTCAATAAATTCATAATCAATTCTGACTAAATATAACTTTGAAACCAGTGTTTTAATTTCTGCCACGCCTTCGCTGCACTGAAAGATGGTCCGATTTCTTTAGGAGCCAGAACTGATGTTTCTCGTTTAGTTTGTGTCTTAGACATCATCCGTTTCGAGATTTCAGTTACGTCAGCCTCTTTACTACCATAAGCCAATAATCCAACGCTTGTTGAATATATAGGGTTATCGACAATGTCAGACATTCCTTTAGTACAATCTGGTAAAGATAATCGAACTGGCATCTGAAACACCTTTTCTGCCAGCTCTGCCGCACCCTCCATAAGCGACGTCCCCCCAGTAATTACAATGCCTGCAGGGATTCGCTCGGCATAACCGCTGCGTCTTAACTCATCCAAAATTAAATTGTAAATTTCTTCGTATCGAGCCTCAACCACCTCCGTCAAAGCATGACGGGTAATGGATCTAGGCTGACGATCACCAACACTTGGCACTTGTAAAACCTGATCTGCCGACGCCATTGAAGACATCGCACACGCGTATTTCACTTTAATCTCTTCAGCATGCTGAGTTGGTGTGCGCAATGCCATCGAGATATCATTCGTCACTTGATCGCCTGCAACTGGAACCACAGCAGTATGATGCAAAGCACCATCAAGCCATACAGCAATGTCAGAGGTTCCCGCACCGATATCAATCAAGCAAACACCCAAATCTTTCTCATCTTCACTCAGAGAAGACTCACTGGAAGCAAGCTGAGACAAAATGACACCGTCCACACCTAAACCACACCGCTTGATACATTTCTCAACGTTCATCACGGCATTCACAGCACCCGAAATCAAATGCACATTGGCTTCAAGGCGAACACCAGACATACCCAAAGGATCTTTAATACCTTCTTGGGAGTCTATGTGGTACTCCTGGGGCAAAATATGCAATACCCGCTGATCGGAAGAAATAGGCACAGCCTGAGCAGCATCTATAACCCGATCAATGTCTTCCTTTTGCACTTCACCATTCTTCACAGCAACTATGCCATGCGAATTCAAGCTTCGGATATGGCTACCTGCCACACTGACATAAACCGAATGTATATTACAACCCGCCATCAGTTCCGCTTCTTCAACAGCACGTTGAATCGATTGAACTGTTGACTCTATGTTTATAACAACACCGCGTTTCATGCCTTTTGAGCTATGAGAACCAATACCGACAATTTCCAAACTACCATCAGCTAGAACTTCGCCTACCAAACAAATAACTTTCGATGTGCCTAAATCCAAACCGACTATCATTTCACCTTCCCGGCATCACATGTTGTTATGACAAGCCATTCATTTCTCTAAAAAAGCAACAAATAGGCCAATATCACTTATTTTGTTTCCAACCCACCGCTATGCCATGTGGATAGCGAGCATCAACAGACGTTATTTGGTCTATTCTACCCGATAAATCACTCTTATACACAGCTATAAAACGCTGCAACCTTTCTAAAATGTCTTCTCTGCCGAGCTTAACCTCTACACCATTGGTAAAAATTATGTTCCAAGCCCCCCTTGGCTCTAAGGTAAGAGTGGCAACACGCAGTGAAGTAGAAGCAAGCACTTGACTAATCAAACCAAACTGCTCAAGCACCACACCACTGGAATCTTCCGGACCATAAAACCTCGTTAGCGGCAAATCTGGCACCTTACGCGGGGCAATCACAACCGCTGAAGTGGAAATAAGTTGCCCATCCCCCCAGTATGCAAGAGGCGTATGTTCATGAACAAGGACCTGCAATGTATTTGGCCAAACTTTACGAATCTCTGCGTTTGCCACCCATTCCGATGACAGAACCACATCCATAACATGGGACAAAGAGACACTCAAAAGACTTTGGCCCAACAAAGAAGAATACTCAGATTGCAACTCTTCTTCTGTTGCGTATTTCAACTGCCCCTTTATTTCAATCTTTTGAATAGCAAACCAAGTATCAGGAGAGTCGTCGCCCTGAAAAGTGGCAACGATGATTAATAAAACTGCCCCTATTAGTGCCGCTATCCTCATAAATCAATCACGCCCTACTTTGCCAAGCGTTTTGCGCAATTTTTTCGACTAATGACGCGTAGTCAATCCCAACATACTTGGCCGCCATTGGAACCAAGCTATGCGATGTCATTCCAGGCGCTGTATTAACTTCTAACACCCAAAACACACCAGCTTGATCACGCATCACATCAACACGCCCCCAGCCAGAGCACCCTAAAGATCGATACGCATCCAAGGCCAACATTTGCAGTTCATTTTCGTCATCTTCATTCAATCCACATGGCAGCAAATATTCCGTGTCGTCGGCGATGTACTTCGCCTCATAATCATACAATTTATGATCAGGGGCAGGCTTCAAACCTATTGGCGGATAAGCAACATCATCAATAATCGTGATAGTGAACTCCGGCCCATCAACAAATTCCTCAACCAAGATATCGGAGTCATATTCAAGCGCTTTCAGCAGAGCCTCATCCAGCTCGGCACGATTCATCGCTTTATTGATACCGATAGTGGAGCCCTCTCTAGAAGGCTTTACTATCATCGGATAAGACATTTGCTGCTCAATCGCATCCGCATCTGCATGATTGACAAAAGACAAATACGCGGGCGTAGGAATACCAATACCATTCCAAAAACGCTTAGTGAGCACCTTATCCATTGCTAACCCACAAGATAACGGTGAACTACCGGTATAAGGCTTACCAAACATTTCAAGCAACGCCTGAACTCGGCCATCTTCCCCCTCACCGCCGTGAAGCGCAATAAAAGCCAGATCAAATGCAATAGACTGCAATTGGACAATCGGATCAAGTGACGCATCAGGCCCGTAAAGATCGAGCTCTACAACATTAAAACCTTTCGAACGCAGCCCCTCAGCAACCAAAGGACCACTCTGCATTGAAACTTCACGTTCCGCAGAACGTCCACCGTAAATCACGGCAATCACGGATTCTTTGAGTGTCTGTGCCATATTAAATACCGCTCACTGATAAATTTTTGGATACCATGCCAATATCGCCTGCCCCTTGCGTAATCAACAAATCCCCATCACGTAAAACGTTGCTCAAAATAGAACGCAAATCCGTCTCACTACCAACATGAATAGGATCAACATTACCGCGCTGGCGAATGCTGCCACACAAAGAACGACTATCAGCGCCATTGATCGTGTTTTCACCGGCTGAATACACATCAAGCAACAGCAACACATCCACTTGGGACAAAACCCTCACAAAATCCTCATATAGATCACGAGTTCGAGTATAGCGGTGCGGCTGATAGACCATGACTAAACGCTTCTCAGGCCAACCTGCACGAATCGCTTTTATTGTTGCCAAAACCTCACTTGGGTGATGACCATAATCATCAACAAACATCACGCTTGAACCGTCAGATAATTCGAGAGGCTTTTGCTCTTGGAAGCGACGCCCAACCCCTTCAAACCCCATCAGACCCGCTTGAATAGCCGTGGCATCCACACCCAAATCCGTTGCAACAGCGATAGTCGCCAATGCATTCAATACATTATGACGCCCTGGCATAGGCAAACGAATCTTCAATGGCTCACCATCCGGACGATGCGCCAAAAATTCACAATAACGCCCTATTTGCACAATATCCGTCGCATAAAAATCAGCTTCTTGATCAATACCATAGGTCAAAATAGGTCGACTCAATGATGGCAAAATCTCTCGAATATTTTCATCATCAACACACATCACAGCCAGACCATAGAAAGGCAAATTATGCACAAACTCTATAAAAGTATGCTTCACCTTTTCAAAATCACCATCATATGTGTCCATATGATCCGCGTCGATGTTGGTTACAATGACTGTTTGCGGTTGTAAATGCAGAAATGACGCATCACTCTCGTCCGCTTCCGCTACAAGATACGCACTACTACCTAGCTGCGCGTTAGCGCCAGCACTGGTTAAACGCCCACCAATAACAAAGGTTGGTGCTTCGCCTGTCGCGGCTAAAATAGAGGCCATTAAACTGGTCGTTGTCGTTTTGCCATGCGTCCCCGCAACCGCAATACCATGACGATAACGCATCAGCTCAGCTAACATTTCCGCTCGACGCACAATCGGAATACGATTCTCTTTACCCCAAATAATTTCAGGGTTTTGTTCATTTATCGCCGTAGACACGACAATAACGTGAGCGTCATAGACGTTTTCTTCCACGTGCCCAATATATACTTTAATACCCAGCCCTTCTAAGCGCTCTGTTGTGGATGATGCTTTGAGATCCGACCCAGACACTTGGTAACCTTGATTATGCAGCACCTCAGCGATACCACACATACCCACACCACCAATACCAATAAAGTGAATATTCTGAATGCGGCGCATGGTGGGAATATCGTACTGAGCTTTATTATCAATCATGATTTTATTAACCTTAAACAATGTGCAACAACATCTTGTGTTGCATTGGGGCGAGACATTAATTTAGCTTGCTCACCCATTTTCAATAATGCTTCCTCGCTCTCTATAAAACCAGAAAGCAAAGAAATCACTTTTTCGCAATTCAACTGCGTCTGAGGCAACAAATAGGCCGCCCCAACCTGCTCTAAATAACGAGCGTTCGCAGTCTGATGATCATCAATTGCGTGCGGATAGGGAACCAAAATAGAAGGCAGGCCCGCTACAGCTAACTCACTCACAGTCATGGCACCAGCTCGGCACAATACAATGTCCGCCCAGTAATAAGCTTGATCCATGTTCTCCAAGTAGGCTTCAACACGAGCCTCTACGTTCGCCTCTTTGTAACACTTAGACACTTCTTCAAAATTACGCACACCCGTTTGATGCCAAACATCCAAACGCTGAGAAAACGGCCACGTTGCCAAAACCTGAGGCATGACATCATTAATGGCTTTCGCCCCCAAGCTGCCGCCAACAACCAGCAATCGCAAGGGTCTTGCACTGCCGCTTCTGGGTTCACGAACACGCTGCGCCAAGATATCACTGCGAATCGGATTGCCGACACTAATCCCACTATCAAGCGCACCGTCAAAGGCCTGCAGCCTTACACGTGCTACTTTAGCAAGCAACTTATTGGTTGTTCCAGCAACAGCATTTTGCTCATGTATCGCTAATGGTATACCTAAAAGCCGAGCCGCCACACCACCTGGCCCAGCAACAAAGCCTCCCATACCTAAAACGATATCAGGCTTCTCTTTTTGCAAAACAGCTACGGCTTGACCAATCGCATGCAACACCCTAAAAGGCGCCACCAAAAGACCAAGAATTCCCTTACCCCTTACCCCTTTAATAGACAAAGAGTGCAATTGAATATCGTGTTTTGACACCAGAGACTCTTCCATTCCCCCTTTAGAGCCAAGCCACTGAACCTCTAAGCCTTTATCTTTAAAATTCTGCGCACAAGCCAGTGCAGGATAAATATGCCCTCCTGTCCCGCCAGCCATTATAATGACTTTTCTCGCCTTATTCATTTCCTACTCTCTTCACGTCACTTGCACCAGATGAGTCCGTATTATCGCCATATTCAAGCCGACGATTTTCAACATCGACACGCGCAACAACAAAAAGACTGCCTAACGTAATAATAAGACTACTGCCGCCATAGCTGATCAAAGGCAGCGTCAAACCTTTAGTCGGTAAAAACCCTGTATTCACCCCAATGTTAATGATGACTTGAGCCAAAATGAGAATAGCAAAGCCAAAACACATGTAGCCTGCAAAGGGACGAGAAAGTGCCATGGCTTTGTGGCCAATTTTGAACGCACGAGCCACCATAAGAGCAAACAAACAAATCAGTAGCAGTCCACCGAACATCCCAGTTTCTTCTACCCAAATAGAAAACACAAAATCCGTATGGGCTTCGGGCAAATAAGCCAACTTCTGAACACTATTTCCCAAACCAAGACCAAACCACTCACCTCGGCCATAGGCTATTAACGCCTGACTAAGTTGATACCCCTCATTGAAGGGATCCGCCCATGGGTCAATGAAATTCAACAGTCGTTTCAGACGGTAGCTTTCCGAAATCGCCACGACACCCAGCATACAAACCGCCGCCACCATCAATAGCAAAAATTGATACAAGGGCGCGCCACCCAGAAACAGCAGCACCATCACTGTGCCCAGCAACACCACGGAGGCACCAAAATCTGGCTCGAACAACAAGAAAAGAAGGAAAATACTGCAGAGACAAAGCGGCAGAACGAACCCGACCCAACTTTCTCTCACACGGTCTGCTCGGCGCACCAAGTAGCCTGACACATAAACCACCATACAGACTTTAGCGACCTCAGAAGCCTGTAAGTTAAAGACCACTAAATTGATCCAACGACGACTGCCGTTGACGCTTTTCCCAATACCAGGAACCAGCACAAGAATCAGCAAAATTAAAGACAATCCCATCATAAGGATGCCCCATTGCTGTAATTGGCTTGTAGGCAACGACAACAGCAGCCAACCAAAAGCCAACCCCAGAACAAGATAAAGAAGCTGCCTTCTCATAAAAAAATAAGGATGGCCGTGAATACTTTCTGATATGGAGATTGACGCACTGGACACCATCACCATGCCCAGAGCCAAGATAGAAATAACGGCGGCAAGAAAAACCGCATCCACTTTTACAAACTCGCGCCAAGACACACGATCAAATAGATTGAGCCATGTCATAACTCAGCAACCAAACGAGCGAAGTGCTGTCCACGCATCTCATAGTTTTTATACATGTCTAAGCTAGCGCACGCAGGCGAGAACAAAACAATCTCCCCCTTATGGCTATCTTGAGCAATACTCGCCACAATTTGATCCAAGGTTTCAAAGTGCCGAACATCCACGCTCGGGGATAACACCTCAGCAATTCGATGAGCATCTTTACCAAACAAATAAACAATGCGCACAAGATCTTGAATAGGCTTCGCCAGAGCACGAAAATCAGCGCCTTTCCCCTCACCCCCTGCGATCAGCAAAACCTTTTTATCCGCAGGCGAACCAAGCCCTTGCAACGCCGCCAACGTGGCACCAACGTTGGTCCCTTTTGAATCGTTAATGTACGTCACGTCATCCAGTACTCGGACGGTTTCACAACGATGAGGCAAACCGCCAAAAGTTCTCAACACCTCACCCACCGCATCAGACATAACATCCACGCCCAGCAACTCAAGCATCGCTAAAGCAGCCAGTACGTTCGCGTGATTATGAGAACCTTTAAGGGCAATTTGAGAAGTATGATACAATCGCTCAACACCACGACATAGCCACGCGCCGTCGCCATCTTTTAGCATGCCATATTCTTTCAGGTCCGGACTTTTTGTTGTGAACGCACGGACAGGTACACCTTCCGCTAACAAGGGCGCGGTTAAAATGTCTTGTTTATTACAAACCGCAGCCTTACAGCCTCGATAGACTTTTTGCTTAGCTCGCTGATACTCATACAAATCTTTATAGCGATCCATATGATCTTCAGAGACGTTGAGAAGACAAGCTAAGTCAGCTTGAAGCGCATGCGTTGTCTCAAGTTGAAAACTGGACAACTCCAACACATAAAAATCGGTACCTGGAGATAGAAGGTCTAAAGCAGGCAAGCCTAAGTTTCCACCTGCTTTGGTATTTTTGCCACAAGCCTGCAGCAACATAGCCACCAAAGTCGTCACCGTACTTTTCGCATTCGAGCCTGTAATGGCAACAAAAGGGGCATCGACATAATCACAAAACAAATCAATGTCACCACGCATCGCCACACCGCGTTCAGCCAAACGCGCTAGAACTGGTGTACGCAATGCGATCCCAGGACTAACGAATAGCTCCGTCACCCCCAAGGTCTCAAGAACATCTAAGTTGCCAGTAAAAATACGGTCTTCAGAACAAAATTCTTTGGCTTGTTCCAAACCAGGAGGATTCTCACGGGAATCCACCACATAAAACTCTATGCCCTTACTCGCTAAAAAACGTACGCAAGACAAGCCTGTCGCACCCAAGCCGACAACGGCTCTTACCCGATCTGACCCGATCAACGACATGCAAAACTCCTAACGTACTTTTAAAGTGGCAAAACCCACTAACACAAGACAAACCGTAATAATCCAAAAACGCACAATGACTTTTGGTTCAGCCCAACCTTTTAATTCAAAGTGATGGTGAATCGGTGCCATGCGAAATATTCGTCGTTTGGTTAACTTGTAGGATGCCACTTGCAATATTACCGATACTGTTTCCATCACAAAAACACCGCCCATGATGAACAACACCAACTCTTGACGAACGATAACCGCAATCGTACCCAGCGCTGCACCTAATGCCAAAGAGCCTACATCCCCCATAAAAATCTGTGCTGGGTAAGTGTTAAACCACAAAAAGCCTAATCCCGCTCCAGCTAACGCGGCACAAAATACCAACAATTCACCGGAACCCTGCACATAAGGGATAAGCAAATAATCAGCAAAGCGAATATTACCCGTCAGGTAGGCAAAAACACCTAACGCACCACCCACTAAAACCGTTGGCAAAATTGCCAAACCATCCAAACCATCTGTTAAGTTCACAGCATTACTCGTGCCGACAATCACAAAGTAAGTCAATACGATAAAAAACATTCCCAAGGGGATCGCCACATCTTTAAAGAGCGGCACAAGTAAAGCGGTTTCAGCAGGCGTAGTTGCGGTGTAATACAAATAAAACGCCGCCGCCAAACCAAACACACTTTGCCAAAAATATTTCCATCGACCAGGAAGACCGCGAGGATTTTTCTCCACGACTTTTCGGTAATCATCCACCCAACCCACAACGCCAAATGCCAACATGACCAACAGAACAACCCATACATACTCGTTGCGCAAATCTCCCCACAAAAGCGTGCTCACGGAGATTGAGAAAATAATCAACGCGCCACCCATGGTAGGCGTGCCAGCTTTAGATAAGTGCGTCTGAGGACCGTCATTACGGACCGCTTGACCAATCTGCAAACGCTGCAATAACACAATCACTTTATTGCCAATCAGCAGTGAAATCGCCAACGCCGTAAGAACACCTAAAATGGCGCGCAAAGACAAATAATTAAATACAGTAAAAAATGTATGGTATTTACTTAAATAAGCCGTTAGGAGGAGTAACATTGGTAAGGATTATCCTAATTAATTAATGCTTCAATGACATTTTCCATTTTAGCAGAGCGAGAGCCTTTGACTAAAATAGCGTGTTTTTTATCTAATGGGCGAACTACTGTCGCCGCTTCATTATGCGTATTACAAAATATTGCATTACCGCCTTCACGTCGAAAAGCCGCACCAGCAATACCCGCTATAGGACCAACACAAATCAAACACGAAATCCCTTTACCCTTAGCATACATCCCTAACTCGTGATGAATAATGTCTCGCTGATCTCCAAGCTCGGCTAACGCCCCTAAAATCAACCAAGTTTCTGCTACCGACTGCATCGCCAATACATCAATTGCCGCTTTGACTGATGACGGGCTGGCATTGTAGCAATCATTAATTAATAGCGCGCCATTTTTTGTCTTAAGGCGCTCTAACCTGCCTGCAACCAACACTGGCGAAGCCAATTTAGCGACCGCTTCTTTAAAATCCACGCCAATGACTAACATGGCTAACACCACTGCCATGCCATTCGCGATTTGATGCCGACCAGCACCAGCAATAAGAACAGGCAGTGCTGCCCCACTATAATGAAATATCGCTGTACTGGAATCCGCACCCAACTCTAAATCAGAGGCATATAAGTCCGCAGACTCAGTAAAACCAAAAGAATACACATTTCGATTAGCCGCAATACCACACCAATAATCGAAAAAAGCGTCGTCTGAATTGAGAATCACGCTTGCATCGGATGCTGCTCCAGAAATCAAACCGCCTTTTTCTTTTGCAATACTCTCAAGACTACCTAAACCTTCGAAATGACTGCCGCTCGCATTCGTCAAAATCACTACGTCAGGGGAGGCAATTTTCGCCAACAGGGGTATTTCACCCACAAAACTGGTACCGGCCTCAATCACAGCAACATCATGCTTCGACTCTAACTCTAACAAGGTCTGCGGGACCCCAATTTGATTGTTTAAATTGGCGCGTGTTTTTAACACATTTTTATCGGAAAGTGACTGCGCCAACCAATCCTTTACGGTTGTTTTACCATTACTGCCGGTAATACATACAACAGGACCTGCAAACGCATCTCGGACCAACCGCGCAATCGCACCATAAGCCAAAGTCGTGTCTGCTACCTTAACATAATTAGGCACATCCAGATCACGATCAGACACAACGGCAACGGCACCATTTTCAACGGCCTGCTTCACATAGTCATGCCCATCAAAGCGCTCACCTTTTAACGCAATAAAAAGACACCCATAGGTCAACTTTCTCGTATCCGTCACAACGGCTTGCAGAACACAATCCTCTCCCACAAGTACGCCACCACAGACCTGAGCAATGTCTGAAAGAGTCACATTAATTAACATAAGCTTCTATCGCCTTCAGCGCCTCTTCTTTATCGTCAAAAGGATGCTTAACACCTTCAATATCCTGATAAGTTTCATGCCCTTTACCCGCCACAAGGACAACATCATTTGGGCCAGCTGACAAAACAGCATTACGGATAGCAACACGACGATCAGGCTCAAAAGTAAATGCCGTATCATCAATTGTCTGCGCCAACACATCAGAAAATATTTGTTCAATAGACTCGGTGCGAGGATTATCAGAGGTTAACCAGACATAATCAGCGTACTGCTGCGCTGCGGCCATCATTAAAGGTCGCTTACCTCTGTCCCTGTCGCCACCGCAACCAAATACACAAATCAATCGACTACTCGAATGCTCCTTCAAGGCTTGTAACGCCACTGCTAGAGCATCTGGCGTATGAGCATAATCAACCACAACAAGAGGCGACTCCGCTAAATGCACTTTTTCCATACGGCCCGGCGCACCAGACAAATAGGATAACCCAGCAATAAGACGCTCTTTATCCTCTACAAAAGCCCACAGGCTGGCCAAAGCCGCCAACACATTTTGCACATTAAAGCGACCTAGCAACGGCAAAAATACGGGGACTTCACCGTCTGGATGACATAGATCAAATCGACACCCTGCCGATTCAAGCACCAATTGTTTAACATAAAAATCGGCCTTTGAATTTTGCTCACTATAATAATAGTGGCGCGAATCAACAGCGCCGTCAGCCATGAAACCAGCGTAAGCATCATCCAAACAAAATACGGAATGCGTCACACTGGGAAACGAAAACAATCGCTGCTTGGCCAGAGCGTATGAATTCATATCGCCATGATAATCAAGATGATCACGGGAAAGGTTAGAAAACACCGCTGTTTGAAAAGACACCCCTTCTAGACGCCCCTGATCCAAAGCATGAGAGGAAGCCTCAAAAGCGACAAAATCTATCCCTGAACCCGCCATATCCATTAATGTCAGATGCATAGACAAAAGATCAGGGGTCGTTTGTTTCGATTCAGATAAATTGTCCAACGGACCCACACCAAAAGTGCCCACCAAACCACTCTTAAAACCAACAAACTGGGCAAGTTGCGCAATGTAAAAACAAATGGACGATTTTCCATTAGTCCCAGTAACCGCAACCATATTTTTCGGCATGCGACCAAAAAAGGTATGTAGACACTCAACCAATAACTTAGCGGGATCGGCAACAGAAATAAGCTCAATATCACTCCGTTGCAAATGAAGATCTTCAGGGACAATGGCCACTTTGCCCCCTAATGCAACGACCTTATCCAAATAGTCCCAACCATTTGAAGCCACGCCTGGTAATGCAAAAAAAACCGCATCACCATCCACTTTTCGACTGTCAGTTTCCAAATGGCTATAAACAGCAGAATGCGGGATACCCTCTGAAGGATATCCCGCTAAATTAAGCAGTTGCTTATGTGACAGTTGACTCATTTAACCACCTTGTACCACCTGATAAGGCGCTTTTTTAGGTTGCAAGCGTACTTCTCTAAGTCCTTCTGGTAAATCAGGGTAAATATTTAACGTGGTTAACGCCCCTTCCATCACTCGAGAAAAAACAGGCGCGGCGACTTCACCACCATAATATTCTCGCCCCTTGGGATCGTTAATCATAACCACCATCGCCAGCCTAGGATCCGATGCGGGAGCAACACCAGCGAAAAGAGCGATATACTGATCGTACTCATACCCCTTAGAACCCACTTTATGAACCGTACCCGTCTTACCGGCAACACGATAGCCGGGTATTTGCGCCGCTTTACCAGATCCACGCTGTACAACTGCTTCCATCATTTTCACCACATCTTGGGCAACTTTCTTTGGAATCACTTGCTTTCCGTCTGCCGGAACGTCTTGTTTAAAAATAGTCACTGGAACGCGATAGCCACCATTGCCTAGCGCCATATAAGCCTGAGCCAACTGCAAAGTAGAGACCGACAAACCATAACCATAAGATAAGGTTGCTATTTCAGATGGATGCCATTTAGGATGAGAAGGCAGCACACCAGATGCCTCACCAGGAAAGCCTATCCCGACCGGAGAGCCAATACCTAACTCATAGTCCATATTCCAGACCGCATCCTGAGGCAGCGACAACGCTATCTTAGATGCGCCCACGTTACTGGACTTGATCAAAAGTTTTTCAAAATCAATCACGCCATAATTAGCCGCGTCGCGAATGGTAAAACGTCCAAATCGCATAAACCCTGGAGAAGTATTAATCGTCGTTTCTGTCGTGTACTGCCCAGACATTAAGGCGGCAGAGATAGTGAAAGGCTTCATTGTGGAGCCAGGCTCAAACAAATCAATCACAGCGCGATTACGTAACTCTTCATATTCAAGTTTTGAACGGTCATTTGGGTTATAGGATGGCTGATTGACCATCGCCAAAATTTCACCCGTTTTTACATCTAAAATGACAGCAGACGCCGACGTAGCTCTATGCTCAGTCACCGCGGCCTTTAGCTCTCGATAAGCCAGATATTGCAACCTAAGATCGATGCTCAGCTCAATATTTTCGCCTGGGTGTTCAGCTTGCTCTACACCCACGCCCCTAATAATATTGCCTGTTAGATCTTTCACATAACTGCGACGGCCAGGCTGCCCTTCCAGGGCTTTATCATAGGCAAGTTCAAGACCTTCTTGCCCCTTATCATCGATATTCGTAAAACCAACAACATGGGAAGCCACTTCACCAGCAGGGTAGAAACGCTTATATTCTTTTGTTTTACTTACACCCACCACATTTGCGGCCATAATAGCCTCTGCTTCATGAGGCGGTATCTGCCGCTTTAAATACATGAACGAACGACCTTTGTTCGCCTCAAATCGCTCTTGCAACCAAGCACGACCAACACCCATCACTTCCGCAAGACGCTTAATTTCTTCTTCTGGCCCGATATTTTGAGAAGGATCTCTTGGTAATTTCCACAACGCTTTAGGATTCGCAATAATCGTCCACGTGGGCGTACTAACCGCCAAAGGTTCACCTCGACGATCCAAAATCATACCCCGCGTAGCGGGTATAGCCTCTGTTCTAACCGCGCGAATTTCACCCTGATTTTGCAAAAAGGCTTTATCGACAACCGTCAGATAAAAGAGACGACCGCCCGCGATAAGAAACAGCAGCAACGCGATGCCGTATACAAATATGAAGCGCCATTTTCCTGGAGTTTGAACACTGTTTTCAATATTCATGGTTTCACTATTATCAATTCATCCTGAGAAGGTGCGTGCATTTTTAAATCTTTAATGGCCGCCTGTTCCAAGCGGCTAGGCTGAGTAAGTGCACTTTGCTCAAGCAGCAACTGCCCCCACTTCACCTCATAATCCACTTCATCTTGTTTAAGCGTCTGCAAATAAGAGAAGTTTTTCCTAAAATCATATACTTGGATCACCACCGCAATAGACACCAGAGTCAACAACACAACCCCAATCACAAACACCAGCGGCAAGTGACGTGTCTTAATCACTGACTCGCTCCAAAACACGTAAAACAGCACTTCTTGACCTTACGTTTTCACTTACTTCGGTTTGAGAAGGCTTAATCGCCTTACCTACCGTTTTAAACTTAATATCGAGATGGGCATTTTGAATCGGCAAATGCCTTGGCAACTCAGGTCCCTTCGCTTTCAACTTCATAAAGCGCTTCACAATACGATCTTCTAATGAATGGAAGCTGATAACCGCTAACCGACCACCCACCTTCAAAGCTTCCGCCGCCGCATCAAGGCCTGTTTCAAGATCTCCCAACTCATTATTGATATGAATCCGAATACCTTGAAAAGCGCGAGTAGCAGGATTTTTACCTTTTTCCCAAGCTGGATTGGCCTCTGCAATGATTTTTGCCAGTTGCAGCGTGGTTAAAATAGGCGTGTGGGCACGATAGTCACAAATAGCCTTTGCAATACGACGAGAAAAACGTTCTTCGCCGTATTGATACATCACATCGGCTAGCTCCTTTTCGTGAACCGTAGCAACCCATTGAGCAGCACTAATGCCTTTGTCTGGATTCATGCGCATGTCAAGTGGGCCATCATTCATAAAACTAAAGCCACGCTCAGCATCATCAATCTGAGGAGAAGAAACTCCCAAATCCATCATGACACCATCTACTTTATCCACACCAAACACGGCCGAAATATGCTCTGCCATATTCGCAAAACTGTCTTGAACAATCGTAAAACGAGCATCTTCTTGCTCTAAAGACTTGCCATGACGAATCGCCACTGGATCTTTATCAAAACCAAGCAAACGTCCATTCTCAAGTCTTTCCAGCACCAAACGAGTGTGACCACCACGGCCAAACGTGCCATCTACATAAAGACCATTTGCGTCGGTTACTAGCATATCGACGGACTCATTAAGCATGACGCTTATGTGTTCTGCCATCGTCTTTGTCATAAAGAAATATCCATCATGGTTTCTGTTTGTAAGTCACCAAGCGCATCTTGGGACAAATAATCTTCGCGCTGCGCTTCCCATTCTTCTTGGCTCCAAATTTCTAATTTTTTACCTTGACCCAGAATCGTTAGCTTTTTATCCAAACGCGCAAATTCGCGCAGCGGCGCGGGTAACAAAATTCGGCCCGCATTATCCACTTCTAAATCGGTTGCATGTCCCACTAAAAGACGCTGAAGACGCCTAGCCTGCGGCTGAAAAGTAGGCAATTTATCGAGCTTTTGTTGAATCAACTCCCACTCAGACAAGGGATAAAGCAGTAAGCATCGAGAGACAGGATCTATGGTGACAACCACGCCGTTATCATCATATTGGGCCAAATCATCACGCAAGCGTGCTGGAAGCGACATACGCCCCTTTGCATCCACACTTACTTGATGAATCCCACGAAACATTGTCATATCCCACTTATCGACACTTTATCCCACAATTTAACACCTTTTCACCAAAATAGTAAAAAAATATTACGTAAAGATATAAACACGCCAAAAAAGACACAAAAAAACCGCCCCAAAGGCGGCTCTTGATCAAAATAAATCCGTAGAAACGCAAAAAAACCAGATGCCATAAAGCAATCTAGTCACTAAGAAATTGATTTTAGTTTGGAAAAAAAATAAGAAAGGAAAAAATTGCAAGTTGGCCGATAAGCCGGGTTCTGTCGTGGACAGTCATTCATCTAATACGTACATCACTGCACGTCTCTAGCAACCTACCCGAACTCAGCGCGGGTCACGCCAAAGAGTTCCTATTTGGTCTTGCTTCAAGTGGGGTTTACCTAGCCACGAACTGTTACCAGTCGCGCGGTGCGCTCTTACCGCACCATTTCAACCTTACCGGCAGTAAACTGCTTAGGCGGTGTATTTTCTGCTGCACTTTCCGTAGGCTCACGCCCCCCAGGCGTTACCTGGCACTTTACCCTGCGAAGCCCGGACTTTCCTCCCCCCAATAAATTGAGCGGCGACTGCCTAGCCAACTTGCGACGGGCATGTTACTTACCTATGAGGACAATAACAAGGGCTTTCTTCCAAATAAAAGCACACAATACTCTCTAGTACATTCACTAGGCTACAGGGAGCTGAAAACACACCTCTAATCCACCCTCCTCACGATTACGAGCCATTATTTGCCCCTTGTGCGCCCTGATAATACGTTGCGATATAGTAAGACCAACACCAAAGCCGCCACTGTTCGCCTCCCGAGCCTCAGAAGAACGATAAAAAGCGTGAAATATTTTCTCCAGCTTATCGTCAGAAACGCCAGGACCATTATCGCGCACATAAATAAAGGCCGTCCCCGCTTTCTCCAGAGTTTCCACTTCAATAACACCCCCACAACCGGCATAAAAACACGCATTGCGGAGCACATTCTCTATCGCATGACGCAATTGAAGAGGATCGCCCAAAATGGTTTTCGGCATACGACCAATTTTTGTCACCGAAATCCCCTTAAGCTGACTTTCAAAACTCACATCCGCAACAATTTCACTCAGCCACTCTTGAAGATCCATCTCCTCTTTTATAAGAGAGGCTGCCTCTAGGCGACTTAAAGTCAACACCTGTCCAATTAACTCATCAAGCTCATGAAGCTCAGTGCGAATGCGATGAAGATAACCTTTCTGCGCCTCAGTCCCATACTTATCTTCCGCAATCGTCAGCGCCACCTCAATTCGAGCAAGTGGCGTTCTTAACTCATGAGAAACATCGCGCATCAGACGCTCCTTTGAAGACAAAAGCGTTTCTATTCTGACTGCCATTTCATTAAACTCACGCGCCAACTTACCCACCGCATCACTTCTGCGCGCCAGCTTATTCTCCACCCTAGCGGTCATGTCTCCCTGACCAAAGGAGCGAGCCACGCGTTGCAACTTAAGCAAAGGCCCCAGCAACCAATAAGCCAACACACCACTTGAAACCAATAGTCCAAGTAAAGAAAAACCAACAACCGCTTCAGGGGCTAACGAGCTAATTTCGGGATCAGGCTTAAATATCAGCAAGTACTGGACATTATTACCACCAATCACCTGAATAAATTGACTGTGCAAGAAATCCGCCGCTGGCCGAGTTGATGAACTCGGCGTATTCTGCTCTCTAAAGTTACGCGGCAAAGGCTTAAGAAGAGGTCGACCATTTTCTTGATACAAGTAAATGGTCCCAGACAAGCGCTTCTCTGCCTTTTTCGTTTCCTCTTGCAAGGAAACAATACCAAACTTTTCATACCCAGCGACCAACTGAACACCGACATCACCCAGCAAATCAGCGGACACCTGGTTGCGTTTCTGAATAAACTGCACCATCCCTAAACCAATACTAACCACAATAATATTGGACAGTAACACCACCAGAAACACACGCAGAAAAGTATTTTTCATAAAAGATTAAGCACCCTGCTCATTTGACACAAAAATATAACCAACACCACGCACCGTCTTAATTCGAGGGTCGCCGTTCTCTAAGCTGCCTATCTTCTTACGCAAATTACTGATGTGCATATCCAAACTGCGATCGTACATGGTTAATTTACGACCCAAAGCCTTTTCAGAAAGCTCTTGCTTTGTTAAAACCTGACCGGGCGCCATCAACATACATTCTAATAACGTGTATTCAGAGGTCGTTAACTCTACCAACTCCCCCTCAAGGTAAACTGTTCGATCTTTACGACGCAACAAAACACCAGAAAGATCAATGTCCGCCGTTGGGTCATCTTCACGCTCCTGACTTGCGCGACGTAAAATCGCCTTAATGCGAGCCAGTAATTCACGCGGATTGAATGGTTTTGACAAATAATCGTCCGCGCCCATTTCCAACCCTAGAATACGATCAATATCATCGCCTTTTGCTGTCAACATAATGACAGGCACAGCACTCTTATTACGAATCTGCTTTAACGTTTCAAAGCCATCCAATTCCGGCATCATGACATCAAGAATAATAATGTCAGGCATGTCGGCCGCCATCAACTCTAAAGCCTCGCGACCATTCCAAGCATGAGCAACTTCATAGCCCTCACCATCAAAGTATTCCTTTATTAGATCCGACAAACGAGCATCATCATCAGCAAGCAATAACTTAACCATAAATATTTCCTCTCATTTTTCCATTATTTAGCAGACGGTTACATCGCCATAAGTTCAATTGTAAATATTACCTTAGCGCCCAGCAAACTCCTCCCCCTCTTTTCACTCTATTTACAAAGAATGCTAATATGATGAACTTAGCGACCCACAAAAACAAAAAAAGCCGCAAAATGCGGCTTTTTTACAACAATATAAATGACTAACGCTTACTGCTTGAAGGGATCGCGCAACACAATCGTTTCATTACGATCAGGGCCAGTAGAAATAATATCCACCGGTACGCCAACCTGCTCTTCCAAGAAGCGGATATAATCTTGAGCATTTTTAGGCAAGGCCTCGAAGTTTGGCGCCCCCACCGTTGACTCAGTCCAACCAGGCATTTCTACGTACACTGGCTTAGCTTGCTCATACCCCTCACTGTCAACCAATGAACCCGCAACTGGATTACCGTCTGCGTCCGCATAAGACACACAAACTTTAATCACAGAAGAGCCGTCCAATACATCCAATTTAGTCAAACAGATGCCAGATACGGAGTTGATTTGAACCGCATGACGTAAAGCCACCGCATCAAACCAACCGCAGCGACGAGAACGGCCCGTTGTTGCACCAAACTCATGACCACGACGACCTAAACGCTCACCGTCTTCATCAAACAATTCTGTTGGGAACGGACCCGACCCTACGCGAGTGGTGTAAGCTTTCGTAATACCCAACACATAGTCCAAGTACAAAGGACCAAACCC
Source organism: Marinomonas shanghaiensis (assembly GCF_003259175.1). Classification (GTDB taxonomy): domain Bacteria; phylum Pseudomonadota; class Gammaproteobacteria; order Pseudomonadales; family Marinomonadaceae; genus Marinomonas; species Marinomonas shanghaiensis. Next base: position 229,038 of record NZ_QGOK01000003.1, on the reverse strand, counting down.
TGTACCCGCTGGCGCTCCACCTGCTGTGGTATTGGAAGAAGTTACGTAAGGATACGTACCATGATCCACATCCAGCAATGAACCTTGAGCACCTTCGAACATAATGTTCGCACCCGCTTTACGCAAATCGTGAAGCAAGGTAATAGTGTCAGCAACCATTGGACGCAAGAACTCGGCCATTTCTAGGCCTTCCGCATAGACCTGATCAAAAGAGATAGGCTCTACTTTATGATAATTCGTAAGAATGAAGTTGTAGTACTCAAGCACTTCTTTCAGTTTGGCAGCAAAGCGCTCAGAATCCAACAAGTCACCAACACGGATAGCACGACGCGCCACCTTGTCTTCGTATGCTGGCCCAATACCACGCCCAGTGGTACCTATTTTCTTCTCGCCCTTAGCAAGCTCACGAGCCTGATCAATAGCAATGTGATAAGGCAAAATAAGTGGGCAAGCCGCACTGATTTTTAAACGTTCAACGACTGGCACACCCTGCTCAAGCAACTCCAGCATTTCTGTCTTCAACGCTGCCGGAGACAAGACAACACCATTACCTATAATGCATTGCACGCCATCACGCAAAATACCAGAAGGAATCAAATGCAAGACCGTTTTCTTGCCATCGATCACCAAGGTATGGCCAGCATTGTGACCACCTTGAAAACGTACAACTGCAGCAACATCCTCAGTAAGTAGGTCTACAACCTTACCCTTACCTTCATCGCCCCATTGAGTGCCTAGAATAACAACATTTTTACCCATAATTTCAGGTCTCATTTAGATAGTTCTTAAAGAAAAGTCTAGCTTCGAAGCGGCAACAACTGCCAAGCCCCATCCACAAAATCCAACTTAAAATCAGCGCTTCCAGCGTAAAGGTCGTCTAAAACCTCAACAACTTGATAACCCTCAGCACGCAGAGAATTTACCTTTAACCAAAGCTCGTTACTTGAGCAAATTGGTGACAGTACTGTTTTTGGTTTATTAACAACAATATCTGTCAAAGAAACCAAAGCTTTTACATCCGTGCTAAAACCTGTAGCAGGCCTAGACCGACCAAATACTTGGCCAATATTATTGTAACGCCCACCACGAGCAATCGCATTTCCGTGACCAGGAACATACGCCGCAAACACCACACCGGTATGATAGCTATAAGAAACCAAATCACTTAAATCAAAATGCAAGCCAACATTAGGAAAACGCTGACAGATAGAACGACTTACTTGCTGCAACAAAACAATCGCATCACGAATGGATTCATTAACATCACCAAGTAGCTCAGATGCACGCTTCAGAACATCTTCGCCACCACACAAACGCGGCAAGTTAACCAACCACTGCTTTTGAACATCACGCAGATCATTTAAACTTTCAACATAGCGGTCTAATTCAGGCAAATCTTTCGCCTTATAAAGCTCAATCAGCTTTTTTTCCTGATCCGCATTCAAATCACAAGCAGCCAGCACGCCGCTTACAACATCAACATGACCCAAATCAAGCACAACATTTGAAAGACCGGCGACAGACAAAGTTTGCAACATCAAAGACAGCACTTCGATATCACTCTCTACTCCACCATGGCCATAAATTTCTGCACCTAATTGAATAGGGCTACGAGTACCATCCAATCCAGCTGGCATCGTCCTCAAAACACTACCACAATAACTCAAACGCTGAACCCCATCATCCTTAAGACAATGAGCGTCAATACGAGCCACTTGAGAAGTAAAATCAGCGCGTATTCCCAAAAGTCGACCTGATAATTGGTCAATCACTTTAAAGGTTTCAATTTCTAGGTCTGAACCAGCACCCGTAAGAAGGGAATCCAAATACTCTAAAAGAGGGGGTATTACTAATTGATATCCCCAGCTTTCATGGAGATTAAGCAGAGTTCTTCTAAGATGTTCGATTTTAGCCGCCTGCTCAGGCAACGCTTCATCAACGCCCTCAGGAAGCAACCAACGATCTGCTAATGTCATTAAATTATCCTCTTAGCTTCGTGTCAGCAAAAGAAGTATTAATCCAAGAAACATACTAACCGCCCCCAGAATGCGCAAATTCAAATCTGAGCTCGCGATGGCTTTTACCATTATTTCCCTCCACACATTTGGAGCCAGAAAAGGCAAAACACCCTCGGCGATCAATAAAAGGCTGACGCCAACCAGCAGCGACTGCAACAATTCCTGCATAGATTCTCTTTATTTTGACCATTAAAAAACCGGGCTGGGCCCGGTTTGTGTAATAGTATCATGTTTCCCATTTTAACAAATAGGCTTCACGAACGATTATTGACGAATATGGACGCTATTTCGTACCGCCACGAACTGAACTATTCAAATACTTGAAGAATTCACTGTCTGGTTCAAGTACAAACAGATCACTGCTGCCATTAAAGCTTTCGCGGTAAGCCTGAAGACTACGATAAAATTCATAGAATTCTGGGTCCTGCGTATAGACTTTAGAATAAATAGCCGCCGCTTTAGCATCGCCATCACCACGTATCATTTCAGCGTCACGCTGCGCTTCTGCTTCAAGAACAACCTGCTGACGATCTGCATCAGCACGTATACCTTCCGCAAGCTCCAAACCTTTCGATCTATGCTCACGAGCTTCACGCTCACGCTCCGTTCTCATACGCTGATAAACAGACTCACTCACATCAGGCGGTAGGTCGATTCGCTTAACACGGATATCAACGATAGAAATACCTAACTCATTCTGAGCCACACGATTTAAATCGTCACGCAACTCGGTCATCAACTGATCTCGCTGACCAGAAACCACCTCATGCATGGTTCGTTCACCGAACTTATTACGCAACCCTGTATCAACACGGGAAGACAAAACTCGGTTCGCAACAAACTCATCACCCGATGTGGCCTGATAAAACTTAGCGACAGAATCGATTTTCCATTTAACATAAGAATCCACGATAACCGCTTTCTTCTCTAGCGTTAAATAACGCTGAGGACGCGAGTCCATCGTTAGAATTCGTGCATCAAACTTCTTAACTTCATTCATAATCGGCAGTTTAAAGTGAATGCCAGGCTGAACATCTTCCCGAACAATCTCACCAAACTTAAGCACAACCGCACGCTCTGTTTCTTTGACGACAAAAAGCGTCTGAGAAGCAATTAACACACCGAGAAGAACAACAAATAAAACTGAAAAAGAAAAGCCTTTCATTAGTTTCTGCCCTCTCTACGAATAGTTGCACTTTGGCGCTTACGTATTTCATCAAGCACTTGATCTGTTAGCGCCCCAATATTTCCAGAGCTCATAGAACCGGTACCAGTAGATGACTCAGCACGCTGCTTCATCAGCTGATCCAAAGGCAAGTACATCATGTTGTTTCCACCCTCAGTATCAACAACAACCTTATTCACATCTTTGTAGACCGTTTCCATCGTTTCAATATACAAACGACGACGAGTTACGTCTGGCGCTTTTGTATACTCACGATACAAACGATCGAAACGATCCGCCTGACCACTTGCCCGAGCAACAATCTCAGAGCGGTAAGCTTCAGCTTCTTCACGAATACGCTGCGCACGTCCACGAGCTTCAGGAATGATACCATTCGCATAAGACTCAGCTTCATTTCGTACACGCAACTCATCTTCTTTGGCTTTGATAACGTCATCAAACGCTTCCTGCACCTGAGTTGGCGCCTGAGTATTCTCAACGTTCACTTTCGAAATCAATACACCAGTTCCGTACGCTGTACTGTAATCTTGAATTCTCACCTTCACTTCTTCAGCCAACAACTCTCGGCCTTGAGTAAGAATTTGATCCATTTCAGAACTACCAACAACATGGCGAAGCGCACTTTCTGTTATCTGAGCAAGAGATTCTTCAGGATTACGCACGTTAATCAAGAAATCCTTAGGATCTTGAACAGAATACTGAACAGACACACCCACTTCAACAATAGCATCATCAACTGTCAGCATGAGTGCCTTGTGATCATGAGAACGCACTTTAGTAACATTCACTTTACTAACTGAGTCAATCATTGGTGGATTCCAATGTAACCCCGGCATAACAGTAGAGTGATATTTACCCAAACGAAGCACAACACCTCGCTCCTGTTGGTCCACCTGATAAACCCCTGTCGCCGCCCACAAAGCAAGCAAAGCCAACAGAACAATCGCAATCAGACTACCGCCAAATTTGCCAGACATGCCGGAATCACCACCGTTAGGGCCACCAGACTTGCGGGATTTTTTAACCCCCAACATGTCCATCAGCTTACGGAATGCTTCATCCAAATCTGGAGGGCTTTGATCTTTGCCTCCAGTTGGTTTACGACCCCAAGGATCATTATCGGCGTCTTTCTCACGACCTCCGTCCGGGCGCCCAGCACCATTATTACGGTTCTTATCTGGATTCCATGGGTCATTGTCGTTATTACCCGGTTCATTCCAGGCCATACTACGTCTCCACTTATTTTAATGATAACCCTGTATAACTCACGCTACCTCTATCTGATCTTCAGACATTCCCGCACGAGCCAAAATCTGTAAATAGTCTTTTTTAGGCAACTTCACATCAAGAACAGAACGACCACTTTCATCGAAACGCTCCGATCTGACAGCACCATGCTCAAACAGCATCGCCCTTATGCGCCCATACTTACTGGACAAATAAAGTGTTTCACTAAAAACATCCTCCGCCAATAGCTCAGAGATGGCCTGTTTAAGCAAATCAACACCTTGACCATCACGAGCAGACAACCAAACTCGGAAAGGGTTCCCGTCAGCGTCTCTATCGATACGAGGTTCCGTATCAGCCAAAGCGTCTATTTTGTTAAATACTTTCAACATTGGCACCTCATCGGCACCAATTTCTTTTAATACTGAATCAACATGCGCCATATTCTCATCACGAGAAATGTCTGCAGCGTCAACCACATGCAAAAGTAGATCCGCCTCAGACGACTCTTTTAAAGTCGCCTGAAATGCTTTAATCAAACGGTGTGGTAACTGTCGAATAAAACCTACGGTATCCGCCAATACAATAGAGCCAATTTGCTCCATCTCAAGGCGACGCAAGGTTGGATCCAATGTTGCAAACAGCTGATCTGCGGCGTACACATCCGCCCCTGTCGCTCGGTTGAATAAAGTCGACTTACCTGCGTTTGTATAACCCACTAATGACACAGTAGGCACAGCAGATCGGTCACGAGATCGACGACTCTGGTCGCGCTGTGACTCCACTTTTTCCAATCTTTTCTGAATAGACTTGATACGCTCTCTTAACAAGCGACGATCTGTCTCAAGCTGAGTCTCACCTGGCCCACGCATGCCTATCCCGCCTTTTTGGCGTTCTAAGTGCGTCCAACCTCGAATAAGACGAGTTGACATATGCTGCAACTGAGCCAACTCAACTTGCAACTTACCTTCATGAGTACGTGCTCGTTGTGCAAAGATATCAAGGATTAAGCCTGTACGATCAAGCACACGACATTGAAAAACACTTTCTAAATTGCGCTCTTGGGAAGGAGACAAAGCATGATCGAAAAGAACGACTTGCGCCCCTTCACGATCAACAATGTCTTTTATTTCAGCTAGCTTACCAGTACCGATAAAGTACTTAGCATCAGGACGCTGACGAGACCCCGTTACAACCGCAACAGGATCAGCGCCAGCCGAAATAGCAAGCTCAACAAACTCTTCAGGCCCATAAGATTCACTTTGATCACGAAAATCTATATGGACCAATACAGCTATTTCACCACTATCTGGACGTTCAAAAAACAATCTGGTATTCCTCTGCTTGCCCTATTAAAGACAAACTATTCAGCAGCATCTTCCGGCTGATCAGGAGACGGGACGCGGATAGTACGAGAAGGCACTACCGTAGAAATGGCGTGTTTATAAACCATCTGACTAACGGTATTTTTCAACAGAATCACAAACTGATCGAATGATTCGATTTGACCTTGAAGTTTAATTCCATTTACAAGAAAGATAGACACTGGCACTCTTTCTTTGCGTAGAATATTTAGATAAGGGTCTTGTAATGATTGCCCTTTTGACATTGGAATCTCCTTAAGTTAAGCGCAAAAAATTAAATTAAATATTGATAAAACAATACCGTAGATACTACACCAATTTTTTATCTATTTCCCCTATATAATCCTGCTTTCGATGTAATTCAAGGCATCAGGCACAAGATCTTTTGACAAACTGTCAAAAATCATCAAATCCTCCCACCCCCTTAGCCAAGTAAGCTGTCTCTTTGCCAGCTGACGAGAAGCAACGATACCTTTAAAGATAGCATCATCTAGCAAATCGTCACCGTCTAAATATTGCCATAATTGTCTATAACCGACACAACGCATAGAAGGCATCTCAATAGACAAATCTCCTCGGCGATATAAGCTCTCCACTTCCGCCAAAAAACCTTGGCTCATCATGTCGTAAAAGCGCTGTTCAATACGCTGATGCAAAACACTCCGCTCTTTCGGCATCACAGCCAAATTAATCATGTCAAACGGCAACGACACGGAGTCTTGCTCTGCCCAAAGTTGAGTCATAGACTTGCCAGTCAAACGAAACACCTCGATCGCCCTTTGCAAACGCTGCGGATCGTTAGGATGTATGCGCAGAGCCGCCTCAGGATCCACCTTTTGCAGCTCCTCATGCAGCGACGCCCAACCTTTGATGGACGCCTCCTCTTCAATAATAGCGCGCAATTCAGGATTTGCATTGGGCATTTCAGCCAATCCTTTTTGCAGCGCATTAAAATACATCATGGTTCCGCCTACTAGCAGCGGAACCTTCCCTTTTGAGAGAATATCTTGCGCGTGCTCAACGGCATCTAGGACAAAATCTGCGGCCGAATAAGACTCAACCGGATCGATGATATCAATCAATCTGTGCGGCGCTTTTGCCAACAGATCAGCGTCTGGCTTAGCCGTTCCAATGTCCATCCCCTTGTAAACAAGCGCCGAATCCACACTGATAATTTCAAAATCATGATGCTGCGCAAGCTCAACAGCCAGCCCAGTCTTACCGGAAGCCGTTGGCCCCATTAAACAAACTACATGTGGCTTTGCCATATCAACGCCCTCTCAAAAAGAGTTTATCTAAATCGGACATGCTCAAATGCGCCCATGTTGGTCTACCATGGTTACACTGCCCACTTCGTTCTGTCACTTCCATATCACGAAGAAGGCTATTCATCTCCGCAACAGTCAGTTTACGATTCGCTCGAACCGCGCCATGACAAGCCATTGAGGCCATTAATTCATTTGCCCGCGACGCCAACAAATCAGAGACCCCATTCGCGGATAAATCACTGATCACATCACGCACCAAACCTTCCACATCGCCACGAATCAGTATAATAGGCACTTCGCGCACCATGACACTTTCCAATCCCGCCCGCTCAACACAAAAGCCAAACGCACTAAATACATCAGCACTTTCTTCAACAAGATCCGCTTCACTCTGCGATACGGCAATATTAATAGGCACCAATAGCGGCTGGGAGGCAATGTTTTTTTGATAAAAAGCCGTCTTCATGCGCTCATAAACAATCCGTTCATGGGCGGCATGCATATCCACCAAAATAAGCCCTTGCTCACTTTCAGAAAGAATATAAACACCATGCAATTGCGCGACAGCAAAACCTAATGGCGGCACAGTTTGATAATCCGACTCTGACCTCACAAATGAGCCTTCACTTTCTCCTAGGCTATTTAACGGTGGAACTTCCCTGATTTCGCCAGTCTCTGGATCCACTATCTCAGTGGAAGAGACATATTCTTGGGCATAACCAGAGAGACGACGCATCCCATCAAGCTGCCCACGCACCTCAGAGACATCTGGAGAGCTAGACGTCGATCTCATCCAGTCCATAGAAGACGACGCAGACCGATTAGACAAGGGCAGAGCAGATTGCTCAGTAATATCCACGGCACGAGATAACGCCTCACCACCCACCGATTGACTCATACCCGTCGGGGCAGCATCAGACTCTGGCCGCACATCGGCAATCGCCTTATGGATACGACTGAACAGAAAATCATGCACCAGTCGCCCATCACGAAAACGCACCTCATGCTTAGTAGGGTGCACGTTAACGTCCACAGTGGCGGGATCTAACTCAAGATACAGAACAAAAGTTGGATGCCGACCATTATACAAAACATCTCGATAAGCTTGACGTACAGCATGAGCAACCAATTTGTCTTTAACCACGCGACCATTAACAAAGAAATATTGCAGGTCGGCCTGAGAGCGAGAAAACGTCGGCAGACCTATCCACCCCCACAGACGCAACCCCGCCGCCTCAACATCAAGGGTTAAAGCGTTTTCAATAAACTTTTTCCCCAACAAGGTTGCTAATCTATGTTCAGCGTGGAGCTGATCGGTGACGGGCCTAAGATCGTAAACCTGCTTACCATTGTGACTGAGACGAAAACCGGTTTCGTAACGACTCAGCGCCAGTCGCTTCACCACCTCTTCCAAATGGACAAACTCTGTTTTTTCAGTGCGCAAAAACTTACGTCGAGCAGGGGTATTAAAAAACAAATCTCGCACTTCAATGGTCGTACCCTGAGGATGGGAGGCAGGACGCACCGCCGCCGCCATGTCTTTCCCCTCTGCTTCAACACGCCAAGCCTCTTGTTCATTTTCAGCACGGGAAGTAAGATGCATTCGAGACACAGAACTAATACTAGCCAAGGCCTCGCCACGAAAACCGAGCGTTTTTACCGCCTCTAAATCATCCAACGTCACAATTTTGCTTGTCGCATGACGACTCAAAGCCAACGAAAGATCGTCTTTCATTATGCCAGTGCCATTGTCACGTATTTTTATGCACCTAACCCCACCCTGCTCCACATCGATATCAAGCTGTGAGGCACCGGCATCCAGACTGTTTTCAAGCAACTCTTTTACAACGGAAGCGGGTCGTTCAACCACCTCTCCCGCAGCAATTTGGTTAGCTAGACGTGGGGATAAAAGATTAATTCTTTGCATGAACGACCTTCAAAAAATGACACCCCTCCATGTAGAAGGGGTTTAAATATGGCGTTATCCGGCAGGAATAACAAGCTTCTGACCAACCCAAATAACATCATTACTAAGGTTATTAGCTTGACGCAGAACCGGTAAAGAAACTTGATTACGTCGTGCAATTTCAGACAAGGTATCCCCTTTACCAACCGTATAAACACGTTCGGTATGTTTGTTTTGTTTCCATGCCACCAAGGAACCATCAGGGGCATTTTTAGTGAAATACCCAATCACACCTTTGGCTATAGAGGCTGCAATCTTGACTCGATACGCCTTACTGGCTAGATTTTTCGCTTCTGTGCTGTTGGAGACAAACCCAGTTTCAATCAAGATAGATGGAATATCAGGCGATTTGAGAACGACAAAACCCGCCTGCTGAACACTATCTTTATGCAACACAGCAACATTTTTCATTTCGCCTAAAACACTGTCCCCCACATTCAAACTCATTTGAATGGTTGAGTTCATGGACATATCAAGCAGCACCTCGGCCAGCAGCTGATCTTTATCATCCAGTGAAATACCGCCCACCAAGTCAGCAGAATTTTCTTGCTGAGCCAACCAGCGACCCATTTCAGAAGTTTTACCGCTCAATGATAGCGCCCACACCGAAGCGCCACGAGCACTCGCCTTGGTAAAGGCATCGGCATGTATGGAAATTAAGAGATCCGCATTGGCCTCACGCGCCACCCGAGAACGATCACGCAGCTGAAGATACGTATCTGTAGATCGTGTCAACACCGCCTTAAAACCATCTACAGCGTTAATTCGACTTGCCAACTCTTTACCGATAGACAGCACGATGTCTTTTTCACGCACATTATGTTGCCCCAAAGCACCAGGATCCTTGCCGCCATGGCCCGGATCAATCGCAATCACGATATCGCGCTTCTCTTTTGACAAGTTTGCCACGCTTTTGACGACAGTGGCAGGTTTTTGAACACCGTACTCAAGCTCAACCAGTATGCGCGGGCCATACGTACCATTTGCCGCCAACACCGTACTCTTGGCCTTAGCTGCTTGCGCCAAATCAAGCACAAAACGCACGCCATCATTACGTTTAGCATAGCGGACACGCATCAACACATCGGACGACAGAGCAGACAACCCATCCACCACCGATGCTTGTAGATTGACGCCACTGACGTCCAAGACAATTCTCTCAGGATTTGAGAGCGGAAAAATCCGATGCTCAGAAAGCGCAGAAAGCTCAAAAACCAAACGTGTCACCCCTTCTTGCTGGGCAACACGAATATCTCTAACTTCTGCCGCAAACACATTTAAACATGCGACAGACAGGATCAAATTAATAAAAACAAAAAGACAAGTTTGAAATTTAGTATGCATATCAGACAGCTAGCTAGTATATCTGACACACTATAACCGCTGATTAAGCGGATCTCAATCTTACGAATAGTAAAGACATCTATACATCAAGAAGTTATAGCCTCTCCTAGAACATTTAACGCCACATTACCCTTTTCTGATTGCGCAATAAAAGAAACATGACGCCCTTGTCGTATCAATTGCAACGAAATCACCAAATCCGCCTCAGGGAGAACACCACGTCCCATTTCAGCCCATTCAATCAGACACAGACTGCCTACCGTGAAATAGTCACGGATCCCCATAAACTCAAGCTCTTCGGCATTTCCAACCCGATAAAGATCAAAATGGTAAGCCTCTAAACCAGCAAATTCATATGGCTCAACAATCGTATAAGTGGGACTCTTAACTGGGCCTTGATACCCCAAACCGCGCAACATCCCCCTTACCAACGTGGTTTTGCCCATCCCCAGATCACCCTCTAAATAAACAACTCCGCCACCTTTCAGCGCCTTAGATAGAGTTTCTCCCAAGTTTTCCATGGCCTCTTCACCATAAATTTCTTTTTCTATTCGCATCAACACCAACCCTTCTCACAGAAAAATATACGCAACCTAGAACAATAACCGCAATTCTAATACACAAGTCTTTTGAAACAAGCATCAATGGCGCATAATTAGTATGTTAGAGAGCCTCAACCACAAACAACACCGCACATTAAGGACACCTATCTATGGATTGGTTTCTCATCTCACTGATTGGTATTGCTGTTTTTATCACTGGCATTTCGAAAGGGGGATTTTCTGGCGCATTTGGCATTCTCGCCGTACCACTCATATCCTTACAAACCTCCCCCACCCTAGCGGCTGCCATCATGCTACCCATTCTCTGCATCATGGATATATTTACCGTGCAAAAATTTTGGCGGAAATGGAACACAGAGCAACTACTCAAATGCATTCCCGCCGCGATCGTTGGCGTTATTATTGGCGGCTTAACAGCGTCATGGTTCTCAATTGAATGGCTAAAAATCATGGTCGGCATTATAGCGGTGGGATTTACACTCAACTCATGGCCAAGAAAAAACACCCGCACCACACGAAAACCGCTTAGCGCTATAGTTGGCAGACTGTGGTGTTGCCTAGGTGGGTTTACCAGCTTTATCGCCCATGCTGGCGGACCACCAATGAGTGTATATTTACTTAGAACCAATCTTGATAAAACCCAATACGTGGCCACCGCAGCGGTGATTTTCACCGCCATCAATTACGTTAAATTGATCCCTTATGGCATGCTAGGGCAACTCAACACCGACAATATACTATTGTCGCTTAGCTTTACGCCCATCGCTTTTCTTGGGGTACAACTTGGCGCATGGTTACACTATAAAATATCCACAGAATGGTTTTTTAAAGCCATGTATAGCTGTCTTTTTTTAACAGGATTAAAACTAATATGGGATGGTACTTCCGCACTAAGTTAGCGGACAAAGTGAGTGAAATAAGTTAGCGGACAACCGCCCACTAACTTATTTAGAGGCTAACGCTCAATTCAAAAGGTTGACGCCTTAATCATCCAAACCAAACATGGTTTTACGATAATGTTTCAATTCACCAATAGACTCTAAAATATCGTCCAAAGCCAAATGCGAACCCGATTTAGAAAAACCTTCTAACGCCTCTGGCTTCCAGCGCTTCGCCAGCTCTTTAACTGTACTCACATCCAAATAACGGTAATGGAAAAACGCTTCTAACTTAGGCATGTAGCGATATAAAAAACGACGATCTTGCCCAACACTATTACCACAGATTGGCGATTTACCAGCCGGAACATAATTGGCTAAAAACTTGATGGTCTCCTCCTCAGCTTGTTCCATACTAATCGTTGAGGACAATACCCTTGCCGTTAATCCCGAATCCCCATGATGCTTCGTACACCATTCATCCATCGCATCCATTACCGCCTTGTCTTGATGAACCGCAAGATTCGGCCCTTTAGCCAACACATTCAAATATTTGTCTGTTACCACCGTCGCAATTTCAATAATGGTATCGGTTTCTGGGTCCAATCCCGTCATTTCAAGATCGATCCACACTAAATTCTCTTCATTTAAGCTCATAATCTTCCAAGTCCTTTATTATCAATGCCAAGCATTATACTCTATGCGCCTTACTTTATGACCAGACGAATCTAATGTCGAAGCGAAAACTTACTAAACAACAAACGTGGCGAATCGAAAGAATTCATAAAGAGCGCGTTGAACGCACTCAGAAACGAGGGGATATCGCCGAAGAACTTTTACAATCATCTGACCTCGGCCCAGAGACAGAAGGCATCATCATCTCGCACTTTGGCACGCAAGTGGAAGTGGAAGGCACCCAAGAACCTTTTATTGGCGTCTCTACGCGTTGTAATTTACGTGCTAACTTAGGCCAATTGGTTACTGGCGACAAGGTCATCTGGCGCCCTAAACAAAATGAAGGTGGCGTGGTCGTCGCGACCACACCAAGAAATACATCGCTGTCACGCCCAGACATGCACGGTAGAATAAAACCCGTCGCAGCCAACATAGACCACATCATCGTCGTTATTGCTGCTGAACCTGTTGCACACGCCAACTTAATTGACCGCTACTTAGTGGCCGCTGAAACCGTTGGCATACCGCCGGTTATTTTGCTCAACAAGTGCGACTTGATCGACGACAGCAACCAAGAAGAATTAGACACATTGATAAAAACCTATGAAGATCTTAATTACAAGATCATCAGAACCTCTATCAAGAATCAAGCTGGCATGGAAGCGCTTTATAACTTCCTGCAAGATAAGACCAGCGTCTTTGTTGGACAATCTGGCGTTGGCAAATCGTCGCTTATCGGCACATTGCTTCCTGGCATTGACATTAGCGTGGGAGAGCTGTCTCAAAAACGCAAAAAAGGCGTACACACCACCACCACAGCCAGACTGTTCCACATGCCAAAAGGTGGTGACTTAATTGACTCACCAGGCATTCGAGAGTTTGGTTTATGGCACATTTCGGAAGACGAACTATTGAATGGCTTTATCGAATTCCGGCCGCATATAGGTTATTGCCGATTCCGTGATTGCGCCCATGAAAAAGAGCCCGGATGCGCCATTCTCGCCGCTCTAGAAAAAGGTCAAATTACCGAACACCGCTTCCAGAGCTTCCTACGAATTAAGCAGTCTATTCGGGAAAATCAAGCCTTCTAAAACACCGTTTCAGGCGTGATATTCAAATCCGATTGCTGGACAGGGTTACCGTAGTTGCGGCGATTCTGATCCAGCAATTTTTTGTACGCATCATCCGTTAATAACGTAATGCTAATACGTCGATTTTCAGCACTGTCTGTCTCAAATCGATTGTAAGGTATGGTATCAGACAAACCAATCACCTGAGCAATACGTTTATCCTCTACACCGCCCTCCTCAAGGATATGACGCGCCGCATTCGCCCGCATCGCCGACAAATCCCAGTTATCCAAACCACCACTCCCACTAAACTTAGAAGAGTCAGTATGTCCCGTAATCACGATTGGGTTGGTGATTTTATTAAAAATCGGCGCCATTGTGAGCAACGTATTTTCTATGTCAGGCATCATGCGAGCACTACCGCGCTCAAACATTGGCTTATTTGGATCATCCAGCAAAGTAATTCGCACCCCCAGCGGAGTAATTTCAATGCGCATGTTTTGCTGCTGAGAAAGCAAAACATTCATCTTACTCAACTCTTCTTGCACCATATTATTAAGACTATTGGACTCAGCAGAATCTGGACCATTGCCCATTTGCGTGTCTCTCGTTGGCACATCGACACTGCCAGCCTCAGGCTGCTGCAGATCCAGCTTCTTCTCAGGACTCTTGGCTGGACTACCACCTAAGTCTATTGGATTTGCACTAAAACCCGCTGTAGATGCTCCCGTAGGATCTTGAAAATACCCCTCAATACTTGCCAACTCCTCAGGCGAGGCGACACTCAATATCCACAACACCAAAAAAAGCGCCATCATTGCCAAAGCAAAATCGGCTAAAGCAATCTTCCATGCACCACTGTGATGGCCGCCCTTTTTAATTTTTTTAACTCGACGAATCACCAAACCGTTAGAACCTAAGGCCATTCAATATGCTCCTTATCTGCCATGACGTCCAAATTAACGGTACTGCTTAAGATCATCGGCTAGCTCAATAAAACTAGGACGCATTTCAGGAGGCAACAACTTCCGCCCCGTCTCTACTGCCACTGGTGGCGCATAACCTGATACGATGGAGTTAAGACAGGCTTTAACACACAAATACGCTTTTAATTCGTGCGTACCCAGACTTTCTAAATGAGAGGCAGCCGGCCCGACAAAACCATAACCAAAGAAGATACCCAAAAAAGTGCCAACTAAAGCCGCCGCCACATGCGCACCAATCTCTTCAATCGGGCCACCAATCGACCCCATTGTGATAACAATACCCAATACCGCTGCCACAATACCAAATCCTGGCAACGCTTCTGCCACCCGAGTTAAGGCATGACTGGGGGCCACTAATTCCTCTTGAATTTGCTCTATTTCATTATCCATGATGGCCTCGATCTCATAAGCAGGCAAACCGGTTAATGTAAAGATACGGTAGTTGTCCGTTAAAAAATTCACCACCTCATGATCGCGAATGACGTCTGGAAAGCGATTAAACAGCTCACTCGTAAAAGGTGACTCAATGTCTTCTTCAATTGCCAAAAAGCCATTCTGGCGACTTTTCTGAAACAGACAATACATCAACCCCAGCAACTGCGTATAGAATCGCTTGTTATGCCGACTGCCTGAAAACACCTGAGGCAACATGGTCAATACTTTTTTCTGCACAATAAATGGGTTAGCCACCATAAAAGCACCCAATGCAGCACCACAAATTATAATCACCTCAAAAGGCTGCCACAAAGCCAGCATTCTTCCATGAGATGCCAAATAGCCAGACACCACACTAACAATCACCACCAACACGCCAGCTAATGCAAACATATTTTATTCCTTAATACCGACAAAGTATTCTCTCACCTCAATATACAGTATGATTAATGAGATCAAAAACATAAGAGCGCGTTAAACACACATCAACAAGAGCCACTAATGTAACCAGCTATGATAGACAAGTCACCTTCTGGCCTAAATGAATGGCTACATTTTCTGAAAAGCAAAAAGTTTCCTGTTCAAGCAGTCAATCTTACTCGCCTTAAGACTCAAATAAAACGAACAGAAGATACGCTTGATGGCATACAAGCCAACATAGCAGCCGATCCATTACTGGCATTTGCCATTCTCAATGAAGCAAATCGCATCGTACCAAATAAAAATAGTGAAATAAAAACACCTTTTCATGCTGCCGCCATGGTGGGAATGAACCGCATCGAAAAACTCATTCCTCAATTTGCTCCTTACACGCTTAGTACAAAAGAAAAATCCGCGCCATTAATCGCCTTTTTAAGCGAAATACAAATCAGCTACGAAGCCGCTACGATGGCTCGCCGCTGGGCAATAGAAAAACTCAGCAGCCACGAAGACGATATTTTTTGGATCACACTATTTCGCGACGCGGCCAGATGGCTATTATGGTTTTATGCCTACCCGACCATGACAATCATTGAACAAAAAATTAAACAAGGGCAAAAAGCCAGTCAGGCCGAACTTAATACCTTAGGGTGTCGCATTGATGAGCTCACAGTGCACCTCTGCACGCATTGGCACACCCCAAGCAAAGTAATTGAATCGTTTTTAACCAAGCACATACCCAATGCTAAAGAGCTACAAACACTCGCTCACTTAGCGCATCACCCAGATGAGCTGCCCGGTTTTGCCGAAGACAAAAGACTGACTATTTTAATTAACAATCCGTTAATTTTTTCATACTGCGCCAACAAAGTAGCCCATGAAGCGAATCGCATGGGATGGGATTCCAAAAATCTGCCTTTTTACTACCGCGTTGTGGCAACCATTATGCATCGGCGCGTGGGTGAAATCATTCAAACGGCGCATTTAGCAAGCACGGAAGCAGCCAAACTTTTTAACAAGGGAGGGAAAATATCACTCGCTCAACAGCTGCTTGACCCCATGCTTTATACAAATAAGACAGGGCCAACCACCAAGAAACACAGCCCGCTATCGCCTCTTGCTGAACTCAAAAAAGCAGTGAGCAAAACAAAGAATATGGGGACTAAGCAAAGGGCAAACCTGGCACTAAAAACGATCTTAAAGACCATCCCTAACACCCAGCACTGTATCTTATTTAGACATTCTGACAATAAAGTATCGCCGCTTTATCAGTCCGGCTACAATATAGACGCCATCAAAGCGATAAAGTGGAATGCCCCCTCAAACGTCTTCAAAAAGCTGGCGCAGAAAAGATCGGCTAGCCATCTAAATGGGGAGAAACTTGACAAAATATTAACTGAGTTACCACACACATCAGACCAAATTATTGATAAAAACAGCCATCTTATGCTTGCCTCAACACCAACATCAGCACATGAAATGGTCATATTTTGGCTAGAAACACGTAAAAAATTCAGTGAGAACGATTATAAAACGCTTAAGCAGATCGTTTCTATAATCAGCCACTCCACCTTATAAACTCACCTACTAGGACAAATAACGTGACTAAAGATCAACTTTTTGCATTTGCACAACACATCACTCCACAAAAAACCCTATCACGTGTTATCGGCAAGATAGCCGAGTGTGAAAATACTTGGGTAAAAAATACCTTCATCAGCCAGTTTGTAAAAAAATACCAAGTTGACATGAGCGAAGCGGTAAACAGCGATCCACTGTCTTACCGAAATTTTAATGATTTTTTCACTCGTGCCATTCGCCCCGAACTACGCCCTATCTGTAACGAAGAAAACAGCATCGCCTGTCCAGCAGATGGCGCCATTAGCCAACTCGGCAAAATAGAACACGGCACACTGTTCCAAGCCAAAGGCCATTATTACAGCCTAACCAGCCTACTAGGAGGTGACGCATCGCTATCCAATCAGTTTTTAGGCGGCTCTTTTGCAACCGTTTATCTATCACCCAAGGACTATCATCGTGTGCACATGCCACTCACTGGCAAACTCACCAAAATGATCCATATTCCGGGCAAACTATTTTCAGTAAACAAGGTAACCGCAGAGCAAATCCCTAACGTTTTTGCTCGCAACGAACGAACGGTTTGCTTATTCGATACAGAGGCAGGTCCAATGGCGGTGATACTGGTTGGCGCTATGATTGTCGCCAGCATTGAAACCGTATGGGCAGGACAAGTAACACCATTTAATAAAAATGTCGTCACTTGGGACTACGATCAACTCAGCAAAATAAACATTAACAAAGGCGAAGAAATGGGTCGATTCAAACTAGGATCCACTGCCATTGTATTGTTTGGTAAAAACGCCATCAATTGGGAAGAATCCCTACAAGCAGAAACCCCAACCAAAATGGGCATGCAGTTCGGTCAAGTTATCAAGCAATAACCCCACCCAAAATCAATAACAAAGCCTGCTCTGAGCAGGCTTTGTTATTTCTATCTATTTCTATCCATTTCTATCCATTTCTATCATTGGGCCGCACTGATAACAGGCACAATATCGTTACTTAACATGTCATGCAAACTGTCTCGATAACCCGTACGACCAGAAGGCAATGTCTCCTCTGACGTGATCGCAACAGTCAACGCCAATTCGGGCAATACGTAAATCATCTGCCCACCATAACCCCACCCGTAATAACCTTGTACGCCAGCAAAAGTTTGAATAAACCAACCATAACCGTACTCACCTTCATGAAAGCGAGACTGCGTTCTTGGTGTCCAACTCTGCGTGATCCATTCTTTAGAGAGCAAACGCTTACCCGACTCAGTCACACCACCGCGTCGATACAACTCACCAAACGCCAACAACGAAGCAGGAGTCATGCCCACCTGGTTGCCCCCCATTGGAATCCCTTTTGGACTCATCTCCCAACTTTGTATCGAAACACCGGAACCTTGCAACCACTGGTTAGCCAAAAGATAAGTATGCTGGCCACTTTGCTGCATAACAATAGCGGATAACAAATGCGTATTGCCCGTTGAATACTGCATATCGCCACCGACAGCATCAACAAAAGGCCAAGATAAAGCCGTCTTTACCCAGTCATCACTCACCACCCAACGGCCATAATTACGCCCTGAGGTTCGCTCCAAGCCCGCCTGCATCGACAGCAAGTGCCCTACCGTAATATCCTTTAAACGCGGATCTGGGTTATTGGGCAATTGCTTAGACAGCAAGGACACGATAGGCTGATCAACTCCCTCTATGACGCCGCGATCAATTGTCATACCAACAATGGCAGACATCAGCGACTTCGACGCTGACTTAATATTCGCCACCGCGTTAATATCGGCTTTATTATAGGCTTTTGCCCAAACTACTTGCCCATTATGGGCAATGTGGATTGTCTTAATGTTCGAAAAGCCCTGAGCGGTTTTATCCATAGCCGCAAAATCCAAAGCCTTAGCCTGAACACTCATAAACATGAGCAACGAACCAAACAGCCAAAAACGCATATTGAAAAATTCACCCCAACTTAAAACACATAAATGACCAGGACAGAACCAATGATCACAACTTCAGTCTGCTCAATAAAACCACATTGACCAAGAAAGTCTACAAAAAAGCCTGCATGAAGCAGGCTTTTTTGACAGTACCAGACAACAAAATACGCTAAGGTAGATCGTCTTCTAATTCTTCTTTCGGTGCAGGAATCAAGTCTTCTCTCTTCACATCCATCGCCAACAACAAATTTGCCGCCACGAAAATAGAAGAGTAAGTACCAATGATAATACCGACCAATAACGCCATGGAGAAATTATGAATCGCTTCACCACCCAAGAAAAACAACACTACTAAAACAAACAAGGTAGTCATCGAAGTAATCAAGGTACGATCTAGCGTCTGGTTAATCGAATCATTGACCAAATCATATGGCGTAGTGTCGCGCATAATACGGAAATTTTCACGAATCCTATCACACACAACAATCGTATCATTAAGTGAATAACCCACCACAGCCAACAAAGCCGCCAGTACAGTTAAATCAAATTCCACCTCAAACAGAGAAAAGAAACCTAAGGTGATGATAACGTCGTGTATCAATGCAATCACAGAAGCGAGAGAAAATTTGAATTGGAAACGCACTGCCACGTAAATCATCACGATTGCCAAGGCAAGTAACATGCCCAAGCCACCCTGCTCACGCAACTCTTCACCTACTTGAGCACCAACAAACTCTGAACGCTGCAGCGTCACCTCATTTGATCCGTGGTTTTGCAGCGTTGATAGTACTTCATCCCCTAAAGTCGGGGTGTAGGCATTCGCCATACGCACCACAACATCAGTCGTAGAACCAAAATTCTGTACTACAACATCGCTGTAGCCATTTTGTCCAAGCAGCTCACGAACATCGTCTAATTTTGGCGCTTCTTTATAAGCTACCTCAATCAAAGTACCGCCCGTAAAATCGAGACCAAACTGCAAGCCTTTTGTCGCCAAAGAACCAAGAGAAATCAGGATCAGCGCAACCGAAAAAGCAGCTACGATTTTACGCATTGCCATAAATGGAATATTTGTCACTTTCATGGCGCTCTCCTAAATATACAATTTCTTGTTTTTACGACCACCATACACAAGGTTAACCTGCGCACGAGTGACGACAATTGCCGTAAACATCGAAGTAAGAATACCCAACGACAAAGTCACAGCAAAACCTTTAACAGGTCCAGTGCCTACCGCAAACAAAATAACAGCCACAAGCAAGGTTGTGATATTCGCATCAAGAATCGTCGTAAATGCACGATTAAAGCCAGAATGTATGGCCTGTTGACTTGGCATACCACTCGCCAACTCCTCTCTAATCCTTGAGAAAATCAACACGTTTGCATCCACCGCCATCCCCATCGTCAACACAATACCAGCAATACCCGGCAAAGTGAGGGTGGCCCCTAAGATAGACATACAAGCCATCAAAAGAATAATGTTCAACGCCAAAGACACATTGGCAAAAATACCAAATACCTTGTAGTAAATCAGCATGAACAACATAACAACCAGCAAACCGATTTGCGCAGAGTTGATGCCCAACTTAATGTTTTCAGCACCCAAACTCGGGCCTATGGTACGCTCTTCAACAAAATAGATAGGCGCTGCTAAGGCACCAGCACGAAGCAACAAAGCAAGTTCAGAAGACTCACGAGGGCTGTCCAATCCGGTAATACGGAAAGAATTCCCCAAAGTGGTTTGAATCGTTGCCAAAGAAATAATGCCTTTCTCACTATAACTTCTTCGCACTTCTTCCATCTTGCCGTCTGTCTCAACAAAACGACTACGAGACTTATGCTCAATGAACACAACGGCCATGTTTCGACCAACCGCAGAACGAGTTACTTTACTCATCTGTCTGCCGCCTTTGCCGTCCAAGCTAATATTCACTTGCGGACGACCATTCTCATCAAACGATGAGCTAGCATCAGAAACGCTGTCACCCGTAATAATAATGTCGCGCTCTAAACGTGCCGTACGCCCACTGCCATCACGGAAGGTCAAGGTTTCTATGTCAGCGCCATTGTCTTCCAAGCCCGCTTCCAGATGAAACTCTAAGTTCGCCGTTGCACCAATAATACGTTTTGCCGCAGCGGTATCTTGCACACCTGGCAATTCAACAACGATACGGTTACTGCCTTGACGCTGAACAAGCGGCTCAGCCACACCCAGTTCGTTAACACGGTTTCGCAGCGTTGTTAAGTTCTGCTGCAAAGCATAGGCTTCAATTTCCTTCTTAGCCGCTTCCGTAAAAGTCACATCCAAATAAAACTCACCCGCTTCTTGACGAGTCGCATAACGATATTCAGGAAACTCACCTTTCAGCAGCGCTTCAGCGGACGATAAATCACCCGACTGCAAGAAACGCACAGATAGAACGCCATCTTCTATATCCACACTACGATAACGCACACGATCCTTGCGCAGTATTGCCTTCATCTCACTTGCGCTTACTTCAAGTCGTTGCTTAAGCGCCGCTGGAGTATCCACTTCTAATAGAAAATGCACACCGCCACGCAAATCAAGCCCCAATTTAGCAGGCCCAGCACCCAATGAAGACAACCACTCAGGTGTTGTAGGAACTAGGTTAAGCGCGGTTACAAAGTCATCACCCAAAGCTGCCGCCACAATAGGCTTAGCAGCCAGTTGGTCCTCACCGCTATTAAAGCGCAAGGTACCGCCAGCAGAGGTAAGCTCTGCTTCTTTCAATTCTATATTCGCAGTAGCAAGCGCATTTTTTGCTCTTAGCAAAGCTTGCTCATCAACAACCGCCGTTGCTTTTTGGGTAGATAGTTGTAGCGCTGGATCATCCGGATAAAGGTTTGGGAAGGCATAGAGTAGCCCCAAAGCCAAAACAAGAAGAATTAGCAAATACTTCCACAAGGGGTACTTGTTAAGCATGAAAAATCCTTTACACCTAAAATGAGACTGTTATTCGCAACACAGTGCAAACATCTCAAAATTTAATAAATCGGAAAAAGAAAAGCGCCTACACTAGGCGCTTTTCCAGGAAGGTTAAATAGACTTCAACGTTCCTTTTGGCAATACTGCAGCAACAGAAGACTTTTGAAATTTCATTTCAATGCCTTCAGACACTTCAAGTACTACATAGTTATCGTCTACTTTAGACACTTTACCTAATACACCACCGCCAGTTACTACCTCAGTACCTTTCGCTAGCGATGCAATCAAGTTTTTATGCTCTTTTGCACGTTTCGCTTGTGGGCGCCACATAAGGAAGTAAAAAATGACAACGAAGCCCGCAAGAAGTACTAGGTTAAAAATACCTGCATCTGCTGGTGCGCCGCCTTCAGCGTAAGCTGGTGAGATCAATGCGATCATGGTGTTAACTCTCCAATGGTTTATGAAACTGTTGTCATTTCTTGCGTAAAGCAATTGACATAATTTTGTTTATTATTCACTCAAAGCTGGCGTTTCTAAGCCACGCTTTGCATAAAACTCATCAACAAAGGCGTCAAATCTACCTTCATCGAGCGCCTGACGCAATCCCGCCATGAGTGTTTGGTAATATCGTAGGTTATGAATCGTATTTAATTGCGCCCCTACCATTTCTTGACACTTATCTAGATGATGTAAATAAGACCGAGAAAAGTTTTTACAAGTGTAACAATCACATTCTTTATCAAGTGGCCCCACATCATGACGATATTGCGAGTTTCGGATGCGCACAACGCCATCGGAAGTAAACAAATGGCCATTACGGGCATTACGTGTTGGCATCACACAGTCAAACATATCAACACCGCGACGAACACCCTCCACCAAATCCTCTGGCTTACCCACGCCCATCAAATAACGTGGTTTGTCCGCTGGCATTTTAGGGGTAATGTGGTCTAAGACTTTCATCATTTCGTCTTTCGGCTCACCCACTGACAAACCGCCAATGGCATACCCATCAAAACCGATATTCACCAACCCTTCTAAAGACTCGTCTCGAAGGTTTTCGTACATACTGCCTTGGATAATACCAAATAACGCCGATGGGCTATCGCCATGCTCATCTTTCGAACGCTGTGCCCAACGCAGGCTCATGCGCATAGACTTACCGGCCACATCAGGAGTCGCTGGATAAGGCGTGCATTCGTCAAAAATCATCACAATATCAGAGCCTAGATCGCGCTGAACTTGCATGGAAATTTCAGGACTTAAAAACACCTTAGAGCCATTGATAGGAGAACGAAAACTCACTCCCTCTTCCGTGATTTTGCGCATTTCACCAAGTGAAAACACTTGAAAACCACCCGAATCCGTTAAAATCGGTTTTTTCCATTGAGTGAAATCATGCAAATCTCCATGCGCCTTTACCACGTCCGTTCCCGGACGCAACCAAAGATGAAAAGTATTGCCCAAAATGATATCCGCACCAATTTCTTCGATATCTTTCGTCAACATTCCTTTCACTGTACCGTAGGTACCAACCGGCATAAAAGCGGGTGTTTCAACTTTACCACGGGGAAACGTCAAAGTTGCACGACGCGCCTTCCCTGACGTCGTGTGAAGTTCAAAATCCATAAAACATTCTGGGCGCTTATCAGACATTCGTCTTATTCCTCACCTTGCGGGCCTTTAGCCTGCGGATTACGTGTAATAAACATGGCATCACCATAACTGAAAAATCGATATTGTTGGGCGACAGCCTCTTTGTATGCGGCCATCACATGATCATACCCTGCAAAGGCACTGATCAGCATAATTAACGTGGATTCTGGTAAATGAAAGTTCGTTACCAACGCATCTACGGTTTTAAATTCGTAACCCGGATAAATAAAAATACTAGTATCGTCTTGCATTGGCGCGATTTCGCCACCTTGACTGGCCGACTCAAGACTACGAACACTCGTGGTGCCAACCGCAATAACGCGACCACCACGGGCTTTTGTGGCTTTCACTTGCGCGACGACACTCGGCTCAACTTCCACGTACTCTGCGTGCATGATGTGATCTTTCACATTTTCAACCTTCATCGGCTGAAAGGTTCCTGCCCCCACATGTAGGGTAACAAACGCAATCTCCACGCCTTCTGCGGTTAGTTTTTCCAGCAAAGCCTCATCGAAATGCAGCCCAGCCGTTGGAGCGGCAACCGCTCCAGGCTTTTGATTATAAACGGTTTGATAGCGTTCCTGATCACTGTCTTCATCAGGACGTTCGATGTAAGGTGGCAACGGCATGTGACCCGCCCGCGTCAACACCTCCAAAACAGATTCATTAAAAACAAGATGGAATAAAGCACCGGAACGACCAATCATAGTCGCTTCAATATGCTCCCCTTTATCTTGCCCTAAAATCAATTTACTGTTTTCTTTTGGTGACTTACTGGCACGAACATGAGCCAGTGCTTCATTGGTATTAATAATACGCTCAACCAATATCTCAACTTTACCGCCAGATTCCTTCTGCCCAAACATTCGCGCAGGGATCACTCGGGTATTGTTGAACACCATCAAATCGCCAGGCTGAACCAAATCCAACACAGCAGGAAACTGACGATGCACTACTGCACCACTTGGCCCATCCAGATGCAACAAGCGGCTTGCCGTTCTGTCTGGCGTCGGATAATGAGCGATTAAAGAATCGGGTAAATCAAAGTGATAATCGGAAACGAGCATGAAAAGAAAGCTACCTAGGAAAAACGACCCAGTATTCTAGCGAAAATCCACCCAAAAAGGTACTTCCAAGCGAACAGATGTTAAAAAGATAAAAAATAACACCAAGAGGCGTTGACTTATCTTTTAAATACCCTAGAATACGCCTCACCTTTTTCAAGGCCAGTATGGTGGAATTGGTAGACACGACGGATTCAAAATCCGTTGCCTTCGGGTGTGGCGGTTCGAGTCCGCCTACTGGTACCAACATAAAAAGCCCTGATCACTGATCAGGGCTTTTTTTTCGTTCCTTGAATGTCATTCTTGGGTTATTAAATCAGACAACCGCGTCATTTTAGGAACAAAATATGAACCGCCGTAAAAAAATCAAAGACATTCTTACCAAACGCATTAAACAAGCCAATTTGAAAGCCAACCCCAAAAAAGCCAAGCCTAAGTACATTTCCAAAGCAGAACGCGCTAAAATGGAAGAAGAAGCCATGGCAAACCCAAGCACAGAGGCCGCTGCAGAAACACCTGACACAAGCGAAACAAAAGACGCCTAAAATCGCGCCCTAAAATGCCAGTCACCCTCTTTCATGTCATTTCTGATTGACTGGCAAATATCTTTATCTATTTGATCACTGTCTATATCGTACAGACCACATTGCGCCATAGCGCGCTTATTATTGATATTCAAGCCTAAATATTCGTACACAACACGTGCGCAGCATGGCGCTCTTTCACCACTTCCCGACACACCTAAACGCAACCCTGTTAATCGTTCAACACGGTTTTGAAAAGAAGGATAAAGAATCGTCTGGGTCATTTCCACATGAGTTTGTCTTTCATAATCGATCAAAAACAACCGATCTGACAGCAATTGCACTACCCCACTGTACACACCATGAAAAGACTTCTTTAGGTTTCTAGGATTAAGTCGCTCGGTGCGATGATAGTATGTTTTGTCACCTTGCGACTCGATATGCACCAAGGTACGCAGAATTTTTCCAGGACACGCCATGGAAAGATAATACTCAAAGTAATAGCCGCTGTATTTCGTCAAACCGTGCTGACCAGATTGATTAAGCTGGTTAAATTGTTGCTGCTCAGGTGTCAAACTTTTCACTTCATCACTCTGGCGAATGGGGCGCGATTGCACCAGCTTAACGAATTGCGCATGAGGCAAAAGCATTTCACTGGGTTCGACGCCAAAAAACTCACCAATACGTCGCTGAGTACTGTGGCTAGGAACCGTTGTTCCATTTAAATAGCGATTAAACTGCGCACGATTAATGTTTAATCGACGACACACATCCGCTACAGATTTGTAGAAACTGCATAACAGCTGCAAGTTATCGGCAAAGTCTTCCACCACAGTTTTTCCCCCGCAAAATCAACCAACATGGCACACCAGCAGTGTAATGAAGATCTCCCTTAAAAACACCCAATAAATGATGCTAGTTGATACTCCTATAGCATCAACCAGCACCAAAAAGCATCTTTTTACGAACTCCCTTTTCTACACATTTTTCGCTCCAATGAGCGTCTGAATTCCCCCTTAATAAATCTAAAAAAAACTAGGAGTCATCATTCATGCTATCCCTTCTCACCGACTTGCTTTGGAGTAAAGTGCTCATTGCCGTACTAATCGGCATTGGCATCTGGTTCACCTTTGCTACCCGCTTTGTGCAATTTCGTTATTTTGGCAATATGTTCGGTATTCTTACCGCCAAACACCATGAGCCAGGCGGTAAACATTTAAGCTCTTTTCAAGCCTTAATCTTATCCGTCGCCGGTCGTGTCGGTGGTGGTAATATTGCAGGGGTCGCTGTCGCCATTACCATTGGTGGCCCGGGCGCTATATTTTGGATGTGGGTCGTTGGACTTATGGGCATGGCCACCAGCTTTATCGAATGCATGCTGGCGCAAACCTACAAAACAGCCGAAGCCGATGGCACCTACCGCGGAGGCCCAGCCTTTTACATCGAACGCGGTCTTGGTAAAAACTGGAGATGGTTATCGGTATTGTATTCCATCCTTCTATTGGCGACATTTGGTATTGCTTTTACTACCTTACAATCTTATTCCGTTGCAACGTCCCTACAAGACGCCTTTGGCATCCAACCTTATTACAGCGGCATCGGTATGGCGCTGATTGTTGGTCTGATCATCTTCGGTGGCGTAAAACGTATTGCACAAGTCGCTGAAATTTTGGTCCCCATCATGGCTGGCGGCTATTTGCTCATCGCCCTTATTGTGCTTGCAATGAATTTAAGCGCAATCCCAGACATGCTTATTATGATCGTTAAAAGTGCATTTGGTCTAGAACCGGCCATTGGTGGAGGCATGGGTGCCGCCATTATGATGGGGGTAAAACGCGGTTTATTTTCCAACGAAGCAGGTCTTGGTAGCGCACCAAACGTGGCTGCGGTAGCACACATTCCCCATCCAGCCAACCAAGGAATTGTACAAGCCTTTTCCGTATTCATTGATACCATTATTTTATGCACCTGTACTGCACTGATCATTCTACTCGGCAGTGCGTATGACCCAAGTAGCACAGACACAGTACAAGGTGTCGCCTTAACACAGGCGTCGTTAGCAACACATATGGGCGACTATGGACGTATGTTCGTCAGTATTGCCTTGCTCTTATTCGGTTTCAGTACCATTTTGTACAACTACTATTTAGGTGAAAACAGCGTTAGCTACCTCACAAAATCAGACAATCATGGCTTTTACATGAACGCCTTCCGCGTTGTCATCATTTGCCTTTGCTGCACCGGCGCCATTCTTGACCTTGGCACTGTGTTCGCTTTTGCCGATTTGAGCATGGGGTTATTAGCACTGGTGAACTTATTCGCACTCGCTTTACTGTTCAAAGTGGCGAAACGCATTTTGAAAGACTTTGACGTTCAGCGTGAACAAGGCAATAAAACACCGACATTTGAAGCCAGTCGCTTCAGCGATTTGGAACTGGACCAAGCATCTTGGCCCAATAGTGATCCGTCAATAAACGACAAAAATCATCAATAACCCAACTTAGATTACGCCTCACTGACCAACAGTGGGGCGTCAGGAAGCACATCATGAATACTCGCTCTGAATACGATTTACTTGGCAATATGGACGTTCCTGCTGACGCATTGTACGGTATACAGACATTGCGTGCCGCCCAGAACTTTTCCATCACCGGCGTTCCCATTTCACATTTTCCTGAACTAATCAAAGCGTTGGCGATGGTAAAAGCGGCCGCTGCTCGAACCAACCAAGAAATGAAACTGCTCACGCCAGAAAAAGCCGACGCCATTGTCTACGCCTGCCAAGATTTGATTCAAGGCCAATATCACGACCAATTTATTGTCGACGTAATCCAAGGCGGTGCTGGCACCTCGACCAATATGAACGCCAACGAAGTCATTGCCAACATTGCATTGATGAAATTAGGCCATGAAAAAGGCGAATACAAATACCTCCACCCAAATGATGACGTCAACCGCTCACAATCCACTAACGACGCTTACCCAACGGCGGCTTGCTTAGGCATTCAATTTGCTGCCGACAACTTTGTTCCTAGCCTTGCCTCACTCAAAGAAGCCTTAGAAGCCAAAGCGCGTGAATTCGCACACATTGTCAAAATGGGTCGTACACAACTTCAAGACGCCGTCCCCATGACACTGGGCCAAGAATTTGACGCCTTTGCCGTTACTCTGGGCGAAGATATTGACCGCATCAGTGAAGCATGCGCATTGCTTTGTGAAGTAAACCTTGGCGGCACCGCAATCGGTACGGGTATCAATACGCCAGAAGGTTACGCCAAATTGGTGGTCGAAAAATTAGCCACCATTTCGACTAAGCCACTGATACCTGCCAGCAACCTAGTGGAAGCCACCTCTGACATGGGTGCGTTTGTGTTTTTCTCCGGCATATTGAAACGCCTTGCTATCAAACTCAGCAAGATGAGCAATGATTTGCGCCTACTCTCAAGTGGCCCTCGCACAGGCTTAGGCGAGATTAACTTACCGCCCATGCAACCAGGCTCTTCCATTATGCCGGGCAAAGTAAACCCCGTTATTCCTGAGGCCATGAACCAAACCGCGTATCAAGTCATTGCCTCAGATCTTGCAGTAACATTAGCTGCAGAAGCTGGCCAATTGCAGTTGAACGCCATGGAACCCATGATCATTTACAACGTATTAAATTCGTTAAAAATGCTCAAAGAAGCCTGCCAAATGCTAGAAACACGCTGCATACGCGGCATCACCGCCAATGAAGCCGTCTGCGCAGGTCATGTGGAAAACAGCATCGGCATCATCACCGCACTGGTTCCCTATATTGGTTACGCCAATGCCTCTCGCATTGCTAACACGGCGTTGCATACGGGCAGCACAGTCAAATCTCTGGTCATTGAAGAAAACCTACTCACGGAAGAACAGGTCAATATTTTGCTCAGCCCACAATCCATGCTATCTCCTAGTAAGGTGGTCATATGAGCGCACAAGTACTCATCCTTTACACAGGCGGCACCATCGGCATGGTGCAAACAGAGCAGGGCTTAGCCCCTGCTTCTGGCTTGCAAGAACGCATAGAAATGGCATTGGGCATGAGTCTGAACACTCTCCCCTCTTTTGAAGTGCTGGAAATCTCTCCTCTGATTGATAGCGCCAATATCACGCCAAAACATTGGACAAAACTGATGTCAATTCTGGCCACTCACTGGCGAGATTACGATGGTTTTGTCATTCTTCATGGTACGGACACTATGGCGTATACCGCCTCAGCCCTGTCTTTTATGCTCGGCGCGTGCACGAAAAACATTATTCTGACTGGCTCACAAATTCCATTGGGCATGAATCGCAGTGACGCCACATCCAACCTGCAAGCGGCGTTATCTTTGGCAATCTCCCATAGAATAGCCGATGTCAGTCTTGTTTTTGATGGCAAACTCATGCGCGGCAATCGCATCCAAAAAATCAGCAGTGGTCGATTTGAAGCCTTTCATACGCCAAATGATGATTTATTAGGGGAACTTGCCATCGGCATGCAGCTGTACCCAACGCGCATGATTAAGAGCAACAAAGACAGCTCTGATACACGGCTTGATAACAAACTGGTCAGCTTTAGAGAAGGCGCGGTTGGCGTCATCACTCTCCATCCCAGTCAGCCTACCGCCCTCTATCAAAGCCTATTAGACGACGATAACTGCAAAGCCATCGTATTGTTAACCTATGGCGCTGGCAATGTACCGGATCAAAATCCGGCCTTTTTGTCTTTCTTAACCGAAGCCATGTTACGCAAGAAAAACATCGTGAATTTGACACAATGCCTACACGGTGGTGTATCTCAAGGCGCCTATGCAGCAGGCTCTATTCTATCGTCAATGAATGTATTGAGCGGCAGAGACATGACCCTAGAAGCGGCTTTCTGCAAACTTCATTGGTTGCTTGCTTTAGGGGAAAGTTATTATGGCATTCTAGAAAAGTGGAACACCAACTATTGCGGTGAATTTACACCGCAATAATCGATAGCACCAAAAACAGATAGCACCAAGCATAGCCGACATGGATTCACCATTATGTTTACCATAATCGTCTCGTCGGCTACGTGTTTGGCTGACGAGACGATTAAACCGGTTCACTCCACACAGCCCATTCGTTGCCACATGGGTCTAGGAAATGAAAACGACGACCACCAGGGAAATCAAAAATTACCTGCTCGATTGTGCCGCCAGCCGCTTGTACTTTTTCAAACACCACTTCCAGATCATTGCTGTATAAGATAATCAAGGCGGCACCATTTTGTGGCCTTGAACAAAAGTTCGCTTGAAAAAAACCACCATCTAACCCCGCATTTTCAAACGCTGCGTATTCCGGTCCGTAGTCCTTAAAACCCCAACCAAATACGTGACTAAAAAACGCTTTATTTAACGCCAAATCCCGCGCGGGCAATTCAACATAATTGATTTTATTCGATTCCATACCTTCCTTCCCTTACTTAATAGTCGATATCACCACCAAAATAACACTGATGACAATCATCGCACCACCAAGCCACTGCTGCTTGGTTATTTTTTCTGCGAAGCGCACTTTGGAATAATACAAAGTACCAAGAATTTCTATCTGCCCAAGGGTTTTCACTAAAGCGGGATTAACCAAAGCAAACCCTGTAAACCAACCAATTGAGCCCAACGAACTTAACACACCCACTTTGCAACTGAGCACAAAATTCTGCCTAAACGGAGCCAATATATCTTTGCTTTTGTACACCTGAATGCTGCACAAAATAACCGACTGCAACGCCAAAACATACCATAAGGTGACGCCTGCGCGGGTAATAATAGAACCAGACAAAGCATGACTCGCCATGGACGCCGTCACCGAAGTGATCGCAAAACACAATCCACTTGCCAAGCCCAACAACAAGGAAATATCTTTGTGAGCCTGTTTGATATTTTTCCATTGAACACTCATCACAATGGCACCCAATACACCAAACGCAATGCCCAACCAGGACCCAAACGTCAAAGTATAATGCAGTAAGGGCAAGCCAATTAATGCGGCCAGCACGGCTTCTGTTTTGGCTAACAAGGTTCCCAGCGCAAAGCTGCCAGATTGAAAAACACGCAACATAAAATAGGTCGCCATAATCTGAGCAACGGCACAAAGAGTCGCCGCCACAATAAAAACAGACCTATCTTCGACCGACACCCAACCAAATAGCCACCAGCAAATCACCAAATACAAAGTAACTAAAGGCATGCCATACAAGGAACGCGACATAGTGGCATGCAAAAAACCGCTTTGACGAGCCAAAGTATTTTGATACGCCGTTCGAACTGACTGACACCCTGCTGCGAACAGAGTAATGAAGATCCACATGCTTTAACGCTTCCTAAAGAATACAAGAAAGCGCTAGCATGCGGTCAAGAGAGGTATTTGTAAAAGGAATAAAACTTATCTGTTGGATTCCTATCAGGAATCTAACGAGTGGTTTTTATTTCTTTCGTAATTCCGTTACCTGCTCACCAGCAACACCCCAATTATCCGTATTGACTTCATCGATCACGACGACGGTGGTGGCTGGATTTTTACCTAACACATTAACCAGCAAATCCGTTGCGCCTTTAATCAGCGCCTGTTTTTGCTCTTTGGTTACTCCTTCATCGGTAATCCGGATATTGACATAGGGCATCAGGAACTCCTTATAGTTTTGCGACCAGCGCTGACAAAGACTGCTTTACCGATTCATCAACGATGTTGCCATCTTTCATCACATCGTAGAAATTCGGCACGCTCAAGCTGCCAACCACATTCCCTTTGAAATACGGCATACTGTTCACCGTTTGCGCAAGCACACTGCTTGCCCCACCCGGTCCTGGTGAAGTCGAAAGCACAACAACGGGTTTGTTTTGAAAAACGGCTTTTTCGACACGAGACGCCCAATCAAAAATATTTTTATACGCGGCAGAATACGAACCATTATGCTCTGCAAATGACGCCACAATCGCATCGGCCTGCGCAATAGCGTCCACAAAAGCGTGCGCTTGTGCTGGCACCCCTGACGCTTTTTCAACGTCTTCACTAAACAATGGCATCTCAAAATCATTAAGATCCAGCAAAGTCACGTCCGCGCCATCCACCAGATTCGCCGTGTATCCTGCCAAAGCCTTATTAATTGACTGACGACTTGAACTGGCACCAAATGCAAGTATTTTCATGTTCGATCCTTTTCGTTTGTTAAAAAAAATAATCCAGACTAACGTGGTTTCATCTTTTTTTGATGTTTCCCCACTTAGAATGCCACCATGAACGCCATTTTTAAACACACATTTGTTCGTTTTGCCTTTGTCGGTGGTATGGGTTTTCTAGTCGACTTGAGCAGTATGTTGCTGCTTTCGATGTGGATTGCCCCTCTGCTAGCGCGTGCCATGGCATTTTGGATCGCTGCCAGCTCAAATTGGTGGTGGAACCGCGTCATCACCTTTAAAAAAGCAGAGCAAAACAGCCAAAATAAAAAAGCCGCCGCATTGCAATGGCTGCAATTTATCGGCGGCTCTGTGATTGCCTTTGTGCCCAATTGGGGGTGCTATCTGATACTCATGTCTCACCCACCCACAACTCCCAACGCGACACTGATTCTTTTATGGCCATATTTAGCCATGGTCCCCGGCGTCGCTATGGGTATGATGCTCAATTACGCTTTCTCACGCTTTTGGATCTTTTCGCAGACAAAACACTAATTTATCGGGCTCATTCACATTAAAGAATTAAGGCTTTTCTGAGCCATATTCCGCAAAGCGACCTTTCGATTTGTCGTGCACTTGATCGTGGCGCGGCCAAGGCCAACCACCAAATTGCGTGCGTTGATAATCTTGGAAAGCCTGCTGCAACTCAGCCCGAGTGTTCATCACAAACGGCCCATGCTGCTCTACATGCTCACCAATTGGACGTCCTTGCAAGAGTAGGAACCGCGCCTTTTTGCCAACATTACGCAACACCAAAGACGCGTCACTCTTCAACACAAACGCCTCATTAATCGAACCACTCGTCTCGTCTAAGGTGACCTTTTCACCTTCAAAAAAATACAAGGTACGGCTCAAATTAGCCGCTGCTGCAGGTAATGTCCATTCCCCCTTTTCAGGCAGATCAATCAGCCAAATAGCCACGTTATTTTGAGAGTCAGCCGCCCAAGAATTCGGTGGACAAGGTGACGGCTCAACATGCTGAAACGTCCCAGCCACCACCTTAACGTGTGTTTCTAAACCATTGCTGTCTGGCACTCTCACCACTGGCGTGTCTTCATTCCAGAGCATGGCAAAATGCGGCGGCACCATTTTATTTTTACTGGGTAAATTCAGCCAAATTTGAAACAGTTCTAAAGGGTTTACATCGTCTTGGTTTAGCAAAGGAAACATTTCAGAATGTTGCACACCTTCGCCTGCCGTCATCCATTGTGTATCCCCTTCACCATAGCGGCCCGCTGCGCCCAAAGAATCTGCATGATCCACAAAACCTTTGTTGACGATAGTCACCGTCTCAAAGCCACGATGCGGATGCGCCGGAAAGCCAGGAACGCTCTTACCATGATACATGCGCCAACCATCAATACCGCCAAAATCTTGCCCTAAAGGACGATTATTCAGTGGCGCGTCAGGCCCCATTGAGGCGTTGGCTTTTGGGTAGGTATCATTATGAAAAGCACAAAATAAAAAAGGATCAAACGTTGGCCAAAACATTTGCAGCGGTATACGTTTTAAAATGGATGAGCTCATGTTATTTCTCCATCAAGCAATAATGTAACGAATACAGCTATAGTATCATCTACCAAGTTGATTGTTTTATGCTGATATTGGTTTCAAAATATCGATTTTTTAGATAGAACATCAAAGTGACACAGCATCCTCATAATGACACCGGAAAAACCACTTTTGCCGTACAGCCCGCCGCTCCGACGTTGTCCGTTAATGAAAACGAGCAATGATACTTAGCGCATATATCTCGCACTATCATGAGACCTAAACCGTAACTTTCCCCACCCGGCTTACCACTTAAACCACAGCCCGTGTCCACAATGGCAATTTCATTATCCGCTACTAAAATATTCACATGACCCTCTTCAGTACAAGCCATGGCATTTTTTAACAAATTCCCCACTAAAATATGCAAGGTTGGAATCGGCAACTTGGTGACCACTTGACCTGTTTCAATGATATCAACCGTTACCAATTTGTCTGCTAGGTAGCCCAAATGCATTTGACGAATCCCTTCAAATTCAGTGGATTGCACAACACGCGATGCAACAGCGTCTAAATCTTCATCTCGAGTCAGAGACAAGAGTGTGGTGATATAATCTTCCATCTCCTGACATGCTTGCACCATGCGCACACGTTGCCGCTCTAAAAACACTTTAGAATCAGATTTACCCAACAAAGTAGTAGCACCTTTCATCACCATAAGAGGCGTACGCAATTCATGACTTGCATAGCGATTAAAGGCTCTCTCACGCTCAATCAGATCTTTGATTTGATCTTGGTAACTGTTTAACCGATCCACCAAATGACGAATCTCTCTTGTCGCAGCACCTTCCGGCAACTCGATGGCCGACAAATTCGCGGGTGTTTTTTCACCAAGGCTTTTAGACAACTGAGCAAGAGGCTGAGTTAAACGATCCGAGATTCTCATCACCACCCACAAGCTCACCACCAGCAATAACAAAGACAACATCAACTGCGTACTTTGCGTTTCAAACATTTGCTCTTCAGAAATTTCATAAATCTCATCATAGTGAATGACATAAATATCTTTTAACTCACCATTTATAGCCACCTGAGAACGCATTGAAAAAATTTCCAGCGTTGTATCAGATCCTTCGTCTAACTCGTAGGGTTTATCATTTGTCATGCTTGGATTTAATACCACCCAAGCGGGTAAGTTTTCTTTCCCCACATAGACTTCAGAAAAAGGGGGAACAGACACATGCGTCTGCTCAGTGCCGTTCAACAAAGACACCGCGGTATTTCTGTCCTTGAGCATGCGATTTTCAGCATAAATCATCTCGATATTTTCAATCATCGAGGTAAACATAGAAAAGTGAAACGCAATAATAGCGAACGCCACAATCGAAAAATACGTGAAGGTTAACTGTTTCGCGGTTTTAATGGGTTTCATTCGTCACCTTCGGCAACTAGGCGATAGCCTACTTTCGACACAGTTCTTAAATACGCATGCTCAAACGGACGGTCTATTAAGCTTCGCAATTGATAAATATGGCTGCGCAACACCTTGCTGTCTGGTTCTTCATCGCCCCACAAGGCATCACATATTTCATCTTTAGACACCACATCGGGCGCTTTTTGAATCAAGCATTTTAAAATCGTGTATTGTGAAGGGTTGAGCGCATAACGACCACCCTCACGCTGCAAGACCCGAGTATTCATATCCAAGGATAAATGCCCATAGGTTAACATTCGATTCGCCAGACTGCCCTTGCGTCGTCTCACCAAAGCTTGCAACCGAGAGTCAAGAATTTCCAAATCAAATGGTTTTACCAAATAATCATCGGCTAAATGTTCAAAGCCAGACAGAATATCGTCTTTGGTATCACGAGCCGTTAACATCAGGATCGGCGTATCAATGCCCGCTTCACGCAACGATTTGCAGACGCTTAAACCATCCATTTTAGGCAACATTACGTCTAAAATAATCGCATCATAATGTTCGGTTTTGGCCAACTCATACCCTTGCAGGCCATTACCCGCATAATCCAACACGTAGTTTTTAATTTCAAAATAATCAAAAATAACGCCCGCAATGTCTTTATGGTCTTCCACTAACAGTAATTTCATAGTTATCTCAACAGTCAAATCTCAACAATCCACAATGCCGATAAAAAAAGAGTGGCCTAATAAAGACCTATTGTCACATAAAAGCATGAAAAAAAAGTGAATCACCTTTTTGCGACAAGACAGTGAGTAGGATGAGCTCAAGAACCTTTTCCTGAGCAGGAGAACCGCCATGAAAGCCATCCAATACAGACAATATGCAAACGTTAAACAGGCCGCAAAAGAACCCAAAGTCAAAGCCCAGCCTTTCGTGTCCGTGATTATTCCCTTTCTAAACGAAGCCGATGTTTTGGCAGTGTGCCACCAACGTGTCTGTGATGCCCTTTCTTTGCTTAAGCAGCCTTGTGAAATCGTCTATGTTGACGACGGTAGCACCGACGCCAGCTGGGCATTGGTAAGCCAGTTAAAGCATCCTTTACATCAAGTTCGCAGCTTACGCCTAAGCCGCAATTTTGGCAAAGAAGCGGCGATGAGTGCCGGCATGAAAATCGCAGAAGGCCGCGCCGTCATTTTATTAGATGCCGATTTACAAGACCCACCAGAATACATTCCGGAAATGGTAAAAGCCTGGCAAGATGGCGCCCAAGTGGTCGAAATGCAACGCCGTGAACGTCACGGTGAAAGCTGGGTTAAACGCACCACGGCTCATTGCTTCTATCGTTTTATGTCAAAAATAAGCGATCACCCAATCACTGAAAACGTCGGTGATTTTCGCCTTATGGATCAAAAAGTCGTGCAAGTCATCAATACCCTGCCTGAAAGAACGCGCTTTATGAAAGGGTTGCTGGCTTGGCCTGGTTTTACTCGCAAAATACTCACCTTTGACCGCGATCCTCGCTTAGCAGGCAACACCAAATGGAATTACCCAAAACTTATCCATTTAGCGCTAGAAGGCATCACCTCGTTTAGCACCAAACCCTTACGCTGGGCCACTATGGCAGGCCTAACAACGTCGGCCATCGCCTTTATAATGACGCTGATTATTCTTACCAAAACCCTCGTCTGGGGCGACCCTGTAGCAGGTTATCCATCAACCATTCTTATCGTGTTATTTTTGGGTGGCATTCAACTTTTATCCATCGGAGTACTGGGTGAATACGTTGGCCGATTGTTCATTGAATCCAAACAACGTCCCTTGTATGTACTGATGGAAAACACCCTAACCAAACCAACTCTTCACTCTGTGGACGCTGAATAATGCAAAAGCCAATGCTCTCTCGCCCTTCTGCCAAAATGCTGCTTATCTTGCTGATCAGCACAATGGCTCTGCGCTTGCTGTCGCTTGCACTGTATCCATTAATGGACACTACAGAAGCACGCTATGGTGAAATGGCGCGTATCATGTTCGAAACGGGTAATTGGATCACGCCCATGTTTGACTACGACGTGCCCTTTTGGGGAAAACCCCCTCTTTTCACTTGGCTCAGCAGTTTAGGTTTCAGCTTATTTGGCATAAATGAATTTGCGGCACGTGTCCCACACCTACTCGTTGGAATGGGGGTTATTGGCTTAGTGTATAAACTTGGCAAAGACCATTTTCAATCCACCGCCATGGGTATTTTTAGTGCAAGTATCTTGGCTTCGACCGTCTCATTCATTGTCTTAAGTGGCGCGGTCATGACAGATACCGCTCTGACTTTTTCGATCGCCCTAAGCATGGTCAGCTTCTGGCAAGCATGGAACAACAGAGGCAAGATCTGGGGTTATTTATTCTTTATCGGTCTGGCCTTAGGCATGCTATCAAAAGGCCCATTGGCGCTGGTATTAATTGGCATCAGCCTAAGCGTATGGCTATTTCCCAATGCACGTTGGAAAAAACTATGGCGCACCTTGCCTTGGGGCATTGGCACCCTGCTCTTTTTGCTCATTTCCGTGCCTTGGTACCTTATTGCAGAATACAAAACACCGGGCTTTTTAGACTATTTCATCATTGGCGAGCATGTTAAACGCTTCATCGTCAGCGGCTGGCAAGGCGACCTTTATGGCAGCGCACACGAAAGAACACGCGGTACAATTTGGGTATACGCTTTCATTTCCATGCTGCCATGGAGCCCTTTGGTTATTTGGCAGTGGATTCGCTCGATCAAAGACGCCAAAGACGTGGAAGAAAGCCCCGATGGTTTTGGTAGCTTCTTACTGTTGTGGATGCTATCTCCAATGATTCTATTCAGTTTCTCGGGCAACATCTTAGCCAGCTATGTTATGCCAGCTTTGCCAGCAACCGCGCTATTAGTGGTGCATTTGCACCACCAAAAGCCGCTCGCGAAGTGGCTTTACAAAATAGGATTTATAACCCCTATTTTACTGATTATTCTCATCAGTGCGCTGCATTTTGATTGGGTAGAAAAACGTTCCGAAGACAAAATAATGGCAAACTGGAAACAACAACCTGAAGCCGCCCAGAGCGATTTATTTTACCTACACAAACGCCCTTTCTCGGCTCAATACTATTCAGCTGGAAAAGCCAAACAGCGCTCTACAGACTTAGATTCTTGGCTGCCATCACAGCACAAGGCGTTCTTCATCGTGCAATCAAACAAAGACCACACCGTCTATGCAAACTGGTCCTGTGAAGAAAGAAGCCACATTGGAAAAGAGAGTCTTATCTATTGCAAAAGCAAGCCATAGACATACACTTGCCCAAAAAAAGGAGCCTTTCAAAGGGCTCCTTATTGGTACATTAAAGCACTAACCTACACCGCAACTGACCCATAGCTGGGTTCGCTGTGTGAATGATTTAACGCATCATGAGCATGGGCAATGTACATGATGGTGTTGTTTTTTGGCTCATTCGGTAATTCAGCTACGTCACCCTTCCAAGCAATTTTTCGCTCATCGCGAGGCGACACGCCGATGTGTTTACGATAACAACGGCTAAAATGTGGTGTCGAGATAAAGCCACAGGCCATGGAAATTTCCACAATCGACATATTGGATTGCTTCAGCAGTTTACGCGCCCTTTCGAGCCTTAAACGCAAGTAATAACGAGAGGGCGAACAATCCAAATGACGATGGAACATTCGCTCAATTTGACGACGTGACACATCCACAAAAGTGGCTAATTCATCCAGTTCTATGGGTTCTTCTAAGTTGTTTTCCATCAGCTCAATCACATCCACCAATTTCGGTGTGCACATGCCGACGCTATTAAATTGACGCATTGGCATGCGCTGTTGATCGGATTCACTGCGGATACGATCGCAGATAAACATATCAGAAATGGCATTCGATAATTTGGGGCCATGCTGCTTGGTCATCATGTTTAAAAACATGTCCATCGGCGCACTGCCACCAGAAGAGGTCAGACGATCTTTATCAATAGAAAACAGCTTGTTGTTGCAGTTCACCTTGGGAAAGGTTTCCTGTAGGGCCGTTAAACATTCCCAATGCACACTGCACTGATAGCCATTTAAAAGACCCGCATAAGCCAGTACATAAGCCCCTGTGCAAATACCGCCTAGCTGAACGCCTTTGCGAGATTGCTTTACCAACCACGATACCTGTTTCGCAGTGAAAGCTCGAGTAATGTCGATCCCACCCGCCACAATAATCAAATCAAACTCAGCACTGTCTTCCATGGACAGATCTGGCGTCAAACTCAAGCCGTCACTGGCCGTTACAGATTGCCCATTTTCAGAAATCAAACTCCAACTATACAGCTCTTCCGCTGACAACTGATTTGCCATTCGCAAAGGCTCAATCGAAGAAGCAAGCGCAATCATAGTAAAATGGTCAAGCAGTAAAAATCCTACTCTTGTCGTGCCCCTTGCACTAAAAGCTAGGGTCGAGTTATTTGCCATATCAATGTCCTCATATATGTGCTTCCTTATATCACTAGGCAAAATCCAGACCATATTTCCAGATAGCATTCCTAAATAACGGCAAGAAGCGCTTTTATTATTTTTAAGGAGATACAAAGTCTAAGTATCATAAGGGTTAGAGGGCAATGGCAATCAAACGAAAAAACACCATTACCCACCGACGCTACAAAGACCAACCAATAGAACATAGCACCACGCACTAAAATTGACCAGCATTGCGCTTTTATTGAACGCTTATTTAATAAAAAATCAGTATTCGATGACTACATTCGACTTAGGCACAGTACAACAAGACAACACGTAACCCGCCTCAACATCATCGTCGGTAATTCCACCATTGTGATCCATTTGGGTCTCGCCTTCTTTGACCAACACCTTACAGGTTCCACAGATACCCATACCACATGCTTTGGGTATCATAAGATCCAGCCTTGCCGCAGCATTATGCAAGGTCTCTCCGGCGATCACTTGAATACTTTTACCACTCCCAGAAAACTCAACACGCAATAAATCCGCTTGATTCATCGCTTCGGCTTCGGCCTGTGCGACTTCCGCTTGCTCAATGGCGTCTTCCACCACCTCAGCGGGTGTCGCACCAAAAGATTCTTCATGGTAATGCGACATATCAAAACCACGCTCTTGAAGCAGCGCACGCACTGCTTTCATATAAGGCGCAGGTCCACAGCAATAAATCTCTCGCTCCATAAAATCGGGGGAAATCATATCCAGCTTCGCCGCGTCTAAATAGCCTCGATAACCTTGCCACGGCAAACCATTTTCCATACGCTCAACAATCAAATACAAACCAAAATTATCCAATCGAGCCGCCATGTGGTCCAACTCACGAGAATAAATCACATCCCGAGGTGAACGCGCGCTGTGAATAAAGGTAATGTCTACATCAGCATTCGTATCAAACCACCAACGCGCCATCGACATAACAGGAGTAATCCCAACACCACCAGAAAGCAGTAATACTTTCTCGGCTGGAAAATCGATACAGTTAAACTGCCCAACAGGCCCATGTACCGCCAGCTCAGAACCCACTGTCATATTGTCATGCAGCCAATTCGATACTTCACCGCCAGGCACCCGCTTTACCGTAATCGAAAAGCTATAAGGCACAGATGGCGCGCTCGAAATAGTATAAGAGCGCATCACCTGCTTACCTTCGATGTCCAACTCTAACGTGACAAATTGCCCAGGCTTAAAAAAGAACATAACGGGCTGCTGTGCCATAAAACAAAAGGTTTTCACATCCCATGTTTCATGAATCACTTTCACACAACGAACATTATGTCGTCCATTTACCCAAGTCTGAGTATGTACTGGTGCCAAATAATCGGCGTTCACCGTCTTTGTAGAGTTAGTCATATGGAAATCTCTTAATGAATGTAGCGTACCTAAAATAATTGAACTGCACCTTTTCGAGCCATTTTGGATGCTGTTGAGCCGTGCAAGTTAACTCTCTGCGACAATTAGTTGCTCATGGCAGCCAACGCCAGAAGGGACAAGAGATTGCGAGTCGATTTAGGTATCTTCCCGTGTCGTGAATGGTCATTTCTTTCCCGCTTGATTGCGCCAATATAGCCTCACAATAAACGACACTGTTAAACAGTCCATCACTCTTTTTGTCATGTAAGGCCCAGAAAGATGAATCAACAACACGACCTACTGAATGTACGCCATGCTTCTCTAGAAGAAGCGAAAACTGCCATGACACAGTTACTAGAAAAACGCGCGAGCAATTACTCCTTAGACGCGCCGCTTTATAACGACCCACACATGTTCCGAATCGACATGGAAGAAGTCTTTCAAAAAGAATGGCTCTTTGTCGGTATGACCAGTGAAATCCCCAAAAAAGGCGATTACTTTACGGTGGAAATTGGTCAAAACCCCGTCTTGATTGTGCGCGACGCCGAAGGCAAGGTGAATGCTTTTCATAACACCTGTCGTCACCGTGGTTCGGTTATTTGCACAGAGCACCGCGGTAAAGTCGCCAATTTGGTTTGCCCTTACCACCAGTGGACATACGACCTAAAAGGCAACCTGCTGTTTGCTGGCACAGAAATGAATAAAAACTTCGACATGAAACAGCACGGCCTAAAATCGGCGTTTTGCAAAACAGGCGGAGGTTTTATCTTTGTCTGTCTCGGCAAAACCGCACCCGATGACGGTTTTGACGATTTCCTAGCAACACTCGACGAATACATGGAACCCTACGACGTAGAAAATACCAAACTGGCCGTCGAATCGACCATGTACGAACGCGCCAACTGGAAACTGGTATTGGAAAACAACCGCGAATGTTATCACTGTGCAGGCAGTCACCCTGAACTGCTCAACACATTATTAGAATGGGACGACACCGAAGACCCACGAGCACCGCAAGACTTCCTCGACCATTACCACGCTCAAGCCGCACAATGGGATGCGGAAGGCATTCCACACAAGCATAAAAGCTTTGGAGCAGTGCAGCGTAACCGTATTGTGCGCATGCCGCTGAAAAAAGGCACCAAAGTCATGACCATAGACGGATCTTCCGCTTGCTCATTACCACTGGGTCGCATTAAAAACCGTGAACTGGGCTCCATGCGCATATTGCACTTACCCAACTCATGGAACCACATGCAATCCGACCACTTCATCGTCTTCCGGGTGCTGCCTATTTCCGCCCAAGAAAGCATAGTCACCAGCAAATGGTTCGTTCACAAAGACGCCGTAGAAGGTATCGATTACGACACAGACACGCTACGCAAGGTCTGGGATGCCACCAACGAACAAGACAAAGTCCTCGGCGAACGCAACCAGCTCGGCATCAACTCCATTGGCTATCAACCAGGACCTTACTCAGAAACCTACGAATTTGGCGTTATCAACTTTTTGGACTGGTATTCATCAACCGTGCAGAAAAATCTAAAAGCCAAATAGCCCCAACCTTTTTCTAGCCCCTCTAGAAAAGCAAAAAGCGAATCGTTTGATTCGCTTTTTTTATGACATAACAACACGGAAATATCTTTTCTACAAAATCCGCTTAAGCAATCGATCCGCCCGTGTGCGAATGACTTTTTTCAACAGTCTTTGGATTTTGTCAGGGTAATCATGAATGGTTTCCAACTGACGATACGACGCAATCCGTTGAGTATGTTGATGAATATTATCAAACTCCGCCGTAAACTTAGCCAACAAATGCTGCTGCGGATCTTCCACCAACAAGCCGTTTTCCAAATCCAACGCCCAGGCTCTAGGGTTAACATTATTACCGGTTAGCAACATAGTCCGACGATCAACCCAAAGACCCTTTAAATGATAACTATGGTTGTCATGCTTCCATAAATGGATCGACAACTCGCCCGAGGCAATATGACTTTCATTCGCGCGGGCAAATTTACGCAAATTCATCTCATACAAATACGGCAAACCACCAATGGCTTTAAAAGGCTGATCGGGCGCGATATAAAAATCATTCGCGGTTTTATCCCCCACCACAACATGCACCTTCACACCACGTTTGATCGCGCGTTTCACTTCTCTCAGCACAACTTTCGGCAAATTAAAATACGGTGTGCACAGCACAATCTCCTGTTTCGCCTCCGCCAACAGCACCGTAATTTTTTGGTTCAGCGCGTTAAAACGTTTCCCCACTCCCACCAAAGGCGTCACCGCCACCTGCTGATCGCCAACAAACTGCTTTTCACCACCATAAGACGAACGGCCCAACGAGATTCTAAATTGTCGAATGACAGATTTTAGCTCTTTC
This sequence comes from Marinomonas shanghaiensis, assembly GCF_003259175.1. Lineage (GTDB taxonomy): Bacteria > Pseudomonadota > Gammaproteobacteria > Pseudomonadales > Marinomonadaceae > Marinomonas > Marinomonas shanghaiensis. Next base: position 185,544 of record NZ_QGOK01000003.1, on the reverse strand, counting down.
GTCGCAGGCAGTCCGGCTTGGGCAAGATTGTTCACCGCGGGATGACGTATCATCTCATTGCGAACGAAGCCCACCATGCTGTCCGCCAACGCAGCATTCTGAATCACATGATAACGGTCAAACCGATAACGGTCTTGAAAATGCAGATACACATTGTTCAAACTGGCACCGCTATAAATCACCGTATCATCAATAACAAAGCCTTTTAAATGCAATACACCAAACACTTCACGGTTACGAACCGGCACGCCATACACCGGAATATCGTACTCATATCGTTCAGCAAACGCTTGATACATAGCCGCATTGCCCGCGGCTTTTTCAGCGCCAATCAAACCACGCTGAGCACGATGCCAGTCCACACAGATAGCAATGTCTAACTTAGGGTTACGCTGCTTGGCTTCATAAGCCGCCGTCAAAACCTCCCTGCCCGCTTCATCATCTTCAAGATACAGCGCCACAAGATAAACTCTCGACGTCGCGTTATGAATCGCTTCTAATAAATATTCTCGAAAACTAAGGGCAGATTGCAGAACATGGAATTGGTCAGGTTCAACCGCAAAAGTAGGCGTTGAACCGAATAAATGTCTAATGGGCATAATACAGAGGTGCTACCTTATTTTTAACGAACGACAGACTGTAACAAATTCACCGTCAATATCCTAAAAAAGAATCTACACCTTCACCTCTTCCACTTCAGGATGATTCTTTAAATACGCCTGCCATGACAAATCTATCGCCTTCACCTCACCTTCAATCCAATGTTTGAACGCCGTCACCTTTTGGTATTTAAAATGCGGTGCGGGCGCAACAAGGTAAAAATCGTACTGAGACTTCATGTAAATCGGCAAAGGACAAATCAGCTGCCCTTTCTCAATCAGCTCATACACCAAACCATAACGCATCATTGCCAAACCTTGGCAAGACAACAAAGCCTCCACCAAAGAAGTCGAATCCGCCACATGCAAATGCGACTTCATCGGCATATCGTAAAGGTCCAAAAAGCGCTGCAGCACAGGCCACACATGTCGTACGTCCGGCCCAGTATCGGTAATAATAGGAATATTGAGCAACTGCTCCTTGATTGGCTGGCTCATGTTGATCATCGAAGGATGACACACCAGTACCAAATACTCTTTGAACAACAATTGCGATTTCAGCCCCGCATACTGACCACGGCCCAAGCGAATACACAAATCCAAATCACTGTCCGCAAAAGTCGATAAATCAATGCTCGGACTCAAGCGCAGATTAATCTCCGGCTCTTGCGCTTGAAAGCGCCCTAAACGCGACACCAACCAACGGCTCGAAAACGACGGCACCGAGCTGATCACCAAGGTATTGGGTGTCGGATCTTCCATAATGCCTTTCACCCCTTCTTCTAATAAACCAAAGGCTTTTTCAACGTAATCCAATAAATACTGACCTTCCGCCGTCAATACCACTTGGCGAGTGTGTCGTTCAAACAACGCCACACCCAAGGCTTGTTCCAAGGTTTTCATCTGCTGACTCACCGCCGCCTGCGTCACAAAAAGCGACTCCGCTGCCTTCTTAAAACTCAACGTCTGCGCCGCATAACGAAACGCCTGCAGGGATTTAAGCGGTGGTAAAGCTCGACTAGAAGACATAAAGCATACCTTTTATAAATAAGATTTTCTTAACTATAGAACACTTTTTCTCGTTTGTCGCCGCGCAATTTAAAGCCGATGATTTGACCATAAAGCAAACACCTCAACCAACCGAGAAAAGGAAAACGCCATGAAAAACAGCACATCAGACGAGATGCATATTCTCACAAACCGTCCGCTAGACATAAGCCAATGCTGCAAAGCCACATTAGATAATCTGAAAGAAAAACCATGGAAAGCGATTATCAAAAAAATCGCCCACAACTGGCGCACTCGAAACCGACTCAGCCACCTAAACGAAGCACAACTGAAAGACATCGGCCTCACCGCAGCGGACGTGGATCACGAAGTGAACAAACCGCTGTGGAAGTGAGTTTTTTGGGGGTGATCGGGGCGCTTGGTGGAGTGCCTTTTTTGATATAAATAAATTCAGATTCAAGAAGCTCTGCACGAAATGACAAAATTGATCACTTAAAAAGTTAAGTTAATCAAAACATATAACTGCAAAAATGTCTTTATTGCTACAACAGCCTCAAAGTATCATGTATTTTCGCGTAAAAAAGCAAACAAGAGACTAAATATGGGCTGGTTAGAAGATATTGGTAAATCGCTTCCTATTGAAAAAATATACGATGATTTAGCTAGAAAATCTGTAGTTCAAGTTGGCGATATAGCACTAAACTCAATAAAAGCTGCTAGATGCATTCTTGCACCAATAGACTATCTCGCAGCACAACAGGACAAATTACAAAATCACCTAAAAAGAGTAAATGACAAAGTACCTGAAGATAGACAAATCAATGCTCACCCACTACTCACTGGTCCCATCATCGATAGCCTAAAATATGTTGAAGAAGAAAGTCTAATTTCAGAAATGTTTGAAAACCTCCTTGCTAGAGCTATTGATAGCGAAAGAGCAAGTGAAGCTCACCCTGCTTTTTCGAAAATTATTGCTCAACTATCACCTGATGAAGCTGTCATTCTTTACCACTTCAAGAGTCAAAGCTATGAAGCAGAACTTAATTATATTTATGCTCCTAATTTTAAAGATATTAATTCTATAGAGGTTTTGAGAAATCAGTTTCCAGTTGAGCTTTTAACGTTCCCCAATAATTACACTATGTATTTAAACCATCTTTGTCATTTAAATTTATTAACCCAGTTTAATAACATATCCCATGTAAAAGAAGGAGCCCCTTGTAACCACAAAATGTGTATAGAAACGACTAAAATAACCACCTTTGGCCAGCTATTTTCTCAAGCCTGCATTCCAGAGAAGATCGATTTATTTAAAATATAATTTTCTAGGGAATAAAATATAAAACTCCAGATTTTCATTCACAACCTTTTTAAATATCATTTAATATATTTTTTCTAGGTTGATATAGTTAAGGATAATCAATGAATATCACAATAGAAAACTGTAACAGTATTGATACAACAGCAATTACTCTAACGGATAAAAAATTAAACATTAAATTTGCACCAAACGGTACGGGTAAGAGTACAATAGCAAAAGCTGTCACTTTACATGCACAAGATGGCTCACTTGATGGCTTAATGCCATTTAAGTTAAGAAAGAATAACCCTAATAATAAAGCCCCTAGTGTGACCTCAGACACTGTGATAAACAGTGTTATGTGCTTCAACGAGGAATATGTACGTCAATTTACGTTTCAATAAGACGAGTTGATAAGTAACAGTTTTGACATTTTTATCAGAACAGATGCATATAATGCTGTTGAAGGAGACATTTCGACTATTGTAAGCGAAATCAACGGCTTATTTGGTGGCAATGAAGAGCTTGAAGCATTCATTGCAAACTTAAAAGAATTGGGAGATGCATTTACCTTATCGAAAACTGGTTTATCTCAGAAATCAGCTGGTATGAAAGGACTTTCCCAAGGTAACAAGTTACAACATATCCCTGAAGGTTTAGAGGCATATCGGCCTTTCATTAATAGCTCTTCGAATATAGCTTGGATTGATTGGCAAATAAAAGGTTCTCAACAGTTTTCTGAATTATCTGATTGTTGCCCATATTGCTCATCTGATACTACCGACAAGAAAGAGCAAATCACCAAAGTTGCTGAAGAGTATGACAAGAATGTCATTAAAAACCTAGTAAAAATCATTGATATAATCGACAAACTTGGTAATTACTTTACTGAGGCATCTAGGCAAAAATTAAAAGAAATTACTCTTCTTCCAAATGGTCTTGAACTCGAGCATATAGATTATCTTAAACAAATAAAAACACAAATCGACCGTTTATCTGATCGCTTGACTAAGTTAAAAGCACTCAAAGGTTTTGATTTCAAAAGAGATAAATTGGTAAGAGATCAGTTAAATGCATACAAGATAGATCTTGCTTTTCTTACTGAATTAAATTCTGATGCTACCAAACAAGAAATAGACTCAATTAACAGCTCTATAGATGAAGTTGTTGTGAAGGCTGGTCAGCTGCAGGGTAAGTTAAACCAACAGCGTAGTGCAATGCAGAAGCTGGTTGAAAAGTATCAAACAGAGATTAACAGTTTTCTATCTTACGCTGGTTATAAATATAAAGTACAAATATCAGGAGAAGATGATCAGTCTCAATTGAAATTACAACATATTGATCATGATGATTTTGTTTCTGGTGGAGATCAACACCTGAGCTTTGGTGAGCGTAATGCGTTCGCAATTGTGTTGTTTATGTACGAATGTTTATCCAAAAAGCCTGATTTGATCATACTGGACGACCCAATTTCTTCATTTGATAAAAATAAGAAGTATGCAATTTTAGAAATGCTTTTTCGAAGAAAATCTTCCAATTGCTTAAAAGGTAAGACCGTCTTGATGCTTACTCATGATGTTGAACCAATCATAGATACAGTAAAAGCTGTACAGAAACAGTTTGATAGTCAGGTGTTTGCTTCATATCTGAGATTTGACACTGGATTAATCGTTGAAATGTCGATAGATAAGAGTGACATAAAAACGTTCTCTCAAATTTGTACGGATTACTTAGCGACAGACGCTCATTCAATTTTAAAGCTAATCTACTTACGCAGACATTTCGAAATTGTCGACGATTTGGGCGATACCTACCAAGTTCTTTCTAACCTACTCCACTTGCGGTCGCAGAAGGAAGCAATAGATACACGTGAAGAAGGCCACCCAGTTATGGATAGCAGCAAACTAGAAGAGGGAATTGTTCAGATTACATCAAGTATTGCCGATTTTAGTTACGATGGTTCTCTTGAACGATTGAAGGATAAAAGATCGTTAAAGGACATTTATGATAACTGTTCAAGTGGGTATGAGAAACTGCAAATATTTCGTTTATTTGATGGGGTAGAAGTAGATAACTCCGTTCTTCAAAAATTCATTAATGAAACCTACCATATTGAGAACGAGTATATATGTCAACTCGACCCAACCAAATTTGATTTGATACCTGAGTATGTAGTTAAGGCTTGTGATGATTGCTTAATGGAAGCTGGGTTTTAATAAATATAGTAAGCAAAAAAGGCTATATTTATTTTTTGCTCTTATCATTTATTGAACAGTAAATCATATGTGCCTTGTACTCGAAAATAAAATAGAGCGGGAGTCTTTAGTTTCAAAAAAGCCAACAATAATGATTGTCCCAATTTTTCGAAAGCGAAAAGTGGGACAATCGCTGACACCGTTTTAGCAAGTGATTACTAGCCGCTACAGTTGGGCATAGATTTGAGACATTCCTTTATCTCCCGCTTTGTATTTTGGGGGATTAACCTGAAATACATTTCCTGTGATCTGTAAGTCTTGAATATTAGCTACTATACACAAATCCCATTCATGGCCCGGAGTAATATGCCCGCATTGTGTTTGATAGCAGCGTAGAACCTCATTTCCAGCTGTTGATATTCCTACAGCAGAAGGTTGTGCAACTCGCGGTAAGCCGCTATAAGTAAATGATACTTCCTCTCGGTTATTTATTGCTGAAATTAAAGTATTAATCATATCCGACTCTTATAGTTTTTTTTGGGAATATTCCCTTATTTTTCTGTAATTTTTTAGAACTATTATTAAAAATAACCTCACAAACCCTGTAACTAGAAAGCCAAGCCTGAATGTGACGTTTTAACCAACAGCGCGTTTTGTTATCCTTACTTTTTACTCTTTAATCTTAGTAGGCTTTTCATTTTCTGCAGTGCAAACCTGCATTTTAATTATTTGACACAGTAGGACACCCACATAAAAAATATAACCTCATCATACAAAAACATCCCTCGCACAGAAAGCATGTTTCTAAGAAAGTTTTCTTCTACTATTTTTAAAATACGAAACTCATTGCTTAAAGGCAGGTTTAGTGATTTTTATGCGAGTGAATTTACTAATGAAGGATTAGTTAATGACGAAAGACTTGGGTTGATTTAGGGAAGCTAGGCGTGAAGCCGAACATTGCTTGATCTAGGCTTTCTTTGGAGATTGTTTGCATGACAGTAATCCATAATTGACTGCTCTGCACCCACAACTGCTCCTGTTCTTGACCCAAACTCCGTGGCAATACACAGCCAGTTCTCAGAGGAAATATTAAGCCTTTGAAGAATTGGTAACATTAAAGCGTCTATCGCACCGCGTTTGTCTTCACGTATGAGGCGCCCTGTTATATCGACCAATTCAAGATAGTCCGTCAATTTAAATGGCAATCCATCAGGCATATCTTTTCTAGGATTTCCAACAAAAGGATAGAGTAGTTTTGGTTGCTTTTGATGTCTTGCAGCAACCACTCGCTTTTTAACACTGGTGAACTCTGAGGTTTCAGGTGTTGGATTGATTTTTGCTCTTAAGGGATTGAGGTCAACATAAGCCATACAAGCCGCTAATGCAGCTTCATCCAGCAAAGCTTGGGACTTAAAACGTCCTTCCCAGAATCGACCTGTACATTTGTCTTCAAAATTGGCTTGTCGAGCAATGAGTTCATTCAATTCTTTCATAAACCAGCTAATGTCTATAAAACGGCATCTAAAAGCTTCAGCAGACTTTTCAACCAAGGCCAAAGCAAACTCTGGTTGTTCTTCTCCTCGGACGTACTGCTGAGTAAACAAGGTACCTTTATGCAGCTTATGCCACCTTTTCAGAACCTCCAATGTAGACCATTTAGCCGCTTTTTCTACGTTTATGTGCAACACTACATGAAGATGGTTACTCATTACCGCATAGGTATAAACATCAATAGCAAAGACACTGGCAAGAAATAATAATCTATTTTCAACCCAACCTCGACGGTGCTCAAAGCTTTCACCAGAGACAGGATCTTCACCACACAAAAACGCCCTACGAACACAGCATGAAACACAGTGATAGTAAGGCGTATCTTCTAAACTAATTTGCTGACTTCTAGCTCTTGGCATGACGACGCCCCTTCCAAGAGAAATAAATAACACTGATTAAATATACAGTATATTTTCAAATCATCAAGTTTAAATGGGTGTCCTGTAAGTTCGTAGCCTCACCGCAGCGGATGTGGATCAGGAAGTGAGAAAACCGGTTTGGAAGTGATTTTTTGGGGCGGGAATAAGGGCGCTTGGTGAAGTGCCCTTGTTGCAGGGTTGTGGTTTCTATAGAAAGGGTTGTCTTTTAAGGCCCATTCAGCGGCTTGTCCGCTGCCTTTGTTTGTTACATACTACCATCCAAGTGGGATATTTATTAAATCTGAGAAGGCCCATAACACAGTGCCAATTTTTAGCATTGTGAATTCCCAACCCCTAAGCTTTTTTGACCAAATATCAAACATATCTTTTAGCCAAGCCTTAATAAACCCTTCCTTATCAAGACCTGCTAATTCACCGTCCTCATAATTCTTTAGGCTATTTATGATTTCAATAGCGTCCTTTTCATTAAACCCTGGTTTAATGCGCTCTAACTCGTTCTTTTTCTTATGCACAAAACCCGATGCCCATATTTCAAAAAGCTTTTCCTTACCTATAAATTTAATCATTTCTTCAAAACTCATATTCCTAAGATCCAAATAGAAATCTTTATAGGCCATAGTTATCGCTATCAGTGTTACAACAGCCCCCGCTCTACCTAAATGCGTAAAATCCTTAAATAGGATTGCTGTTACAAAGCCAACAACAAGAACTAAAGCTGCAGTAATGATATATGCAATAAACTCTATGAAAAAATTAAAAACAGGAGAGTCTTTATCTAGCTTCCATGTATCTTTATCTGACATTTGAACTCCATCGACTTAGAGCGCAACGCTCATTTTGTATGTGACAATTAAGAGTTATACAGCAGCGTAGCTGCGGCTATAGCCACTGTTGAACGGCTACGTGTTTATAAAGGGGGATTTGCTTTTTTCATGATAGGACTTCCCTGTTATATAACTCGCTAAATACCAAAGTCTGTTTGAGCTATGCCGCTTTAGATGGTCTTTGATCGCCGCTATGTTCGTTCTTCATTTACTCTTTTGTAGCGCGATTTGATCCGCGAGGCAAGCAATTCCCTCAGCCCTTTTTACCTGCTCCGCTTTCAAGGCAATGTATTTACGTCTAACTAAATGGGAGAAAATTAATGACGTTGTCGGGCTGAAGCCGCGACCTACAAAAAATCGAAGGAACTTGTCCGTAGTTTGAATGAGTCATTCATTAGAACAATGGCATTTCCTTAAAAAAAGCCGCTCCGCTTATCGTGCCCTACGTGTAAGTTTGTAGGAGGTATTTTGATGATTGATGCGGAGCAAGGCGAACGCCAAGAGCAAAGCTAATTGTTTTTATACACAGAAGACCTGTGTGCGACTTTGATCACGTTTATGATCAATACATCGTCCCTTATCTCATAGATGATCCGGTATAAACCTTGTCTTACGCGATAATTATCTAAACCCGATAGCTTGATGCAGCCTTCTGCTCTTGGATTATCAGCTAGACTTTCAATCTTTTGAAGTATTTTGGGTACGTCTTTTTTAGGAATATTCTTAAAATCTTTGCCAACTGACTTTTTGAAAGTAATTTTATATTTTGCCATTCGCTTTCAGCTCATTTAGGAAAGCTTCATAAGTCACTTCTGGCTCATTTACTCGTTCTGAAATGGCAGCGAGGTCTTCTTGATCTTCTCTCATAAGCAAACGTACCGCTTCATCAATTAGTTCTGAGATAGAGACATCAGATGATGCCGCTCGCATTTTTAACGCTTGATGGATAGCAGGCTCAAAGTAGACAGTTGAACGTTTTGATAAATTACTCATGTTACACCTCGACGACTTTTGGAGTTTTGACATTGTAGCGCTATAACGTTAAAACATCAAAAAGCTAATTTATACGAGCAAAGCAAACACCAAAAGCGAGGTCAAACGGCAATCTATAACAGTAACGTCGAGCGGTGGAGTTTGGTTTGCCTACGTCTCCGGCGGAGGTTAATGCAAAGAAAGCTTCGCTTTCGCGGCAGATTACGCTCCGCTTATCGTGCCCTACGTTTGGAGATGACTTGCAGGAAGCAAGGCAAACACCAAAAGCGAGGTCAAACGGCAATCTATAACAGTAACGTCGAGCGGTGGAGTTTGGTTTGCCTACGTCTCCGGCGGAGGTTAATGCAAAGAAAGCTTCGCTTTCGCGGCAGATTACGCTGCGCTCATCGTGCCCTACGTGTAAGTTTGTACGCGAGGTATTTTGGTGATTGATGTGGAGCAATGCGAACACCAAAAGCGAGGTCAAACAACAATCTATAGCGTAACGCCGAGTGGTGACGTTTGCTTATGTTTCATTTTCTATCAATTCGAGCTGTCTCTCACTTCGCCAGACGCGTATGAGCACAATCTCTTTAGCTTGCTTGAGGTAGACAACCCGAAATGGCGCGTGAATCAACTCACGAATGTGATCCATGTTGAATTCAGGAGCAATTCGGTCTGCATCAGGGTGAATTTGAAGCATGCCGCAATGCTTCAAGATAGCAGTGACGAAGTCCTCACCGATATGCGGCACACCCTCCTCTCGGTAATACTTCTGAATAGAACCCGTTAACAAGTACGGTAAGGAACAAGGATAACGCCTTGCTGGCTGAACTTGGGCAGTCAGACTGCTCTTCCCTTTCTTAGCTCTTCGATGTGTCGCTTTGGTGATTGTCCAAAAAGTCGAGCATATTCGCGGCTGAAGTGGGAAGGACTCTCGTAGCCTACTTGAAAGGCGGCGCTTGACGCATCAAGGTTTTCGTTAAGCATTAAACGCTGAGCTTCATTTAGGCGCAACCATTTCTGATACTGCAAAGGGCTCATTGCAGTATGTTCGCGAAAATGATGGTACAGAGTAGTACTACTCATTTGTACATGTGAAGCCAGTTCTTCAATATGAAAAGGTTTAGAGTAATGCGTTCTCAACCAACCAATCGCTCTTGAAATTCGATGGGTCTGACTCGCTGTTGACGCAATTTGCCAAAGTCGACCGGCTAAATCGCTGTTCAAAAGACGAAAGTGAATCTCTCTTATAATAAGAGGAGACAAGGTTTTAATGGCACTTGGCTCATCAAGCAAGGCTAGTAGGCGAATAAAGGGCTCTAATAAGGAGGTCGTAACGCGGCCTATTGCAGAACTGCCACTAATAGAATGCTCATAAGGTGGAGGCATGCCATTTTGAGCAATAATGTCCGCCATTAGTTGCGTATCAAGCTTTAACATTAACCCTAAGCAAGGCCGATCTGGACTGGCATCAAGCACTTGTGAACTGGCGGGTAAATCAAGTGAATTCAACAAAAAATGCTGGGTATCGTAAAGGAAGTTCTGCTCCCCAACCAACAGTTGTTTAGTGCCTTGAACAACAAAAAGCACGCTTGCCTCAATCATACAAGGACAGGGTTCCGTGATCACCTCTCGCCGAAAAAGGGAGAGTTTTTCAATCAAGGTAGGACAATCTTCCTGCCCTATCGTTCTGTCTTCAATCGTCTTAGCGAGTTCACGTTGAATACTGCCAATATCTCTATTCATATACTTACTTTTCGTTATGTCGTTGGTTGAGTCGTCATGTAAGACGCCCGATACATGCTCATTAAATAATAGGTTGAGCCATAACCTAGGTCACGCAAAATTCTCCCCTTCAGGAGTATTAGGCAAGAATCAAGCAGAATCCTGCTAACCAAAAATCACCAGAGCTGCAAAACTAGATTCTAATAAATGCTTTCAGAAAGACGATGTTACATATCTCTTTGTGAATCCTAGCTCAACTGCTTTTTTGCCTAACATTCACTTATCTGGAGAACGATCATGGATAAACCGACTAAAACGACCAATATTATTACCCAACAAGATGTGCCTGATGAAGGCCGTCGTAATTTAATGAAATTAACGGGGGCTGGTATGGTGGCAATGGGAGTTGCCTCACTTACAACGGGTAAAGCCTTTGCTTCGTCCATAAAGCTAAATAATGACTGGGACAAAAAGTTCGCAAAAAGTGACAAGGTTGATCATAAAAAAGTCACCTTCAAAAACCGCTACGGCATTACCCTTGCTGGCGATCTTTATCAGCCTAAAAATGCCTCTAGCAAGTTACCTGCCATTGTTGTTGGAGGGCCTTTCGGTGCTGTGAAAGAGCAATCTTCTGGCCTGTATGCACAAACCATGGCAGAACGAGGCTTCGTGACGCTGGCGTTTGATCCATCTTATACAGGAGAAAGTGGTGGTACGCCTCGTAATATCGCGTCTCCAGATATCAACACGGAAGACTTTAGCGCGGCCGTAGATTGCATTGGTATGCAAACCAATGTGGATCGTGAGCGTATCGGAATGATTGGTATTTGTGGCTGGGGCGGTATGGCATTGAATGCGGTAGCCGTTGATAAACGTGTCAAAGCCGTAGTCGCCAGCACCATGTATGATATGACTCGCGTCATGTCAAAAGGCTATAACGACAGCGTCACCCTTGAGCAACGCACACAAGGATTAGAACAGCTCAGCCAGCAGCGTTGGCAAGATGCAGGCAAAGAAGCACCAGCTTACCAAGCCGCTTACAATGTATTAAAAGGCGGTGAGCCGCAATTCATGGTCGACTACCATGATTATTACATGACGCCTCGCGGCTACCACCCACGTGCGGTCAACTCTGGTAATGCTTGGTCACAGACAACACCATTATCTTTTATGAATATGCCTTTATTGACCTATATTGCTGAGATTTCACCTCGTCCGGTGTTGTTTATCCATGGCGAAAAGGCACACTCGCTCTACATGAGTAAAACCGCTTATGAAAATGCGGCTGAACCAAAAGAGTTGATGGTCATTCCGGGGGCAAGCCATGTCGATTTGTATGATCAGATGGATGTCATTCCGTTTGACAAGCTAACAAGCTTCTTCAAGCAACACCTAGCCTAATCGGCATCGGAATAGTTGAAGTAACTTCTGTACCATGCGTGCTCTTTAGGCTCGCATGGTGCTTTTTTGTAACAATCAAGGCATAACAAAAATCTATGGCACTCACCACATCTGATACTCGTGATGGAACATCAACAAACAAGGTCGATAACACCGCTCATTGGAGTGGCGTTTTTGCCATGTCACTATGCGTATTTACGTTGATAGCGTCCGAGTTTATGCCGGTTAGTCTACTAACGCCCATTGCCAGCGACTTACAAATTTCGGAGGGAATGGCAGGGCAAGGTATCGCGATTTCGGGTGCCTTTGCTGTACTAACCAGCCTTTTACTGCCTATGCTAATTGGTACTATGGACCGCAAAAAATTAATGCTGGTGCTAACAGTCTTGATGGGAATATCTGGAAGCATTGTCGCGCTGGCTCCAAACTACCCAGCTTATATGATTGGTCGTGCGCTCATCGGTGTGGTTATCGGCGGATTTTGGTCAATGTCAGCCGCTATGGCGATTCGGTTAGTTCCCTCTAATAAAGTTCCTAAAGCTTTGGCTATTTTTAATGGCGGTAACGCACTAGCAACGGTAGTTGCTGCGCCATTAGGAAGTTATTTAGGCTCTATTGTAGGGTGGCGAGGTGCATTTTTAGCCATCATACCTATCGCACTAATCACCTTAATTTGGCAGTGGATCGCATTACCTTCTATGAAGGGAAAGGCGCGCAAATCAGGTTCAGGCAATATTCTCAAGGCACTAAAAAGCCGTGCCGTTGCCTATGGTATGGCTGGATGCGGTGCCTTCTTTATGGGCCAGTTTGCCCTATTTACCTATCTACGCCCTTTCCTTGAAACCGTTACGCAGACTAGCGTATCGACACTGTCTCTTCTATTGCTCACCATTGGTTTTTCAGGATTTATCGGTACGCTGATCATTAGCTTAATTCTAAAACGCACGCTATATGGCCTACTTATTGGCATCCCAATTTTTATGGCTGCCATTGCTCTAATACTGATACCAGCCGGAAGCTATGTGGTACCCGTCGCTTTATTGCTAGCAATGTGGGGACTGGTCGCCACTGCTGCACCTGTCGCTTGGTGGACTTGGTTAGCGAAAGCAATGCCAGATAATGCTGAAGCAGGCGGCGGTCTGATGGTTGCCGTGGTTCAATTATCCATAGCGTTAGGCTCAACGATAGGAGGCATACTCTTCGATGCAGACGGCTATCAAAGCACCTTTATTGCTAGCGCAGCCGTCTTGCTCATTAGTGCCTTTCTGACGCTTCAAGCTTATCGCACACCAGCACAATAATGCCACTAAACTTACCGCTAAGGAAATCACGACAATGAGCCAATCACATGCATTAAACCTAAAACAATTTTTTCTATCATTGCTGTTTATAACAACACTGAATGATGCCTATGCAACGCAGCCAACTACTGAATCGAGCACAACTCAAACAACATCCATTCAATCGAAGAAGACTCACATGTGGATCACCATTGGAGAACGTCGATTCGCCGCAACCTTAGCCAATACGGACGCAGCAAAAGAATTTGCTACTTTGTTACCAATGACCCTAGACATGGAGGATCTGAACAGTAATGAGAAGAAATTTGATTTATCAAATGCACTGACGAAAAATACTTATCAACCTGGGATCATTCACAATGGAGATATCATGTTGTGGGGATCGCGCACGCTAGTGGTCTTCTATAAAACCTTTGATACCTCATATTCATACACTCGTATTGGACACATAGAAGATGCAACCGAATTATCACGAGAGTTGGGGCATAGCAGTGTAGTAATAAAATTTTCAAAAGACTAACTCAAAATACCAAGCCCTTGGAAGACATAAGGGGAAGGAATAATGACGTTGTCGGGTTGAGACCGTGACTTACAAAACCAAAGAAAATTGGTCGTTGTTTGAATTAGTTATTCTGTAATGACCAACGGCATTTCCTTAAAAAAAGCCGCTCCGCTTATCGTGCCCTACGCAGGAATCAGGACTAAGCCTGTTCCTTTTCATCATTGAGGGCGCTGTTGATTTCTTTCCAGGTAAGTCCGCTGCCCTTTTTCGCTTCTGTTTTGGTTTGGGTAATCTGGATAATTTGCCCGGCGATGGAGATGGCGATGTCGAAGGGTTTCTTACCAGTGATTTCGTTTAGTCCAACGGGGCAGTGGACGGAGTCGATTTCGGCTTGACTGAATGAGGCGCTGACGAGGCGTTTTTTGAAGCGCAGGGCTTTGGTTTTCGAGCCGATTAGGCCGATGAATCGGCAGTCTTTTCGATCCAATAAGGCTTCCACTAGCTGATAATCCAAGGCGTGGTCGTGGGTCATGACTATGGTGATTTCGTTATGGCTCATGTGGTCGATGTGTTCCAACATGGATTCATACAAAAAGGGTGTAACGTTGCTCGGTAGGCCTTTGATACTGTGGTCTTGAGCAAGGTTTTCACGGCTGTCGACCCATGAGATTTTCGCCTGCATGTTGCCCAATACATTCACCAAGGTGGTCGCCACATGACCCATTCCAAAGATGGTGATCTTAGTGGCGGGCTCTGGGAAATATTCCAGCAGTACGCTGACCGTGCCGCCGCAACATTGGTTGGTTTTGGCGGCAAGGGGAAAGTTTTCCAACACGTGTGAAGGCGATGCCGCATCTTGCAGCATAGCACGGGCTTTTTGGCAGACAGCGTATTCGAGCTGTCCGCCGCCTATGGTGTCGAAGCTGTGTTCCTCGGTAATGATCATCTTGCTGGATGATTCCCGAGGGGCAGAACCTTGGGTGCCGATCACGGTGGCGATCACCCAAGCCTGCCCAGCTTTTTCCACTTCCTGCAAGGCATGAACCCAACTCATGGAAGACATCATAGGCTGGCTTCCTCACTTGTTTTATGATTTTGCGCCGCTTGCATGGCGTAAAACACCGCCTCTGGCGTCGCTGGCACGGCCAATGGTGGCGACATTTTGTGATCGGCAACCGAGGCGCAAGCGTCTTTTAACGCACACCAAACGGAAATCCCCAGCATTAACGGTGGTTCGCCCACGGCTTTAGAACGATACACCGATTCTTCGCTGTTGGGTCGATCGAACAATTTAACGTTGAATTTTTCTGGAATATCCGCCGAGGTGGGTATCTTGTAATTCGCCGGGCTGTTAGTGGTTATACGGCCTTTGTCATCCCAACTTAATTCTTCTGAGGTGAGCCAGCCCATACCCTGTACAAACGCGCCTTCGATCTGCCCAATGTCCAAATCCGCGTTAATCGAATCCCCCACATCGTGCAAAATATCGACTTGCGTGACTTTGTATTCCCCTGTGAAGGTATCAACAATCACTTCGGACACGGCCGCGCCATTGGCAAAGTACAAAAATGGTCTGCCTTTGGCGGCTTTGCGGTCATAACCGATTTTCGGTGTTTTATAAAACCCGGTAGACGACAAAGACACGCGGTTCATGTAAGCCAACTTAATGAATTCAGGGAAGCTCATGGTATCGCTGCCTAAAACCACTTGATCGTTCTCAATCGCAAAATCCTCCGCAGCAATGCCGAAGTGCTCCATGGCGAATTCCTGCAAGCGCCCTTTGATCGTCAAGGCCGCGTCCAGCGCCGCCATGCCGTTCAGATCTGTTCCGGCAGAAGCGGCGGTGGGCGAGGCATTTGGCACTTTATCGGTACGTGTAGAGCCAACGTTGACACGTTGGTAATCAATGCCAAACGCTTTGGCAACAATTTGCGCTACCTTGGTGTATAAGCCTTGCCCCATTTCCGTCCCGCCGTGACTTACGTGCACACTGCCATCCGTATAGATGTGCAGCAAAGCACCACCTTGGTTCAGATGTTTGGAGGTAAAGGAAATGCCGAATTTTACGGGAGTGAGCGCGAGGCCTTTTTTCAGGAAAGGATTTTTCTTGTTGAAGGCGTTAATGGCTTCTCGGCGCGCACGATAATTAGAGCTTGCTTCCAATTCTTCGATCAAACTCAGTAAAACATCGTCTTCAATTTTTTGCCCATAGGGTGTGGTGTTTTTCTCCCCTTGGTAGCAGTTCAGCTTACGAATATCTAAGGCATCTTTGCCTACCGCGCAGGCGATTTCCTCAATCACATTTTCCGCTAAGATCACGCCTTTGGGGCCGCCAAAGCCACGAAACGCGGTATTGGAAACCGTATGCGTTTTACCTCGATAACCACTGATACGCGCATTCGGTAAAAAGTAGGCGTTATCGGCATGGAACATGGCGCGATCTACCACGCCGTCGGATAAATCGGCGGTACAGCCGCATTTGCCCACCATGTCGTATTCGGCAGCGAGGATTTCCCCTTCATCGGAAAAGCCCACTTGGTAACTGTTCCAGAAATCATGACGCTTGCCCGTTTGCACCATGTCATCTTGGCGCGGCATGCGATATTTCACCGGGCAACGGTTACGTACCGCTAGCACCGCCGCCATGCAGCCCAGCACAGCCGCTTGGGATTCTTTACCACCAAAGCCGCCGCCCATACGGCGCACTTCCACCAGCACTTGTGCCACGGGCAAGCCCAACACACGTGCCACCAGCTTTTGCACTTCGGCAGGATGCTGAGACGATGCGAATACTTGCACGCCGCCATCTTCATTGGGAACGGCGACGCTGATCTGTCCTTCCAAATAAAAATGCTCTTGGCCCTTGATGTACATATCCGACTTTAGCTTGTTTGGCGCGGTTTCCAATGCGCTTTTGGCATCGCCACAACTGATGGTGTGCGTTGGCAATACAAACTCTTGGCGTTCCAGTGATTGACGAGGGTGCAAGGTGGCTTCGCGAGGTTTATAGACAATCTCCGCTAAAGCGGCAGCTTGTTTCGCTGCGCGCAAACTGGTGGCTGCCACCGCAAAAATCGCTTGCCCAATAAAGTGCACAAAATCGCCAGCCAATAATAAGTCGCCACTTAGCACAGGCGACACGTCCACTTCTCCCGGAATGTCTGCCTGTACAATCACATCGACCACACCTGGGTAGGCACGAACTTTATCCAAATTGATAGAGACAATGTCCGCATGCGCTTCGGTAGAAAGCCCCGTTGCCACATGCAGTTCGTTCGGCCATTCCGGCATATCGTCAATGTAAACGGCTTGACCTGTTACGTGTTTAATCGCCGATTCATGAACGGGCAAAAGGCCGTTCTTAAAGGCTTTTGTATCGAGTGTAAAATCTTGTGGAAGTTTACGCATGAGTGCTTGCCTCCAAGCCAGTCGATAATAGGGAATCACTCACCGCGTGTCCTGAAAAAGTCACTACGTCAGTGCCGTTCAGTTCCAGCCATGCTTTACGGATCAGGTTACACGCCATGTCCAAGCGGTATTTCGCGCTGGCGCGCATGTCGCTCATGGGGGTTAACTCGCTGCGTAATGCGTCGATGGCTTGGTTTAGGCCTTGTTCGTCGTTAATGGCTTTGCCAGTCAACGCGGCTTCTGCTTTTAAACCTCGAATCGGTGTGGCTGCCATACCACCAAACGCCAAGCGTACATCGCTTAATTTGCCATGATCCACGTCGAATCGAACCGCCAACATGACACTGGAAATGTCGTCTTCCATACGTTTCGATACTTTATAAAAACGGTGAAATTGCGCCAGTTTATCCAGAGACAATTCAAACGAAGCGATTATTTCATCGCTTGCTAATTGGGTTTTCTTATAACCTAGGTAAAAGTCCGCAATGTTCACCGCTCTTGTGCTGCCATCGTGTTTCAATAACTGAATGTTGGCATCAAACGCCAGCAACAGAGGCGGTAAATCGGCAATCGGGGAAGCATTTGCGACGTTGCCACCAATGGTGCCACGGTTACGAATTTGTCGTGAAGCAATTCGGCTTAATAAAGCGTTCATCTGCGGATAAAGGGGCTTGCTGAAATCTTCCAATTCACTGTAGGTGACAGACGCGCCAATCGTTAAAGCCGCTTCACCAATCTGTAAGTGCTTCAATTCAACCACATTCGACACATCGATCAAGGTATTAAAATCACGATAACGCTGAGTATTTTCCAGCATCAAATCCGTACCGCCTGCGATTAAAACAGCGCCTGGATGGGATTTGAGCGCATGAGCAAGTTGCTCTAAATCGTTCGGTTGCAGGTAATTACGGCTGTTTTTGGGTTCTGTTTGCAAACGTTCAAGCTGGGTTTTAACCCGGTCGTTTTTACTCATTAGCTCAACAAAAGACGTTTCTTTAGCGTCCTGCACCTTGATCATGGGCTCTTTAGTCATGGACAAGCCCGCCTCAATGATCGGACGATAACCTGTGCAACGACACAAATTACCAGAGATCGCATCACAAACCGCTTCGCGGTCGATGGGCTGTTCGCTGCGCTGTGTCTTTTCATAAAGCCCAGCCAAAGACAACACAAAGCCCGGTGTACAGAAGCCGCACTGCGAACCATGACAAGCCACCATGGCTTGTTGAGCAGGATGCAATTCTCCCGACTTAGACAAGTACTCAACCGAAACAACGTGCTTGCCAGCTAGGGATTGCATCGGCGTGATGCACGAATTGAGAGTGGAATACGTTAGCTCCCCGTCTTCCAGTGCACCAACAAGCAGCGTGCACGCACCACAATCGCCAGACGCACAGCCTTCTTTTGTTCCCATCAATCCGCGTTTTTCTCTTAAGTAGCGTAATGCCGTAAAGTCGCTAGGGAGCGTGTTATCGTCGATGAGCTCATCGTTTAGTAAAAATTGCAAAGCGCTCTCCTTATTTAAAATGGTCTATAGAATAATAGTTGAAATGCAAAAAGCTGACCAATCGTACAAAGTTTAACTAAAAACTAATAATACAGACTGGACAAGCAAGCGCCAGCGCTTTTTATGAGCATTCTTTTAATAATGCTCCTTCTTTCTAGACTAGCACTCAAAGTCCTATCTCTGCTAAAGAAGCTAAAAGAGGGTGAAGCACAAAAAATATAGCACCTCACAAAAAATAGATCTAAAATCAGAGCTTAATTTAGCACTTAATTGGGAATTCTATGAGACAAGTATTAGCGAATTACACAGCCAGCATTTCTGAGCTAAAGAAAAATCCAACCGCTTTGCTTAACGAGTCTGCCGGTTCAGCCATTGCTATTTTAAACCACAATAAGCCAGCTGCTTACCTTGTTCCTGCTGAAACCTATGAGCTTTTGATGGAGATGGTAGATGATATTGAACTGGCAAAACGGGTCGAATCCCGTCGTGCAGATTTATCCAAAGCGGTCGAAGTTAGTCTAGATGACTTATAAACTAAAACTAAGAACCTCAGGCTACCGCCTAGCTTATGAAGCCATAGACAATGAAGTCGTCTATGTGAGGGCAATTGGCAAGCGAGACAAAGACGCCGTTTATAAAAAACTCGCATCTTGGGCTGGTTGACATCGCACCATTTTGTTTCATAATCGCCATAAAACGCCCTATAGTTCCTTCCACATCTCTCTATAGATTTAAATTTATCCCAATTAATTCAATCAGTTAAATAACTTTCTATGAATCCATAAAAACATGGAACAAATGTTGCTAATTACAAAATACATGAAACAAGCGGGTCTTTAGCCCCTATTAATTGTATGGAGTAAGGTTATGAGTAAGGCAAAGAAAACAGCAATCCGATTGACTCTTTTAGCCAGTCTTGTCTCAAGTGTTTCGGCCATGGCAGCGGATCAGGTGACGTTTCAGTTAGATTGGCTTCCTGGCGGTGACAAAGCGCCTGTTTATGTGGGAATTCAACAAGGTTTCTTTGCGGACGAAGACTTAGAGGTCAAAATCGCCAGTGGTCGCGGCTCCACCGATGCATTGACCAAGCTAGCCACAGGCCAATCCGATATTGGCAGTTCCGACATTGGTGCATTAATGGCCGCAAAAGCCCTAGATAATGTGCCTGTCGTCGCCGTCTACCCCTACTTCACGCAAGCACCTCACGCGTTCTTCGTACTTAAAAGCAGCGGCATCACCTCTATTAAAGATTTGAAAGGCAAAAAAGTCGCCACCTCACCTTTCACCTCATCGAATGCGTTTTTACCCTTAGTATTGCAGCAAAACGGTTTGAGCGAAACGGACATTCAGCTAGTGAAATCCGATCCAGGGGCGCTTGCGCCAATGATGATAACGGGCAGCACTGATGCCATTATCGCTTGGGTCACCAACACAGCACTTTATGACGCACAAGCAAAAAGCGCAGGCAAAGAGCTGATCGAAATGCCCTGGTCGAATTCAGGTTTATCGCTTTATAGCTCGTCTGTTTTGGCGTCTGAGAAGTTCCTAACCGAGCGTCCCGATGTCGCTAAACGCTTTATTAAAGCCTTTGCCAAATCCATCGAGTATACCTACGCCAACTCCGACCAAGCCGGTATCGACTTGCACAAAATGGTGCCTGAAGTGGATGCCAGTATCGTTTCTGCCCAAATTAAGAGCATTTATAACTTGGTCTACAACGACGTGACAACACAAGACGGCTTTGGCAATTTCACTGACGAACGCATTCAAAAAACATGGGAATACGTGGCAGAAGCCAATGGTCTCTCAAAAGATGCGCTCGATCCCGCAACGGCAGTCAACAACCACTTTAAGCCGGAGTAGCCAAATGCAATACAACAGCACCATAGAAAACAAGAAGGTGACGGATGGCAGCGCTAAAGCGGCTTACGTCAGCATGAAAGGCGTGGGTCATAAATATGACCCACGCCCAGAAACACCCATGGTCGTTCAAGGTATCGATCTGGATATTCATCGCCATGAATTCGTGGCGGTGGTAGGGCCTTCTGGGTGTGGTAAATCCACCCTATTGCGCATGGTGGCAGGCTTACTGATTCCATCCCATGGGCACGTTTCAGTGTTCAATTTACCCGTCACCGAACCCCGCGATGACGTGGGTATTGTGTTTCAAAAAGCCAATTTATTGCCTTGGCTAACCGTGCGTAAAAATGTGCTGTTTCCGCTCAAACACAAGTATGGCAGCTATTCTGCCAGTGATGAAAAACGCGCCAATGAATTGCTAGAAATGGCCGGTTTAACGCAATTTGCAGACAAGATGCCAGACGAGTTATCCGGTGGTATGCAGCAGCGCGTTGGTATTGTACGTGCCCTTTTGCTCAACCCAGACATTTTATTGATGGATGAACCTTTCTCGGCGCTAGATGCCTTAACACGAGAACAAATCGGTTTTGATCTGCTCGATATTTGGAAAGAGCATCCAAAAACCGTGTTGTTTATCACGCACTCCATTAGTGAAGCTGTGTTGTTGTCTGATCGCATTTTGGTCATGAGCAAGCGCCCTGGCACCGTGTTGGATTTGATCGAAGTGGACTTACCGCGCCCACGTTCTGCAAAGACCATTAACTCGCCACGCTTTGCCGAGCTAACTGACAAAATTAGAGGCTATATTTATGAACCCAACGTACCTGCCTAACTCTTGGCTTGCACAGCAAGCAAATCGTTTCGCGCCCGCCTTGTTCTTTATCGGCCTTGTTCTGTTATGGGAATTAATCTGTCGTTTCGGCAATGTGCCAAATTATATTCTGCCATCACCTTCTGCTATTTTTATGGCATTTTTTGACGTGGAATTTTCTCGCTGGTTAACCCATCTTTGGGCCACATTACGTGTGGCTTTGATGGGCTTTGCCTTGTCTATCGTCATAGCGATTCCGCTTTCGATTGGCATGATGCGTTCGCAATTGATGAACCGCGTGCTGTATCCGGCTTTGATCGTGATTCAATCTACGCCGGTCGTAGCCGTTGCGCCTTTGATCATTGTATTGCTTGGCACCGACGATCCCTCTCGCGTGCTGATCACTTGCTTGATCACCTTCTTCCCTCTGGTGGTATCCACCACAACAGGCATGCTGGAAACACCGCCAGAAATGATTGAGCTCAGCCAATCCTTGCGCGCTCCGCGTTATCGGGAAACCTGGCAGATTCGTATTCCGTATGCGATTCCTCATATTTTTAGTGGGCTTCGTGTTTCTATTACCTTGGCGATTATCGGTGCGGTGGTGGCGGAATTCGTCGCAGCGGAAGAAGGATTGGGCTATTTCATTCAATTCTCCACCTCGTTCTTTAAAATTCCACAGGCGTTTGCAGGGCTTATCTTCTTGTCGATCATCAGCCTGCTGCTGTTTAAATCGATCCAATGGATTCAAGCGTGGTTTTTTCCGTGGAGCCTGCCCAAAAAGCAATCTTAACAATAGAGACAGATATGACATTAAACACTAAAGACGCCGATTTTTTACGCCAGAGCTTTGCGCTTGCCGAGGAAGCCAAGCAACAGGGTATTCACCCGTTTGCGGCGATCTTGGTTGACGATCAAAACAATGTACTCATGACGCAAGTTAACGGCTACTTGCCTAACTTCGATATGACAGGCCACGCAGAACGCAAGTTAATGACGCGTGCTAGCAAGGCGTATCGCCCTGACTTTATGGCGAAATGCACCATGTATGTCTCTGCTGAGCCCTGTGCGATGTGCGCCGGCTCCGCCTATTGGGCGGGACTCGGACGTCTGGTATACGGATTGAGCGAAGACCGCTTAAAACACATCACCGGCAATCACCCAGAAAATCCTACTTTGGCTTTACCTTGTCGCACTGTATTTGAATCGGGACAACGTCAAGTGGAAGTCATCGGCCCTTGTCTTGAAGAAGAGGCCGCAAAATTGCATGAAGGGGTCTGGTAAATAAAAGCGGTGATTAAAAACGGTCACGAAAACCGACCATGAACTAAGCAATAGAAAACAACCGGAGTAGAAGCTGTCAGATGCCTTTCAGAGGAAATGCATCAGGTCATTGCTCCATTTTCCACTAGGCAAAACACCTAGTTATTTTACCCCTAGGAGAATGGGAGAAAACCATGACACATTCATATTCACTTGAAGAACTGCAACGCGAAACCACGTTTGGTGGGGCTGGCGAAGACACCAACGACCGAGAGATTCGCATTATTGACATGAGCGATTTTGAAAATCGCCGAGAAGAAATCACCGAGCAACTCTGGCTGGCGGCCACAGAAATAGGCTTTTTTCAATTAAGCCATCACGGCATTGCCCCACAAGAAATAGCCGCGGCCTTTGGCGAATCGGAACGCTTTTTCAACCTACCTGAAAGCATTAAAAGCCAATACCCCAGACCCAAAGGCGTCAACGCGGGTTGGGAAAGCCGCAGTCAAATCCGCCCTTCTACGGGCACCAAAGATCAAAAAGAGTCTTATCAGATTACCCAATATCACATGGACGATTTATGGCCGACTGAGGATGAATTACCAGGTTTTCAGGCCAATACACTAGGTTTTGAAAAACAATGTTGGGAAGTGGGCATGAAGGTATTATCTTGCTTTGCGGACAAACTCGGCTTTGATCGAGATTTTTTTACTAAAGCTCACGACCCACGCCAAGCAGATTACCAAAGTACCCTCCGCTTGCTGCACTATTACGCCACCGAAGGGGTAACAGAACAGGGTAATATTTGGCGCGCTGGCGCCCATACGGATTTTGACTGCTTAACCTTACTGTTTCAACACGAAGGCCATGGTGGTTTGCAAGTGTGCCCTGGCGCTGAGGCTCAAACCCAACGCTGGACCAGCATTCCACCCTATGGCGATGTGATCACTTGCAATATCGGCGATATGTTGATGCGCTGGAGTGATGACCAACTTAAATCCAATCTGCATAGGGTGCGCTTACCACGTGTCGACGAATACTGCGGCAGCCGTCACTCCATCGCTTTTTTCTGCCAAGCCAATAAAACGCAGATCATCCAAGGTCCAGCAAAACGCTACCAACCTATCAGCGCGGAAGACTTTCTAACCCAACGCATTCAAGCGAACTTTGTCGATAAATAAGCGCTCAAATTTCACAGATCGTGAACAAAAACCACCATCGATTTTAACAGCAGATCGATGGTGGTTTTTTATAAACGCCTTAAAACAATGCTACAAATCCGCCAATCTAAACCCTGCAATTTTATGCACTTCGCTCATGGCGCGGTCAAACTCTGTTTGCCAGTCATTAGGCGTTCTGGCTTCAAATCCAGCCAATATTTGATCCTTAGTGGCGCCTTTCACCGCCATGATGAAAGGAAAGCCAAACTTCTCCCGATACACATCGTTCAATTGTAAAAAATACGCCAGTTCTTCTTCTGAGCATTGATCCAGCCCAGCACCCGCTTGCTCAGACGTCGATTCCTGCGTCAGTTCACCAGCCAAAGCCGCCTTACCCGCCAAATCAGGGTGAGCGCGTAGCAATATCAATTTTTGCTCATCACTGCTTTGCTCTACGATATGGGCCATGGCAGCTTGAATTTTGTCTATGCTGTCAAAATACTCACTTGGATGCGCCGCCTTTTGACGCCACAATTCTTCTGCCACCCAGCTAGAATGCTCATAAATACGGCTGAATAATGCAATAAAGTCGGCTTCATTTAATTGATTAAGTGTGTTTAACGGGTCGTGCATGGTAAAACTCCAAATTCCAACGATTCTATAAAAACAGCGCTGACAAACAAAACCTCGATACCATAGAAACACATGGCACAAATATTGATATCTATGAAACAATATTTTCAGGCACTTTTCACTTATTACTATGCTACTTGCAAAAAATAGGCAAGATAACGCAATCACCTCAAAAAACACAAAGGAAAAACAATGGGATACTTAACCACACACATTTTAGACACCACCAAAGGCATTGCCGCAGCAGGTGTCAAAATAGACCTTTATAAACACACCACAGACGGACAACGACAACGCATTCACAGCACGCTGTCCAACAACGATGGACGCTGTGATCAGCCATTGCTTCAAGACGATGATTTCACAGTGGGCGTGTATGAACTGGAATTTGCCATTGATGAGTATTTCAATCACAACGACAACCCTAACGACGACGACACCAAAACTCCAAGCTTTTTAAATACTGTGGTGATTCGTTTTGGCATCAGTGACGACAATGCTCATTACCATATCCCCCTACTGGTTTCGCCTTATTCCTACAGTACTTATCGCGGTAGCTAGTCACCGATCGTTTAGCAAGCAGAGACAACTAAGCGAGCCAGAATAGCGCAACATGTACAAAAACCGCACCAAGATAAGCCACTTTCTGTCTCATCGGTCAAAGAAGAAAACAAGCGAGTTTCTTCTTTGACCCGACAGCAAAAATGACCAAGGCCCTAAAACAAAGGTTTCACAAATAAAAACATAGACTCATTTGTTTCATGGCATATTTATTGCCATTTACTTCTTTAACAAAAGATTAAAAATGCGCCAAAACACCTTAATAAGGCGCAAGATTAAAGGAGAATGAGATGAAAGCACTTATTATCGGCGCCGGCATCGGTGGCATGTCTGCGGCAGCGGCTTTAAAACAACAAGGCATTGAATGTGAGATTTTTGAAGCTGTAAAAGAAATCAAACCCGTTGGCGCCGCACTCTCTATTTGGTCTAACGGTGTGAAATGCATGAAGCATTTAGGCATGGGTCATATTATGGATGATCTTGGCGGCCCAATGCACAACATGGCCTACCATGACGGCATAACGGGCAGCGTCATGACGCAATTCAGTCTAGCGCCTTTGGTAGACGCCGTAGGAGAACGCCCTTGTCCTGTATCACGAGCAGACCTACAAAGCCAAATGATCGACTGGTGGGGACAAGATAAAATCCAATTTGGTAAACGCATAGAAAAAGTGATTCAAACAGATACCGGAGTCACCGCTTATTTTACC
This sequence comes from Marinomonas shanghaiensis, assembly GCF_003259175.1. Classification (GTDB taxonomy): domain Bacteria; phylum Pseudomonadota; class Gammaproteobacteria; order Pseudomonadales; family Marinomonadaceae; genus Marinomonas; species Marinomonas shanghaiensis. Next base: position 159,870 of record NZ_QGOK01000003.1, on the reverse strand, counting down.
GATGGCAGCGAAGCCACAGGCGATTTTATGATTGCGGCTGACGGCACTCACTCAGCCGTTCGCGCTGATGTGATTGGCTATCACACTGAACGCCGTTATGCGGGCTATGTGAATTGGAACGGCTTAGTCGAAATAGACGAAAGCATCGCCCCAGCGGATCAATGGACCACTTTCGTGGGTGAAGGCAAGCGTGTTTCTATCATGCCCATTGCGGATGGTCGTTTTTACTTTTTCTTTGATGTGCCCTTACCAAAAGGCCTGGCAGAAGACAGAAGCACCTTAGTCGCGGATCTCACTCGCTACTTTGCAGGCTGGACTGAACCTGTGCAAAAGCTGATTGCGGCCATCAACCCCGACACCACAAACCGCATTGAAATTCATGATATTGACCCCTTCGACACCTTAGTAAAAGGCAAGATCGCCCTACTGGGAGATGCCGCCCACAGCACCACCCCAGACATTGGACAAGGTGGTTGCTCGGCATTAGAAGACGCCGTTGTCCTTGGTCAGTGTTTTAGAGAACAGTTCTGGTCAGACAAAACAAAAACACTTTCTGGGGTAATGGAAGCCTTACAAAACTATGAAGAAGCACGCCGTTTCCGTGTGAAAGACCTTGTTTTAAAAGCGCGTAAACGCTGTGATGTTACCCACGGTAAAGACATGCAAGAAACCCAAGCTTGGTACGACGAACTCAGACAAGAAACCGGTGAAAATATTATTGCCGGCCTGCGTACCACCATTGTCGGTGGACCGCTGGCTTAACCCTAATAAGTCTCTAACAAAAATGAGAAAGTGATCCCCTTTATTGAGGATCACCTTCTCGCGAGTTTTAAAAAACGCTCTCGACTGTTTGTTAAATGCAAACGCATCGCAGCACGTGCGGCGTATGAATCGCCACGCTCGATCGCCGCATACACTTCTTCATGTTCATGATTGACATGAGCTACATCAATACGCTTGCGTGGAACAAGGCTGTTTTCCATGTGTTTCATAATATCAACAAAGTAGTGATTACCTGCTGATTTGGCGATTAATAAATGAAAATTAAAATCCGCTAAACCTGCATCCGACACATGTCCATTTCGATCTATCGCGCGTAAGGCATCCAGCGCTTTGCGTATTTCTACTAGCTGTTCGTCACTGCGTCGCAATGCCGCCAAACCTGCAATCTCCACCTCCAAACCAATGCGTAATTCCAAAATCTCTACCGCATCGTTCACATAATCAAAAGACAAGTCCATTGGACCCTGCCCTTTACTCTGCAAAATAAAAGTACCAATACCGTGTTTGGTTTCTACGTGCCCAGATGCTTGAAGCCGTTGTAACGCCTCTCGCACAACCGTTCGGCTCACTCCATGCGTTTGCATAATGTCTGCCTCTTTGGGCAGTTTGTCACCGGGGCTCCATTCTTTATTGTCTATTTTATGCAATATTTCTTGAACCAGTTTTTGTGCCAGATTGCGTTGTGGCTTGTGTTCTCGATGAGACTCAACAGAAGAAGTTACAGTCGATGAAGGATCATCTTGCATTTTATTATTCCTAACAACTCAAAAAAGTCATCATACAACATGTAATAGAAATACGGAAAATTAAAAAATAGAAGGATTATTTGATCATAAAAATCACGTTTCCTGAGATAAAGACAGCATAAGAACAAGAGAAAACGATATTAGACCTGAAAATAAAAAATAGTCATCATATCTCTTGACCAATAAAAAGTTAGTTGTATGATGTACTACATCAAAACATTAAAGCTCATTAAAAGAGACTTTCTTAGCCATGAAAATTACAAAAATAACAGTCAGGCGAATCGCTATTCCCTTTACTGCCGGAACAAGAAAAATCGCTCAGGTTAAAGAGGAAGACAAATTCAACGGCGCCTCTCCTAACATAGATAAAATGGAATCACTTCTTGTTGAAGTGGCAACCGATACAGGGCTGATTGGCTGGGGCGAGGCTTTCGGACACGCCTCCAACATCGTAACCTATGCGGCTTTGGAGCACCTTGTTGCACCTATGTTTCTTGGTAAAGACGTGGCGAATTACGAAAAAGATTTGTATGCCGCAAAACGTGCTTTACACAGCTTTGGTGGTTCTGGTCCCATGCTCTACGCTCTGTCTGCCGTCGATATTGCTATTTGGGACTTAAAAGCACAGCAAGCCAAACAACCTCTGTATAAATTTCTCGGCGGCACCACAGGTAAGATTAGTCTTTACGCCAGTTTAGTAAGCTACGGAAACGAACCTGCAAAAGTTCGTGACAATGTCCTTCGCACCGCCAATGCGGGCTTCAAAAAAATCAAACTGCACGAGACAACTTATGCCGCTATTGAAGCGGCCCGTAAGGCTTTACCTGACGACATAGAGCTAATGGTGGACGTGAATTGTCCTTGGGATCTCGTCGACGCTACTCGCAAAGTCACGGAGTTAAAATCGCTTAACCTGAGCTGGATAGAAGAACCTGTTTGGCCACCAGAGAATTGCGCTCAACTAGCAGCTATTCGCCAGATTGGCGTTCCCATCTCTGCGGGCGAAAATGCCTCAGGTCCAGAGGGGTTTGAGCAGTTATTTACAACGGGAGCGATTGATATTGCACAACCAAGCGTTAGCAAAATAGGCGGCATCACAGGTATGTACGATGTTTGCAAACGCGCCGAGCATCATCGGGTAAAAGTGATCCCACATTGCTTTTATTATGGTGCGGGTATGGTTGCTACTGCCCATTTTATCGCAGCCAACATGCCTGAGACTTCATTAGAAATTCCTTTTATTGAATTAGGTGATCATCTTCACCCACTCAATGAATGCCCTGCGACTTATGATCTTGGAGACGCCTTTGGATTAGGGTTTTCACCCGAGCCCAGAATTCTAGAAAAGTACACGATCGCAAGCTGCATTATACGCAGCAAATAGCACAATATTTCTTAGCACAATAAAAATAATCTACGCTCGAAGCGTATACAGGAGAAGACCATGTTCACACGCAAAACCCTTGCCGCTCTGACTATTTCATCAGCCCTTGCCGTCACACCTGCCGCTTACGCCGCGAAAATGATTACGGTAGCTAACTTTTTCCCTGATACTCACCCTAACAGCATCGCCTTAAAAGAGACTTTTAAAAATGAGGTCGAGAGCTTAAGCAAGGGAGAGTTAAAGGTCAAAGTGTTTAGTAATGGCGTTTTAGGCGCAGAAGAAAAGCTTTATAACTCTGTGCGAGGCGGTACAGTAAACATGGCAATTCTCGGTACTATCATGGATAAGGAAGTACAAAATGTGGGGATTATTCAACTGCCTTTCCTATTTAAAAACTACGAACATGCTCAAAACGCATTAAACAGCGATATCGGCCAAAAACTGGTCAATGATATGGATACCAATACAGGACTTCATTTTCTTGCTTACGGTGTACAAGGGTTTCGTGTTGTCGCCAGTAACCGAGAAATTGCGTCTATGGATGACTTCCAAGGCTTACGCCTTCGCTTCCCAGGGATTTCTAGCATGATAGAGATCGGCAAAAACCTCGGTGCGAACATTACACCGTTACCTATTTCCGATGTATTTAGCGCCTTAGAGCAAGGTGTTGTCGATGGTGTAGAGAACCCTTACCCAAATATCGTTGCATCAAAATGGTATGAAATCGTGAAATACATCACAGAAACTAACCATGTGTTCACACCGAATTTGTACCTAATGAACAACTCTTTTTGGAACTCGCTGACCAAAGAGCAACAACAAGTTGTTTCTACTGCCGCGCAAAATGCCGCAAAACAAGAGTGGAGCTTGTTGATCAAACAAGAGAGTGAGAACAAAGCCAAGCTTGAACAAGATGGCGTTAAAATTACTGTACCAGATCCAGCCTTTCACGATGCCTTAATCAAGGCAGAAGAGTCTGCTTATGAAAATTATTACACTTCGCATCCGGATGCTCGCGACATTGTGAAAGAAATCATTGCTGCTGGCGAAAAATAAAAAATAACCAAGAGGGCCTTATTAAGCCCTCTTTTTACATAAGAATCGGCCTTACTCTATTTACTGCACGGCTTAACTAACTAAGAGCATCATCATGATTAAAAAGCTGTCTCGCTCTGTAGACTTACTACTTGGAATCGGCATGGCGAGTTGTTTAACCGTTATGTCTTGTCTCGTTTTTTCGAACGTTATTCTGCGTTATTTGTTTGACTCTGGTATCACTTGGTCAGAAGAAATGTCACGCTATTTATTTGTTTTTATGATTTTTCTTGGCACCACACGAGCCATGAAGCTAAATCAACATTTGAACGTCGATGTATTCATCAAACTCCTACCATTCAAATGGCTAAGAGTTTCATTACAGCTGGTTTCAGCCGCCCTAATGCTTTACGCATTATGGTTACTCATAGACGGTAGCTGGCAATTATTGCATATCAATATAAACACGCTGGGACCCGCAACCAATATGCCGTTGTGGTTACTCTATGCAGGCTCGATGGGTATGGGCATTTGCATGTGTTTATTCATTGTCTTTGGCATTAAACGTTTATTTGAAAATGAACAACAAAATGCTCTCAACGAGAATAAAAATCATCAAGAAGGAGAGGCATAATGGAGTTGGTCATTTTTGCTGGCGCATTATTTGCGGCCATTTTTGTCGGTATGCCTATCGCTTTTGCACTTATCATGACAGGCATGGCGTTGATGTTTTATATGGGCATATTTAACAGCCAATTAATTGCAGAAAATCTAGTCAGTGGCAGTAACAACTTTTCGCTAATGGCCATTCCCTTTTTCATACTGGCGGGAGAGTTAATGAATGCGGGCGGTATTACTCGCCGAATTATTGATTTGGGCATGTCGATGCTTGGTCACAAAAAAGGTGGCATGGGCTATGTCACGATTGTAGCAGCAATACTGTTTGCCTCTTTGTCTGGCTCTGCGGTTGCCGATACTGTTGCCCTTGGTGCCATATTAATCCCCCTGATGACCAAAGCGGGATATGACCATAACCGATCCTGCGGGCTTATTGCGTCTAGTGGCATTATTGCGCCCATTTTACCGCCCAGCATCCCGCTTATTTTATTTGGCGTCACCAGCGGTGTATCTATTTCACAGCTTTTTATTGCAGGCTTAGCGCCAGGGCTTATGATGGGCGTTTTGCTTATTTTTGTCTGGTGGTACGTAACGCGCAAAGAAGACATTAAGCTATTAGAAAAAGCCAGCCTTAGTGAGCGGTTAACCGCATTAAAAAATGCGTTATGGGCACTCATCCTACCGGTCATTATTGTCGTTGGTCTGCGTTTTGGTATTTTCACCCCAACTGAGGCGGGGGCCGTAGCGGCTTTTTATGCCCTGTTTATTGGTACTTTTGTTTACCGTGAACTCACTCCAAAACGTCTTTTCGGTGTATTAGTCAACTGTGCAACACTCACGAGCATTATCATGTTCCTTGTCGCAGCATCGTCTATTGCCGCTTGGATGATCACCATGGCTGATATACCCGGCGCGGTATCCGAATTACTACAACAATGGAAAGACGACCCCACCACGCTCATGATCATCATCAACGTGTTAGTCCTAATCATTGGTATGACAATGGATCTTGCGCCAGTCATTTTAATTTTGACTCCAGTTCTCATGCCTGTTGTTACGGCCGCAGGTATTGACCCTGTTTACTTTGGGATCGTCTTTGTACTCAATCTCAGTATTGGCTTGCTTACACCGCCAGTAGGTACAGTATTAGCGGCAATATCCAGTGTTGGGAACACAAGCATGGGGGCAGTAACCAAAGGCATTGCTCCTTTTCTACTGGCTCAACTCGCCTTATTGGTTGCTTTGATTTTGTTTCCGTCTTTGGTTATGGTGCCTTTTAACGCCTTATACCATTAGCAAATAACAATAAGGGGGTATATTGACATTCTCTCTTCTTACTGAAGAGAGAATGTCAATTAAAACTTGATAAGGATCACAATTCTCGATATAAATGCATCTTCAACTGGAGATGACGATGAGTAAAAAGTTCTTATTGCTTACCCCTGAGGATGGCGCTGATATTCTAAAAAGCTTAGCCGCTCCAGCTCGATTGGCTATCTTGTCCTTACTGCACGAAAAAGGCCCAATGAATGTTAATGACATTGCCGATTTCCTAGAATTACCTCAATCCTCAACCTCCAGCCATCTAAACTCCCTTGAAAGTGCAGGGTTAATTACCACCGAAAGCCAAAAAGGTCGTAAAGGCAGTCAAAAAATCTGCCGTGCGGTCCACGAAGAAATTGTCTTATCCTTCAGTCATACCAAACAAAATCAGAACAATGTCATCGAAGTGGCCATGCCGGTCGGTTTGTATTCTGAGTTCGATGTCATGGCGCCTTGTGGCTTGTGCTCTGAATCTGGCATTGTGGGATATTTAGACAGTCCGGACACCTACCTCTCACCCGATCGTATGCGCGCCAGTTTACTGTGGTTCACCAAAGGTTATGTGGAATATCAATTTCCTAATAACGCGCGCATTGCAGGCCAAACAGTAAAAGAACTGGAGCTGGTAATGGAATTGTCTTCAGAAGTACCCGGCACCTCAGAAAACTGGCCCTCTGACATACATATTTCCCTAAATGGTAAAACCGCAGCTATTTGGACAGCACCTGGCGATTACGGCGATCATCGTGGCAAATATACCCCTGATTGGTGGAAGCTTGCTGGCAGCCAGTACGGCCATTTAAAAAGCTTTCGGGTCACTCATGATGGCACTTATATTGATGGAGTACGTGTTTCAGATGTTTGTTTGAAAGACCTAGCTTTGGAAGAACACAGGTCTATTCGCGTACGAATTTCCGTCCCTGACGACGCCGAGCATCCTGGTGGAATTAATATTTTTGGCAAGCACTTTGGCAATTATGACCAAGACATTATTTTACGCCTTCAATCTTGACCCCATACACAATATCTTATTTTCTGATGTTGATATTCATAAGCCAGCCCAAAAAAATAATAATTCAAAAATTCCATATATTTTAATACCTTAGCAATCACTAAAATACTTACCTCGTTCTTTTTTTGTTACACCCTCCACTCAAACATACCAATTTTGGTATTTAATTGCACAAAAAATACACGTCTTATTGATTGACCTCAGGTCAAACATGCTTTTAATATCCACTAATCAGATAATAAACAAAAAATCAGATATTTAATAAATCTGAATATCCTACAAAAATAAAAAAGGAGTAAGCATGCGCGCTAACGTAACTGCACACAAAGATTATGTGATTGCCAAAATAGACCCTCGTCTTTATGGCTCTTTCATCGAACACTTAGGTCGCGCTGTTTACAGTGGCATCTATGAACCAGACCATGAAACCGCCGACAAACATGGCTTTCGCCAAGATGTCATCGAGCTAATTAAAGACATTGATGTCCCCGTGACACGCTATCCTGGTGGTAACTTTGTATCCGCCTATAACTGGGAAGATGGCATTGGACCAAAAGAAGATCGTCCTACTCGACTTGACCTTGCATGGCACACATCAGAAAGTAACGAAGTCGGCATTCATGAATTCGCAGAATGGGCTGAACAAGCTGGCACAGAAATGATGCTAGCAGTAAACCTTGGTTCACGCGGTTTAGACGAAGCGCGCGCTTTTTTGGAGTACGTCAATCATCCTGGAGGCTCTTATTGGTCTGATCTTCGCAAACAAAATGGTCGTGAAGCACCATGGGATGTGAAGCTTTGGTGTCTCGGTAATGAGATGGATGGACCGTGGCAAATTGGCCAAAAAACCGCGGCGGAATACGGTCGAGTCGCTTTTGAAACCGCCAAAGCCATGCGTGCTTTCGATAAAAAAATTGAACTCGTCGTTTGTGGCTCTTCTTCACCCAAAATGGCCACGTATCCAGAATGGGAAAGCACGGTTTTAGATTATACCTACGACACTGTCGACTATATTTCCCTGCACATGTATTTCGATAACCACGAAAAAAACACCGCTAACTACTTAGCAAAAGCGCGCTTGCTCGATAATTATATCGACACCATCGCGGCGGTCATTAAAGCGACAAAAGCTAAAAAGCGTTCCAAACACGATGTGTATATTTCCTTTGATGAATGGAATGTTTGGTACCACTCCAACGAGCAAGATAAGAAAATCCTGGGTGGCAATGATGGCTGGCCACATGCTCCTGCCTTACTGGAAGATATTTATGATTTTGCCGATACCCTGCAAGTCGGCTGTATTCTCAATACCTTTATTCGCCACAGTGATGTTGTCAAGATTGGCTGCTTAGCACAATTGGTAAACGTTATCGCCCCCATCATGACGGTAAAAGGTGGCCCTGCGTGGCGTCAGTCTACTTATTATCCCTATTTATACGCCTCTCAGTATGGTCGTGGCACAGCATTGAATCTCGCCGTGCAATGTCAGGGTTACGATACTGAATTCGCAAGCGATGTGTCCTATTTGGATATCTCGGCCGTGCAATCCGATAAAGACGGCGCCTTGACTTTCTTTATTGTGAATCGCCATCCGGAAGAAACTATTGAGTTAGACCTCTCTTTACAAGGTTTTTCGCACCAGAACATCATTATGGATAAGGTCATGGCTGGTCATGCATTGGACGCAAAAAATGGCCCAAATGCAGAACAGGTCGCGCCACAAGATGGTCATGGCGCTTCTGTAGCACAGCAGCAACTAACGGCAAGCATTGCTCCTATGAGCTATCGCATGATTCGACTTGGGGCGTAAGCCCCAAGTACTTCCGTTTAACATTGGCTGAGAGAGAAAACCATGTCTGCATCTATCTCTATAAAAAATATAACAAAGCGATATGACAGCGTTACTGTATTAGACAACATCAATTTGCATATTCAAGACGGTGAGTTTGTTGTTTTTCTGGGCCCTTCTGGCTGTGGTAAATCCACCCTACTTCGTATGATAGCGGGACTGGAATCCATTACAGAAGGTTCTATTGAAATTGGTGACAAGCGCATTGACACCCTCCCCCCAGGACAGCGAGGCATTGCGATGGTGTTTCAGTCCTATGCGCTCTACCCTCACATGACAACACGTCAGAACATGGCATTTGGCCTTGAAAATGTGAAAGTCGCTCGAGACGAGATTGACCGTCGCGTCAACGATGCGGCAAAAATTCTCGAAATCGATCACTTGTTAGATCGCAAACCCGGTCGGCTCTCTGGTGGCCAACGTCAACGTGTTGCCATTGGCAGGGCCATTGTCAAAGAACCCAAAGCTTTTCTCTTCGATGAGCCGTTGTCTAATTTAGACGCCGCCCTTCGTGGCAGAACGCGTTTAGAATTGGCACAACTCCACCAGCGTCTTGGTTCGACCATGATTTTTGTCACCCACGATCAAGTGGAAGCCATGACACTGGCAGATCGCATTGTCATTATGCACAAGCAAAAGATTGAACAAATTGGTACTCCTATGGAAATTTACCAATATCCAGTCAGTCGTTTTGTCGCTGAATTTGTGGGATCACCACCTATGTCTATGCTGCCCATTAACAACATAGAAAACACAGAAAATGGCGTAACAGTAGAAGTCAGCGGTGCCGGAAAAGTCACCACCAGCATCACATTGCCAACCGATTTTAGCGCAAAAGACGCTGTGCTTGGCATTCGAGCCGAAGACACAACCCTTGTTTCAACACAAGAAAAGGGTCTGGATTTAACCATAAAAGTGATAGAACGCCTTGGCGACCGAACCCTACTCTATGGCACGTTGGCCGACGGCACAGAACTGATTGCGGAGGATTCTGGACGCTCAAAAACAAAAGCGGGCGACGTCGTAAGGGTATCCGTTTCACCTCATGCTGTGCATATTTTTGACGCTAACGGCTTGGCTTATCACAGTCATATGGAGGTGTAACGTGGCAGAAAGCTATCGTCGTTCTCGTTGGTCAAATGGTCTATTTGTCGTGCCATATTTAAGTGTATTTTTAACCTTGCTGGTCTTTCCGCTTGGCTGGGGCATTTGGCTGTCACTTAATAAAGTCGATCTTTTTGGCGGTGAGCGTTTCATCGGCTTAAAAAATTACGCGCGTGTATTGAGCGATCCTATATTTGGACAAGCGGTAAAAAATACCGTCATTTTTGTCGGCGTCTCTGTTCCAACGCTGGTGATCTTGGGGTTGTTTCTGGCGCTAGCCTTAAATAAAACCACCAAAGGCTCCTCTTTCTTACGAGGGGTGTTTTTTGCCTCTTCCATCTTGTCAGTGACCATAGTCACACTGATTTGGCGCATCGTATTTATCCCCAACGATGGTTTAATGTCATTAATATTCAACTATTTCGGCTGGCAACCCATTGGCTTCCTTTCCACTCAAGGTTGGTCACTGTTTTCCGTTGGTGTCGCGACGGTATGGTGGTGTATCGGCTTGCCCATGATGCTTTTCTTGGCCGCGTTGCAGCAGATCCCCAAAGACCTGTATGAAGCAGCCGCTCTCGATAACGCCACCCGCTGGCGGGTGCTTACTCGTATCACACTGCCATCAATCAAATCCACCATTATGCTGGTTGCCGTGATTCAAGTCGTCATGCAGTTCCAGTTATTTGGCCAAGCACAACTAATGACTAACGGCGGTCCTGCGGGCTCCTCTCGACCCATTGTTATGTACATTTATGAAGTCGGATTCTTACGCTGGGACATTGGCATGGGTGCGGCAGCATCGCAAATTCTCTTCTTAATCATTCTCTGTGCTGCCATGCTGCAGTATTGGATCAGCACTCGTAAAGAGGAGGCAGACGCATGAAAACATTACGCTATTCACCTGAACATTTAACCTCTAACCGCCGTCTGTTTTGGATAGCAGCAGCATTAGGCATCATCATGATGGCGCCTGTGGCATGGATCATTGGGCTATCTTTTAAAGACAATGCCGAACTGTTACGAGGCACAGAAGCTGTCTTTTCCCTGCCTTACACCTTGGTGAATTATACCAACATCCTAAAGTCTTCCAGCGTTTTTGGTTGGTTTATGAATTCTATGATTGTGGCAGTTGGTCAAACTTTTGGGGTATTACTCCTGTCTTCGTTAGCAGGATATGCTTTTGCAAGACTGGAGTTTCCCTTCCGTAAAACCCTGTTCATTATAGTGTTATTTGGTTTAGCCGTGCCTGAACAAGCTGTGATTATTGCCCGTCACCAAATGTTTAACTGGTTTGACCTACACAACACGCACATTGGTTTGATATTACCTAACTTGTCTTCGGCCTTTGGCGTGTTTCTGATGACGCAATTCTTTCGCGCTATCCCCAAAGAAATCGACGAAGCCGCTATGCTCGACAACGCCTCTACCTTTCGTATTTTTTGGAAAGTGCTATTGCCATTGACGCTGCCTGCACAAGCAACGTTAGGGATTTTCACCTTTTTACAAGCTTGGAATGATTATTGGTGGCCACTGATATCAGCCACTAAAGCCGATATGTACACCCTCACCATAGGCATAGCCTCCTCGCAAACAAACTTTGCACAGTCAGAAGGCTTAGGCTTTTTAGGCGCTCAAGCCGTCTTTGCCTCCTTACCTGTGGTGATTGTTTATATCTTTTTTCAACGCCATATCGTCACCGCTGTCTCAGGAGGTGCCGTTAAATAACCTTCACTACGGAAAACATGTAAGTAATAACAACCTAGGAGAAAAAAATAATGAAAAGATTACTTCTCGGAACAACCGCAATCAGTGTACTGGCACTATCGCCCATTGCGAATGCTAATACGACGATTGAACTGCAACGTTTTTTTGGTGCGTGTGATGCAGAATACGGCAGCAGCATCGATGTCTCAGCCGCCGTAGGGGAATGCGGCATTATTACCACTTTGGTCAACAAGTTCGAAGCGGACAATCCAGGCATCGACGTAAAAGTTACCACCGTAGAATGGCCAGGATACGACCAGCTTAACGCCCAATTGGCGTCCCGCTCTGCTCCAGATGTTGTATCCATGCATTACTCTGCCATGTCAGATTATCAGTCTCGCGGCCTACTCGTGCCACTTGATAGCTTATTGAAAGAGCAAGGCATTCAAGCAACAGACTTTACCGATGCTGCCATTTCGAGTGTGACCAAAGAAGATAAAATATACGCTTTGCCCTTCGACAACTGGACCATGCTCTTTCATGTAAATACAAATTTAATGAAACAAGCTGGCTTAATAGACAAAAATGACAACCCTGTGTTACCAACTAACCGAGACGAACTATTTGCACAAGGTCAGCAATTTAAAAACGCGACTCAACAACCGTATTTAATTCAAATATCAGCCAACGAAACGGCGGCATACGCACGTATTTTTTATACACTCATGATGCAACAAGACAGCAAATTCTTCGCTGATCCAAGTCGGATCGACTTAAGCGGTGAAGACGCCAAAGCAGCGCTTACCTTGATGAAAGAGATTGTCAACAAGGGGTTGAGCAGTCAAAATTTGGATTACCCTGCCGCGGTATCCGCTTTCGCTAACGGTAATGGCGGCATTGCAGTCAATGGTACATGGCTAATCGGCTCATACGATGCACAATCCAAAGAAGCCAATAATGCCTTATCGGACGGCTATCGTGTTTTCCCTGTGCCTCAATTTTTCTCACAAAAAGACGCCACTTATGCCGATGGGCACGGTTGGGTTGTCCCCCGCGGTGATCGTAGTGATGAAAAGATGGCGGCCATTGGCAAACTGTTTAAATTTCTTTATGACAACGATTATGAATGGGCTCGAACTGGCCATTTACCAACGGTGAAAAAAGTCATTACCAGTAATGAGTTCACCTCGTTACCACATCGTAGTGACATCGCCAAAATAACCAAAACAGGACAAGCCTTACCCGCTGAAGTATTACGCCAATTTGCTATCCAGGATATTCTTGGTGAAGAATTAGGCTCTGCCGTCAATGGCAATAAATCAATAGACGATGCTCTCAAAACAGCGCAATATCGTATTAACGACTTGTTAGAAAATATTTGATCTGTTTATACTCTGGGGGCCTCAGCCCCCATTTATTTTAATAAGAGAGCGTTTTCACTATGAATTTAGCGCCAGATTTGCACCAAGTTCAGCGTATTTTGCTGACAAACTCACAACTCAAGGTATCGATTTTAACCTTGGGGGCCAGCATCCAATCCATCCATTTAAAAGGCTACCCGCATTCGCTCGTATTAGGTTCGTCTAATCTTGCGGATTATCTTGGCAACGCTAAATACTTTGGTGCCGTTGTCGGCCGAGTTGCCAATCGTACCGCCAGAGGCCATGCGATGATTGACGGCAAGACGTATCAATTGCCACTAACCTTGCCGGAGTCTCACCATTTGCACGGTGGTCCCGCTGGCACAGGCAGTAAAAATTGGACCATCGTTGAACAAACCGATGACGGCGTGCAACTACAAACAAAATTGGCGGATGGTGAAATGGGTTATCCTGGCAACATGATAGTCAATGTTTTTTATCGCCTAATTGACAGCAGTTTAGAAATGGAAATTACCGCCACCACCGATAAACTAACCCTCTGTAATTTTGCGGGACACAGCTATCTTAATCTTGATGGCACAGGCTCTATTTTAGATCACCAACTTCACATCAAAGCCGATCACTATTTACCGGTCGATAACGAGCTCATTCCTACTGGAGAAGTAACCCCCACAGAAGGCAGTGCTTTTGATTTTAATCAACTGCGAAATATTGGCCGTGAAGATTATCCAGGGCTCGACACCAACTTCTGCCTTTCTCTGGCCAGTCGCCCCATTCAAACGGTAGCAACACTCAAAGCACCAATAACAGGGCTCAGTCTAGACTACCAAACAACAGAACCGGGACTGCAAGTCTATGATGGCCGCCACATACAACTGAGCGCCGAGGCGAACATCAACCAAGGTGAACTGACCGCTTATGCAGGCCTTGCGCTGGAAGCACAACATTGGCCCGATGCCGTCCACCAGTCACATTTTCCGCCTATTCTGCTGACACCAGACAATGCATACCAACAAATCACACGTTATGTGTTTCGTTAATTCCCGATTTTTTACACCCTACTGAAATAAAAAAAGGGCCGTTCTAATATCCCAATAGAACGGCCCTTTTTTACTAAAGAAACATCGCTTATAAAGCTAAGGTAAACGTGCCTTCAGGTGTCACAGGAAGATATTTTTTATAAAAATCCAAATACGCTTGTTCAGGATTTAAATCTGAAAACACTTCTGGGTACATGGCTTTTGCGTAGAATTCAATCATGGCAGCGTCTAAAATAGTACGGCATGCACCATGATAAGCACCATATAATCGATTATTTTGCACTGCCGCGATGGACGACCAGCCTAGACGATCTTTGTAACCTTCCAAACGCTTACGAGCTTCAGCCTCATCAACACCTTGCCCCATCACCATGGAGTCCGTGCCTTTACCCGTTTCATAACCCGTAATGATGATCACGTCAGGGTTAGAAGCGATTACTTGCTCAGGATTTAACTTGCCCCACCATTCAACAAAAGGTGCAGAAATATTGTCGCCACCTGCCATAGTAGAGATCGCCCCCCACATGTTTTTACCAAAGGTAAAACCCAGCTCTTGTACACCTGATGAACCAAATTCTGTGTACACTTTTGGCGCTGGCAAATTAGCCTCTGCTAGACGTTTGCTCACCATTTCAACGGTTTTTGTGTATTCAGCAGCAATAGTGGCAGCACGTTTTTCTTGACCAGTAATCACCCCAATCAACTCGGTGCTTTTTACATGACGCTCTAACGTTTGAGCATTGTAATCGACCACGATCACCTTGATACCCGCACTTTCAAGACGCTCAATATCCGTCCCTAGTCCCTTGTATTGCCAATCAGCCAACATCAATACATCGGGGTTCAAGCTAATCGCTTTTTCAACGGAAAAAGTTTGCGTATCAACACGACCAATTTCCGGGATATCTTGTAATGAAGGACGATGCTTCACATACATTTCCCAATTAGCCGGACGCGCTTCCCAGATGTATTTCGACATCCCCACAACTTTGTCGTAAGCGGCTTCCGTACCGATAGCCATATAATCCTCAGGATAAAACCCAACAATGACACGTTGTGCTGGTGCATTGAAAGTCACCTCACGATCAAGGACATCTTTCACAGTAACTTGACCAGCCCAAGTTGCACTCACACAAAAAGCGAACAAAAGCATTACAAACGACTTAACCATAGTGATACCTTTATTAATAAGTTTAGACGCATATGATAATCGTTATTACTTCATTTTTAAAAACAATTCTTTTGTATTTATACCAATCGTCTCGCTTAAGTTGTCAACCCATACCAAAAAACGTAATAAAAACCATAAAAAAAGACCACTGCAAACAAGTGGCCTTTTCTGTGTTTTATATCAAATCATTGCTTCGCTTTATTCAGTGCGGAATCGAACCACCATGGAATGTAGCTCTTTACTCAACAAGTCCTGCTTACGACAAAGCTCGGCAACGTCACCAGAAATACCGGAAACACGATGCGCCGATTCACTGATAGCATTGATATTGGCATTCACGCCTTCAGTGACAGCGCGCTGCTCTTCAGCAGACGCCGCTGTTTGCATGGTCATATCACGCATCTGCTTAACCACTTCTTCAATCTGTTCAAAGGAATTCAGCGCTTGGTCGGATAAACTCATGGCATTTTCCGATTCTGCCAAACTGGTCACCATGGAGTCCGATGCCTGCTTGGTTCGACTCGCCAGCAAACCTAGAATATTACTAATCTGTTCTGTCGATTCTTGTGTCCTTCCCGCCAAAGTACGAACTTCATCGGCAACCACCGCAAAACCACGACCCTGCTCACCCGCACGTGCAGCCTCAATCGCTGCGTTTAAAGCCAGCAAGTTGGTTTGTTCAGCAATCGCCTGAATGGTTGACAGTATCTGATTGATGTTCGTCGTTTCTTTTTGCAATTCAGTAATAATCTGATTCGATTCTTTTAGACGCGAGCCTAAACGGTTGACGCCTTCCGCGCTGTTTTTAAGAAGATTTTTTCCCGCTATCGTCGTTTCCAAACCTTTTTCAGAAAACTGCGCCGAATTGGCACAACTTTCCGCCGCCTCGTTCGAAGCAATCAGCATCTGTTGACCCGCCTCGGAAATCAGCTCGATGGATTGCAACTGTTTTGTTGCTGCTTGCGCAACGTCACTCGCTTTAGAGGAGGTTTCTGCCGCGATCTTGTCTATCTGCATACTGGATTTTTTAATGCCTAAAATCAGCGCCCGAGTGGATTCAATGAATTGATTAAACCAGTTAGAGAGCGTACCCGTTTCATCATTTGTCTGAATGTCGATTTTCGAAGTGAGATCGCCTTCCCCTTCTGCCAAAACACGCAGATGACTAGAAACGGATTCAATAGGCGTAATGAGACTTTTTGCCATCATGTAAGCAACCACAGCAAACACAAGCAAAAGCAAGATACATACAATCGCAGTGGTTTTAATCAACTCCATTGTGCTGGCATAAATTTCAGATGCAGGCATGAGACCCACAAACTTCCACTTCAAATTAGGCGAGGTAAAAACGTTGGCGTAATAATCAACACCATTTAACGAAAAATCAATTAAACCAGAGGGTGTTTGTGCTATTTTTTGATAAGCATCGCCCGTCAGATCACTGATTTTCTTAAAGTTATTATCAGCATTAAGGGCATCAACTAAAACAGTTCCCGTATTTTCAATCACCATAATGCTGCCGGTAGTGCCTAGCTTAGTTTTATTGGCCATTTCCGTTAAGGTTTTAATGGATACATCAACGGCCACAACACCACCAACGGCATTGCCTTTTTGATACGTTCGTACAGCAGAAACATACACAGCATCGTCTGGTTCCCAATAATAAGCGTCTCGCAACGCCACCTTACCAGGATTTTCCATCGCTCTTGTATACCAACCACGCTGTTTAGGATGCCATTCTGCGTACTCATACGTTCCTGGCCACTCTAAATAACCATCGGCATCATCCCCCATATAAACATAAACGTAATTTGGGTTATTTTTACCAATGGCTTCAAACAAATTAAACACTTCCGCCTCTCGACCGCCATTTTGCTGTGCAATAAGGCTAGGCGCTTTACCTTGTTTTTCGTGATAGGTGGTTAAAGGCATGGCATTAGGATCGGCAACCGCATCGCTGTCGGCCATAAACCCTACTACAGACTTTATGTCACTCATAAACTGGTCAAAGGATTTTTCGACCGCACTTAATGTTTGTCCACTGTTTTGTGAAAAGGTTTTAAGGGCTTGATCAGAGGCAAGAAAAGCGGTAATTGAACTAACGATTAGAACAGGCAGAACAGTAGCAATTGAAAAGGCAATCAGTAATTTTGTTTTGATTTTCATGTCATACTTCCAAACATATTAATGTCCATATTAATAAAATAAATTCGGGTCAAAATACGAGTCACGAAAGAATTTATACATCACTACGTCTTGTCCGATAAGAAACAAACCGCCAATAATAAATTACTATTAAAAACTCGCAATCTGATTAAATCTTTACTTTCTAAACAGGAATAAAATACTGGATTCTCTGAACTTAAACCATCACTTCTATTAAAAAATATAGCCTAAAAATGTATTTTTGATAGGAATCCATAAAATAAAATAGATTCCTAAAATTTGCCCTTTTTTAGCGCGTCATTCTAGGCGTTATATTAAGCATTTAACCAAACGCAACCATTACATTAGAGACGGCAGGTAAAACCGTAACATTATCTTTTTGCATTTCCTTGCAAAGATCTTTAATGAAGGGGATCTGCTCTGGGTAAGCTTTCAACCATGACAAAACGGCAGTCTGAACTTCCATTAGACTTTGCTCTTGAGTTACTGGGGCACCAAGTGCGATGAGCCTGTCTTTAAAATCAACCTCATCGACCAAATCTACAATCATCATCTTATGTACCTACCAACAAAAACTGTTCAATCAATAACCAACGGTGACATAGCTTATACCTAAATAGCCCTTTAGCGAATCACTTTTTCTTCTATTAAAAGATCAAAAATTGCTTGTGCTTTTTCCGTTGATGATTCGTTCCTCAGAACTTTACCTCCCCCTCCTACCGGTTTTGCTGTTGCCGCCTTCATTCTGTCGGCTGCCGTCTTCGCTTTTACCACTTTAATACGCTTAGGACGTGGCTTGGCGACACTGATTTGCCATTGGCTTGCGGCTTCATCAACCACAGAGTCACCATTCAACACTTTAAAATCCGCTCTTAAACCAGGTCCAAACGCCGTTTGACGTGCCTCTTGCGCGGCATTATCAACACTGGCAATAAACGGTAATTTAACCGTTACCGCTCGACGCTGACCACGAGGTAATGCCAGAAGCACTTCTGCCTCACCGTTTTTAATCTCTAAAACCTCTGCCACACGAGGAACTAACGGCCAACCTAATTTCTCAGCCAATAAATACGGCAACATACCCGAGGACTCCCCTCCTTCGGCGCGAACCCCTGTTAGTACGACATCAACAGATTTATCTTGTAAAAATGACATCAGGACAGGCAAGGCATCGCAACCCTCAGACTGTTCCAAAACCGTTAAAGACGGTAGCCCCATACCAGCATATTGGCGAAGTACAGGTTCTTTCGCATTACCAGCATGAACCACAGTTAAAGATTGGCCCGCCAGTGTTAAACCAAGTTCAACGGCTCGGCCATCTTGTTCAGCACGACGAGCACGGCCAGACTGTGGGTGACGCCCTATCGATACTAAAGAAACCACATTGATATTAGGCTGCATCGCTTTTCTCCTCTTGGCCTTTAGATAAGGAATAATGCTGAGCAAGTTGAATCAATTCGGCTAAGACGTCTTCGCTGTCCGCAATGACCGCCAGATCAGCCCGCTTTACCATATCGCAACCCGCATCGGTATTAATCGCAACCACTTTGTCGCATTGCCCAATCCCTTGCATATGCTGGATCGCACCGGAAATTCCCACGGCCAAATAGACTCGGGCGGTCACCCAAGTGCCTGACGCCCCGACTTGTCGAGCACGAGGCATAAAGCCATCGTCCACCGCAACACGGCTGGCCCCTTCGGTTGCCCCAAGCGCCGCAGCGGCGGCATGGAACTGATCCCAATTGTGAATACCATTACCCGCCGACAAAATAAATTCTGCTTCCGCCAATGGCACCGCATTAGAGTCCACAGCGATCAAGCCTTTATCAACCATCGCTGGTGTCGTTTGCTCAATACCATCAATAGCCATTGGCAAAACTTGGTGACGTGATTCATCGATGGCATCACCACATTCTTCCAGTAAAGTAAGAATGCGTGGCGTATCACGCAAAATATCCTGACTTGCCGAAGCGCCACGACACACTGTGTGTTCTGCGTTCACTTGCCAAGCCTGCGCGGCAAGTCGCTCACCTAAACGTGCTGATAGGCGGCAAGCCAAATCCATGCCGCCATGCACACTATCAGGGAACAACCAGTAATCGGGTTTATATTGCGCTTCTATTTGCAGTAATGCGTTGAGCCTTGCTTCTGGCGCAAAACCTTCGTATATCTCACCTTGAAGATGAACCAAACGATCCACACCCGCTAAATCACACTGTGTTTCTTTATTGTCACCAAAACACACCAAAGTCACGGCACCATTGCGTTTCGCCACCAATTGATGCGCCAACCCCAGAATATCTTTATCGTGACCAGTCAAACGACCGCCCACCATATCCGCCACCACCATGATGTAAAAGTCAGGATTTTCAACAATGTGTAGCGGCAACTGAGTTTCTTTCGTCGCACTTGAGCGTTTTTTGTCTCCAAGACTGGCACTAGATGTATTCGTCCTATCGATTCGTTTAATGCCATTAGGACCAATAAAGCCAATGACGTGTGGATTCTTACGCAATAAGCCAGACGGCCCACGTACTTCAACGCCGCCAATTTGCAGCATTTCATTATGCAAAGGATGCAATCGGTTCCGCGCAATCCATTCCGCTCTTGGGTCTCTTCGTAGCAGATTATCTAAAGAGCTGTCTTTTGATGATAAATCGCTCATCAGTGTGTCTCCTCAATTAACTGCCCAGCCAGAATTTCAGCAATGTCTTTTACAACGGGTCTAGGCTCAACCACACCTTCCAACATTGCCGTACATTGCTGACAACCCACCGCAACCATGTCCGCACCGGTACTGGTAACGTCTTCCATGCGCATATCGGCAATACGACGCTCACCTGGAATATCCGTAATGGGCGCACCACCGCCACCGCCACAGCAACGTGAGCGGAAGCGAGACCGCTCCATCTCAGCGACATCAATCCCCAAGCTTGCAAGCAACTCACGCGGCGCTTCATACTCGCCATTGTAACGGCCAAGATAACAAGGATCATGATACGTGACTTTACTACCAGCAAGCGGACTTAGGTGAAAACGTCCCTCTTTGATTAAACGATTTAAGAAAGTGGTATGGTGTAATACTTCAACATCTTTCAAGGCATCGGAACCAAAATCGCCATACTCATTTCGTAAACAATGGAACGCATGTGGGTCCGTTGTCACAATGGTATTAAAACGGTATTTCGACAAAGTCGCTAAGTTACGTTTTGCCAAACTTTGGAAAGTGGCGTCATCACCCAAACGGCGAGCAACATCACCGCAGTCTCGTTCTTCATCGCCAAGAATCGCCACGTCTACATTGGCGGCTTTTAATAATTTTACGAAGGAGCGCAAAATTCGCTGGCTACGCATATCAAACGCACCGTCAGAGACCCAAAACAATACATCCGCTTGCTTCACGTCTTTCATCACTTTCAAATTCTGATCGGCTGCCCAGTGGGTTCGACTCGCAGGTGAGTAACCGTTTGGATTGTCCGTCGCGATGATGTTTTCGAGAACTTGCGCCCCTTTATTTGGCGTCTCACCTTTTTCAAGAGTCAAGAAACGACGCATATCGACAATGGCGTCCACATGCTCAATCATCATTGGGCACTCTTCCACACAGGCACGGCAAGTGGTACATGACCACAGCGTATCTGGATTCACCAAACCATCCGTGATAATTTGATTTGGTGCCCCTTTGGCATGACCGACTTCAACATTTGGATAGGGACTGCCCGCGTACTTTTCATCGGTACCACCAGCCAAACCCACCACCATATCTTGAATCAGTTTTTTCGGATTCAAAGGCTGACCCGCAGCAAAAGCAGGGCACACCGCTTCGCATCGACCACATTGCACACAGGCATCAAAACCTAATAACTGATTCCATTTAAAGTCGGTTGGTTTAGCCACACCATAAACTTCTTTGATGGTAACGCCATCGCCAAAATCGACTGGCTTTAAACCTGTGGAACGACCGCCACCAAAACGCTCTGGACGACGATGAAACGCAAGGTGCAACGCGCCCGCGAAAGCATGTTTCATTGGTCCACCCCACGTCATGCCAAACAACATTTCACTTAGGCTGACTAAAATAAGAGCGGATAAAACCAGCGTCAGGATCCAACCACCTGTCCCTTCTGGCAGCATTCCAACAATAGGTAATCCCGCAGCCGGAAGTGTCAACACAAAAAAGGTGATAGAAAAGGTTAACAAGCTTTTTGGCAAACGCATCCATGGCCCTTTTGAGAGGCGAGAAGGCGGATTTAAACGACGCTTGTAAACAAAGATTGCACCGCAGAACATCATCACCAAAGCGGCTAATAACGCCCAAGCAAGAATGTGACTTTCAACACCAAACAAATGCACCAGTATGGTTAGCGCCATGGCGAGTACAAAACCGCCACCGGTTGCTACGTGAGTGCGAGACATATATTTATCGCGCTCAACCACATGGTGAAGGTCGTGCAGATAACGTTTTGGCATCGCCATTAAGCCAGCCAAGATATCGACTTTTTCAGCCTGCCCCGCGCGCCATAAATTGATGCGGCGAACCGCACCAATCACAGCTAACACAAGGAGGACACCAATCAAAGTTGGAGGTAACCAATCAAGAGTCATGATGAGTCCTCATCATTTTAAATACAGAAGGCACATAGAGTTTTTATCAATACATGCATTAGCGATTTAACGAGCTCAACCATCGTGTCCTATAGGTCTTTGCATAGACGCAAAGCGTCGTACATAGCCGCATGAACGTTACGCTGAGACACACCATCGCCCAAGCGCCACAGGATCATGCCGTCACCACTGTCTTCATTTAAGACAGGCTGAGGTTTGATATCAAACAAGGCTTCGTTATCAATTTGACCTTTATTACGCGAACTCGCTTTCAGTGCGTAATACAAATCTTCATTTGGACGCGTGCCGTTCTCTACCACGATCTGATCCACAACACGCTCTTCTTTTTGCGCTGTGTATTCGTTTTCTAGGACGGCGACTAACTTGTCACCTTCACGGTAAACTTTATCGAGCAGCATATCGGAAGTCATGATGACTTCTTTCTCATACAAGGAACGGTAATAGGTCGGGAAAGTCGTGCCACCAATGCCTACGCCGGGTTTAATGTCATCTGTGACCAATTCCACCAACGAACCTTTAGACGCCAAATAATCCGCCGCCGACATGCCTGAGAATTCACAAATCGTGTCATAAACCAAGACGTTTTTGCCGGGTTCGACCTTACCGCTAAGAATATCCCACGTAGACACCACTAGACCTTCCGCGGCGCCCCACTCTGGATTTTGCTCCAAGAAAGGACGGCCACCCATGGCCAGAATACACACATCGGGGTTCAACTCTTTTATCAACTCTTCGCTGGCGGCGGTGCCCAAACGCACTTCCACACCTAAACGTTCTATTTCCATCACCAACCAACGCGTGATACCCGCAATTTGATCTCGCTGCGGCGCTTTGGCTGCCAAGACTAATTGCCCTCCTAGCTCGTTTGCTTTATCGATCAAGGTGACTTTGTGACCTCGTTCTGCCGCCACACGAGCGGCTTCTAATCCACCAGGACCACCACCAACCACCACCACATTACGCACAGGCCCTGTGGTTTTTTCAATAATATGAGGCAAGCCCATATATTCACGAGATGTCGCCGCGTTTTGAATGCACAAGACATCCAAGCCTTGATACTGACGGTCGATGCAGTAGTTTGCCCCCACACATTGACGAATCTGGTCCACCTGATCCATTTTGATCTTGGCGATAAAATGAGGATCAGCAATGTGCGCACGAGTCATACCAACAAAGTCCACATAACCCGCTTCAATAATACGTTTCGCTTGGTTTGGATCTTTGATGTTTTGTGCGTGAATCACAGGCACACTCACCACTTCTTTTATGCCCGCCGCCAAATATAAGAAAGGTTCTGGCGGATAACTCATGTTCGGAATCACGTTCGCCAAGGTGTTATGCGTATCACAACCCGATCCAACGACACCGAAATAATCCACCATGCCAGTAGCATCATAATATTGTGCGATTTTTTTCATCTCTTCATGGCCTAAGCCATCAGGATGGAATTCATCACCCGTAATACGCATGCCCACCACAAAATCTGGCCCCACTTCAGCGCGCACCGCTTTTAGCACTTCCATCCCAAACTTCATACGGCCTTCAAACGTGCCGCCCCATTCATCGGTACGTTTGTTCACACGTGGCGACCAAAACTGATCGATCAAATGCTGGTGTACAGCGGACAACTCCACACCGTCTAAACCGCCCTCTTTGGCGCGTCGTGCTGCCTGAGCAAAATCCCCAATAATGCGCCACATTTCTTCCACTTCGATGGTTTTACACGTCGCTCGGTGAACGGGTTCACGAATACCAGAAGGAGACATCAAGTTTGGCCAGTTTTCACCATCCCAACGGGAGCGACGTCCCATGTGAGTGATCTGAATCATGATCTTGCCACCGTGCTTATGCACCGCATCGGCGAGATTTTGGAAATGAGGAATGATGCGATCAGTCGATAAATTAACAGAACTCCACCAGCTTTGTGGACTATCAATAGACACCACACTGGAGCCACCGCAAATACACAAACCACAGCCACCCTTGGCTTTTTCTTCGTAATACTTCACATAACGATCGGTTGTCATACCGCCATCGGTGGCGTACACCTCCGCGTGAGCCGTACTAACAATACGATTACGGATGGTTAATTTATTGATGTTTAATGGCTCGAACAACGCATCATATTGGGACATAACAAAACCCCGCCTAACTGGCAAAATCATAAAAATAAATCGTAATAAAGAAAGAGCACCTGCCCGCGCTCTTACCGACGAATTACAATGGAGAAACCTCAAAATAACCGACGGCAAACCCTTCTTCCGCCGCGCTCTGGGTTTGAATCGCTTTTGTACGAGTCGTCAAACCTTTACTTGCTAAGATCTGATCCAACGCACCGGCAAACCAACCAGTGAACATGTAATCCACCTTGCGATTGACTTTTTTACCGTGGATTTTTTCGTAGTGATAAACAAAAGCTGAGTTTTCTAAACGCACTTTTGCCGTGCCTTTTTCGATGTCCAATGCTTCGGTAATAAAAAACCCCCAACCGCGTTGAGAAAGACGCTTTAAGTAGTGGTGCCAAATGTCTTCGCCGTAAATACCATGACATTCAGACTCTTGTTCACACCAAAAATAGGCTGATTTATAACCGGCTTTATAAAGGATATCGGCATAACGTTCGGCACCTATCTCGTCTTCAATGCCCATGTGGTTATTAACAAAAAAGTGACGAGGTACGTACAGCATGGGCAACGCATCTGTTGTCCAAACACCGGTTTCATCGTCAACAACAATTGGCATTTCTGGCGCATGTGTAGACATGTTCAATTCCTTAAATTCTTTTCGTTAAGATCAAATACTGTAAAGCGTTACAAGCGCAGTAGCTTTACTCACCCCAAATTTCGTGAAGAAGGTTCACCCAATTCTCGCCCATTATTTTCACCACTTGACGCTCGCTAAAACCATGTTTCAACAGCGCTTCAGTCAAGTTCGGGAAATCGCCAACCGTACGCATACCCAATGGATTAATAATTTCGCCAAAACGCGTCAAGCGGCGGGCATAGCCTTTGTCGTGAGTGAGGTATTCGAAAAAGTCGTAACCGTGACCTTGCGTAAAGTCAGTGCCGATGCCGATTGCATCTTCACCTACGAGGTTGTAAATGTATTGAATGGCTTCTACATAATCGTCAATGGTGGCGTTAATACCGGCTTTTAAGAAAGGTGCGAACATGGTGACGCCAACAAAACCGCCATTGTCAGCAATAAACTTAAGCTCTTCGTCTGTGCGGTTACGTGGGTGCTCTTTTAAACCCGCTGGCAAACAGTGGGAATACGCTACAGGCTTCTTCGATTCGATAATGACTTCTTTCGCGGTATTTGGACCAACATGAGATAAATCACACAACATACCAACGCGATTCATCTCCGCCACGATCTCACGACCATAACCCGACAAACCACCGTCGCGCTCGTAACAACCTGTGCCGACCAAGTTTTGCGTGTTGTAGCACATTTGCACAATGCCTACGCCAAGGTCTTTAAAAATCTGGACGTAACCGATTTGATCCTCAAACGCATGGGCATTTTGAAAGCCCATCATCACGCCCGTTTTACCTTCGGCTTTGGCACGATGAATGTCTTTCGTGGTATACACCTTCAGCAATAAGTCACTGTTGGCTTCGATCAGCTGATTCATCTCAACCACATTGCGAACGGTCCCTTCAAAGTTCTCCCAAAACGATACAGTGCAATTCGCTGCTGTCAGCTTGCCCTTCGCCATGTCTTCGAATAATTCGCGATTCCACTTAGCACAAATTAAGCCATCAATGATAATAGACTTGTCGTGTAGCTCTGCTGCGTTCATTGTTTTTCCTTACCTATCTGATATGGGCTTTTTAAAGGAGTGACTATCAATGAACTCAGTGTAATTTTTCGCTACGGGTGGGAGCTGGCTGGAAACGACTATAGGAAGACTAAAAGCGACTAACCATCTTGGGGCTATCTATACAGATTGCATTCAAATCAAGCAGTATGCCAACCCAGCGTTCTATCGAGCCGTTCCGAAAGTTTTTATGTCTTTCTTTTAATGAAAGATTTTTAATGACAAACTCTGCACTAACAATAAGCAGCAGACATAAAATAAGGCTTCACTCGATCTCCATTTGCTTCTAACAAAAGCCCTTCTCTATAATAGCCGTTACATTCAACAGTCCATGCCGTTTTAAAGGTGGTTTTACATGATGTTTATGAAGATTTCTCTTAAGGCCGCTCTGGCCGCAGCATTAGTGGTTATGGTTGGGTGCAGTGCGTCTCCAACAGGTCGTAAGCAGTTTGCGGTGTTGCCTGATAGCCAAATGAATGAGATGGGGATCCAATCTTTCACAGAAATGAAAAAGGAAATCCCCACCTCCTCAGATTCTAAACTAGGCGAACAAGTGCAATGTGTGGCCGATACGCTGATCGCCGTGCTACCCGATAAATACCGCGATCAAAACTGGGAAGTCGTATTATTTGATGACGAACAAGTAAACGCCTTTGCTTTGCCAGGTTACAAAGTTGGGGTTTACACAGGACTTTTAAAAGTGGCCGAAAACCAATCTCAACTAGCCGCTGTTGTCGGCCATGAATTGGCTCATGTTATTGCCAGACACGGTAATGAGCGCGTCTCCACTCAATTGGCTACCAGTCAAGCGCTGTCATTGGGTTATCAGTTAAGCGGTGAAGAAACACCGGAGAAAGTCGCGATTTTCCAAGCATTAGGCATTGGTGCGCAAGTCGGCATTATCTTACCTTTCAGCCGCTCCCATGAGTCTGAGGCGGATTTACTTGGCTTAGAATACATGGCCAAAGCTGGCTTTGACCCTAGAGAAAGCGTCGCATTGTGGCGCAATATGAGTGCGGGCGGTGAAAGCAAAACCCCTGAGTTATTGTCCACACATCCCGCTAACGCTACGCGTATCAAGGACTTACAAGCCAATTTGCCCAAAAACCTGGCGGTTTATGAACCTCTTGCTGCACAAAATAAACAGGCGAAATGTTACTAATGGTTAAATAAAATGCCATTGGAGTGGGTTAAAATCAAAACACTATTTTAGCCTACTCCTAATTTTGATTGAATCCGTTAATACATTACCTCTTTTAGCCTGCGCTTTTTCACTTCTTTTTTATTAAGTTAATATTAAGTGTTTTTTTACCTTCATGGATGACGTTTTTTAATTGATTACCTTGATGTCATCGCCACTTTTTAAAAAAAGAAACTGAGTTTCTCTTCCTTTTTTAAATTATGACTGAATATTCAGTAACATTTAGAAACATTTTTTGTAAATTCTTCGTGATACTATTTGCTTATCTTTATAACCATAACCGTCATTCTTTTTTAGTACTCGCCTCAACATTAAAGGCATATAACCCAAAATGTGGAACGTCTCGCTGCTTATGAAACGCTCATTGCGTAGAAAAATGTCACTGGTATTGATTTGTACAAGTACGAGAATAAAAGTACTTCTTAATTGCTCACACAAAACATACACGTGGTGGTTGGCAATAACACTTGCCTACTGTGCAGGTGCCGTCCATGCAACCACTCCTTTAGCAGACTATTTTTCCGATACTTGGTCTACCCAAGACGGTTTACCACACAACAGCATCAATGCCATTGCGCAAACTTCCGACGGTTACCTATGGTTTGCCACTTGGGAAGGCGTGGCGCTTTATAATGGTCGTGACTTTCGCTTCTATGAACGTTCTGCGCAAACTGGCATCCTTGACTCTGGCACCCGCGCTTTAGTGCCTGACAATGATAATGGTCTCTGGATTGCAGGGGCAAGGGGTGGGATAACCTACCGTCATGGCAACCAATGGCTACCTCAGCCTACCGCACGCGGTATGGTGAATCATGTTCTCAAAGACAGCGCTGGCGACCTTTGGTTGGCCGTTGAAGGCTTGGGAGTGTATTACCGCCCTGCATCCGGTCAAATAACAACGCAAAGCAATGATTCTGTGGAAGAAGTATGGTCCTTACAAAATATCAGCGCCTATCGAATACTTGAAGACAGCCAAGGACGCATCTGGGCAGCAACAGAAAAAGGTTTATTTCAACTCAATGGCACCAATAAAAAAGAAGTATTAAGCCAACATAACCTACCCGAACTACGCGTCTATTCTTTATTAGAAACACAAGATAAACGCTTACTGATCGCTACAAGTCGTGGCGCCTATGTGCTAGATAATAATAAAGCCTATTTGCTTCATCCACGTTTGGCCGGTGAGGCCGTTACTACATTAATGCAGGATACGGATCAAAATTTGTGGTTGGGAACCATTAATAAAGGCATTTTTCGGATTCATAATAATCATATCGAAATGTTAGACAGTAAATCTGGACTCCCCAACAATCGTGTTTTGTCATTGTTCCAAGACCTAGAAGGCAGTATCTGGATAGGCACGACAGGGGGATTAATGCGCCTTCGCAAAGCGCCATTTACGACTTGGACCAAGGATCGACAGCTTGTCGGCGACTATGTACGCAGCGTCATCGAGATTAGTCCTAACTCAATATTAGTTGGTTCAAGTGAAGGACTCAGTCTTATCGAAAACAATATTGCCCACAATGCAAGAATCAATATGGGCACCTCTGTTTCAGTACTGAGTTTAGCCAAACGCAGCGACGATGGTGTTTGGGTTGGTACCTACCTAAATGGGCTTATGCTCTGGCAAGACAAACAGTTATTCCCTTTTTTAAATCAACAAAGTGGTTTGCCTAGCGATGAAGTCAGAGCCATTTTAGAAGACAGTCATGGGGATTTATGGATCGGAACGACCAGTGGTCTAGTACGACAAGACGCATCGGGCAAACAGCAACTCTTCACCCGAGAAAACGGCTTACCAGACAACTATATTCTAGCCTTAGCCGAAGACGATCAAGGCCAACTATGGGTTGGCACAGGCTATGGTGCAGCCAAACGGACAGAAAACGGATTTGAGATCGTTTCCATTAGAAGCCAAGAAGAAGCAGAATACGCCTTTGGTTTTTGGATGGAACCGGGCTATGTTTGGATAGCCTCGGACCGCGGTCTAATACGTTATCGTCAACGAGATGGAAAGTTAAGCTTAATTGGTCGTAACACAGGACTGCCCATCGACAAGCTATTTCAGGTTATTTACGACGGTACAAGTGGCTTATGGCTCACCAGTAATCGCGGCATTTGGCGAGTGGATTATAACGCGGCCCATGCGGTTGCGAACGGTAACCAAGAACACATTGAATTTGAACACTTCTCTGAAAGTGATGGCATGGCAAGCGCTCAAGCAAATGGCGGCTCTAATCCTGCAGCGATAGCAACCGAGAATGGCAAACTCTGGTTTGCCACCGCCAAAGGCGTTACCATGATCGACAGCTCCATCATATCGACAAAAAACACTGCTCGCCTGCCCCTGGTGATAGAATCCATATACGCAGACGGCAATCTGTTACCAGCAGAACAAAGCCACGTTCTGCCAGCGGGCACCAATCGCATAGTCTTTCATTATGCAGGGTTAGGTTATGTCATGTCGTCTCGTATTGAATATCGTACCAGACTTGTCGGATTTGAAGACAACTGGGCAACTCGAGGCAAGAACACCATTGCCGAATATACCAACCTAGCACCTGGCAATTATCAATTTTTGGTCAGTGCTCGTTACCCCTACAGCGATTGGCACAATGCCGAACATCTTTACGAATTCCGCATCTTGCCCTATTTCTGGCAACGGCTTGACGTGCAAATTGCCATTATTCTATCGATTCTATTACTGTTAGTTGGCGGACTTCGCTGGCGTTTGCAACGGTTACAGCAAAGTGAAATAAGACTAAAAGCACTGGTCGAAAAACAAACCTATGCATTGCGCCAACAATCTGAAGACTTTCAGCGTCAAGCGAACGAAGACGGCCTAACAAAACTGCCCAATCGCCGTGCGTTTGACAAATGGCTCAGTGAGAAATTTCCGCAAGCTAAAATAAAAGATACTAGTCTCATTCTGGCCATTATCGATATTGATAACTTTAAAATGATCAACGACCGTTATTCTCATCTGATTGGCGATAAAGCAATCAAGATACTAGCAGAACAGCTAAGACAGATTGCTGGTGACAAAATCCATGTCGCCCGTTGGGGCGGAGAAGAATTTACCTTAGTCATTGAAGGGTTAGAGCAATCAAATGTTGCTAGTTTCTGCGAAAACATCTGCCAACGTATTGCCTCACTCGACTACAGAGATATAGACGCAAACTTCACCATGACAGTCAGCATAGGGGCCGCTCTTGCCCACCAAGTAGACACCTACGAAGACCTGCTCCGTCTAGCAGACCAAGCCCTTTACAGAGCCAAAGAACAAGGACGAAATCGCGTTGAAATTGCACCATAGACTGTATTAATCAAACACAACATATAAAGCCCCTCCTTTAATAGGGCTGTTTCAAAGAGAGCAGACAAAGGAGAGTGGCTTACTACGATGTCACTCATTATGCGGCTAAAGACACTGTCTTGATTGGCTTTTTCGCAGCCACTCTTCGAAGCCCTTAAAATGAACGGTGTCCCCCACCACTAAAACCCAGTAACATTCCGGTCGTGAGTACGTGTGTGCTGTTAAGTGACATGATATTAATAAAAGAGACCATAGAATGACCGAACAAGTTAAAGTAATCGCAACGCACAACGGAAACTTTCATGCTGACGACGTGTTTGCGGTTGCTGCACTGAAAAATATTTTTCCAGCAGCTAAATTAATACGTACACGAGACCTAGCCGTCATCGCCAATGCCGACATAGTAGTGGACGTAGGTGGCATATTCGATACAGAAACAAACCGCTTTGATCATCACCAAAAAGGCGGCGCAGGCGCACGAGACAACGGCATCCCATTTTCATCATTTGGCTTGATTTGGCAAAAATACGGACTAACCATATGCGCCGGCAATCAGGAAGTGGCTGACGCTTTGGATAAAAATCTAGTCTCCGCTATCGACGCTATCGATTGCGGACACGTAGAAGGTGTACAAACCGGCATTAGCCTAAGCCAAACCATCTCCATGTTTAACCCAACATGGCAAGAACAAGACGATTTTGATGCCTGCTTCGATGAAGCCGTTGTCTTTGCATCACGCTTATTAACCCGATTTATTGCCGCAGCAACCGGTGGTGTAAACGCAAAAAGCATCGTCGCCAACGCCATAGAAAACGCGGAAGATCCAAGAGTCATAGTATTAGAACAATACACCCCTTGGAAAACCACCGTGCTTAGGTTATCGAAAGACGCCTTATTTATCGTCTATCCATCTCAAACAGGACAGTGGCGCATACAAACCGTGCCCGTCGAACTCGGCTCGTTTGAAGATCGCAAGAAACTCCCCGCACCGTGGGCAGGATTGTCTGATAAAGAACTACAAAACGTCACCGGTTTAAACGACGCTATGTTCTGTCATAACGGTTTATTTATCGCCGGCTGTGAATCTTTTGAAAACACCATGAAAATGGCAAAAATAGCGCTGGAATATTAATAAATTTAGGGCTAGATGAAAAAACCCCTCTTCAATCAACTAGCCCTTATCTTTTACTCATGGACACACAACTCAAAAAAACACCCTATCATTTACAAAAAGCCTTCGCACAACTTTTTTCATGGACACGCAACTTAAAAAACACCCTATCATTTAACTTTTTCATGGACACGCAACTTAAAAAACACCCTATCATTTACAAAAAGCGCTACAAAAAGCCTTCGCACAGAGAGTATTTCACTAAAAATGCGCTCTCTTACTACTGTAAAAAGACTAAATTTATTCTTTAGAGGCAGGATTATTGGTTCTTTTACGAGTACATTTACTAATATGACATTAGTCAATAAATATAGAATGGGCAGATTTGAGGAAGCTAAGCAAGAAGCCGAATATCACTTAATTTAGGCTTTCTTTGTCGTTTATTTGCATCGCAGTAGGAAGCAATTGACTGTTCTGAACCAACAACAACACCTGTTCTTGCACCAAATTCTATGGCGATACACAGCCAATTTTCTGAGGATATGTTGAGTCGTTGAAGAATCGGTAACAGCGAAGCGTCTAATGCGCCACGCTTGTCTTTTCGGATAATTCTTCCTGTTATATCCACCAATTCAAGGTAATC
Organism: Marinomonas shanghaiensis; assembly: GCF_003259175.1. Lineage (GTDB taxonomy): Bacteria > Pseudomonadota > Gammaproteobacteria > Pseudomonadales > Marinomonadaceae > Marinomonas > Marinomonas shanghaiensis. Next base: position 127,830 of record NZ_QGOK01000003.1, on the reverse strand, counting down.
TGTCAACTTGAAAGGTAAACCATCTAGCTTGTTCTCTCTGCGGTTACCAACAAAAGGATAAAGCAATTTTGGTTGCTTTTGATGTCTTGCGGCGGTGACTCGTTTTTTAACACTGGTGAATGCCGAGGTTTCAGGTGTTTGACTTACTTTCGCTCTAAGTGGATTCAGGTCAACGTAGGCCATACAAGCCAGTAATGCAGGCTCATCAAGCAGCGCTTGGGACTTAAAGCGCCCTTCCCAAAACCTACCTGTACACTTATCTTCAAAATTCGCTTGTCGAGCAATAGGCTCATTCAATTCTTTCATGAACCAACTAATGTCGGTTAAACGCTTTCTGAAAGTCTCGGCTGAAGACTCCACCATAGCCATTGCATAATCAGGCAATGCTTCGCCTCGTACATATTGTTGAGTAAACAAAGTACCTTTATGTAACTTATGCCAGCGTTTCAAAACGTCCAGTTTAGACCACTTAGCAATTTTTTCTGAGTTTATGTGCAGCACAACATGCAGATGATTACTCATTACCGCATAAGCACAAACATCGATAGCAAAGACACTGGCTAAAAATAACAAACGCTTTTCAACCCAGCCGCGGCGATGCTCAAAGCTTTCGCCAGAGACAGGGTCCTTGCCGCATAAAAACGCCCTACGGACGCAACGAGAGATACAATGATAATAAGGTGTATCATCCAAACAAATTTGCTGACTTCTGGCTCTTGGCATGAGCACTTCCCCTCCATGAGAAAATATACTGGTTAAATATACAGCATAATTTTGGACTGTCAAATTTGCGTGTGGGTATCTTGTTAGTCTTTGTTTTAGTCTTTTTGTTAGTCTTTTTGGACTGTCAAATTTGCGTGTGGGTGTCTTGTTAGTCTTTTTTTTGGGTGTCTTGTTAGTCTGTTTCTCGCGCTTGCCTCATAAGATTTAAAAAATAACAGTGATGACTCTAAAGAAACAAAGCAAACAACGACCAAATTTCAATCAGCTAGTCTGTCAATGATGGCGCATTAGGATAAAAATGCACCAAAACTAGGCATTTTTACGTATTCTGTTTCTCCCCAGTATCACCAGTAATACGCCACCTAAGACACTTAATGTGGCGATGATGAGGTGTAAAGTGATGGATTCATTGGCGAATATCACGCCGCCAATGGTGGCGATGATGGGGACTAATAGTTGTAAAACAGCGGCACTGGAAGCACTAAGATAAGGCAGAACGGCATACCAGATGGCGTAGCCGAGTCCCGACATAATGGCGCCTGAGGTGACCGCTAGAACAATGCCTTCACTCTGAGGTTTGGTGGTCGTTGGCTCTGCACTGATATAAATAATCAAGAGGATAACGAGCAGCATAGGAAGGGTTCGTACAAAGTTTGATGTAGTGGCAAATAAGGGTTTCGTCGACGCCTTACCTCGCCATGTATACATACCCCACGCGATGCCAGCTAGCGTCATTAAAATAAAGCCTAATAAAGAAGGTGACGACAAAGTTGGCAATACCAAGTAAACAAAGCCAGAAAAGGCGATCACCAACCCTAGCCACTCCAGCCAAACTAGCTTCTGCCCTGCCCTGACGGCCAATGAGATCAAGGTCAGTTGCACAGCACCAAAGAGGATCAAGGCTCCCATTCCAGTAGATAAAGTAACGTAGGCGTAGGAAAAACCTAATGCATAAATAAACAATGCCAACGCTGACAACCAACTGCCTTCTTGCCAAGCCGTTTTCAAATCACCACGCGGTTTGGTTAGCGATGCCAACACACAAAGCACCACCAAGGTAATAGCTCCACTCAGTAAGCGCCAAGCGGTAAATTGTGCTGGATCAATAAGACCACCGTTAAGCGCAATCCGACACAATACTGAATTTGCCGCGAAGGCCAACAATGCCAGCATCACGTAGACACATAACCGTAGCAAACTTGTCATCATTTTGTTCAACAGCCTAGTTAACCTTTGAGCTGTACCTTATCAAGGAAAACGCCACTGTTACGCACTGGCACCAGATTTGCAAGACTATGACTAACGTCCACCAGTGGTATTTTGATGGACCCAAGAAGGAATCGATATGACAACGCTTTTAATTTTTACTGATTTGGATGGCACTTTACTCGATCATCACACCTACAGTTTTCAGCCTGCGCTAGCGGCTATGGGGTCTTTAAAGACCTTTTCCATTCCCTGTGTGATCAATACCAGCAAGACTTTTGTGGAGCTTGTAGAGCTCAGAAAAGCGCTCAATCACCAAGACCCTTTTATCGTAGAAAACGGTTCTGCGGTGTATATCCCGAAACATTCCGCTCTCACATTAAATGAAACATTAGAAGACTGTGGTGATTATTGGCGTAAGTCATTTGGCCCAAAACGAGCTGAGCTCATCGCGCTGACGAACGATAAACAAGATCAGTATACCTTTAAACGTTTTCATGACATGACTTGGCAAGAGTTAGTCACGCTCACCGGCTTAAGCGAACACAATGCAAAACAAGCCATGCAACGAGAATTTACCGAACCTATGGTGTGGACAGATTCCAACTTGGCACTGCGCATTTTCCGCGATGATCTTGCCAAGTTTGGTGTGCAAGTGCAAAAAGGAGGACGCTTTGCACACCTAATGGGCGTGCACTGTGACAAAGCTAACGCCATGTTATGGCTCAAAGCGGTATACGCCGAGCAAAGCGATGAAGACATTACGACCATGGCGTTAGGCGACGGTGAAAACGACGTTGGTATGTTAAGCAAAGCCGACATACCCGTGGTGATTCGCTCTCCGGTGCATGCTCCCCCAGAAATCCCACAGCGCAGTGATGCGTGGTTGAGTGATGCCTACGGCCCCGAAGGATGGGCGCAAGCCATTAATTTAGCGTTAACCAAGCAAGGTATTTTGTAGACCCAGACACAAAAACAATACCAAAAGTCATTTTCAAACTAGGAGAAATAACATGGGCGATTTTCATCAAAACGGTATCATCACCACACTTCATAATTTGGCACACCGCCCGTTAGAAGAAATGGAAAAAGAACTGTGTGAGTTTGCTAAAACGCGACCCATGTCTCTTATCCTGCCTTGTCTGTATTCTGAATTAGAAACAGATGCTATGCCGAATATTCTTAAACACTTACAGCAAGTACCTTATCTATCTGAGATTGTGATCGGATTGGATCGCGCCACGGAAGAGCAATACCGACACGCATTAGAGTTTTTTAGCGTGCTACCACAAAACGTCAAGGTATTGTGGAATGATGGCCCGCGTTTGCGAGAAATCGATAATGTATTAAAAGGTGAACACCTTTCCCCTTCGGATCCAGGTAAAGGCCGCAATGTATGGTTTTGCATGGGTTATAACCTCGCGGCTGGCAAAGCAGAATCCATTGCAATGCACGATTGTGACATTGTCACCTATGACAGAGAACTGCTTGCGCGGCTGATTTATCCGGTGGCCAATCCAAATTTTAACTACGAATTCTGCAAGGGCTTCTATGCCCGTGCTGCCAATGGCAAGATGAATGGTCGAGTCAGCCGCTTGTTGGTTACCCCTTTGCTCTGCTCGCTTAAAAAAGTCTTTGGGCACTTAGATTATTTAGATTACCTAGACAGCTACCGTTACCCTTTAGCAGGAGAGTTCTCTTTCCGACGCGATGTAATGACAGATTTGCGCATTCCAAGTGATTGGGGATTAGAGATTGGCGTGCTGAGCGAAATGTATCGTAACTACTCGACCAACCGCTTGTGTCAGGTCGACATCGCTGACATTTACGATCACAAACATCAAGATTTATCGGCCGACAATGACGATGGTGGTTTGTCTAAAATGTCCATTGATATTACCAAGGCCATTTTCAGAAAACTCGCAACCAATGGCACTATCTTTAATCAAGAAACTTTCCGTACCATCAAGGCGACTTATTATCGCGTGGCGCTGGATTTCATTGAAACCTATAAAAACGACGCTGAGATCAACGGTCTCAAGTTGGACGTTCACACCGAAGAGCGTGCCGTAGAATTGTTTGCCAGCAACATTATGAAAGCGGGCAACCAATATTTAGACAACCCAATGGAAACGCCTTTTATCCCTAGCTGGAATCGAGTCGTCAGTGCGTTTCCCGGCGTGATGAGCCAACTCGCCCAAGCCGTCGAATTGGATATGGCCCAATATGGCCCTAAAAAATAGCAGATCTAAAGACGAGTACCTCTTAAACAACGCAACGTGAACGTCGCCCTTATGGGCGTCTTTACGTGTTTTTTTTACTGAATAAAACACAGGTAGGTAAACATGGAAAATGCGCCTTTATCGCCCTTAGAGCAGCGAATTATTGCTCATTTACACGTCATTTACCCGAACTTGGATCATAAAGAGCTTGCTCATAAATGCCTCTCGACGTTTCAGCTCGATCCCACAACAGAATCGCCTCGTCCTCACCGAAACCTTTGGGATCAGTCTGATATCATGCTGATTACCTATGCAGACACCTTGCGAAAAAAAGAGGAGGCGCCGTTAAAAACCTTGCACGACTTTGTTAAAACGACGCTGTCGGATTGCTTATCTGCCGTGCATTTGTTGCCTTTTTTTCCCTACAGTTCAGACGATGGTTTTAGCGTAATGGATTACACCACAGTGAATCCCTCCTGTGGGCGATGGGCAGATGTGGTGAACCTTTCTCAAGATTTTAAAGTCATGGGCGATCTGGTGATTAACCATTGTTCCAGCCGCAGTCTTTGGTTTGAAAATTACAAAGCAGGTGTGGATCCAGGTTCACGCTTTTTTTATGAAGCGGACCCAAACGCTGATTTAAGCGCCGTGGTTCGACCGAGAACATCACCCTTATTACGTGAAGTGCAGACCAAAAATGGCACAAAATACGTTTGGTGTACATTTAGTCATGACCAAATTGATTTGAACTTCGAAAACCCCGATGTCCTGCTGGAGTTTTTGCGAATTATTCATCTGTATCTGGAAAAAGGCATTCGCTGGTTTCGTCTGGACGCGGTGGCTTTTTTGTGGAAAATCCCTGGCACCAGCTGCATCAACCTGCCACAAACCCATGAAATGATCCGCCTATTGCGCTTAATGATTGAGCATTACGCCCCAGAAGCCGTGATCATCACCGAAACCAACATTCCAAATCAGGAAAATTTAACCTACTTCGGCAACGCTAACGAAGCACATTTGATTTACAATTTCTCCTTACCGCCATTGTTAATTAACAGCCTCGTGACGGGAAACTGCCGCCATTTGAAACAATGGTTAATGAGCATGACCCCAGCCCAACAAGGTACCACTTACCTCAACTTTATTGCTTCCCACGACGGCATTGGCCTGCGCCCCACAGAAGGTTTACTGACTGAATGGGAGCTAGAAACGCTGATCAATACCATGAAACGTTTTGGTGGCAAAATCAGCTCTCGCACCACACCAGAAGGCGAAGCCAAACCCTATGAAATAAATATCAGTCTCTGGAATGCCTTATCAGGATCAGCGCAACAAGGACCAGACAAGTGGCAATTTGCGCGTTTTTTGTGTGCGGCCGGCGTCATGTTGGCACTAGAAGGCGTGCCCGCTTTTTACATTCATAGCTTGTTTGGCACAGAAAACGACCTGGAACGTGTCGACAACACGGGGCAATTTCGCTCTATTAACCGCCATATTTGGGACATGGAAGATTTAGACCATGCTTTAAACACGCCAACCCATCATCAAAAAGTCTTTCAGAGCGTGACCAAACTCACCAAAATACGCCGCGCTCAGCCCGCTTTTCACCCTAATGCGACTCAATACGTGTTGCACATGGGAGAAAACTTATTCGCTTTCTGGCGCCAAAGTCTAGACCGCAGGCAAAGCCTGTTTGCGGTATATAACATGACAGACCAGCCACAGAGCTTCAACTTGTCTGAACTCAATCTTATTGCCACCGATGAGTGGACCGATCTGGTTTCTGAACAAACGTACGAAGACCATTTGGGCAAAGTCACCTTAATGCCCTATCAATTCGTTTGGTTGGCCAATAAAAAAAGAAAGATCAAAGACAATTAGTGTTGTTTCGCATTCAGCAACACATCGTACCAACTTATGTTCACGAAAATCATCACCAAAGATGAGACAATGATAACCATTATCAACGATTGGTAATGGTTATTCTTTCAAGACATAGGTAATGGTAAACATGATGAATATACGAAAAATACTGGCTGTTGGCACCTTAGTGGCTGTTAGCCAACTGGGGACAGCCGCAACCTCTTCACCAACGGCCGCTGTATTTGATCTTGGCAGCTTAGACACCATGGCAGCGCTTAAATTAGAAGCTCATGTCGTTGGCGTCCCGAAACAAACGCTTCCGGATTATTTAACCCAATTTAAAGACGCACGTTATGCTGATGTTGGTGGTTTAAAGACGCCAGACATTGAGACTCTAAAAGCCTTAAAACCAGATATTGTTGTGATCACCGGTCGCCAAGCCGCTAGCAAAGCGGAGTTGGAGACCATTAGCAAAGTCAAACAAGTAGACGCTTCAGGTGATGATTATTGGCAAAGTTTACGCGACAACGTAACCTCTCTAGCGACACTATTTGATGCCCAACCCGCTGCCGAGTCCGCACTTACAGCATTAAAGACAACAATAGAAACCAGCAAAATGGCCATCAAAGGGGCACCGACTACCTTGTTTGTTACCCATAACAATGGTTCTTTTGGATTACGTGACGAACCCATCGCCACTCAGCTGCTTGGTTTAGCCAGTCCAGCCCTTCCCCCACATGTCAAACCTCAACAACGTGGAACTCGAACCTTTACCTCATTGACAATCAGCAATATCGCAGAAATGAAGCCCACAAGCTTATTTATCATTGACCGCAGCGCAGCCATTGGCAATACAAAAGAGGCGCTTGATGTAGAGAAGCTGAAAGCAGACTTAGCCGCTCAAGGTGGTCAAAACATTCAAATCACTTATTTATCACCTAAACTTTGGTACTTATCGGGTAATGGTTTGCAAAGCCTTAACATGCAAATCAAAGAAATCACCGACGCACTGTAGTAAAAACATTTTAAAACGCGTAAAAAAACCCTCGCTGATGTTTATCAACGAGGGTTTTATAACCAACTGCCTACTGGTCGTGGATGCCTTTAGCGCACGTTCTCAAAGTTATTTTCTAACTTTATCAGTGGCTTACGGTTTTCGAAAACACATTAATCACCACCACACCCACAACAATCAAAGACATGCCGATACAAGCCGCTAAGTCGAGTTTTTCATGGTTAAACAAATAACCAAATACCGAAATCAATACAATCCCTAAGCCCGACCAAATCGCGTATGTCACGCCCGTCGGCATAGAACGCATCACAATGGTTAGCAGATAAAAAGACACACCATAGCCAACAACCAATACGATGCTAGGGCCTAATTTAGTAAAAGAATCAGACGCCTTTAAAGCCGTGGTCGCAATCACTTCCGCCAATATCGCCAGAAACAAAATTAAATACGTCATGAGCCTTTCTCTGCCTTAGATTTTCAACGAATACGGTTATTTGATCGGCTCTTCTTGCTTAATCGCATCAAGGTCAACCTCGTCTAGGTCAATATCCTCTGCCAAAAAGCCGCCAGTTTGGTGCGCCCACAGTGACGCGTAAATGCCAGCATGTTGAATCAGCTCTTCATGGCTACCCTGCTCGACGATGTTGCCCTTGTCCAACACAATCAAGCGATCCATGGCCGCAATCGTTGACAATCGATGAGCAATGGCGATCACTGTTTTGCCTTGCATTAGCTTATACAGGCTGTCTTGGATGGCGGCTTCTACTTCCGAATCCAATGCGGATGTCGCTTCGTCTAAAATCAACAAAGGCGCGTCTTTTAATAACACACGAGCAATCGCAATACGTTGGCGCTGCCCACCAGACAATTTGATCCCACGCTCACCAACCATCGCATCGTAGCCTGCGTTGCCGAAGGGGTCGGTTAGCTCTTGAATAAATTCATGAGCTTCGGCTTTTTTCGCCGCCGCAATCATCTCTTCTTCCGTGGCATCGGGACGACCATACAGTAGGTTTTCCCGCACAGTTCTATGCAACAAGGAAGTATCTTGTGTCACCATGCCAATTTGCGCACGTAAAGAATCTTGCTTAACCGCACTAATGTCTTGCCCGTCAATGCGAATTTGACCGGATTCAATATCGTGAAAACGCATCAGCAAATTCACAATAGTCGATTTACCTGCACCAGAGCGCCCGACAAGACCAACCTTTTCACCTGCTTTAATAGACAGCTTCAGGTTTTCAATCACCTTGCTATCTTGTTTGCCATAATGAAAGTTCACCGCATCGTATTCAATGCTGCCGTTTGGCACAGATAAGGATGGCGCATTGGGTTTGTCTTCTATCTCAATAGGTCTAGACAAGGTTTTCATGCCATCGTTAACCATACCGATGTTTTCAAACAAAGCACTGATTTCCCACATGATCCATTGTGACATACCGTTCAATCTCAGCGCCAAACTAACGGCAATAGCAATGGCTCCAACACTAATTATGCTGCCTGTCCACAACCAAATAGACAAGGCCGCCACTGAAAATGCCAACACATAGTTACAGGTTTGCACGCCAACACTGAGCATGGTGACCAAGCGCATTTGCTTATAAACCGTTTGCAAAAAACCATCCATGCCTTCTTTGGCATAGTCTGCCTCACGTTGATGATGAGAAAACAGCTTCACTGTCGAAATATTGCTGTAGCTGTCTACCACTCGTCCAGTCATAGTGGAACGAGCATCCGCTTGTTCTGCGGACACTTTTTTTAATTTAGGCACAAAATAGAGTTGCAGCAGCACATAACAGACTAACCATCCCAACATAGGAATCATCAGACGATAGTCAGCCTTAGCGATCAGTACCACCATGGAAATAAAATACACCCCAATGTAGACCAAGACATCAAGCAATTTCATGACGGTTTCACGAACTGCAAGCGAGGTTTGCATTACCTTGGTGGAGATACGGCCTGCAAATTCGTCCTGAAAGAAAGACATGCTTTGGCGCAAAATATAATGGTGCGACAACCAACGAATACGCATGGGGTAATTCCCCAACAACGTTTGGTGAATAATGGTCGAGTGCAAAAAAGCCACTGTTGGCATAAGGACGAGAATCATTAAGGACATCCACAATAAATGCGTGCCCTCTTCGGCAAAAAAGGTCTCTGGATCTTTGTTAATCAGCCAATCCACCAATTGCCCCATAAAGCTGAACAAGGTCACTTCTAAAATGGCAATCGTCGCGGTTAATAACGACATAATTAACAGCGGAATCTCTACTCCTTTTGAGTAATAGCGGCAGAACGCAAATAAGGTCTTCGGCGCTTTAATCGCATCTGTGTCTGGGTAAGCAGACACCCACTTTTCAAAAAAACGTAACATGGGTATTCCTTAGTAAACCTAACTTTGACCGACAAAAAAGCAGCGTTTTAAAGAAAAACGCTAGGCGGGACATGAAAGCAATATGATTATCGACGTGAAATGGAGACGAAATTGAACCACGTTCCACTTTATAAAACCAGAAAAGATAATCCTTTTCATTATACCTGTTTAAGCGTGGTCTGACAGTTATCTTATTTTTTGATAACGCCTTTCAGGGCGGCCCACAGAGCCATAACTGACCTCTGCGGTCAGTTCTCCACAGCTCACCAAATGCTCTAAATAACGTCTTGCGGTGGTGCGGCTGGCATTAATTTGTTTACCCACTTCTTCCGCATTAAGAGAAGCACTCGACTCAGTAATCACCTCAATAACCTTGGCTAAAGTAAGTGCATCAACCCCTTTTGGTAGTGGCGAAGCCACTGGCGCCGAAGAGGCATGTTGACCTCGCGGCAGCAAACGGTCTACTTCCGTTTGCACTAGAGTGCTCATCGCATGAAGTTTTTCAAGGTGAAGTGCATAGTTCGCAAGGGCTTCTTTGAGCCGCTCGAACACCAAAGGCTTGAGTATGTAATCAAATATACCGCCATGCAAAGCCGCTCTGAGGGTATCAATTTCACGAGCAGCGGTAATCAATATCACATCGGTAGCGCAGTGATTTGCACGCAGATCGCGCAGCAATTCCAGCCCATTGCCTTTGGGAAACTGTACATCTAAAAGCAAAAGCTCTGGCTTTAGTATATCGACTAGATCTCGAGCCTCTTCAAGACCATGCGCCAAACCGACCAATTCGAAACCTTCTATTCGCTCCAAAAAGCGTTTCTGAATCTCTGCAATCTGTAAATCATCTTCGGCAATTACTACTCGTATGCTAGTGCTCATAACATCACTCCTGAGTCGATTTAAGATCAATAGAAGGTTTCTTTTTGGGAATGTAGACGGTAAAACGACTACCGCATAAATCAGCAGGCTCAATGATAATGGTCGCTCCCATTCGTGTCAGTAATTGATTCACTAGATGCAAGCCGATGCCACGGTTTGGTTCTCCCTTTGTCGAGACTCCGCGTTCAAAAATACGCGCTTGCTCTTCGACCGGAATGCCTGCGCCTTGGTCTTCTATTTCAAAAATCAGGTCATTGCCTAGGTCTGTCATGGTCAAACTGACGTCGCCACCAGCCCCCGTATGCGACAGAGTGGCTTCAAACGCATTGTCCAATAAATTCCCAATCACACTCACCAACAACTCCCGAGGAATATGCATGGGAATATCCGTCATATGACTTTCTGAATCAATGATAAGACGCAAGCCAAGCTCACGGGCTCGGTTGTATTTTCCCAATAGACAACCCGCTAATACAGGGTCTGGGATCGCCGCCACCAGCAAGTCAATGAGCGCTTGATGGTTCTCGGTCTCCTGACCGATCAAGGCCAAGGCCTCTTTGGTGGCGCCAATTTGAATTAACCCCGCGATGGTATGCAATTTATTGGAATACTCATGGGTTTGACTGCGTAAACTGTCGGCATACTGGCGAATACGAGTCAGTTTACGACTGACCATATCCAGCTCATCTTTTGGCCGAAAACTGGACACCACACCAATAATGCGATCATCCTGACGCACTGGCAGCCGGTTAGTAATAAAACACGCATCGCCCAACCACACTTCCTGATCAAATTGCGGCTGTCCATTTTCAAGTACACTGATCATCTGGCTATCCGGTAGTACTTTTTGGATGGGCTGCCCCAACAGGCTGTCCTTGTTTGACAAACCCAAAGTCTTTAATGCCGCGCGGTTAAAGGTAGTAATAATACCTTCCGCATTAATTGCCACAATTCCTTCACGGATCGATTCTAGGGTGGCATTACGCTCTTCAAACAAAAGCCCTATTTGCTCAGGTTCAAGCCCAAAAATAGCCTTTTTAAAATGACTGGCAAACCAGAGCGCAATCAACACACTGATCATAAAAGCCGATAAAATCGCAATCAGCAAGGTCGTACGATAGCGCGCCAAAATGCTTTCTACCGTATCCAAAATAAAGCCAACCGACACAATACCTACAATCTCGCCAGACGGATCGATAATAGGCGTCTTTCCTCTAATGGAAACGCCCAAGCTCCCCGTGGCTTTTTGCACATAAGCTCGACCATCCAACAAAGCGGGGTTGTTGTACTCCCCTCCCATACCATCTTCATCGTCATCGTTCATCGGTTTGCCAATTCGTTCGGGAGTAGGATGAGACAGACGTAAGCCATTTTTATCGCCGATAACAACAAAACGCGCATGGGTCGTCTCGGCCAATTGCAGACTTAAAGGTTGTAAAAAGGGGGTGTCCGACGCTTTTACGGCGGCAATGATTTCCGGCATTACAGCAATGGTTTTTGCGACTTGCAGTGCGCGTTCAGCGACCTGCTCTTCAAGGGACTCATTAAGGTGATTAAGAGCAAAAAGGCCTAAGAAGCCTGTTTGCAATAGGGCCATCAGACCTAAAACTAAGGTCATTCGAGTCTTGAGTTTGAGGTTACGTAAGGGGTTGGTCATATCAGTTAAGGCTCTTTTTTTATTCTATGGTATCGGAGAACGAATCAAACTGCCTGTGAACAAAATGCACAAAATGATTTTAAAGGATGATATAGCCTTTAAGTGCAATATATTTTTAAAAACAAAATGTCCGAATATAGTAAAGAAATCACTAAAAATATAAAAACAACTGAGGATACTAATATGTTATCTCGATTTCTTTCTCGTCAACGTTCAACTTTATTAGCGGCTGCTTTCGCGTCAACACTGACTGCGGGTATGGCACAGGCTGCCAACGACCAAATTCACTTCCTAGTACCTGGCGGTGCAGGTGGTGGCTGGGACGGCACCGCTCGTGGCGTAGGCGAAGCACTCACTAAATCAGGCTTAATAGAAAGAGCATCTTTCGAAAACTTGTCTGGTGGCGGTGGTGGTAAAGCCATTGCCAACCTCATTGAAAAAGCCGATCAAAGCCATGGCACCTTAATGGTGAACTCAACTCCCATCGTGATCAGTTCTTTGTCCAAGGTATTCCCACAATCTTTCCGTGATCTTAAACCCATCGCGGCAGTAGTCGGTGACTATGGCGCTTTTGTGGTACCTACTAGCTCAAAGTACATGACCTTCCAAGATGTGATAAACGATTTTAAAAACGATCCTCGCTCTGTCGCCGTTGCCGGTGGCTCCGCACGCGGTAGCATGGATCACTTGGTAGCCGCTATGGCGTTTAAAGCGGCTGGCGGTGATGCGCGCCGTTTAAAATACGTAGCCTATGATGCAGGTGGTACAGCTATGGCAGGGATTCTATCTGGCGAGGCACACCTATTATCAACCGGTTTTAGCGAAGCGGTTGTCTTAGCCAATGCGGGTGAAGTCCGTATCTTAGCTATCACAGGCGATGAGCGCTCTGCCACAGCGCCAGATGTACCTACTTTAAAAGAACTTGGCTATGACGCAAGCTTTTTAAACTGGCGCGGTTTCTTTGGGGCGCCAACACTGTCCGATGAACAAGCTGATGAATACGCTAACCTGTTGTCAAAAATGTACGAGACAGATGAATGGAAAGTCGTTCGTGACCGCAATGGCTGGACAGAAGTCTTCAAACCTCGCGCAGATTTTGTGGCTTTCTTAGAAAACCAAGAAACCGTAATTGGTGATCTAATGCGTGAACTTGGCTTCTTAAAATAACCACACGGTTATCTGAAATTTCTCAGAGCTTCAACGGCTAAATGCCCTTGGAGCTCTCTCTTATCCTACCTTTTTATTATGAGATGGACGGCATTTGTACCGTCAAAGGTGAACCCTATGGTGATTACGAAAGATCATATTGGCGGTTTGGCGTTCCTGTGCCTTTCCGCTGCTTATGGCTACTACACGGGCGACATTCCTATGTTGCCAGGTGATGAATACGAGCCCTTTAACGCACAAACCCTACCAACTGTTCTGGCTTTCATGGGCGGTATCCTGTCCATCGCTCTGATTCTCAACGCCAGTAAAAATGGCGGTGAGCGCCTTTCTTTGCAGGGATACGACTTTGCGATCGTAATTAAGCTGTTGGTACTGGTCATATTGTTCGGCGTGGCGTTGGAATGGATCGGTTTTTTATTGTCTACCATTTTGTTTCTTGTCGGTGGCTATTGGGTCTTGGGAGAGCGTCGGTGGAAAACCTTGTTAATCGCTTCCGTGCCTTTTGGTCTCTTTATTTGGTTCTCCCTGTCCCAACTGCTGGATATTTATCTTGCTCCTGGGCGCTTAATAACCATGTTGTTTGGAGGTTAAGGTCATGTTAGACGGAATATTTGTAGGTCTTAGCACCGCGATCATGCCATTCAACATTATGATGGTAGTGGTCGGTTGTTTTGCAGGTACCTTCATTGGTATGTTGCCCGGCCTTGGGCCAATATCGGCCGTGGCCTTAATGATCCCTATCACGTACGGCTTAGATCCTTCTTCAGGCATTATTTTAATGGCGGGTGTGTATTATGGCGCGGTATTTGGTGGCTCGACTTCGTCTATTTTGATTAATGCCCCAGGCTGTTCCAGTACCGTTGTTACCTCGTTTGATGGCTACCCTATAGCGCAACGTGGTCAGGCGGGTAAAGCGCTGGCATTAGCGGCTTATTGCTCATTCACTGGCGGTACAGTAGGTGCCATTATACTGCTGTTTGCAGCCCCTGCACTGGCCACCGTTTCCTTGAGTTTCCAATCAGGCGACTACTTTGCCTTAATGGTACTGGGTCTCACAGCCGTCGCGGCGTTCTCTGGTAAAGGCCAAGTGATCAAAGCCATGATAATGACGGTTTTTGGTCTGATGATCGCCACTATGGGCACCGACGTCATGACGGGTGTCCCACGCTTTACCTTTGGGAATCTTGATTTACTGGATGGCGTAAGCTTCTTATTACTGGCGATGGCAACGTTTGCTTTAACCGAAGTGATTATGTCCGTTATGAAGGGACAGCATCTTGAAAAAGACCCTGAAATCAACATGGCCGCGCTTGGCAGCATGAAGCTAAGCAAAGAAGAAGTGAAAGAAGTAGCGCCTACGGTTGCTCGTTCTTCTGTGTTTGGTTTTATCATTGGTGTGCTGCCTGGTGCTGGTGCCACCATTGCGTCTTTCTTGGCCTACGGCATGGAACGTAACTTTGCCTCGGCAAAAGAAAAGCTTAAATTTGGTAAAGGGGCTTTGCGCGGTCTTGCGGCACCTGAAACGGCAAACAATGCGGCCTCTACTGGTTCATTTGTACCATTACTAACATTAGGCATCCCAGGATCCGGCACGACCGCCATCATGCTTGGTGCCTTAATTGCTGCGGGTGTGCAACCTGGCCCACGCTTGTTTGTCGACAATCCGGATGTCTTTTGGTCGGTCATTATTTCAATGTACTTTGGTAACTTAGTGCTGTTGATTCTGAATCTACCCTTGATTCCTTATATATCACGCTTACTGGCCATTCCTCGTCAAATCTTGATCCCGTTGATTTTGTTCTTCTCGGTCACGGGTGTGTATTTGGTCAGCTTTAATACCTTTGACATACAAATGATGGTCTTCATTACCGTTATTGCGCTGTTCCTTAAAATGCTGGATTTCCCGATGGCACCTATGCTGTTGGGGTATATTCTTGGTGACATTATGGAACAGAACCTTAGCCGCTCTATGGTATTGTCTGATGGCAGCTTGTCTTTCCTTTGGGAACGCCCGCTTACCTTAACCATCATGATCATTGCAATCATATTGTTAGTAATGCCACTGATTAGCAAATTACTAGGCAAAAGAAACAAAACCGCAGCGTCATGAAATAATCGTGTGTAACACGATACCGCAATAGATGTTATTAGATAGGGTATTTGGAGACAATTCAGTCATTGGATTGTCTCTTTTTTTATTTGGCCAAACCTATCAGACAACCCCTCTTCCCTTATGATCACCCAGCTTTACTTATTATCTGCACAATTAGCCTGCTTCATTGCGTCTAAACCGATTATAATTCAGCCCGTTCTGTCATTGGCCATGCCCTATGTCGATTAGCGACCAACCTATTCATTGAGTCACCCTATGAAACTCACCTTCCCGATTATTCTTGTTCTTGGCCTTTTGTCTGGGCTAACTCCCCTAGCAATTGATGCGTATCTCCCCAGTATCCCGACTATTTCCAAAAGCTTAAACACGGAGATCGGTCTCGTTCAGATGACGCTCAGTATCTACCTGCTGGTGTTTGCGTTTATGCAGATTCTATTTGGCCCTATTTCCGATGCGATCGGACGTCGTAAAGTTGTAGTGGGTGGATTAGCGATTTTTGCCGTCGGCAGTTTTTTATGCGCACTGGCGCAAAGCTATGAAATGCTGTTGGTCGGACGAGCCATTCAGGCCTTTGGTGGCGCCGCGGTTGCGGTTTGTGTTCCGGCTTTGGTGAAAGATGGTTTGTCCATTAATCAGTTCGCCAAGGCCATGTCAATGATTATGCTAGTGATGGCATTGGCGCCTTTGGCGGCACCAATCCTGGGTGGTGCAATCTTGACGGTTTTAAGTTGGCACTATATTTTTGTCCTCTTAGGTGTGTTAGCTATCGTTGCCGTTGCGCTCTTTTTACGTACCATTCCAGAAACATTACCCATTGAAAAGCGCACGCCCTTTTCTTTTTTAAACGCCATTCGAAATTACATCACCTTACTTAAAAACCGTTCGGTTATGGGTTATATCCTTGCCTCTGCTTTCTATTTTGCTGGCATGATGAGCTTTATTACAGGCTGTTCGTTTGTCTATATTGAAATTTACCATGTTGACCCAGCCCATTTTGGTTTTCTCGTAGGCCTGAATGTCATTTCCATGATGCTCGCGTCCACTATTAACAGTCGTTATGTAGAAAAATTGGGCACCGAAGTCTTGTCCAAGTACGCCATCTATATTCCGCTAATCGCTTCGATACTCATGATTACCCTTAGCTTTTTTAACCATCCACCACTTTGGTTAATCATAATCTCAAGTATGTTATTCATGGGACCGATGGGCATTTTAGGCAGCGGCTTTATGGCTGGGGCGTTGAAACATGCAGGCAATCACAATGGCAGTGTGACCGCTCTTGCAGGCACATCACGATTTGCGATGGGGGCACTCGGTGGCGCGGTTGTCAGTATTCTTCACAACGGCACCTTCATCCCCATGCTTGGCACCATTGCCACTTGCGGCATTATTGCTTTTGTCTGCTTCAAAGCCACCGTAAAATACACCAACAAGATAACGCTAACCGAGCGTTAGTACCGATTCCTATACCATAAAACCGACTCACTAAACGGAGTAACCATGCTAAGCACACAAACACTCATTGAAAAAATCAAAACCACACCTGAACAGGTTAAGTTCAAAGAAGTCATTGAAGTGATTGAGCAAGAGTACGATTTTACGCCAATGGCATTTAGCAACGGCAAACAAAAAAATGGCATCAACGAAAACAATGGCTCCTGTAAGGTTTTTTCATTTGCTTCCATTCATCAACTTAATGAAACTGAAACCTTGCATTTATTTGGCGACTTCTACCGAGTAGACGTCTTAGACAATCCAACGGGAACGGACCATCAAAACATTCGCCAATTTATTGAGAATGGCTGGTCTGGAATACACTTAGAGACATCAGCTTTAGTGAAAAAAAGCGCATAAACAAAAAGGCCGGAAGCATCCTCGCAACCGGCCAAAACGACTTATCCAGCAAAGTCGTGAACAAAGAATAAGGGGATTATTACTCTAAACCCGCTTTACGTTTACGCTGACGCCAAACCACAAGCACGGCTAACAAAAAGGCAGGGATGAAAAACCATTCTTTTGCTGGTCTGTCTGCCGCCACTTCAAATTGCGTAATTTCCCAGTCAAAATCCAACTTCTGCTGTTCTGCATAACTACCAAACAATAAATTGTCGATCAGATATTTACCCTCTTCTTCACGCAATTCAATACCAGCACCTTTGAGCAATCGGTCAACCGCATCACCTTGACCTAATAGCGGCATATGTACCGTTTTCGAGATCCAGCGACCATCTAAATTCTCACCTTCCACCGACATTCTTAGCGTGTCTAAATTAGGATGCTGATCAATGTAGCGGTACATTTCTTGGGTTGGACGCTCTTGATAGGGAGCATCGACCATATCCAGCCAAAAACCTGGACGGAAGAGCGTAAAGGCAATAAGCAACAATGCGGCACTTTCATACCATTTGCTTCGGGCTATAAAGTAGCCTTGCGTAGCGGCCGCAAAAATCAACATGGCCGCCAAGGAGACAATAAAGACCACAACCCCTTCGATAAAGGTCACATCAATCAAGAGCAAATCGGTATTAAAGATAAATAAGAACGGCAACAAAGCGGTGCGCATCGAGTAAAAAAATGCGGTAAAACCGGTTTTAATGGGATCGCCACCCGACACGGCCGCGGCGGCAAAAGAAGCCAAGCCAACAGGCGGAGTGACATCGGCCATAATGCCAAAATAAAACACAAACATATGGATGGCGATCAAAGGAACAATCAAGCCGGACTGTGCACCCAATTCAACCACGACGCTTGCCATAAGAGAAGAAACAACAATGTAGTTCGCCGTCGTTGGTAAGCCCATGCCAAGCACTAAAGAAATCAGCGCCACCATAAGCAGCATAATAATCAGCACACCACCAGACACCAATTCAACAAACTCAGCCATCACCTGACCAATGCCCGTCAAGGTAACAGTACCAACGATGATCCCCGCCGTTGCCGTTGCCACCCCAATGCCGATCATGTTACGAGCACCCGTATTTAAGCCATCAATTAAGTCAATGACACCGGATTTTGCTTGCTGTGCAATGTGGTTTTGTTGGCGAAACCAGGCTTTCAAAGGCTTCTGTGTCAGCAAAATAAACGCCATCAACATACAAGCCCAAAAGGCCGACAAACCTGGCGACTTGCGCTCAACCATTAAAAACCACACCAAAACAAGAAGCGGTACAAGGTAATACAAACCGGCTTTATATACTTCAGAGAAAATAGGCAATTTAATAATCGCCTCATCACTCGCTTCTATCTCCAAATCATCAGACTTTGAAGACACATACAACAAACCAAAATACCCCAGCACCACCAACGCCAATAACCCCACATTGGCATAGTCACCGAGTAACCACTTTACCGCCACCACGATATAATACAAAAGACCCGCGAGTATCAACATACTGGTGACAAGAATCCCTGTGCGAATCAACTGCGCAGTCCAAGTTCGCGCTGGCGTAGAACGAGGCAAACCTTGCATGTCTGCTTTCAACGCCTCTAAATGTACAATGTAAAGCAGTGCGATATACGAAATGGTGGCGGGTAAAAATGCATGCTTGACCACTTCAATGTATGAAATACCAACGTACTCCACCATCAAAAACGCCACGGCCCCCATCACAGGTGGCATAATCACACCATTCACCGAAGACGACACTTCCACCGCACCCGCTTTTTCGGCACTAAAGCCCACTTTTTTCATTAGCGGAATAGTAAAGGTGCCTGTTGTCACCACATTGGCAATAGAAGACCCCGAAATCAAACCGGTCATGGCAGAAGAAAGCACCGCGGCTTTTGCTGGACCACCACGCATGTGACCCAATAAAGAAAACGCCACTTTAATAAAATAATTGCCCGCGCCCGCTTGGTTTAACAAGGCACCGAACAAAACAAATAGGAAAACAAAGCCAGAAGACACGCCCAAAGCAATGCCGAATACCCCTTCGGTCGTAAGCCACATATGATTCATGGCTTTTTCAAAAGAAGCGCCTTTCCAGCGCAATATCTCAGGCAAAATAGCGCTGTCACCAAAAAAGACATACACCAAGAAAAATAAGGCAATCAGCATCAAGGCAGGACCAAGAGAACGTCTTGCCGCCTCTAGAGTCAACGCCAAGCCAATCGCAGAAACCACAAGGTCCATCGTCGTTGGCAAACCAGGACGTGTCGCTAGCTGATCATTAAACAAAAACAAATAGGAAGCACAAGCCGCTGCCAAAATAGCCAAAACATAATCTACCCAAGGAATATAACCTGTAGGACTTTTGCTAAAGGCAGGAAAGGCTAAAAATGCCAAAAACACAGCAAAAGCCAAATGAACAGCACGGGACTGTGTATCGTTTAAAAAACCGATGCCAAATTGTGAAGGCAACGGAGAACCTGTCCATAATTGAAACAAGGACCACAAAAGTGGTACCAAAAAAAGTAGACCAATAGAGATCTTACCCGTTGGACTGCGCTTACCGACATCGGCTTCTGCGACAAGTTCGTCTAACTTATCGGGGGAAACTGTGGTGCTTGTGTTGATCGACATACCGACTCCTAACCCACCACTTTACAGTGGCAGCGTATTGCAAAACTCAAAAAGCACCCATCGCAAGACAGGTGCTTCATTCAAACCGCATGAAACGTCATGCAACAGAATATTTACTTGATATAACCTTTTTCTTGGTAGTAACGCACAGCACCTGGGTGCAATGGCGCAACAAGGGAAGTGTGAACCATTTCAAGTGGCTCAAGGCGATCGAAGGCGGGATGTAAACGCTTAAAAGAATCTAAGTTTTCAAAAACAGATTTCGTCAGTTGATAAACCACTTCATCAGAAACGTTAGCGGACGTCACTATGGTCGCTTTAGGTCCAAATGTCGCAATATCTTGATCGTTTCCTGTGTACATTCCTGCTGGAATAATCGCTTGTGAGAAAGCGCTATTTTTTTGCATAACGGCAAGAGAAGCAGGCCCGTTCATTGGAATTAATTTGATATCACAAGTCGTGGCTGCTTCTTGAGCAACGCCATTTGGCAGACCAGAGACATAAATGGTCACATCAAACTTATCATCGCAAATACCTTGCGCTTGCTCAGACGCTTTTAACTCGGCGGCAATGGAAAAATCCGCTGTCGTCCAGCCTTTTTCTGCCATTAACAGTTCCATCATAGAGCGGTTACCTGAACCAGGGTTACCGATATTAACGCGCTTGCCAGCAAGGTCATCGAATGTCTTAATACCGGAATCCGCACGAGCCATTAGATGAATCGGTTCTGGATGCAAAGAGAATACCGAACGCAGCTCTGGAAAAGGATTCCCCTCAAACTGCCCAGTGCCTTCTAACGCGGCCGTTTGAACATCAGACTGAGCAACACCAAACTCCAATTCACCAGCGCGGATGCTGTTAACGTTGTAGCCCGAACCACCCGTCGATTCGGCAGAACAACGAATGCCATGCTCGTTACGATCTTTGTTCAACATACGGCAAATGGAACCACCTGCGGGGTAATAGACCCCTGTTACACCACCCGTGCCAATCGAAACAAACTGCGTGTCGGCCATAGACAACATAGAAGCGCCCGCTATCGCAGGTACAAACAAAGCTTTAAATAGTGTTTTTTTAATTATCATAGAATCCTCAAGCATTCCGGTATTTAAAATAATGTCATGTGACCCGTGCTCTATGGCAAGTTAAGTGCCAATTCCATAAAAACAACCTAAACCATTGATTTTTAAATAAATAGCCAGATAAAAACACATATTTACAGCGACAGTTAAATATAACTTAAGTTATAGGAAAAAAATCTTTGCAAAGAAATTGTCAGCTAAAACGCCCAAAACAAACACATTCAATACACTTAATAACAAAAGCTATGACTATAACTTTTGTTATATTGCAAAAAAATTAAAGCTCATTACTCATTCCTAATTTCCTTTTCCATGCTTTTTTTATTCAGTCCATACCGTTAGTATTCGCTTCAATAACATTAATAAAAAAGACATTTCACCCATGCTAAGCTCATTAACAATACGTACTTTGGCCTCTTTACTGTGTTTATTTTTAGGCTTGGCATCCTTATCCACTCCGCTGTCTGCAAGAGACAGCCATTCGACAGTGGCTGGAAAAAGAGTGATTTCCGTAGGGGCAGACTATAATTTTCCACCTTATGAATTTGCGGGAGTGGACGGTGAGCCCACGGGCTACACAGTTGAACTGACAAAAGCCATTGCAGAAGTGATGGGGGTTCATGTGGAAATAGAAATGGCCGATTGGCAAACCATATTTGAAGACCTGCATTCTGGTCGTTTAGATGTCCTTCAAGGCATTGCTTATTCCGATGAACGGGCTCGGAGCATTCGTTTTTCCTCCGCACATTCGATCGTAAATTACTCAATATTTGCTCGCAAAGACTCCCCCGTTATCAACGATGTCACGCAACTCAAAAATAAAGAAGTGATGATCCAAAACGCCAGCATCATGCACGAATACCTAATTGATAATAACATTCAGGCCATCATCATCCCCGTTCAAACTCACGCTGAAGCACTGCGTTTATTGGCATCAGGAAAACACGACTACGCATTAACGGCAAACTCTCCTAGCCTTTATCTAAGCAAAGAAATGCAGCTCAATAATATCCATGCCATCGCCAGCCCAATATCGGGCCAACGCTTAAGTTATGGCGCATTGCCCAAAAACGAAGACATTATCGCTCTGTTTAACGAAGGCCTAGCCATCCTCAAAAATACCGGTAAGCAACAACAAATTTACGAAAAATGGTTTGGGGCCTTAGAGCCAGCGCCTTTTCCATGGAAAAAATTAGGGCTGTACGCAGCGTCCATCATTATCGCCTTATTGCTGGCAATCAGTGTCATCGTTATCTGGAACGCGATGCTGCGTAAAGAAGTAGAAAAACGTTCTAATCAGCTAAAATCACAGCAAGAACAACTTATTCAAGCCGATAAAATGGCCTCTTTAGGCATACTTGTGTCAGGGGTGGCTCACGAAATAAACAATCCGACGGGCTTATTGATGCTCAACCTTCCCATCCTAAAAGCCGCTTGGATAGATGCGCTACCCTATTTAGCAAAACACGCCCAAAATGACCCTGATTTCTCACTGGCAGGCCTCAAATTCGATCGCTTACGTCAGGAGTTACCGTATCTACTGGACGAAATGGATCAAAGTACACTGCGAATTCGTAACATAGTAAACGACTTAAAAGATTTTGCCCGCGAAGAGCCGAATGAAATCACTCAAGAAGTTAACATAAACGACGTGGTGTCCACGGCTATTCGGTTGGTAGACACCAGCATTCGAAACGCCACCGATGACTTTGAGCTTTATGTCGATAAGCGCAATCCTATTATTATCGGCAGCGCTCAACGAGTCGAACAAGTCATGATTAACCTTATTATTAATGCTTGTGACGCCATAGAACAACGTCAAAGTAGTATTCGCGTCACAACGACGTTAAGTTTGGATGAGAAAGAAGTACTTATTGTCATCGAAGATAAAGGCAAAGGCATTGATCCTGCCAATCTTATTCGCTTAACCGACCCCTTCTTTACCACCAAGAGAGAACAAGGTGGAACCGGATTAGGGCTGTCTGTTTCTGCCGCGATTATTAACACCCATCAAGGGAAATTAGCCTTTGATTCGGAAGTAGGCAAAGGGACTTGTGTGACCGTTTCTTTCCCCGTTTATCAGCCAAATACAGCAATGGAAGGCACCTTCAGCAACACTGATATTTTTGAATTACCTAAAAAAAATAAGAGCCTTTCATGAAGCATAATCTCTACCCTCAGTTTAAGATTTTATTGGTTGATGATGAAATCGCCTTTCTTAGAAGCATGTCATTAACCCTAGAAATACAAGGCTTTAACCATTTAATGACCTGCGCTGATCCAAGCCAGATTCCTTCACTCATGGAAACGGAAGATATCGGGCTCGTTTTGCTCGACCTCACCATGCCCAAAGTGTCGGGCCAAAAAGTGTTGGCCTGGCTAAAAGAAGAATACCCCAATGTGTGTGTCATCATTATCAGCGGCGTCAATCAAGTGAATACCGCTGTCGAGTGCGTCAAACAGGGCGCCTTTGACTATTTTGTGAAAACGTCAGACCAAAACCAAATCCTAGATGGTTTAAAACGCGCCATTCGCACCCAAGAGCTCACTTTAGAAAACCAAGCGCTGCGAGCGCAAATCTTATCGAACGAACTGGAAAAGCCGGATGCCTTTGCCAACATTATTACCTCAGATCAAACCATGTGGTCTGCTTTTCGTTACATCGAGTCAATCGCTAAAACGCGCCAACCGGTTTTAATTTCTGGTGAAAGTGGTGTGGGCAAAGAGCTCATTGCCAACGTCATTCATGACCTAAGCCGTTGTCCTGGTCCACTGGTAAGCGTCAACGTGGCAGGGGTCGATGACAATGTTTTCGCAGACACCCTATTTGGACACGCTCGTGGCGCCTTTACAGGCGCCGACAAAACACGGCTAGGCCTAGTAGAAAAAGCGGCTGGAGGCACATTATTTCTGGACGAAATTGGTGATCTCAGTCTGGCCTCTCAAGTGAAACTGTTACGCCTTTTGCAAGAAGGTGAGTACTACCCTGTTGGAAGTGACAAGCCTAAAAGAATGGAAGCCAGAATCGTCGTTGCCACACATCAACAATTATCGCAGCTACAAGCGGAAGGAAAATTTCGTAAAGATTTATTTTTTCGCTTAAAAACCCATATGGTGACGATTCCACCGCTACGAGAACGGTTGGCTGACCTTCCTTTATTGATTGATCACTTTATGACATTAGCTTGCAAAGAAATGAACAAGCCAAGCTTAACGGTGCCAAAAAGCCTATCAGTTAACTTGTCTCAGTACTCTTTTCCAGGCAATGCTCGAGAGTTAAAAGCCCTGATTTACGATGCCGTAAGCCAAAGCACAACGGATGAACTAAACTGCGCGCCTTTTGAACCCTTATTCAACCGAGAAAAAGCCGTCGACCTCACGGAAAACACTCTTCTCTTTCCCCCTCATAGCCCATTGCCGACCCTGAGTAATATGGCGGACTTATTGGTTGAGGAAGCCATGAAAAGAGCAAAAAGTAATCAATCACTCGCAGCAAGAATGCTAGGCATTTCACAACCAGCGCTCAGTAAGCGGCTAAAAAACATGAAGGAAAACCACGGCAAAAACGAAAAAGACACTTGAATACCTCGCTGAATCAGTGCGATAGTCGGTGTCCTAGAGTATGAGGTGATTATGGAATTAGTGGCATTTGATCTAGACGGCACCCTATTAAATCGGCATCAGCGCCTTTCTGAATACACACTTGAAACGCTTGAGCGTTTAAAATCGGCGGGGGTTTTCTACACGATAGCGACGGGCCGAACTCGTTTTGCCGCGCTGCCATGTATCCAAGGGCATGACTTTCCTAACTGGCAAATTTTTAAAAACGGTGTCGAATGGTGGGACCCTCAGCAAAACCTTTATCGTCATCGTCACCTTCTGTCTCAAAGTCATATTTCAGAACTGCTGAGCTCTTTTGAAGAAAATCAAGTTACGCCCTTTGTTTTTTGTCTAGAAGACGATGGATCCCATCGTGTTTACCACTCCCCCTTGAGCGGCCATCTGAGCGATCACATTGCTAATGAGTTAGGGAATCACAAAAACATGAGCCTCCATCCTTTGGCTGAACTCTCACACAACGCAAAAATCACCAATATCAGCGCCATGGGACGACCAGAGTTTATTGAAAACATTGTGCAAGATACCCAAAAACACAGCCATTTAACGGCGTATTCTGGCGGTGGCATCTATAATCCAGAGGCATTCTGGTTAGATATCCATCACAGCAATGTGTGTAAAGGTTCGGCATTAATGGAACTAAAGGCAGAAATCGGTGCCCAAACAATGCTAGTCTTTGGGGATGGAGACAATGATCTCTCGATGTTTTCAGTCTCTGATGAGGCTTTTGCTACCGAGAACGCCTTGCTTCATATCAAAGATGCGGCCACGGATGTTATCGGTCATCATGACGAAGACGGTGTTGCACGTTATTTAAGAAAAAGGTATGACTTGTAGCATATCTGTTGTTTAAAGTTACCAAAAGACAACATAAATGCCTTTACCCAACGATCATTTTGAACCATGATTGTTAAAAGAATAATTAGTTTGGAGAAATGCCATGTTTGAATTTTTGTTATTCATCGTTGCCTGCGCAGCAATTGCTTTCTTGGTCGCCAATATCCAGAAACAGACAACACAGCCGAAGACAAAGCTGCAACCGATTAAAATCGAGCGTGAAGAACAACGTCGTCCAGTACCGCGCCACAGACGTCCATACTAAGTTTTTTATTCTCCATACTAACCGAGCACTCCTCAAGCCAGCCTGGGTAAAACCAGTCTGGCTTTTCTATGTGCTAATACCGTATTCCTTTAATTTGTTCGCTATCGCACTGTGGCTCATTCCCACAGCTTTCGCTAATCTTCTTGTGCTTGGAAAGCGAGGATAAAGTTGTTTGAGCAAATCCGCTTCCCATTGTTTTACCGTGACTTCCAATGAATCAGCAATCAATGTGCGATTGATCAAGTCATGACATTCCGGCAGACAAATATCATCCGCTTGCCATTCCCTGTCCTTGACGGTCAAAAATGTCTGCAAACACGTATTTTGTAACTCTTTTAAATTTCCAGGCCATGCATAAAGTGCCAACTTAACAAAAGCACTTTTTGATATGGTGGGCACGGGCTGGCGATAACGTTCCGATAAGGCCGCGACAATGTGTTGTACCAAGCCTTCCAGATCGTCCTTACGTTCTCGTAAAGAAGGCACAGACAACATCAGCGTTGCCAAAGAAAAATACAGCGATTTCTGTATTCTAGTACCATCGGCTAACTGAACTGGTGTCAAAGAGCTCAGACACACAACCCGCATACGCGCACCAAAGCTCGTGCTCTCACTTGGTTGACGTGCAAGCCAATTCCCTAACACTATTTGAACCTCATCACTCAAATACTCAACGTCCTCGATCACAAACCACCCCGAGCTTTTTTCCAACGTCGGAAGGTGATCCCTTGTCATGTCTCTAGCTGGACAAATAACCAGCTGCGCTTCAGAATCGGCTTGGCCTTTATGCCAATACTGAAACAAAGCATTGATCAAATCGCGCTTGCCTGTTCCCATTTCCCCTTGCACTAACAAAGGCTGTGGCACATCAGCAAAAGCCTTTGCTTGTTGAAGCGTTCGTCGCATGGCTTCACTTTTTGTCACCACTGGCAAAAAGTAGGTTTCTAGACGATTTTCAGCATCAGGCGCTTGTTTTAAGCTATCCGCTTGACGGTCCAAACGTGCTTTCGATTTTACGTAAATCACCGTTCCTGCAGGATTGGCCATACCATCGTCATCACTGACAAAGATCGGCTTCATTTCAAGCAACAGGGTTTTATTGCGAATGCGTATTCGCTTGCTTGTGCCTTCTTTCGGATTCGCCCAAGTCTCTTTAGAAAAATACATACCTTTTATAAAGTGCTGTAGCGGTTTATGCAGCAACTGCGCAATAGGTACCTGAAGATCTTCCGCCGCCAACTCTGTCGCCATGGTGATATGGCCTTTTAAATCAACCGATATCACACCATCTGGCAAGGCCTCAAGCAAGGTATAAAGCGCGTTGTGCTCTCTTTCAGAGGGTGTAAACATAACGGTTTTAACGTCTTCTACGCTGTCTAAACGACGAATATCCGCCAATAACCGCTGTAACTTTGCGAAAGGGATATCGGAAAAACCACAATAAATACAGCGGCGCTTGGTATCGACTTCGACCAAGCGCATGTCAATTTGATGAGGAATAAACAGATCAAGGGCTTCACGCACCATGCCGATTCTGTCTTCGCACTGAATTTCTAATCTCATGGTCTTTCTAATCTCATGGTCTTTCTCTTACTGCAAAGCGAAGCATTATTTTTCCTTTGAGCTACTTTTCTTTTGAACTACTTTTCTTTTGAACTTAACAGCAGCAAATTTTGTTGGGGGGCAAACGTTTCATATAGTGGCAATACCGCGGCCCCTAAAACGCCTGCCGTATGACCTGTTTGCGCAACACGAATGGAGGGCAATGGCAGCATACTCTGGGACATCAGAGACTGTTCAATACAAGCGATTAAAGCCACAAGCACTGGCGCTGGGAGACGCCCGCCAATCAGAATCGCTTCTGGATCATACAAGGCAATAACAGAGACCAAAGCCGGTGTCACTTCAAACGCAACCTCTTCTGCCCATTGATCAATAAGACGAGTGTATTGCGTGTCTTGCCAGGCCACTGGCGTAGCTGGCCAGACGGCTTGTTTTTCCATAAAAAAACGCCGCAACGAAGACAACGATAAGGCTTCAAGAATCCACTTGCCATGCTTTCCCGTGGCGGAAGGAATTAAGCCAAAGCTACCAGCTTTCCCATTTGCACCAAAATAGCATTCGCTATTGGCGACAAAGCTGCCACCACAAGCCGTACTGACAAACAGATAAAAAAAGTGTCGTTGCGGGATCACCGACGCCAGTAACAATTCGCTGGTAGCCGCAGCCACCGCATCGTTTTCACAAAAACACGCCAATCCCGTCCATTGCGCCAACCAAGATTCAAACGCATCCGACTGCCAATAAGCCAATGCTTCTTTTAACCTATCAAGATCGGCCCGTTGGTCTGTATCGGTCACCAAGGTTTCAAGCCAAGAGTCCATATAATCAGGCCTTGCCAACCCAATCCCCTGCACCTTTTGCCAATCAGGCCCTAAGGTCGTCTTTACTTCTTCAATCAGATCTTGAGCAATGTTTTTCGCAAGCATTTCGGTTGGAAAAGACACCATCCGCTCTAACAACAAAATACAACGACCACTAAAGTCCAGCAGCGCCGCACTGATATGATCACGATCAACATTAATGCCTAACCCGTAAGCGCCTTTTTCATTAATGCTTAACTTCACTGAAGGCTGACCGCGACGGCCTTTTACCTTGCCACCAATCTGCAATAACTGGCGCTCTAACAGAGACGAGGTGATAACCGAAATAGTTTGAGCGCTCAATCCCGTTCTCTGGGCAATACTCACACGAGATATCTCAGGATGCTGGCGCACCAAATGCAAAATAATGCGTTCATTATAGACCCGGCTTTGTTCTGAGGTACTACCAGACGATTTCATATAATCCACTCTCATTTTGAGCTCGCAAACGAACATCCTCTCAGCTCATCGCTGGCATTTAATAAATCTAATTGATTTAATCACATAACTCATTAAGATGAGAAGTCAGCAATCGCTCTTATAAACAACTTAAACAACAATAAAAAGGCTAGCATTATACAGCCAAAGCAAAGGACAACGTCATGCCTTCTTTTCCAGAGTTTAGCTCAATTGCTTTTTTACAAGACCACATCCAGTCGACTATGGGTTTCTATCACCCAAACTGTATTGATCCTAAGGGTGGTTTTTTTCATTTTTTCAAAGACAATGGTGACATTTACGATGCCGATACCCGTCATCTCGTTAGCAGTACACGTTTTGTCTTTAACTACGCCAAAGCCTATCAAGCTGAAGGCAAACAGGCTTATTTAGACGCCACTCGTCATGGACTTGAATATTTGCGTGGGCGCCATCGTCGTGAAAATGGCGGCTACGTTTGGCTGCTCAGCAAAGACCAAAACCTAGATGAAACGAACCACTGTTACGGTTTTGCTTTTGTGATGCTGGCTTATGCGACCGCTTACAAAGCTGGCGTAACAGAAGCCAAGCCGTGGATTGAGGAAACCTTCAATACCATGGAAGAACATTTTTGGGAAGCTCAATTCGGTTTATACAAAGATGAAATATCCAGCGATTGGCAGAACGTGTCGCCATACCGTGGACAAAATGCCAACATGCACAGTTGTGAAGCACTTCTTGCAGCGTTTGATGCAACACAAGAAAGCCGCTATTTAGAACGCGCTACCCTACTCGCGAAACACATCTGCCAACGCCAAGCCGCGTTAGCAGGCGGCGACATCTGGGAACACTATACAACGGATTGGCAGGTGGACTGGGATTACAATAAAGACAACCCAAAACACTTATTCCGCCCGTGGGGATTTCAACCCGGCCACCAAACAGAATGGGCCAAACTCCTACTGTTAATACATCAGCGTTCACCGCTTGATTGGCTTATTCCTACCGCACAAACACTCTTTAATAGCGCATGGCAAAAATCTTGGGACCACGGCAACGGTGGCTTGTGTTATGGCTATGATCCCGAAGGTAACATTTGTGATGGGGATAAATACTTTTGGGTTCAAGCGGAATCGTTTGCCGCCGCCGCTATGCTCGCGATCCTAACCAAAGAAACACACTACTGGGATAAATATCAGCAACTGTGGCAATACAGCTGGTCGCACATGATTGATCATCAATACGGTGCTTGGTTTCGAATTCTAACCCGAGACAACCAATCCTATGACGACTGCAAGAGCCCAGCCGGAAAAACCGACTACCACACCATGGGCGCGTGTTATGAAGTCATAGACCAGCTTACCAAGGCAAGATAATCGCCCTTACTCGCTCGATAGCAATCACTCTGAGACCCTTGCACCATGTCTGGAGCAAAGGTCTCATTCTATTTAAGGACAAAATACAGTATCATGCAGCCCCTACGTCAGTGGACATGAGTCTTTTCCCTTATGCAGTTAGACAAAATAGATCTAAACTTACTTCGATATTTGGACTCCTTACTTCGGGAGCAAAATGTCACCCACGCCGCCAATCAGCTGGGCATTACGCAACCCGCAATGAGCAACGGTCTACGACGTTTAAGAGATCTATTCCACGACCCACTTCTCGTCAGAACCAGCGACGGCATGATGCCCACCGCCCTCGCCATACAACTACAGCCTCGCGTACAAAGCATCCTCCAAGCGGTCGATGAAGTATTGCATCTTGGGCAAAGCTTTGAAGCAGAGTCAAGTTCTAGGGTGTTTCGCATCATGGCCAGCGACTACGCGGAAGCCACTCTGATTCCACCACTGATGAAAAAACTACAAGAAGAAGCCCCCAGTGTCATATTGGACGTGATGAACCCAAGCGATGTCAGCTTTCACGATGTGGAAAAGGGCAAGGTAGATTTGGTGATCAATCGCTTCGACACCCTGCCACAATCCTTTCATCAAAAGTCCGTCTGGGTTGACCATTTCTCTTGTTTGGTTCCCGCCAATTCCGACATCGCCAAAAACTTTTCCCTAGAAACCTACCTTGCTTCACCCCATGTATGGGTCAGTAAAACAGGCTTTGGCGTCGGTGTTGGTATTCAACCAGAAGAAGTGCAAAAGCTGGGTTGGGTCGATGGCACCTTGGCAGACTTAGGTTTTAAACGCAATATCCGCCTGTTTACACGCAATTATAATGTCGCCATGCGTGCTACGGAACAGTTAGGGTTGATTGCTACGTTACCGTCATTGGCCACCCGCCTGATGAAGGGCAATCAAAGTGTTGTTGTACTGCCGCCCCCGTTTGACATTCCACCAGTAGAATTAAAAATGCTGTGGAGCCCATTATTACAACATGATCCCGGTCATATCTGGCTGCGCTCGACCATTGCGGGCTGCGCTCGAACCATCGCAGAAAACAATAATTTATAAAACAATACGCAGAAACCAAAAAACGAGCCTGATGCTCGTTTTTTGTTTATGACCACCAGCATCCCACTACATATTATTCAACTGCTGTAGCGATTCCTCTGCACTGGACACGGTTCTTTTCAGATCCGTAATATGCCCATCTTCTATGCTGTAACACCAACCATGAACATGCAGTTCTTGACCGATCTTCCATGCGTTTTGGACGATGCTGCTCTGGCATACGTTCGCCACTTGCTCTACCACGTTCAACTCACACATACGATCAAAACGCGCATGTTCATTTTCTATGCCGTCTAGCTCTTCACGGTGCAACCGATAGACATCTTTGATATGACGCAACCAGTTATCTATCATGCCATGTTCTTCTGTTCCCATGGCCGCTTTAATGCCACCGCAACCATAGTGACCCACCACCATAATGTGTTTTACTTTTAACACATCCACAGCAAACTGAATAACAGACAAACAGTTTAAGTCCGTATGCACCACAACGTTGGCGATATTACGATGAACAAAGACTTCACCAGGCAAAAGATCAACAATCTGATTGGCAGGCACCCGACTGTCTGCACAGCCAATCCAAAGGTATTCGGGTTTTTGCTGTTTCGATAAAGTAGAAAAGAACTCTGGGTCCTCCGCCGTAACCTTAGCCGCCCACTCTCTATTTTTATTGAACAGTTCATCTAAATGACTAGACATTATTCACATCCCTTATTTTCTTTCGATACCAACGAAGCTTAATGTCCGCTGTAAGTGTAATCGTATTAAGCAAAGCCACCGCTTCACGACCTTCATAAGAGGCTTTGTGAATATGAGGGGTCATGCTCAACAATTGCTGTATTTGTGCTTGAGAGTCTAGCTCAAAAGAGAAGGTTTCTGACTGCTCTGATAGCAACTCAAAGTCAACCAATCCTGCGGCAAAGGTGGGTTTATACTCATGAATAGACGGATAAAGTATTTTGCGCAACTCAATCAAGTGATTAGCACCGGATTCCACCAGTAACAAAACACCGTCGTCACTTAATACCCGAGAGAATTCTGTAAAAACCGGAAAACCAAACAAACATATCACGGCATCAAAACGCTGCTCTGGCATTGGCAAACTGGCATTACTCGCCACTAACCAACTGACATTTTTATCGGCTTTACTCGCCGCGGTGATAGCCCATTTGGAAATGTCCAACCCCATCCGCTCAATATCGACATGCCAGTCCGCTAAGATACGCCCTATTTCGCTGAGGTAATAGCCCTCGCCACAGCCCGCATCAAGCACACGAACGCCAGAACGCAAATGCCCCTGTGGCCAAGTCGATAAAATAGCCTGAACAATAGGAAAATAATGCTGTTGCTTTAAAAAAGCATGCCGTGCTGCGACCATTTCTTTACTGTCGCCAGGGTCTTTAGAACGTTTATTTTGTACGGGGAGAAGGTTCACATAGCCCGTTTTGGCCAGATCATAAGTGTGTCCGTGTTGACAAATCAAGCTGCGCTCACGTCGTTGTAGCGGTGCTAAGTCTATCGGACAAGAAAGGTTTTCAAGCGTCGACACAATGTACCCATGGTTGATTAATTTGTGCGGTAAAGAGAAGGATAACCTATTAGCAAGAGGCAGAACACGAAAAAACGCCCTGCCATAATGCTTTCTTATTTCAGCCGTTTATTCTAGGGTCCCCTTGCTAAACAACCGCTCTGCTGCTTTCTAGAAAGGCAAGAAAATCGTCACTGCTTAAAGGTTTAGAAAACAAATACCCCTGCACTTCTTGGCAATGATATTTATTCAACACATCCACCTGCGCACGGTTTTCAACTCCTTCTGCAATCACTTTGAGATTCAGGCTATTTGCCATCGCAATGGTGGCTTTAACAATGGCATCATTATCACTGTCCAAACCCAAATCATGAATAAAAGAGCGATCTATTTTTAACGTTTGGATAGGGAATTTTTTCAAATAAGCCAGCGAAGAATAGCCCGTGCCAAAATCATCAATCGATAAGGTTAAACCCAGTTTACGAAAACTGTGGAGCTTTTCTATCGATTGCTGAGCGTCAACCATCAACATACTTTCAGTGAGTTCCAGTTCAAAATACTTGGAATCTACCCCCGTTTCCTCGAGGACTCGCTCCACCATATCGACTAAATCCGCCTGCATAAATTGCCGACTGGATAAATTCACCGACAATTTGATATCAGGATAACCCGCCTTGCGCCATTCCTGTAACTGACGACAAGCCCGACGTATTACCCACTCGCCCAACGGCAAAATCAAACCACTCTCTTCGGCTAAAGGGATAAATTGATCAGGACTGATCATGCCCAATTCAGGGTGCACCCAGCGAATCAAGGCTTCTGCCCCCACCACTCTCTCATCTGGCAGCGCCATTTTAGGTTGATAATGAAGAATAAATTGCTCTTCCTCTATGGCTTTGCGCAGCCCACCGCCCAATGTTAAATAAGCATCAATATTGTCTGCCATGCTATTTTGATAGACAAAACACATATTGTGGCCCATCGATTTCGCACGATACATGGCGGCATCGGCATTTTTCAATAGATTATCCACGTTATCAGCATGCTGAGGGTAACTGGCAATGCCGATACTCGCGGTGATCATCATTTCCATTTTGGCGACAGGATAAGTGTTGCTGGCATTCTGCATAATGCTGTCGGCAATGTTTTCTAATTCCACAATGGAATGTGTATTCTCAAGCACCACAACAAATTCATCACCGCCCAAACGATACAAACACGCCCCAGAAGGGATGCTGTCTTTGATACGTTCCGCCACGCGTTGAATCAACTCATCGCCGACCCGATGACCAAAGTTGTCATTAATGACTTTAAAGCCATCGAGATCCAGATACAAAAGACCAAATTGACGATGACGTTTACGGGCATTAATCAGCGCACTTTCTAGCTGATGATAGAGCAGATTACGATTGGGTAAATTGGTTAAACCATCGTAATTATTAAGGCGATATAGCGCCACCTCATGATCTCGCTCTTCTTGGATATCATGAGTCAGCAGATAAATCATTTTCGTTAAGGGATGATAAGAAACTTCTATCTTATGCCAGCGTATTCCATTTTGTGTCGCAAGGCGAATCTCTTGGAATAAACTTTCTTTATGAGCCAGACGACGAATAAAACTATTGGCAGCACCAGACACAGCAAACAAATCACGGACATGCTGAATGGCACCAAAATGGGCAACAAAATAGTCACTGGCTTCTATAAAAGCGCCATGCTGATCAAAAATAGCAAAAGACAGGCTTCTAAATTGTGCTAATAAACCTGCATGATGTTCCATAAGGGAATCGTCTGGAGAAACAACAGTAACATCGTCTGGGGATACAGCGACAACATCGTCTGGGGAAACGGGATGAGCTTCAACACACAACCCTTTACGAGCGGCGTCCAAAGCGATGACCGAACCACGGACCAGATAGTCAACGCCGTATTCGGAAGTAAATGGCCATTTAAAAGGTAAGCTGTCCCCTATTTCAAGAGACGCCAAATGGAGAGACAAACGCTCTCTTAATTCGTCTCTAACGACACGCTGCCCCGATTTAATATCGCTCAAAGAGCCTATCAATAAAGCTTCAGCCGCTTCGTTACAGCACGGTACACTTGATTGCTCTACGTCTATAATCCACGCAGCTAATGGCATTTTAGCCTGCAGTAACTTTACTAAATCGGTCATCTACTTTTTAATACTACTGGTTTTAAAGCAACTAACGTGCATTTTGACATCGGATTCTGTTTCACCATGAATCCGGCACGATAAATACATTTCTATTATTGTCAGCATTACGCACAGCTCGCCATAAAAGCACATGTTGAGGGCGACTGTCATGTAGGAATTCGCTTACAAGATTGTAGGCAGATTGCAGAGAATTGAAAGCGAAATTATCAGTTATATTTGGATTCGCCAACCAATGTGGCTTTTGTAAGATAGAAAAACACGAAAAATGTGGCATGAGCAAGGCTATTTGAGACACACGAATCCACCCACCCTGCTCTGTTTGTGCTAACCAAGCCGTCACATCGTCGGCATTATTCAAAGCAAGGTATAAACGACCAAAGATCAGTAAACTGGCTTGTGGCACACGCCCATTGGCAAGCTCGGCAATGGCCGCCTCACCTTCTTTTGTCCGAAGAATACCTAATTGGTGCTCTCTGGCTCTCGTAACCTTCTTCAATAAACTGTCGTTCTTATTTGGCCCAATCCAATCATGAGGAAAAAGATCTGGTCGCTGTAAATAGAACTTAATCGCGATTTCAAACTGATGAAGCTGGCCATCAGGCGTTTCCACCAGCATATCCACTTCGCCCAACGTTTTTCCATCACTCTCTATCTGAAAATGCTGTAAACAGAGTGTCAAATGCGAAAAATGCGCTATCGCAAACGAAAACAGGGTCTCAAAATAACTGCCTAAAAAATGCGATTTACACGCCTGAAAAGCGCTCAATAGTGGCTCTGGCTCCAAATCCAGCGCCAACAAACGGGCGTCCACATCTTCACGCCAATAAGGCTTAAGATCAAAATCACGTTCAATATAATGCCCCTCCACCAGCCAAGCCAGATCCTTTACCAGCGGATGACGCAACCTATCCAACATCACAATGCACCACTTAAATGCTGGTCGATTCGATTTAAACACAGCACAAGCTGCGCGACTTTCGCCGACGGCTGATGTTTAAACGCCTCTTCCGCCATAGGGGAAATATGACACCGTACTGGCAAATCACTCC
This sequence comes from Marinomonas shanghaiensis, assembly GCF_003259175.1. Taxonomy (GTDB): domain Bacteria; phylum Pseudomonadota; class Gammaproteobacteria; order Pseudomonadales; family Marinomonadaceae; genus Marinomonas; species Marinomonas shanghaiensis. The sequence goes on along the minus strand of NZ_QGOK01000003.1, from coordinate 92,229 downwards.
CCGTGGCTAACAGGGTTTTGAAACGTTCAATCATTACAAAACGAAGCCACTGCTCAAACCGCATCGTATCAATACAAAAAGGCTCTGTGCTCTGTAAGGCTTCATGACTGGGTGTACCACATTCCCAAATGCCGCAATCTTGCATCGCCACTTGTAAGTCCATCAATAAATCCGCCAACCGATGATGGTCAGAAAAGGCTTCTTTCAACCTGATTTCTCCTTTAAAAAACGGTAAGATAACGCATCTTTCTTTACACAACTTAGGGCGCCCAGCAGCGTCTTCACCGGCAAAACGAGCCCATACTTTATCATGAACAAAATAGAATCGCTTTCTGACTTATTTGACATGGTCGGCTGTGATGTAAGCTACTACGACCTAGGTCGCAACATCACTAAAATGACCCCACAACAAGCCATACAATTCGACCGTAAACAGCAGGCCTACCCTTATCCATTTCGCCAGCATGCTTGGTTGGCCTGCCTGTTAACCTCAAAAGACACCGCGAAAAAAGACAGTGCTGATGCTGCTGTCATTTGGTTTCTTAAATTGCCACTGGACGAAGCGGGCTGCCTGAACCTTGGTACGCGAGATCATTTCATCAAAAGCATTGTCGATAAAATACTGCACAAAGGCGAAGAAGCAGGCTTATCCGAAGCCCTAGAAGACAACCCTTATGTTTTCAAACCCGATCAAGAGCGCATGGCGAGTTTTCACGCCATTCTAGGCAAAGACCTACACAAAACACCGTCCCACTACTTCAACGACGTAGCGACCTATTTGTCTTCAGACCTAACAAAACAAGACGACAGCTGGCAAACACTGGGCCTTCAGGGGATCGCCGAACTCGCCGCCAGAGTTGACGAAGATCACTACCAAGCACTGATACAAAAAGCCATTCAACACGCCGCTAAACCGGTTGTCAGCGCCTTATGTCACGCGCTTGAACACGAAACCCTATCAAGCCAGCTACAAAAAACGCTCATCGCGCAACTGCAAACCGAGCAAGACGCACTGATGCAAGCAAGCTACCTACGGGCTTTATCCAGAGCCGATTTAAACGATACATTATTACTGCCACTGTTTGGTTTGCTTGGTAGCCTGACAGAATGTCAAGACGACGACCTTCATCCTATCGCCGCCCTCGCCGCCAAATGCCCCCATTGGCTTGGTCACAACCCGCAACTACTGCGCATCATCATGGAAAAACTGGCACACAGGGAAGACGGCTACATTGCCTTCAAACAAATCGCCGCCGAGTTAAGCCAACACCCAGAAACCAAACAACCTCTTTGGAACTTGTTACGCGGCGGCCACGTCAGCCCAAAACTGGCCCAAGCCGTGAGCTATATCTTCACGCAAACACCGAAATCGGTACAGTGATGAAAAATAGTAAGTAACGGAAAAATGGAGTCTGTGGCGTTTTATATAAAAAATGCAACAGACTCCGATGTTGAGACATTAAAGATTACGTCCCAACTATCCATCTAAAACCCACCCACTAAGCTAACAGTGATTTACTTCAAAATAGAAAGAGCCGCCATCAGTATCCTCTTAACCATTTGTGGATCTTCCCCTCGAGCAAGCTGTGACGACGCATGACCTAATTGGGCATCAATATAAGTGGCGGCAAACTCGGGCGTCATATCGACAGTAAACTCACCTTTGGCTTGTGAGCACTCTATCCATTTTTTGTAAGTTGCTACGGCTTGTTCCTGAATCAAATCAATTTGCGCCCGTGTCGCTTCACCTAAATGCATCTGCGCTTCACGCATCTTGATCAACAAACATCCCTTAGGAGCCCCTTGACTATCATCGGCCGAAACGGCAAATAGGATCAGATTATCAAGCGTCGCTTGAAACGGAGCATCATGACTTAACATCTGCTGAACGGGACTCAGTACCTCTTGGTGATACTTGAGAATAACGGCTTTCATCAAACCATCCTCATTCAAAAATTCACGATACAGGCCAGGCTTCGATATATCACATCGCCTACAGATCTCATTAAGAGACAAATTACCTATGTCTTCTTTCCAATAAGACGCCATTGCCACATCTAGAACGTGCTCGCGATCTAAAGTCTTTGGTCGCCCTCTCGACGGCTTATTTTGATTTAAACCCATTTTATACCACCCGGTATTTTAATTTGACAGACTGTACATTTGCGCTTATTGTACCGACTGGTATTTAATTAGCAAACCGAATAGGATAGAAAAATGAGCAACACGAAAAAAAGCATCGTCATTACAGGAAGCAGCAGTGGCTTTGGTCAAAAATCAGTCAAAGATTTTGCCGACAGAGGCTACCAAGTGTTCGCCACCATGCGTGGCCCAGAGGGTAAAAACGCTGCAGTTAAGGCAGACTTAGAAGCGTACAGCGATTTCATTCATGTTGTTGATATGGATGTGACCAACGACGACTCTGTCAAAACGGCCATGGCCCTTATATTAGACAAAGCGGGGAAAATTGATGTTTTGCTAAACAACGCAGGTGTCATGTACCTTGGCATTACAGAAGCTTTTAGCATAGCCCAAGCCCGCGAACAGATGGAAACCAACTACTATGGCGCTATGCGCACTATACAAGCCGTGTTGCCTGCGATGCGTGACGCTAAGTCTGGTCTTATCATCAATACCTCCTCCATGGTTGGCCAAATCTCAGCACCATATTTTTCCACCTATGCTGCGACCAAACATGCTCTAGAAGGTTACCTCCAAGGATTACGCTACGAAGTGGCCCCTTTCGGTATCGATGTCGCCATCGTACAACCAGGCCCCTTCCCTACAGGCTTAAGCGCATCAGGACAACAACCGTCACGCACAGACATTTTGGACAGCTACGGTGAATTGGCAAACATCCCTGCCGCTATGTTTGAAGAGTTCGGTAAATTTATGCAGAGCGATCAAGCACCCAACCCACAAATGGTAGTAGACGCTTATTTAGCCCTAGCAGACATGCCTGCTGGTAAACGCCCAACACGCACACCTGTTGGCTTAGTTTGGGGGGTTGATGACATTAACGCGGCCAAACAACCTATTCAAGACCGTGTTTTGACAGAAATGCAACTAGACAAGGTCCTAGGCGGCATTGACGTATAAGTTTCGTCATTAGGAGCAAACGAGACTGCCCCTTTTCAGACCAATTTTTGTAGGACACGCATGTTAAAAACCTTATAAATACTGGCTTTCTAAAGTGCGTGTCTTATGAACATGATTTCCTCTAGTCTCAATAATTGGCGAACATTCGCCCAACCGATCACGTAGGTGAGATGAGACGAGGAACGAGGTGTAATCTGACGTGACATCCCCCCCCTCGACGCCGCAGTTCAATTCAAAAATGAACGCATTGATAAGACAGGCTTCTAAAAAGTACCAAATTCGTAGCAATTCTATCAGGACACACATGTTAAAAACCTTATAAATACTGACTTTCTAAAGTGCGTGTCTTATGAACATGTTCGCCCAACCGATCACGTAGGTCAGATGAGACGAGGAACGAGGTGTAATCTGACGTGACATCCCCCCTCGACGCCGCAGTTCAATTTAAAAACAGAATTTTAGCAGGAGATGCATGTTAAAAACCTTGTAAATACTGACTTTCTAAAGTGCGTATCTTATGAACGGTCCGACAGTATCTTCATCAAGCTTTGATCGTGACTTGCTTCTTAAGCTTTTTAGCGTAAGGGTTTTTGACGGAATTTGAAAAATCATAATGATCACGCATAGCGATAATCCTCTAGTTTTCATCCGTAGTAGACAGTAAATACTTACGTAAATCTCTTTCTTGCCTCAATAGATGAAGGATATAGACTGAATCGCTATCAACTTTGTAGAAAACACGGCAAGGATTTACTACCACCTCTCGATAATTTAGAGTCGAAATTTCTTCAGGGATTCTGCCAGAGTAAGGAAATTGTTCGAGTCTCTTCACCTTACTGAAAACATTTTCTACTAATTGCTTCGCAGCGTACGGATTACTAACTGCAATATACTCAGCAATATCGTTCAGATTATTAAGTGCTGGCTCAGTCCAAATTATTTGAGCCATTTACTCATTTTCTCTTTGGCTTGCGACATATCCATTGTTCGACCTTCACGGATGGCCTGCTCGCCCTTCGCGATACCTTCCAAGATCTTCATCCGTTCTACCATCAACTCGTAATCAGCAACATCAAGCAAATAGGCTGATGGCTGACCATGCTCGGTTATGAGAATAGGCTCTTTTGACTCACGCAAATCAGCAAGCAACTTCGTTGCCTGCCTCTTTAATGTAGTAACGACTTCGGTTCTCATAGTGACACCTCAGATTAAAATGTATCACTATAGTATCACTCCAATTTAAAAAGAACTAATACTTGCCATCACTAGCTTATAATTCTCTCTAGTCTCAATAATTGGCGAACATTCGCCCAACCGATCACGTAGGTCAGATGAGACGAGGAACGAGGTGTGATCTGACGTGACATACCCCTCGACGCCGCAGTTCAATTTAAAAATGAACGCCTTGATAAGACAGGCTTCTAAAAAGTAATGTTTATGCTCATAAGGCTAACGCCGCATTTGCGGCTGGCTTGAAGCACAGAATTTTTGCAGGACACGCATCATGTTAAAAACCTTGTAAATACTGACTTTCTAAAGTGCGTGTCTTATGAACGGTCCTTAACGTTTGGTTTTGAGTCCAATATACCACTTGGGCTGCATTTCGTTAAAATCGGTTCGAACATTAGAAGTCAAATAACTAGCAGAATCGAGAACAAGGTCTCGCCCATCCACACGTTTAAAAACAACCCAGTGCCAAAAATCTCTCCCCTCTTCCTGATGATGCTTGATAGCCAACAACGCCAGATCAGGCAATGCGCCCCAAGATTCAAATAGGATTTCATTCTCAGTAGCCTCAACACCAACATTGGACAGCATATGTCGGACATATTGCGTATCCGACCACAGCGATGTATCAGAAGCATAAATACCCATTGAATTCGCTAATGCCTTCATCTCCGCGTAACTTTTACCAACAACATTAGCCACAGAAGCAATCCCGCATCCTGTGGTTTCTTCTTGTATAATGGGACTAATCACAGACGCTCCTTTTGCGTATAACGCCAGTATGCAAATGTTTACCAACTACATGCTGGTCTTTTTGTCTCAATATCATATTTTGATAGCATCTATCTTGTGGTCGGCCATTGTACATAAAACGACACAAGGCTCTTTCGACTCCGAGCTGAAAACTCGCTCTCCACTTGCATTCCAAACTGAGTTATTACCGCATGCCGACCAACCGCCCGTTGTCGATATATGGTTGCTCAAAAGCACAGGAAAACCATGTGTCGCTGCGATGGAGGACAACATTTTAGCGTCCGCTTCAAAGCCACGTTCAGATATTAAAGCGCTGGCAATGTATATATCAGCACCCAGTTCGCGTGCTTTTTGAGCGTGTTCTGGCGACGCAAAATCCGCGCATATCGCCAAAGCAATCCGATAACCATTTACAGTAAAGACGTAGTCAACCACACCGTTCGAACAATGCTTACCCTCGCCTTCATGCAAATATTGCTTAGCATAGAACTCTCGTGTCCCATCAGGAAAACAAACAACAGCCCCGATAGTTGGTTTGGCGTCTCTTCCCGATGTAAGAGTGACTTTAAGAGGACACCCTGCGAGAACAATAATATTGTGATCTACTGCCGCTTGAGATAACACTTCGAACACATGTGATGTTTCAGATAAAGCCAGTTCTTGAACAAGTTCAAGCTCATAACCTGTTAAGGATAGCTCAGGAAACACCACCAAATCGGCTTTACACAATGAAGACTGCTCAATCATTTTAATATGCTGTGCGAGATTTTCTGTCACATCACCTTTAACAACAGGAACCTGAGCCAAACTGATACAGATACTTGTTTTCAACATTTTTCCTTAACGCACTTCAATTGATAACGGCTTTTTGAAAAATCGATTTGATAAGCACACACGTGTTAAAAACCTCGTAAATGCTGGATTTCTGAGATGCGTGTGTTATTAACGGCAATATACTCAGCAATATCGTTCAGACTATTCAGTGCTGGCTCAGTCCAAATTATTTGAGCCATTTACTCATTTTCTCTTTGGCCTGCGACATATCCATTGTTCGACCTTCACGGATGGCCTGCTCGCCCTTCGCAATACCTTCCAAGATCTTCATCCGTTCCACTATCAGCTTCTGTTCCTGATTTACGCGGCGAGCAGAAGAAAGATCTAGGTCATCAACCATGTCCTCCTGACCTTCCTCAAATTTTTTATCGAAGTCTTTAGTTTTCATAAAGCTCAATCTCCTTCTTGCGGGAACGCCTGACTGAAATCAGACGAATACGAGCATCCCTGTAGGTGACGATAGCAGACAGACCGTAAAACGAACGACAATCCTGTCGCTTAGGATCTTATGCGTTACTCCCCTGTATAAAATCTATCTCTGTAAATAGTGAGATCAAGGTTGTTAAATATTATTTTGCAGGCGTTCCGGCTGAACCTGCAAGAATGCCGCCGTCAATATTTATCTCTGTTCCTGTCAAATAGCCAGATTCATCTGAAGCCAACATGACAGCTACACAAGCGACTTCCTCAGGTAAACCAAAACGCCTAAGCGGTGTATCTTGAACAAATGCGGCCATATTCGCTTCACGTTCAGGCCCATCACCCAGCATCGGTTCCCACATAGGCGTCAGAATTGCAGCAGGGTGAATGGAATTACACCGCACTTTTAAGCCTTGCTGTGCGCAGTACAAGGCGACACTTTTTGTATGATTTCGCACAGCCGCTTTACTGGAAGCATAGGCCGCGGCCGTTGGGATACCGACGATGCCAGAGCGTGAGGATATATTAATAATGGATCCTTTCTGTGTGGCACGCATAGCTTTAATGGCATACTTACATCCTAAAAATACCCCATCAAGGTTTGTCTCATGTACTTTGCGCCAAGCGTCTAAGGTTGCATTCTCTGGATCATGCGGGACGAAGCCCTCTTCGAAGCCAGTAATGCCAGCATTGTTAACGACAATATCAAGCCGACCATGTACATCGATTATTTCCCCAATAAGCTTCTGCCACGCTCCTTCGTCGCGAACATCTAACAAAGCAAACTGGGCAGATTGACCAATGGATAGTGCTACTTGCAGCCCATTGTCCTGATCAATATCCGTGACATAAACAAAGGCACCTTCCTGAGCAAAATGTCGAACAATTGACTCACCAATCCCTTTAGCAGCCCCAGTGACTAAAGCCACTTTTCCTTCGAGTCTCAAAATTCGGTCCTCTTAATGTCTAACGCCGGCCATAAGCGGCCGAGTGAAACGAGGTCCGGCGCACGAAGTGCGCGAACTTAATGGCTTGGTTAGCCTTGTCTTCGCAAATTGGCTTCTGCACTCATCAATGCCAGTCTAGCGTTCGACTCATGAAATCGGTCCCACTGAGCCTTTAGATCCGGATTTTTTAGAATGGCTCGCTGGTCGCTGTCATCTGGATTCGGGTTTATAAGTTCGATAGATTCGAAGGTGGCGTCTGCTTGATTAAGAAAGTCGTCCAGTAGCGACTCAAAGCTATACTCCGTATACGCAACATGACTATTTTCGTAGTCCAGAGGAATATTCAAAACAGGGCAGTGGCAACCCTCTGAAAGTTGGTTTGACTTGAAAGCCATTACGCGCTCTTTTACTGCCCTTCTGAAGGCGATGGAAACAACGGTCTTAGTGGATGCAGGCTGAACACAATGGACCCAGCTAATGTCAATTTCCGTTCCATCGGTTCGGTGGATATACAAACACCTATTTCTATGAAAGTCCCTTTCAACCTGAATATGCTTTATCCCTGCGCCGACTTTTTCAGCGTATTCGTCATGAAGCTTGAATAGTTCCTCGAAAAATACCTGGTCCGCAACAGACAGAATATCTCCGGCTTCATATTGACCTATACGGCGCCTGATCTCGTCCTTAGCGGCCGTTTTGGTTCTAAACTGAATATCTCCGATTACTATTGGTTTTGCCACCAGAACCTCCTGTATGGCTAACGCCCAAAGCAGCGAGCGCCGCTTTTTGGCGTCCGCTGCCTTTGTTTGTTATGCATTCTCACCAACTGACTCTACTTGTGTATTAAGTATCTGGCGCATCATTATGAGTGAAAATTTCACTCCGTCTTTTTCTTCGATCATATCCTTAAGATATATCTTGTTTTCGTCATATTTTTTGGGAAAACGAATACTCATATAGGTCATCCGTTTTTTATCTGCTTCCCAGAAGCGATACTTCACTTCATCGTGGCCTGCATGCTTCTTTAGGAAGCGGTCAATCGTCAGGCCTTCTCTCTGCCAATTAACTAGCTCCTTACTCACCCACACCTCATCCCATGTTTCAAATACGGGAAAATGAGCGAGTATATTACGCACGAACTTAAACAGTGGGCCTCCAATCTCAGATTCCATCGGAGGACGCTGTGTCTTTAGGGCTTCAAGTACATGCTTGAATGGCTCATAAGCTAAAAGCTCGGCATAAACTGCAAAGATGCTCGACACTTTGCCAAACCTATAGCAATCCTCTTTGGCCCAGAAATCATCCATCATGATCTCATCGAACAAGTCGTAAAACCGGTTGCACCCAAGACTGAGGAATAACTCTTCGGATTTATTAGGTCTCGCTTCCATTGCTCCATCTACCTAGATGCATAACGCTCAAAGCAGCTGCGCGACACGCGCCTGCTGACTTTGCTTGTTATGCAGCCCTTTGAGAAACTCTGGAGCCAGATCTGCTCCATTCGGCCAAACAACCGTCTCAAGCTCAGGATCGACCGATACCTTCTGGAAAATAGCGATTTCCTTCAGCGGTTCAAATACCGGCCCGTGGAGCTCGCCATTTAGATCGATTTCGCCAGAAGTGCCATCATCAAATGCAACCCAAATTGTGTAATCAGCCACGTATTTTGCAGACTTAATATGCAACATAATTTACTCCAGTGGTGCTATGTAATTCAGAGGTTCCCCTGCTCTGGCTCGACGCCAGTTTTCTTCCAGCTCAATTTTGTGTATTCCTATCCACTCCTGAACAAAAATAGTTGCTCGCTTGGGCAATTCCCCTTCCAGTATGGTTCCATCAAATGCAAATAGCGCTTCATATCCAGAATATTTTGCATGAAAATGCGGTGGATTGTGATCGTTAAAATACATAGCAATCAAGATACCGTAAAATCGGCTAATTACTGGCATAGCATTTATCCCATCGAAAAGCATAAGCTTCATCATATTACATCAACGCGAGGAGTCAAATCCGGCATAACGCCCGGCTCAACTGCCGGAGGCTACTGGCGCCATTTGTGCGGGTTTTATGCACAAATGGTGACAGTGGCCGGAGGTCAGATTGAAGCCGCTTGTTAGTTTTCGTTTAAACACAAAAGAATTTTTCATCCTCATCAAGAGACAAAATTATATTTCCTGATACTTTATTATAAGTTTCATCTGATATTTTATCTGAAAGCATTGATAAAATCTGTTGACCTGGAAGCTTGTTAGCTTCTTTGAAAATGTCTTCGATCTGTTTTTTGTCAATATCCTCAATGCTGTCATGAAAAATAAAATTTGGTCGCTTGAGCTTTAACTCATTAATAGCATGTATATATGCAAAATCAAAAGCGATAACTTCAGCTTTCTTTTTCCCGCCTTCAGGGTTTGTTGCAGAGTTATTGAGCTCTATAGAGCAAGCACCACTATCCTTATTAAATTCTAAATCTATGCTGTACTCTTCATCATGAAGGCTTTTGGTAAGAGACCTTAAATGTGTATTGAACTTATTCTCAAACACATAAACATTGTCAATCTCTTTGGAAATAGCTTCAAGAATCTTTTGCAACTGCTCCTCTGCTTCTGTCTGATCTGATTTTGCTTTGGTCTGCTGTTCCATTAAGCCCTCTAACTTTCCAAGCTCAACTTTAAGCTCACCAAGTCGTTTTAAATTTTTAGTCACATTATCTAAGCTTTCCTTCGACCTCATATCAGAAAAAACTTGTAACTTATTCTTCCTTATTGAACTTAGTTCAGCCTGAAGGCCTTCAGACTCCTCATTCAACTTAGGTAGATCAATTGTAAGAAAACGCTTCTTTTTCTCAACGAGATTTTTATGGAACAAAATAACGTCTTCAAGTTCTCGAAGGGCTCCGTCAATTGCGACACCCGAGAAACTATATATAGCTTTAAGCTCGTTGATCAAATAACCATCTTTGTCTTTAGATAAGAGTTCTATAGTATGATTGATGTTGTCTACTTTTCGTTGTATAGATAAGAGCTCTTCAGTATATCTATCTTCTTTAACCTGTAGTTCTGAAAGCCTCTCTATTGGGTTCGAATACTCTGATGAATATTCAAATGTCAAAAGATTATTTTCTAACTCTTTAGCATCAGCCTTATATTTTTTAATCTCACTTTTTGGCTTTTGTTCTTTCACTAGGGCATTAATAGATGTTGAATTCCGTTTTCGCCTATTAACTAAGTTCGTGGCATCTCTTTTTTCAGTAAGAAGAGACGTATTACTAAAACCAAAAAGATATAAAAAAAGCTCGCTATAATCTTTTGATCCTTGTCGCTTATCAAGAAACTTGGTTGTGCTTAACATTCGGTGGCTATCATTTCTAATAAACTTAGGGGCAACTGCTCTTACAGATGGTCTTCTGGTTGAAATATTAAATATTTTATTTTGAAGAAAACTTTCGTATTTACTTTCTTCAACAATCTCACCATTTATCCAGAATTTAAATTCTGAGTCACCACCTATACATAAATTACGTGAAATCTGATTTGTTTTATTTGAGTGGTCATAGAAACTTAGCGATGCTGTCACAATATTGTTTTTGAAAAGCGATTCAATTTCTTGATTTGGCTTTTTAAACTCTTCATCAATGTAAATACTTTCTATGCTTCCCAGCATAAGAAAATCAACAATTCTTGATAAGGTAGATTTGCCTACGCTATTACCTGTACGACCTGAGTTGGGCTTATTTGTAATTAGGTTCAGGCCAAGCTCAAATTTCACGAACCTCTTGACCTCATTGTTTATCTTTATTTCAAGGCTATCAAGCTTCATTTATAAATACCTCTACGCCATTAAAGTCAATTGCTTTAATTGAGAAAAGCCAATCTAATGACAGTATGATGTGATCAATCGAAACGCCAAGATCCGATGAGCATTCACTCAGAATGAAATCTAATGATGAATTTTCTTCTGCTATTTTCTTTAAGATTTTTGCACCGATGCTCACGACATTTACCTCCGGATCACAACCACTACTAGGAATCATAAGTGGGGTTCTCCATGATTATGCATTCAATAAAAGCATGAGCTACAACGACATTTACTCCTAATTCAATATGCTCTTTGTAATCAGGAGTGTTTTTGGACTCAAATACGCTATTTTTTAATTTTTGAATTATGAAATCCAAAATAAACTCCGAATTTTCCCTAACATTCTCTATGTCCACATCGCAAGTTAGATAGTCTATATCAACTGTGTCCAATGCCAGATAATATAAGTCGTTCAAATTTTGAAGTATTGTATCTTTTCCAAATGCTATTAATGAGTCAATTTCAGAATACGCTTCTTCTACCTTTGAAGAATGGTCTAGATACTGCTTTATGATATGACTTTTAGATTTAAGATTGTTGTGTTCTATCTTTACAACCGTCTCGGAAGATGGCCGACGTCTTTTTTTCTGAAATGAAAATGGTTTATTAGCTAATGACTTTAACAGTTCATTTATGGCGGAGCTGATTTCATATTCGGGAGAATCCCCAACAATGATATTACCAGCATTACGTTCTACCCTGACTATTTTATTCACGGGTGCATCAGTCTTTTCATTTTCTATTGTCAAGATTCATTCCTTTACATATCTATATTCATGCCGCCGGAATTGTTCTTTGTATATACATTCTTTTGGCCATTTTGCGTAACACTGTCCTGACTGTTATCTGTTGCTAAATTATTGTTAATTTCACCAATTTTAATTTTCAACTGCCGATTTTTCTTTGATGTAATCACTGCAAATAATGTACTACCTACAGAACATACCCAAGCTAAGGTGACTCCGATGTCTGATTTCACAAATTCTATAATACTTTCCATTGCTTTCCTCGACGATTAATGACGGTATTGATTAGAAAACTAACATTTTAATAGTGCGCATGCGTATCCGCACTGCTTTTGATTTTCATATTAATCCCTATAAAAAACTGATACTACGGTATTTTTTAAACTTTCCCACAGGCTGGTTAGTTGGAAATCCGAGCGTGCGGGTTATACCCTTTATTCACAGCCTGTTATTTCGTCTGCCAATATTCTTATCCATTGATACTAAAGGCATTTCTGGATTGCTGCCAGTGCAAACAGGCAAAATTATGATTATTTATTACACAAAACAAGCCAAAAACTGGCAATCCTTAAAATAAACTGTATATTTGTACAGTTTTTATCAATTATCCACAAGGAGTGTGTGATGTTTTCCAGCCCTTTCCTCAATTTTATTCGCCATGAGCTGCGGCTACGCGGTTATAGCTTAAAAACAGAAAAATCTTACCTGTATTGGATTAAATATTTTATTCGATTCCATAAGTTGCAACACCCTCAAAACATGGGCGCTGAAGAGGTAAGAGCATTTTTATCGTTTCTGGCCGTTGAGCAAAATGTCGCCATTAACACTCAAAAATCCGCATTAAATGCCCTCGCCTTTTTGTACAACAAGTTACTGGATAAACCATTGGGAGATTTAGGGTTTAAGCATGCTAAACAAGGTCGACGTTTACCCATTGTTTTAGCCGCAAACGAAATTCAAAAAATCCTAAGCTGTTTGAATGAACGGGATCATTTGATTTTTTCGTTGCTGTATGGCTCGGGACTTAGAATTAGTGAATGTTTGCGCATTCGCATTCAAGATATTAACTTGGATCAAGGCAGCTTGGCCGTTCGGTGCAGTAAAGGCAATAAAGATAGAACCACTATTCTTAGCCGTAAGTTAGCCGAAGCTTTAAACAAGCAAAAAGCCTATGCTCAACAAATCCAACAAGATGACAATGCAAAGGGTTATGGACCCTCTTTACCTTTTGCACTTTCTAGAAAGTACCCAAATGCATTTCGTCAATTAGGTTGGATGTTTTTATTTCCCTCTACGTCAATCAGTCCGCATCCTTTGACTGGTGAACTATGCAGGCACCATTTGCATGATTCAGTGCCTCGTAAGGCGTTGAAGAAAGCGGTCAATGACGCGGGGATTAATGAAAAAAGAGTAAATTGTCATACTTTCCGCCACTCTTTTGCGACCTATTTACTCATGGCAGGGCGAGACATAAGAACGGTGCAAGAATTGTTAGGCCATAACGATGTATCGACAACACAAATTTATACCCATGTCATCGGCCAGCATTTTGCGGGAACCAATAGCCCTCTTGATCAGATTTTATAAAACATGAGGGAATTATTACGTTGTCGGCCTACATTTGAGTATCGGTCTAGCCGTCACAAAGCAATAATCTAACCTAGCCCTTGAAAGACAATAGTTACTTGTCGGCATAAATGCGCGACCTTGTATCTCTTCTTGATGAGTGAACGTTATTTGGTGCTTCGATAAAATAGGTTGTGGCTACGAGGCTTTTATGTCTGATTACGGTCGTGCCTCCCTCATGCAGACCTACGGGGATGTTGGTTTACAACACGAGTAAGGACAGTCTTCTTATTCTTGCAGCACGTTCGTTGCTCCATGGATCACGGCAACAATATCAATTTGCTCTGCCATAATATGATATATGATTCTATATGGACCTGCGAACACCTCCCTTATTTGATCAAGCTCATATTCTGGCACTTTTCTTCCTGATAAAGGAAAGTCACCAATCTGTTCAGATCGCCTTGTAATTCGATCCACAGTTTGCAGTGCATAGGTTTCTGAGTCTTGGACTATGTAGGCATAAATTGCATCCAAATGAGCTTCTGCGGTTTTAGCCCATTGAACTCTCATTCAGGCAATCCATATTTCTTTCTAATGTCAGCAACCCCCTTTGTTCTTCCAGCCTTGCTATCTTCGAGCCCTTTTTCAATCGCTTCTCGAACATATATTTCATGCATCAGGTCATCCCATGTTGCATTGGCGGGGAGTTGATCAATCAGTTTATGTGCTTCTTCCTTACTGACAATCGTTGACATTTTATACCTCCAAATGTGTCTAATTTAATTTGGTTATCTGTTGATACTAAAAGACTTTCTAATAAGCTGCCAGCGCAAATTCGATAAAACGCCTGATTACGGTCGTGCCTCCCTTATGCAGGCCTACGGGGATGTTGGCGATAAGTCACAACGTAATAACCCCACCCTTGCCCCTTGGAAGACAATAGTTACTTGTCGGCATAAATGCGCGACCTACATTTGATGGTACAGAAAGTTGTTTAGTGCTTCGATGAGATAGATTGTGGTTATGAGGCTTTATGTCTGATTACGGTCGTGCCTCCCTCATGCAGACCTACGTGGCATGTTGATTTATGACGATTTACGATGAAAGCAAGCGGCGTTTTAATGAGGTAGGCGTTAGTTTCGAAGATAAACGCCGTTTGATTGAAGTTAGCCACTGAATTATTGCCATAAAAAAGGCCCCATTCCTAACGAGAAAAAATAGGGCCAAGTTGGTCTTTTGTTAATGGCGAGTCTGTTTGGGCTCGTTCATTTCACGCATTCGTTTACGGTGTTCTACAAATTCATCGCTTAGCATGTAGTCGCCTTGTTCGGTATGTGCCAGTGCGCCTCGGTTGACGAGTGCGTCTAGGGTTTTGGGCAATACCTTTTGTCGGCGTTCGCCTTTGATAAAGTAAAACTGCTCGCCTAATTGGATCAATTTAAAACCAGATTCTAAATAGCCAACACATAGGTTCTGAGTTGGCGTTAATTTGAGTTTCATTCGTCACCTCACTAGCCGTCTCTTAATGAATTGTTTTATTAACTATAGACTATAGACACTTTTTTCAAGAAAAAAATTTTATCGCACTAAGATGACAAAATAAAAAAAGGGAAGGCCGAGGCCTTCCCTTTCTATTATTCGAGTTTTGCTCTGTTCAGTGCTTTTTTCTGTTACTCAGCGAACACTACGGTTTTATTGCCATGCACTAATACACGGTCTTCTAGGTGATAACGCAAGCCTCGGGACAGTACGAGTTTTTCAATGTCTTTGCCTAGGCGAACCATGTCTTCTGCGGCATGGCTGTGACGAACTCGGATCACGTCTTGTTCGATGATCGGGCCAGCGTCTAGATCTGCGGTGACGTAGTGACAGGTCGCGCCAATCAGTTTCACGCCACGAACCGCCGCTTGGTGATACGGTTTCGCACCAATGAAAGACGGTAAGAAGCTGTGGTGTATGTTGATGACTTTATGGCGGTATTTTTCACACAAGTATTCAGGGAAGATCTGCATATAGCGCGCGAGTACGATGGTGTCGGCACCAGACGCATCAATGCAGGCTTCAATTTCTTGGAAGGCGGGCATTTTGTTTTCTTTTGGCACGGGAATGCAGAAGTATGGAATCTTGTACCATTCGACCATGGAGCGTAGGTCTTCGTGGTTGGCAATCACGCCGACGATTTCACAGTTCAGCTCGCCGGTGTGCCAGCGATGCATGATGTCGTTTAGGCAATGAGATTCTTTGGTGGCCAATAGGACAACTTTAGGACGATCTTCGCTGTCTTTTACGTACCAACGCATGTTGAATTCTTCGGCGATAGGCGCGAATTCTTTGCGGAAGGTTTCTACGTCAATAGACAAACTTTCCGCGTCGATGTCATGACGCATGAAGAACCATTTTTGCTCTAAATCTGTGTGGTGGCTGGCTTCCATGATCGAGCCTTGGCGCTCGTTCAAAAACTGACTAACGGCCGCTACAATGCCCACTCTATCTGGGCAACTAATCACAAGTCGGAATGTTTTTTTCATACTAAAAACTTATAAACCTTAAAACGTATAAAACCAAAAAAACAAGGCTAAACTGGGTGTTTAGCCCTTGAAATATGGGCGAATTATATCGAATTTATTCACCCATGCTGAGTTATGATTTGTGTTTGATGATATAGCACTGGTGTATTTTATCATTACGATCAAAGTCTGGATCCAGTGTCTCTCGGGTGATGTTTTTCACCTCAAACTCTTGCTCTAGCGCTTCATCCAATACAAAGCGACGATAGTTGTTGGAGAAGATCAACTCGCCTCCTTTTGCCAATCTTGCCATGGCCAAACGTACTAGCTCCCCGTGGTCGCGCTGGATATCCAACACATCGGCCATTTTTTTCGAGTTAGAAAACGTGGGTGGGTCCATAAAGATTAGGTCAAAGGTGTCGCGGCTTTGTTTTAGCCATTCGATGCAGTCTGCACGTTCTACCTGATGGTAACGATCTGAAAATTCATTCAATTCGATATTACGACGCGCCCACTCTGTGTAGGTGTTCGACATATCAACACTCAATGAACTGTGCGCCCCACCCTGACCCGCGTGCACGGATGCGGTCGCGGTATAGCAGAAAAGGTTCAAGAAACGCTTGCCGTTGGCCTTGTCTTGAATCAATTTTCGAACAGGACGGTGGTCTAGGAACAAGCCAGTGTCCAAATAATCTTTCAAGTTGATGATGAAGTCACAGCCATATTCTTCTACGATCATTTCATGTTTTGTCTGATCGAGTTTTTCGTATTGTTCTTTGCCTGTCTGTCTTTGACGCTGTTTCAATATGACCTTGGCTTCTGAAATATTCAGTGCGCTAGGAATCGCAGACATCACATCAAACAAACGCTGTTTGGCTTTTTCTGGATCAACGC
This sequence comes from Marinomonas shanghaiensis, assembly GCF_003259175.1. GTDB lineage: Bacteria > Pseudomonadota > Gammaproteobacteria > Pseudomonadales > Marinomonadaceae > Marinomonas > Marinomonas shanghaiensis. The sequence continues at coordinate 75,378 of NZ_QGOK01000003.1, read as the reverse complement.
TTTTAGGCGCTTGATATTCTTGTACATGCGCCCAGTCTTGGTAGATATCAATCGCCACGGAGTATTCTGGCATGTCTGCATCGTATAAGCGGTAGCATTGGATCTTGTTTTTCTCGACCCACTTTTTCAATTTTTTGGCATTCTTTTGCAGACGATTAGCAAACATTTGCGCACCCGGCGTCATCACAGACTGTGCGACGACGTCTTCTTTTATGCTGCCTGCCAATAATGGGAACTGATAAGCGCGACATTCGATCCCACCGTTGATGACTCGAGTACTTTTTTCTGGTCGAGCGGGAATTTGACGCGCCAGATGATCATTACTGGTCAACATCATAAACTGCCAGCCACGTACGTGAGTGACCACCCATTCCCCCAGTTGACGGTACAACGCGATCAAGGCCATTTCATCACCAATACGCTCACCGTAAGGTGGGTTGGTGATTAAAAGACCCGGCACCTCGGGGTTGATGTCGAATTCATGCTCTTGGAACGACGACATGGTGACATCAATGACGCCGGTGAGTCCGGCACGTTTAATGTTTTCTCGCGCGGCCGCGATGGCTTTTTGTTCTCGATCGGTTCCTTGGAAACGAATCCCTAAGGTGGCTGGGTCTTTTTTGCGGTTTTTAGCAAAATCCATCAGTTGTTGCCACATGCGATGGTCATGCTGTTTCCAGCCTTTGAAGCCCCAGTATGAGCGACGTAAACCCGGCGCAATGTCCAATGACATCATGGCGGCTTCAACCAGAAATGTCCCCGAGCCACACATAGGGTCGATAAGTTGCGTCAAACCGCAATCGGTTCCCCAACCAGCACGCAGTAAAAGACCCGCAGCCAAGTTTTCTTTTAAAGGAGCCATGCCGCCTTGTTGACGGTAGCCACGGCGATGCATACTTTCGCCTGATAAATCGATACTCACCGTCACGACATCACGTTTAATACGTAAAGCAATACGAACTTCTGGCTGTTCTTTTTCAACGTTTGGACGTTCACCAGATAAGGCCACAAAGTAATCGGCAATCGCATCTTTGGCGCGCACGGCACCAAATTGTGTGTTGCGAATATGGTGGTTAGTACCGTGGCAATCGATCGCCATGGTATTGGTGGCGCTCATGTGGTCTGACCACTGAATCGCTTTTACACCATTGTATAGGTCGTCGGCCGACTCCATTTTAAAATTGGCAATTGGCAACATCACGCGAGTCGCAACACGGGACCATAAACAGGCCTTGTACATGCCTTCTAGGTCTGTGGTTAGCTTAACCTGTGCTTCACCTAATCGGGTTTGCGTTAGGCCTTCGCCATGCAGCTCTTTTTCTAAGACATTTTCTAACCCAAGAGGACAGGTTATTTCTAATGCGTAAACCTGACTTGATGAATCAGTTGTCTGTAATATCGTGCTCATTTATAAAATACTTTTTTAAATTTCAATGAAGGTTTCGAAACGCATGAAGGCGAGACTCTGTCCCGCCCTCTTTTAAAACAAGATGCCAAACTACGCTGCACCTTGTTTTCTATTCGATCTTTAGATACCGAGATCAAGCTCGCGGTAATAAGCATCCGTACTGGCTATGGCTTCCTTGATTAACTCTGGGCCGTGATAGATAAAGCCCGAATAAATTTGCACTAGTCGCGCCCCCGCTTGCAGTTTCTCCACAGCGTCCGCACCACTGGAAATACCACCCACGCCAATAATAGGCAGTGTGTCTTTCAGATGCTCAGCCAATACTTTTACCACATGGGTAGAAGCATCACGAACCGGTGCGCCACTTAGACCGCCGGCTTCTTTTTCAAACGGATGCCCTAGAACGGCATCACGGGATAGCGTCGTATTCGTAGCAATAATACCATCAACACCCTGCTCTACGAGGGTATCGGCAACCATTTTAATTTCGTCGTCTGTCATATCAGGGGCGATTTTCACGGCCAACGGCACGCGTTTACCATTTTCCGCTTCATAACGATCACGTGCCGCAACTAAGGGCGCGATTAACTGCGCCAAACTCTCGCCAAATTGCAAACTGCGAAGGCCTGGTGTATTCGGTGAACTGATGTTAGCGGTAATGTAATCCGCGTAAGGAATGACCGACTCTAGACAGGCCAAATAATCCGCCGCCGCGTCTTCTACCGAAGTGGTTAAATTTTTTCCAATGTTAACACCCAACACGCCAGGGTAACGGTGGGATTTAATGCGCGACACAAGATGATCCACGCCTTTGTTGTTAAAGCCCATGCGGTTGATGATGGCTTCATGCTCAGGCAGACGGAACAAACGTGGCTTAGGGTTGCCCGCTTGCCCTTTTGGTGTCACGGTCCCCACTTCGACAAAGCCAAAACCTAAAGCGCCTAACGCTTCAAAGGCATCGGCGTTTTTATCCAGACCCGCAGCCAAGCCCACCGCATTCGGAAAGCGCAATCCCATCACATCAACCGGCTTGGTCGATGGCAATCCGCCTAGCAATTTATTCACTCCTAACCGACTGCCTGCTGCAAGAAGATCCAATGACAATTCATGAGACACTTCAGCGTCTAATTTAAAAAGTAACGAGCGAGCAAGTTGGTACATTGTTTGGGCTCCTAGGCGGTTAAGATCAGGTGAATGCCTTGCCTGATCTGATGTGTCTAATTTATGTGGTCTGATGTTTCGTCGTATTTGCGTTAACGCTATTTCACTTTAGGCCGTTTTACTTAAGGCCCTTTTACTTAAGGCCCTTTTACTTTGGTAACGGCGATCAGTTTGTTCATCTCATCAAATTCTACTTCAAAAAAACCGTAAATCCCTTGATGAGTCACAAAACGCTGAAAAGCCGACAAAGGTAACTGAACTTTACGCCCATCTAAACTGTTTGCGACGAGGTTTTTTGCCGCTCCAGCGTACATAGCTTCATATTTAAACGCAGGCAGAGCCACATTTAATACAATTTTTGCCATTTTTTTCGTCCTGTGCTTACGCTACCCTTACAGAGAACGCTCTGTGCGTAAAGATTTGAATCCGATAAGATGAAGTCTATTATATGGACACCTTTGCACGAAGTCACGAGCGAAGCCAAGGCGAGGCAAAAACAGCCTCAAAAAGCCAAATTTATCGCTTATAAGTCTGTTTTAATAAAACATTGGTGAGCACAGCAATTTTGCAAGGGTGTTATCTTGCGTTGACACTTTTATTGACAAAAGTATAAGGAACCTAGGTTCGATGGTAACTGTAATTGAGCAATTAAAAGATCATCTAAATCATGCCGTCGTCGGCCAACCCGATTTAACTCATGAATTACTCGTCGCTTTAATCGCAAATGGCCATGTGCTTCTAGAAGGCCCGCCGGGTATCGCCAAAACCACCGCCGCGAAAGCCCTAGCCAGCGCGATTGATAGCCGTTTCCAACGCATTCAGTTTACGCCAGATTTGCTGCCTGGTGACGTAACGGGCTCTGACATTTATCAGCAAGAAACAGGAAAATTCAGTTTTGTTCCTGGCCCCATCATGAATGATATCGTGCTAGCCGATGAGATCAACCGAGCGCCTGCTAAAGTTCAATCAGCCTTGCTTGAAGCCATGGGCGAAAGACAAGTCACCGTCGGTAACAACAGCTATCCCTTATCCGAACTCTTTTTCGTTATTGCCACACAGAACCCGATTGAGCAAGAAGGTACTTACCCTTTGCCGGAAGCGCAGCTTGATCGTTTTATGATGAAAATAAACCTCGGTTACCCCAGTGCAGCCAGCGAATTGGATGTACTCAGGTTAGTGCGCCAGCAGGACTTACACAAAACGTCTGCCAGTAAACCACAGCCCGTTTGTCGGCCTATCGACATTCTTGAGCTTCGCCACAAAGCCTTGTCACTGTACATGTCAGAAAGTGTTGAGCAGTATATAGTGCAGCTTGTGATGGCAACCCGCCAACCAGAACGGTACTTGGGTGACGCGGGGAAAGGCACCAATTTGATTGAATTTGGGGCAAGTCCACGGGGCACCTTGGCCCTTGATCGTTGCGCTCGCGCCAATGCATTATTAAACGGCAGAGACTTTGTCACACCAGACGATGTGCGCCAGATTGCCTTGCCTGTATTGCGCCATCGCATTATTACGACCTTTGAAGCGCAAGCCGCGGGATTATCCGTTGATGATTTATTGAAACGATTGATCAGCCATGTTCCGGCATTATAATTAAACGCATAGTCACTCATAGCACAGTAGTAAAAGGCAATCAGCACAATGAGCCCATTATTATCACCCGAATCGCCTGAGCTGGATGACGCCCATTTTTCGCTATTGGCAAGTTACGCCAAACATTTAGGACGCGCTCCAAAAGCCATTCGTTTTGCCCCCCATTCTGGAGAGCGTCGTTCACGCCAAAAAGGCCATGGCATGGAAATGCTTGAACTTCGTGCCTATCAAGCCAGCGATGATTTGCGGCACATAGATTGGCGTGTGACCGCTCGAACGGGCCAAGCTCACACTCGGCTGTATGCACAGGAAAACGATCATCAGCGACTGCTGCTGTTGGATCTGTCTAGCAACGCCTATTTTGGCACCCGCCATACTTTTATCTCTACACGCTTTATTCAGCTCGCCGGGATCATTGCATGGCGCTCGAAGCAACAAGGTGACACGCTGTCTTATCGTATGACGTATGGCGACCAAGAACACGCTAGCAATAAACTGGCAACACTGTCTTCGCTATTAAACGCTCTTAAAAACGCGTCCAAAATTGCCAATCGTGCGTGTAGTCATCATGATGCCACCAGCATTTGGTGTAATACGCCACTGACCCGCAAAACCCACAACAAAGACGTGATAATACTGACGGACAAGCAAGGCTGGAACGAAGACGAAAACAATGCCCTAATGGAACTTGCGCAGCATAATTCGGTTCACTGGATACAAATCATCGACAGCAATGTGTTTAACTTGCCGGCTGGCCAATACCAGATGGCAGATAACCAAGGGATGAAGTCTGTCACTATCAGCAACCACAGCATACAGCAAGCAAAAGCCGATTTTCTGTCACAAAATACCAGCATGCGCAATAAACTGATGTCTTTGGGCATTCGCCACCAAATATTTGATATCACAGAATCACCCGAAAAAATCGCCCGCTATTTGTTGTCTCAAGGAGCATTGCACTAATGTCTACGGCACTCGCTCCGCTTGCAGCCCAATCACAAGCAATTGATCTGCCAAATAAAGCTTACTTACTGCCACAATCTGTACCCATGTGGCCGCCAGTGTGGTGGACTTGGCTAATTGTGGCCGCAATTATTCTTTTATTGCTAGGCCTGCTGTTCTTTTGGTATCGACGTCATAAGAAGCGCACTTATCGACGAGAGGCATTGGCTGAAATAACCCAAAAATGCAGCGAACTTAACGACAAAGATTGTATTTTGTTGTGCCACGAAATGATCCGCCGCTGCTTCATAAGCGAAGGCAAAATCGAAACAGCGGCGCTACCGAGTCGAACCTTGTTCGAATTGGTAGATAACACCATGCCAACCACTCGACGATTTTCACTGCTTGGTAACGAATTTATCGATGGCCCTTATCAAAGCCAGATTGAGTTAAGCCAAAAACAACGCACCCGTATGATAAAAAATACCTGTTATTGGATAAGGAAGCACCATGCTTGAGTTATCTTTGCCTTGGTTTCTGCTTCTGCTGCCTTTGCCTTTTATTGTGTATTTCCTACCCAAAGCCAAACCCAAAGGCGATGGTATCTGGTGGGGAAATACCGAGCAATTAATGGATCACCAAGACCGTAAAGCAATGCCGAAAAGCGTCACATGGCGGTATGTGTGTTTGCTCCTGTCCTGGGTGCTCTTGGTGTTTGCCCTGTCCCAACCCATTTGGCTTGGCGAACCGACAAAAGTCACGCCATCCGGACGTGATTTACTGATTGCCCTGGATTTGTCAGGCAGCATGCAAGTCACTGACATGACGCTTAACAATCAATCCGTCAATCGATTAGAAGCAGCGAAATCCGTTCTCTCAGGTTTTATTCAAGAGCGCCGTGGCGACCGAATTGGCATCATAGTGTTTGGCTCAAAGGCCTATCTACAAGCGCCATTAAGCTTTGACACCAAGACCATTAATCAACTTGTGCAAGAAACGCAAATTGGCTTTGCGGGTGAGCAAACCGCCATAGGCGATGCGATTGGCTTGAGCATCAAGCGACTTGAAGACAAACCTTCCGATAAAAAAGTGCTTATTCTTATGACAGACGGTGCCAATACCGCAGGCCGTGTTCAACCACAACAAGCCGCCGCGTTTGCCGCGTCACAGAATGTAAAGATCCATACCATCGGCATTGGTGCTGACAGCATGATTGTACAAAGCTTCTTTGGGCCAAAAGCAATTAACCCATCCACCGACCTAGACGAAACTCTATTGAAAAATATCGCTGCACAGACAGGCGGTGAATATTTCCGCGCTAAAAGCACCGAAGATCTGCATGCGATTTATCAAACCCTTGACGCATTAGAGCCAACACCTGCGGAGGACGTGTGGCAACGCCCGTTAACCAGTTTATTCCACTGGCTGGGCCTTGGCTCAATGGCGTTTCTGGGCTTGGCCTTGCTGATGAGCAAGCAACTATCTTGGAACAAACGAGCGTGGCGTTCAGGAGAAAAAGCATGATGCTCTTTAACCTAATCCATTTTGAACGCCCTTACTGGCTATTGTTGCTGCCCATTATCCTACTGTTGGCGTCTTTCATGACAGCAAAACGGTCGAATGCCGACCGCCTCAGCACCGTGGTGGATCAACGCTTGCTACAACATTTGGTCTATCGCAATACCACCCGTCCTATCAATAAATGGTTGGGAGTCGTCGCGGCATCACTGCTCTGTGTCGGTTTGGCGGGCATAAGCTGGACAAAAGCGCCAACCACGATGTTTGAGAACACTCAACAAACGGTGTTGGTCGTCGACCAGTCTTTATCCATGTACGCGACCGATGTAAAACCCAATCGACAAACTCAGTTAAAACAAACGATTCGAGACATACTGGAACAAAGTAAAGAAGGCGATATTGCGCTCGTCGCGTTTGCTGGTGAAGGGTTTATTATCAGCCCCTTTAGCCAAGACAGAGAAACCATCACTCATTTCTTACTCGCATTAGATCCGATCATCATGCCAATGTACGGGAGCAATCTCACCAGTGGTATTGAGGCTGCGCTGTCGCTCGACAAAGAGGACACCTCACCGTTACGCCTAATTGTATTAACTGACGATCTTAGCGAACAAGATAAAACATCCATTCCAGCCTTACTCAAAGGCAAAAACATACAGTTAAATATGATTGCCGTTGGTACCAGTAGCGCATCCCTGATACAGCTACCAGATGGTCAAATTCTCAGAAAAAACGGCAGAAACATAACCCCCATTACGCCGATTGATGAACTGAAAAGCCTAACAAACGCTCTTGGTGGGCACTTTTATGAAGGACGCTTAACACCACAAGAAATCACTCAAATCACTGACCACTCGCTGGATAATCAGCAAACCCAAAAAGCCCAAAACAAAAGCATCCATTGGATAGAGCAAGGACACTGGCTGGCTCTGCCCTTTTTATTTTGGCTTGCTTTTCAATTTCGTAAAGGCATGCTTTTTATGTTGCTTATTAGCGTCTTGTCTTGGCCCACAGAAAAGCTACAGGCCTCACCACTTGATTGGTTTTTGACACCGGATCAAAAAGGCCAACAGGCCGTGGATCAGGGTGATTGGCAAACCGCCGATCAATACTTCCAACGTCCCGATTGGAAGGCGGCCTCCGCTTACGCGTTAGAAAATTATCAAAACACCATTCAACAGCTCGATGCCCTAAACAGAAACGCGGCCGAAAATTACAATTTGGGCAATGCGCTGGCCTTGTCTGGTGACATCGAAAAAGCCATGCAAGCCTATGAAAAAGCCTTGGAACAGGACCCTTCTTTCAAGGCGGCCAAAGAGAATCTGGACTATTTAAAGCAGCAACAATCACAACAAAACCAGCAACAAGAACAGAAAGATAACGAAGACAAAAACCAACAAAATCAAGAACAAGAGCAAAAACAAGAACAAAACCAGGACGACGCTTCCCGTTCTAACGACCAAAATGACGCCAAAGAGTCATCTGACTCAAAAAATGACAATAAAAAGAACGAAAAACAAGACAAGAACAAAACACCTGAGGATAATAAGCAAAATGAACACACAGACAATGAAAACCAAGACGAAGCGGAAAAAATACCGCTGAATAAAGAAAAACAACAGGCGCTAAACCAGTGGCTAAGGCAAATCCAAGACGACCCAGGATTATTGCTGCAGCGCAAACTTTGGTACTTGCACCAAGAAAAACGCAATGAAACTCGATTTTCTCAAGAGGATGGGCAAAACCCATGGTAATAAAGCAACACTCCCTTTCATTAATCTCGCAAAACACGCCAAGTCGCCTGTTTTTCTCGCTAATGATGGCTCTGCTTTTTATTGTGCTTTCCAGCTCTCTTCAAGCCGCCAGCGTTACCGCAACACTCAATAAAAATGTGACCACCGAAAATGAAGTGGTTCAACTGACGCTGCGTGCAGACTTTTCCGATACTGGAAACGGTCCAGATTTGACTCCCCTAGAACGCGATTTCAACATATTAGGAAAAAGCCAAAATAGCCAATTTAGCTTTAATTTAGGCACCAGTACCGCATTGAATTTTTGGGTAGTAAGCTTAATGCCAAAATCGGTTGGCACCGTCGAAATTCCCCCAATAAAAATAGGGGGGTTAGAATCCCAACCCATTAGACTCACCGTCAAAAGCTCACCTCAATTGCTAGACAGCAATGGCAATCCACCCGTTATGCTCAAAGCGGAAGTCTCTGAAACAGAGCCATACCTTCAGCAAGAAATCATACTAAATGTGAAGCTTTATACGTCTGTCGCATTGCAAAATGCCAATCGGGCAATTCCCTCTCATCCTGACTTGATCATTGAAAGACTGGTCGATGACCAGATGAGCTATCAGACGATCAATGGCACTCAATACCAAGTCATCACGCGAGAGTATTTGGTTTTTCCGCAACGCAGTGGACTCATCACCATCCCGCCACAAAGCATCCAGGCAATGGTAAATACCTCTACTGGACGTAGAATGATAAAGGTCCAAAGCGAGCCTTTAAACTTACAGGTTATCCCGACTCCTGCGAGCTATACCGCCGATACTTGGCTGCCAAGCCAAGCCGTCACCGTATCCACTTCGTTAACGAAAACGGACGCTTCACCAAGGGTAGGCGATACGCTGATCTGGACCATCGACATACACGCAAAAGGCGCACTGCCAGAACAAATTCCAGCGGTAGACTTTAACAGCACACGCCTTTACAAGCTTTACCCTCAGACGCCCAAATTTGATACCCAAAAAACGGCATCAGGCGTAACCGGTAGCCAAAGCATTACGATTGAAGTCGTCCCTACTCAAGAAGGCACTCTGTTGTTACCAGACGTCAACATCCCTTACTGGGATACAGAAAAACAAGCCATCAGCGTGGCCAGTGCGACCACGCCAGGCATTGAAATTGCTCCTTTACCAAGTGGCTCTAATAAAGCAGACAATTCGACACCAAAGCCGCCCGTTGAGAACAATAGCTCACCAGAACCAACGCGCTCGATGGCGCCAATCTCTTTGGCCAAAAAACCTGTTGAGACTTCACCGCCAGCACAAAAAGCCGTCGACCCTATTGCACAAAACCAACCCAAACCACTTGAGGTCAAAATCGTACCAGCACACAATGGTTACACCCTACGTCAGTACCTCATTGCAGGATTGCTTTTGATTGCTGCCGTTATGATGGGCATCTGGACGGCACTTTGGCTCAAGAACAGAAAAGCAGAACCAGACAACATTTACCAAGTCCCTACGTTACAAGACTTTGCCCCACTCAGTACATACGATGAGCAAAGCGCCTTTAAAGCCTTAATGGAATGCTGCAACCAAAACGATCTACCGTCCCTGAGACCGAGTTTATTAGAATGGGCACGTCATCGGTGGGGCGACAATGAAATTCGCAGTGTCGATGACATCAAACGCCTTACAACGGTTCAAGTGACACAATTACTGATGGAAGCCGAATTAATGCTGTACTCAAGCAATCCAGCCCATGAATGGCAAGGGCACCCTCTTGCCGAGGCGCTAGAGGAATACACCAGCGGCCGAGCCAGACCCTCCAAAGCCAGTCAGCTAAAAACACTTTATCCAAACTTCTAATGACCTCTAGCGTCAATAAGGACGACTACAATGACACCCTATCAATCAGGCATTATTGCCGAAGCGTCTAGTGACGCTCTTTTTATCACACTGAATGTTAATAGATCTGAAATTGACCTATTTAAAAACGCGTTGTCAGCGGTGCCCAAACAAGTCGAAGCCCTGCAGTTACAATTTCCCGATGCAGCGCTACACGCAAGCATAGGTCTGAGCCATCTGATTTGGGGCACGTTAGACACCAAACGCCCTCTGCTACTGACGACTTTCCCCCACATTACAGGCAAAGACATTGAGATAGTGCCAACGGATGTCGATCTTGTGCTGCATATTCGCTCTTCTCGCCATGATGCTACCTACCAGCTAGGCAGACTACTTTTTGACGCATTCGGCAAAAGCGTAGCTCTGGTAGAAGAAGTCCATTGCTTCAAATATTTAGACAACCGCGATTTAACAGGCTTTGTGGATGGCACAGAAAACCCTGAAGGAGAAAAACGCAAAACGGTAGCACTTGTTGATGACGAGGATCCAGACTTCAAAAATGGCTCGTATTTTAATTTAATGCGCTTTGTCCACGACCTAGCCAAATGGGAAAAAGAAGATCTAAAAACTCAAGAAGATACGTACGGACGAACGAAGCACACTAACGAAGAATACCCTTCCGCTGAAAAATCAGTCCATGCGCATACCAAGCGTACCTCACTGAAAGATGAGCATGGTCGCTCTCTGGAAATATTGCGTCACAGCATGCCGTTTGCCTCTTTGACAGAAAAAGGGCTTATGTTTGCAAGCTACAGCAAAACGCCTGTGATTTTTAATCGCATGTTAGAAAGCATGGTTAAAGGCGATGAGCACGGCAACACAGATCATCTGATGAAATACACTCGTGCCACGACAGGCCAAGCCTTCTTTGTACCGTCAAACCACTGGTTGATGTCGCTGGCATAACAAAGCAACAAAAAGCCCTCTGGTTGAGCGAGACAAAACAATCATCCAGAACAAAAACAAAAAAACCACTCAACTGAGTGGTTTTTTGTGACACAAAAATAGCGGTTTATCTTTCTATTTTGGCATTATTTTTCAAAAAGTCTTGCAACCCTTGAGTACTGAGCGTGGCTTGAGTTTGGTTTAAATAACGCTCATAAGCTAGCTGCTGCTGCTCATCAGGCGCAACTTCCTCACCTATAGCGACTTTATTTAAGCGAATCAAAGCCAAGTCGCCATTAGACAATCCCTTGATTGCCACAACAGGCTGACCATCAGGATGCGGTAAAGAGAAAGCCAATGACGTCATTTCATCTTGGCCGCGTTGGGCATCAGTCACAGAGGACCAAACCGTGCTTTCCGCATTTTTAGCCGCTTCGGCTTTCGCTCTAAGAGACTCAACCGCTTTGTTCTGTACAACAATAGAAGCAACTTGCTCTTTGGTTTCTTCATAAGATTGGAAAGATTCTGGTTTATGATCATTAAGATGGATCACCACCACTTGATCTTCATTCAGTTCAATCAAATTACTGTTTTGACCGTCTTCCAATACAGGCACATCAAACGCCGCCGCGATCACCGCAGGGTTACTTGATACCTCGTCAGAACCACCATCACGACCAAAGTAAGCCGTTTGAAGTATGTCAACGCCATACTCTTTCGCAATAGCGTCTAGCTTATCACTTGCATAAGCCAAATCGGTAATGTCTTCATGTGCTGTCAACAATGCATCTCTGGCCTTATCGTCTAGCAATTTCTGCTTTAGATCGGCTTCCAATGAGGCAAAACTAGGTACATCTGGCTGAGTAATATCGTCTAACTTAATGATATGGTAACCAAATTGCGTTTTAACCGTTTTCACTTCATCTTTTTGCATTGAAAATAAGGCATCGTCAAACGCTTGATCAATAGTACCTTTCTCAACGTAACCTAAGTTACCGCCATCGTCTTTGGAACCAATATCGTCAGAGTAGGTTGCTGCCAAATCAGCAAAAGCCTCACCGGCGTTCAATTTTTCCTGAATCTCTTCAACACGTTTTTGAGCATCCGCATCACTGCGATCCGATGTCTCTATCAAAATGTGCGAGGCAGATCTTTCTTCTTGTGCCAGACCCGCAATAGAGGCTTGGTACGCATCTTGTAACTCAGCATCGGTGACGTTTACCTTGCCATAAAAATCGGCACTTGAAACCACCACATAATTCACTTTCACCTGCTCTGGTGTTTTGAAATTATCTTTGTTTGCTTCGTAGTAAGCCTGCAATTCTGCTTCGGTCACACTGGTGTTTTCAGACTCACTCGCTAGTGAGAAAGACACATAGTCGTAAGAACGTTGTTGAGACTGCAATTTAGCAACACTGTCCACCTGATAAGGCAGAACAAACTCAGAACCCGCGATCGCATTGCGTGGTTGCTGAATCAAAACATCTTGTTTAATTCGTTCTTTAAACGCTAACGGCGTAAAGCCGAGAGAACGTATGAAATTCAAATACTTATTTTGATCAAACTGCCCATCTGTTTGAAACTGTTCAGCTTGCAATAAATACGCATTAACCTGTTCATCAGAGACACCCAACCCCAAACCTTGAGCCTGATTCGCCAAGACAACGCGCTGAATGAGCTCTTCCAATGCACGACGCTGCAAAAGGTTGTCTTCCAACAATGCAGGATTGACTTGTCCACCCATCATTGAAATCAATTGACGACGTTGAGTTTCTGCGCCCTGAAGCATTTGTGTTCGAGAAATCTCGACCCCATCCACTTCGGCAACCGTATCGGATGAATTAAAACTTTGAACCAAGGCGTCTACGCCAAATAGAGCAAAAGTCACAATGATAAAACCAATAATGATCTTTACCACAATGCCTTGTGACTTATCTCTTATATCTTGGAGCATTGCTGCCTCCGAATGAATGAATTGAATAAATAACAAATAAAAAAGGTGCATTCCGCTTGGAATACACCTTTTGTGTCTAATGGCGGAACAGACGGGACTCGAACCCGCGACCCCCTGCGTGACAGGCAGGTATTCTAACCAACTGAACTACTGCTCCAAAAACATTAGTTTACAGCGTCTTTTAGACCTTTACCGGCTTTAAAACCAGGAACTTTCGCTGCTTTAATTTGGATCTCCTCACCAGTTTGAGGATTACGGCCTGTACGCGCCGCACGTTCTTTCACTGCAAAAGTACCAAAACCAACTAGTGTAACCTGGTCACCTTTTGCCAAAGCCGCTTCAATTGCTTTTAGAGTAGCGTCAAGAGCATTGCTAGCAGAAGCTTTAGATAAATCAGCAGACGCTGCAATAGCATCAATCAATTCAGATTTGTTCACGTTGTACCCCTTCAGTATTTTCGTGGTTCCTTAGTATTTTTTTCGGCGCAATATAACCTACCAAAAAGGCCGAGCGAGAAGTTATACAAGCCCAACCTACTCCCTGTCAACACAGGATATGCCTTAATGATGACTTACAGTTTCTTGTTCATCAACAGTTTTTTCACTCGAAGGCAAGGTTTCTACCTTTTTTGGTGAAGGAATGTACTCTAAAGCGATATCAAGTACCTCATCAATCCATTTGACCGGTATGACCTCAATGTCTGACTTGATATTATCAGGAATTTCCTTCAAATCACGAGCATTTTCTTGTGGAATAATCACGGTTTTTATTCCACCTCTGTGAGCGGCAAGAAGCTTCTCTTTCAGCCCACCTATAGGTAACACTTCCCCACGCAACGTAATCTCACCAGTCATCGCCACAGAGGCTTTAACAGGGATCTTTGTTAACACAGAAACAATGGCCGTACACATTGCCACACCCGCACTTGGTCCATCTTTCGGAGTGGCCCCTTCTGGAACGTGCAAATGCAAATCGGTTTTTTCATGGAAATCATCGTCTATACCAAGACCAACAGCACGGCTTCTTACCACCGTTAACGCCGCCTGAATAGATTCTTGCATGACATCACCAAGCGACCCGGTCTTAACATGACGCCCTTTACCAGGCACACCAGCGGCTTCAATGGTTAATAGTTCGCCACCAACCGACGTCCACGCTAACCCTGTCACTTGACCAATTTGATTTTTTTCCTCCGCTTTACCGTAGCTAAACTTGTGCACACCAGAGAAATCTTCTAAATTTTCGCTCGTGACTTCTACTGCTGCGGCGTCTTTTTCATTACTTAGGGCCTGTTTCTTAACGACTCGACGGCAAATCTTGCTTAGCTCACGCTCCAAACCACGGACGCCCGCTTCTTTCGTGTAATACCGAATCACATCCATCAATGCCGCGTCTGTTACCTTGATTTCACTTTCTTTGAGACCCGACAACTTAATTTGTTTGGGCAACAAATAACGCTTCGCAATGTTCAACTTCTCATCTTCGGTATAACCCGGAATTCGAATCACTTCCATACGATCCAAAAGTGGACCTGGAATATTCATACTGTTAGACGTACAAATGAACATGACATCCGACAAGTCAAAATCCACTTCAAGATAATGATCATTGAAAGTATGGTTTTGCTCTGGATCAAGCACCTCTAAAAGCGCAGACGCTGGATCACCACGTTGATCCATCCCCATCTTATCAATTTCATCCAACAAGAAGAGCGGATTTTTTACCTTTACCTTAGACAGCTTCTGTAAAAGCTTACCTGGCATTGAACCAATATAAGTACGACGATGACCGCGTATCTCAGCCTCATCACGCACACCACCAAGCGCCATACGAACGTATTGACGATTCACCGCCTTGGCAATGGATTGACCAAGGGATGTTTTCCCCACACCCGGAGGTCCCACCAAACATAAAACAGGTCCTTTGACTTTCTTGACGCGCTGCTGCACAGCAAGAAACTCTAGAATGCGCTCTTTGACATCCTGTAGACCGTAATGATCTTGATTCAATATTTTTTCAGCATAGGCCAGATCATTACGTACTTTGCTGCGTTTTTTCCAAGGCAAAGACGTCAACCAGTCAATATAACCACGGACTACTGCGGCTTCGGCAGACATAGGTGACATCATGCGAAGTTTCTTCAACTCCCCTTCCGCCTTTTCCTTTGCCTCATCCGACATGCCTACCTGAGCTATTTTTTCTTGTAGAAGATCAAGCTCATTACTGCCATCTTCCATATCGCCAAGCTCTTTCTGAATCGCTTTCATCTGCTCATTCAGATAATACTCACGCTGGCTTTTTTCCATTTGCTTCTTAACACGGCTGCGAATGTTTTTTTCAAGATGCGCAATATCCAGCTCACCATCCATCAAACCGATAAGGTATTCACCACGACCTGTTAACGAGTCTATCTCCAAGACTTTTTGCTTATCTTCCAATTTTAAGCTCATGTGTCCTGTAATATTGTCAATCAGCTTTGCTAGATCATCGATGGATTTTAGCGACGCCACCACTTCGGCGGGAATGCGCTTGCTACCTGCAACATACTCATCTAATTGCTTAAGCAACGCATGACGAATCACACCATGCTCAGTTTTGTCTTCCTCTTTTAAATCCAGCTCAACAATACGGCCTAAAACAAAACCATCCGCCTCTTCCATTTTTTCAAGGCGTGCACGCTTGCCACCTTCAACCAGTACTTTTACCGTACCGTCTGGTAGACGCAGCAACTGCATCACTTTCGCCGTTGTACCAATAGAATAAAGATCTGCCATTGAAGGATCGTCTTTAGAAGCATCTTGCTGAGCCACCAAAAACACCTGCTTGTCATTTTCCATTGCAGACTCTAGCGCCGCGATGGATTTAGCACGACCAACAAAAAGCGGCAGCACCATATGGGGATACACAACCACATCACGCAGTGGCAACATTGGAAGGAGCAAAGAATCTGTCATATTTTTTTCCAATCCGGGCACATAAATAAACGCGCACTTTTATATTTCAACATTGATTAGGAAAGAGATAGGGGCGAACCCCAAAATTACAAGCACTATCACCATTTGAATTTAGTCTACACAGTGTTTTGACGCGAAACATCATAAAAAAAGCCGAATTTAAGCAATAATACTTAAATTCGGCTTTGCGTTTCGTTATCAAGCTTCTAAGAACTAAGCGTTTTTAGCCAGCTCTTCTTTTTCCAACACCATCAAGGGAGCCGTCTCGCCACGGATCGATGTCGCATCCATGACAACTTTCACAACGTCGTTACGAGTTGGAAGCTCATACATACAATCCAACAAAGCAGATTCTAATATACTGCGCAGACCACGAGCACCTGTTTTACGCTCCAACGCCAACTTAGCGGCTTCACGCAAAGACTCAGGAGAAAACTCAAGCTCCACACCTTCTAGTTCAAAAAGATGCTGATACTGTTTAACAAGGGCATTTTTAGGCTGACTCAAAATGGTCATCAATGCTTCTTCATCCAACTCTGAAAGTGTCGCAACCACAGGCAAGCGACCTACAAACTCTGGAATCAAACCAAATTTAACCAAGTCTTCTGTTTCCACACGGTGAACCGCTTCAGAAAAAGAGCGACCTTGTTCTTTGCTTTTTACTGTGGCAGAAAAACCAATACTACTCTTTTCCGTTCTATCGCTGATAACACGCTCAAGACCGGCAAAAGCACCACCACATATAAACAAAATATTTGATGTATCGACTTGCAAAAACTCTTGCTGAGGATGCTTACGACCACCTTGAGGAGGCACAGAAGCAACCGTACCTTCAATAAGCTTAAGTAAGGCTTGCTGAACACCTTCACCAGACACATCACGTGTAATAGATGGGTTATCCGATTTTCTGGAAATCTTGTCTATTTCATCGATATAAACAATACCGCGCTGTGCTTTTTCCACATCATAATCGCAGTTTTGTAGCAATTTCTGAATGATGTTTTCAACGTCTTCACCCACATAACCCGCTTCCGTTAGCGTTGTTGCATCAGCAATCGTAAACGGCACATCTAGAACACGCGCTAAAGTTTGAGCCAATAAGGTCTTACCGCTGCCCGTTGGGCCGATAAGCAAAATATTACTTTTGCCAAGCTCAATACTCGTGTCTGTTTTACCTTGATGGCGCAAGCGTTTGTAATGGTTATAAACGGCCACCGCTAAAACACGTTTCGCCTTATCCTGACCAATAACATAATCATCAAGTGCAGCGCTCAATTTTGATGGTGTTGGCAACTCGTCGCCTGTACTACCGTCATCAGCAATTTGAGACAATTCTTGCGTAATAATGTTATTACACAGGTCTACACACTCATTACAGATATAAACAGAAGGCCCTGCAATGAGTTTCTTTACTTCGTCTTGGCTCTTTCCGCAAAAAGAGCAATACAATAACCGATCAGAGTGGTCGCCACGGCTAAATTTATCATCCGACATCTATTCCACCCTTTTCTTAAACTTTTCGTTTCTGCAAAATTTCATCAATCAAGCCGTACTCTTTTGCCATTTGTGGATTCATGAAGTTATCACGATCCGTATCCATAGCAACTTGTTCAATTGGCTTGCCTGTATGAAAAGAAATAATTTCATTTAACTTATGTTTAATGCTTAATATTTCGCGTGTGTGAATCTCGATGTCAGAAGCCTGACCTTGGTAACCACCCAGCGGCTGATGAATCATCACTCGAGAATTAGGCAAGCAGTAACGCTTCCCTTCCGCCCCAGCTGTTAGCAACAAAGCTCCCATGCTCGCCGCTTGACCGATACACATAGTGCTAACATCTGGCTTAATAAACTGCATGGTATCGTAAATAGACATACCAGCGGTGACAGAGCCACCTGGCGAATTAATATAAAGATGGATGTCTTTATCTGGATTTTCAGACTCTAAAAACAATAACTGAGCGACAACCAAGTTGGCCATGTGATCTTCAACTTGACCAACTAAAAATATCACTCGCTCCTTAAGTAAGCGCGAGTAAATATCAAATGACCTTTCTCCACGAGCAGTCTGTTCAATAACCATTGGAACAAGGCCATTACTTGTAATAGCAACAGGACCGGTAGTTGGGTTCATCAAATTCATATCGCATTCCTTAAAACAAAAAAGTCGACATAACAAATGCTATGTCGACCTTATTAAAAAAGATAAGACTCGTCTTATGCTTCTTCCCCAGCCTCTTCAGCTCGGGCATTTGGCTTGATAGCGTCTTCGTATCCCAATGTTACTTCAGTAACTTGAGCAGATTCCAACAGTTTATCAACAACTTGCTCCTCAAGTACAGCAGATTGCACTTGCGCTAATTGTTCTTTGTTCTTTAGGTAAAAATCAATAACTTGTTGTGGCTCTTGGTAAGCCTGAGCCATGTCTTCTAAGAAAGAACGAACGCGATCGTTATCCACTTTCAATTCGTCTTTCTTGATCACTTCAGAAATCAAAAGACCAAGTTTAGCGCGTTTTTTCGCTTCTTCTTGGAACAACTCAGCTGGCAACTGAGAAGCATCAAAACCTTGACCGCCAAACTGCTGAGCAGCTTGCTTACGAAGTGCGTCCACTTCTTGATCAATAAGAGCAGAAGGTACTTCCACTTCATTGATTGAAGAAAGACCTTCAAACAAGGCATTTTTTAGCTTAGCTTTGATCGCTTGATTAAGCTCACGCTCCATATTTTTACGCACTTCAGCGCGCAAAGCCGCTACGGTTGCTTCTTCTAGACCAAATTTTTCTACAAAAGCATCGTTTAGCTCTGGAAGAATTTGTTCAGCAACAGCAGAAACGGTAATTTTGAAAGTCGCTTCTTTGCCTTTCAAGTTTTCTGCTTGGTAATCTTCTGGGAAAGTGACTGCGATAGTACGTTCTTCGCCAGCTTTAGCACCTAGAATACCGGATTCAAAACCAGGAATCATAGTATTAGAGCCTAATACTAATTTGTGACCTTGAGCAGCACCGCCTTCAAACGCTTCGTCACCCAAGTAGCCAACAAAATCGATTGTTACTTGATCGCCATCAGCAGATTCACGCTCAACGGCAGACCACTCAGCATTTTGCTTGCGCAATGTTTCTAGCATCACATCTACGTCAGCTTCAGTCACTTCAGAAATTACGCGCTCTACTTTAATTGCAGAGTTATCCGCCAATGTTACTTCTGGGTAAACTTCTACTTTAACAACGAACTCAAGATCAGCGCCTTCAGCAAAGTTCTTAGGTTCAATTGAAGGCATGCCTGCTGGTTGAATGGATTCTTTTTGAATCGCTTCAACATAAGCATCACGCATAATTTGTTCTACTGCGTCTAGACGAATGCCTTGACCGTAACGTTTCTTAACAACGCTAACAGGCACTTTGCCTTTACGAAAACCGTCAATGCGAATTGTTTTCGCTGTTTTAGCCACTTCAGAATTTACTTTTTCGTCCACACGAGCAGCGGGAACACTGATTGTCAGAACGCGCTCAATTGGAGACGTTGTCTCTACAGAAACTTGCATAAAACTTCCTCTCGGGAACTTGCTTTAATTTGTTGGCAATCTCGTCATTGACAAGACATACATTCAATTACCAGCCAACAAAACCTAAATAAAATTAATTAAAGTAATGGACTGAAATGGTGCTCCGTACTGGATTCGAACCAGTGACCTACCGCTTAGAAGGCGGTTGCTCTATCCAACTGAGCTAACGGAACGATGCTCATTACATTTCATGTGGTGGGCTATTATAGGGATGGAATAGCAATCGTCAACCAATAGACATAAAAAAGCCCAGTAAACTGGGCTAAAAATGACTATTTGTAACCAAGGAACCGAGAATAGTTAAAATTCACTACTCCGCAGCACAAATATCACAAAAGGAACGAGGTAAATATTACAAGCAGACCCGGTAAAAAACAAGCCGAACGCGCCAAAAGGAGTCACCTTGCACCGTGTTTGTGCAATGTGCATCGAAAGCACGAGATTAGGTAGATTAAAAGACCCCACTCCCTTCGCTCAATAAACAAATTCCCCATCAAAAACCCAACACACCAAGGCAAACCAACCAAAAGTCACCCATACCACGATAAATTTTTTTATCCGCCTGCATTCAATTACTCAGGAATCGTGAAAAATTCTCTGGCTATGATATCGTAATAGCTCAATCAACAGAGTCCGATAAACATGCCTGAACGTCTTATGTATTTTTTTCTTGTCTTCAAACGTTATGGATATTTGACCATCACTAGATTCAAAAACAGCAACCTTTCACAAAAAGCCGCGCAACTCACCCTATCTAGTTTGCTGGCCGCCGTACCTATCATCACCATCATTGTGGGCATACTCAGCTTCACACCCGCTCTCGAGTCGATGCAAACTCAATTGTTTAGATTGATAGAACAACATTTAGCACCAGGCTCCAGCGACATCATGATGCCTTACCTTATTAAATTTTCAGCACAAACTAAAAACCTTCCCATCGCAGGACTCATTGCCCTCTTTGTCACGGCACTATTGCTGCTCAATAGCTTTGAAAGCAGCGTTCAGTCGATCTGGGAAATTAAAAAGGCTCGAAAAATCAGAGAAAGATTACTGACCTACTGGGCGATCCTCACTCTAGGACCCATTATCTTTGCTTCCTCCTTGAGCTTGTATGGCACTCTCATATCCATGCAAATATACGGCATAGAAACCAATAGCTGGCTTGATAATTTATTAGAACTTGGCAGTATAGCTCTGTATTTTTTAATGCTATTTACACTAAATTTTCTGACCCCAAACGCGGAAGTATCCATAAAATGGGCCGCGATATCGGCACTTGCAGGCAGTATTGGCTTGTACATACTCAATACGACATTCAGCTCATTTGCGCAGTTTTTTGCAGGCTACCAAGTCGTTTATGGCGCGTTTGCTGCCATACCTATCTTTCTGGTGTGGTTACAAAGTTCATGGCTCATTGTGCTTGCCTCAATCTGCCTATGCGCCACATTGCATAATGTAAAAAGCACTTCTCAACAGAAAAACTTAGCATCTGGTCAGGATTAATGTAGAATCCCGCAAATTTTTCACAATAGGGCTTACCATGACGAATACAATCAACGACCTAAACAAAATTTTAGATGAAGCGGATTGCTTAGTCGACGAAGTAAAACTCAATGAAGCCCTTGATAAAATGGCATCTCAAATTTCCGCAGATTTGGCCGATAAAATGCCACTTGTGTTGTGTGTGATGAATGGTGGATTAATACCAACGGCGGCACTTATTGAACGCCTAAATTTCCCATTAGAATTGGACTACATCCATGCGACACGTTACGGAATGGAAACGGAAGGCGCTTCACTAAATTGGCTAAGCTACCCACAAACCAGCCTAAAAAACAGACACATATTGGTGATTGACGATATTTTCGACCAAGGGCATACACTTCAGGCTATTGTTAGTTGGCTAGAACAGCAAGAGACCAATAGCGTGTACACGGCCACTGTCATCAATAAACTCCACGACCGCAAAACAGATATGACACCCGATTATATTGGAACGGACGTAGCCGATCGATTTTTATTCGGCTATGGAATGGACTACAAAGGCTTTTTCAGGAATCTGAAAGGCATCTACGCCATCAAAGGCAGCTAACTTGAGCTAGATACAAAAAATTAATAGAGCAATAATTAGCCAAAAAAATGCCCACGTCAAAGTGGGCATTTTTATTTCTCTATTCTATGTGACTAGAAAACGCGGTTAAAACCATTTAACGCAGCAACCCGATAGGCCTCAGCCATGGTTGGGTAGTTAAATGTCGTATTCAAGAAATACTTCAATGTGTTCTGTTTACCCGGCTGCTTCATAATGGCCTGTCCGATATGAACAATCTCTGAGGCTTGGTCACCAAAACAATGAATCCCCAACAATTCCAGCGATTCACGGTGGAACAATATTTTTAGCATGCCCACCGCTTCTCCGGTGATTTGCGCACGAGCCGTATTTTTAAAGAAGGCTCGACCCACTTCGTAAGGCACTTTTTCAGCAGTTAACTCTGCTTCCGTTTTACCTACCGAACTGATCTCAGGAATGGTATAAATGCCAGTAGGCACTTCACTGATGAATTCACCACCCGCAAGACCAAACATGTTAGCCGCTGCAGCACGCCCTTGATCATAAGCCGCACTAGCCAAACTCGGCCAGCCAATGACATCGCCGGCAGCGTATACGCTTTCTACCTGAGTTTGATACGTATCATTTACCGCCAACTGACCACGCGCATTGGCTTCTAAACCAATCGCCTCCAATCCCAAGTTATCCGTATTACCAGAACGACCATTGCAGAATAACAACGCATCAGCGCGTATTTTTTTACCGGAGGCCATGTGCATCACAACCCCGCGCTCCGTTGTCTCAACAGAATCGTAAGTCTCATTATGACGAATGAGCACTCCACCATCGCGCAGATGGTAACTCAATGCATCCGTAATCTCATCGTCCAAAAAGCTCAATAACTTTTTCGCTGGATTGATCAGCTCAACACGAACACCCAAACCACAAAAAATGGAAGCATACTCACAACCGATAACCCCAGCACCATAAATAATAAGAGAACGGGGTGTATGACTTAAACTCAAAATGGTATCGGAACAATAAATACGAGGATGAGAAAAGTCGATATTAGCGGGACGATAAGGACGAGAGCCAGTCGCAATCACAACTTTCTTCGCCACTAACAGCTCAGGTCCTTTCTCATAGGTATTCACTTCGATAGTGTTCACATCTTTGAATTTGCCACGACCAAAATAAATATCAATTCGGTTACGCGCATA
The DNA here is from genome assembly GCF_003259175.1 of Marinomonas shanghaiensis. Lineage (GTDB taxonomy): Bacteria > Pseudomonadota > Gammaproteobacteria > Pseudomonadales > Marinomonadaceae > Marinomonas > Marinomonas shanghaiensis. Next base: position 52,486 of record NZ_QGOK01000003.1, on the reverse strand, counting down.
GTATTCAGTACGACCCATAACCTGCTTATCAATCACTCGATTAGCGCGGTCCAATACTTTCGGGAATGAGAACCAACGAGGTTCACCAATGTCACGAAACATAGGGTTGGTGTTAAAAGCAATAATTTCCTTAACAGCATGACGTAATGCTTTTGATGGAATCGTCCCTAAATGCGTACAACTTCCGCCGACTTGTGAACTGGCTTCTATAACCGCCACTTTTTTGCCTGCTTTTGCGGCACTCATCGCCGCGCCTTCTCCCGCAGGGCCCGTACCCAAAACCACAACATCATAATGTCTTGTTGTCATAACACCCTCTTCACTGTTCAGTTATTTCGTTGCGTCATAAAATGTGTCATCAGAGACTTTTTCGGCGACATTCTTTTTTGTCTCTTTCTCACACTTGCCTTTATCGCCACCACAAATATCACAAGCCACTTCCATTCCCAACGCACTCATACCACCGCATGAGCCAGAGATGGGCTTTCTTCCCATTAATACGCCAACAGACATGGCTGTCACCAACAAAAGCATAAGGACAAATGCCAAAACGATCGTCAACATTACCTTTCTCCTATAAACAAAAATACAAAGAATTACGCTCTTACTTTAAGTAAGACTTGAAGGCGTCGGATGGACGCTCTTCAAAACCAAAATCCGTTTTTACTAACAAATAAGCGGCAATACCATTTTCTTGAGCAAACTCATAACCCTTTTCTGGGCCAAGCACGGTAATTGCCGTTGCCAGTCCATCGGCCATCGTTGTGGTTTTATCTACCACAGTAACAGATACCAAACGATGTGTAATTGGTCTTCCAGTAACTGGACTTATGGTATGGGAATAACGCACACCATTTTCTTCAAAATAATTTCGGTAATCACCCGATGTCGCCAACGCAATATTGGTTACATCTATAATTCTCTCAGCGATATTATGACCACCAGCAGGACTTTCAATAGCAATCCGCCAAGGCGAACCATCTGGCTTCACACCTTTTGATGCAATCTCACCGCCGACTTCAACTAGGTAACTTTCGATTCCTTTGTCTTGCAAAACTTTGGCCACCGCATCTACACCGTAGCCTTTTGCAATCGAGGATAAATCCACATAAATGTCTTTTTCTTTGCTTAAACGCAGACCATCAAGCGTTAAATACCGATAACCTACTCTCGACTTAGCCTCTTCAATCTCGGCTTGAGTTGGCACCTTGTCTTCTCGCTTCCCAGGACCAAAGCCCCAGAGATTCACCAGAGGACCAATCGTTACATCATATTCACCAGCAGACATATTGCTAATTAGCAAAGCCTTATCAATCACGTAAGCCATCTCTTCGCTTACCGTAACAGTTTGTCCTGCGGGTAATTTGTTAAATTCAGACAACTCGGAGTTTGGATCATAGGTCGACATAAGCTTGTTGACTCTTACCAAGACAGCGTCAACATCGTCTTTCAAATCCCAAGGTTTTTGAACATCTTCAGTAGTATAGAATTTTACGGTGTATGTCGTTCCCATTGTAGGGCCAGAGAAACCTACCAGCTCAGGCGTAAACACGGAAAGTCTATAAAAAACGGCAACAATAATAAGCAGGAAAGCAGAGAACAGTATTTTTTTGCGCATAAAAAGTCTTTTTAATTGCCAATAAAACAAAGACCCACCGTGTGGTGGGTCTTTATTAGGTGCTAGCCACCGAAATCATCAAGCAAAATGTTTTCTTTTTCGACACCTAGATCTTCTAACATCTTGATTACAGACGCGTTCATCATTGGAGGTCCACACATGTAGAACTCACAATCTTCCGGCGCCGGATGATCTTTTAGATAACTTTCATAAAGAACATTATGGATAAATCCAGTTTTGCCTTTCCAGTTATCTTCAGGCTGAGGATCAGAAAGCGCCAAATGCCATTCAAAGTTTTCATTTTCTTCCTGAAGCTTGTCATACTCTTCTACATAGAAAGCTTCACGTACGCTGCGAGCACCGTACCAGAACGAAATCTTACGTTTAGAATTCAAACGCTTAAGCTGATCAAAGATATGAGAACGCATTGGCGCCATACCAGCACCACCACCTACAAACACCATTTCTGCGTCTGTATCTTTGGCGAAGAATTCACCAAAAGGACCATATACTTTAATCTTATCACCCGGTTTAAGACTAAAAACGTAAGATGACATTTGACCTGGAGGCAAGTCATCTTTACCCGGAGGCGGAGAAGCAATACGAATATTAAACTTAACAATGCCTCTTTCTTCAGGGTAGTTTGCCATCGAATACGCACGAATGACGGTTTCATCCACCTTAGAAACGAATTTCCAAAGGTTAAACTTATCCCAATCACCACGATACTCTTCTTCGATATCAAAATCTTTGTAGTGCACCGTGTGAGCAGGCGCTTCTAACTGAACATAACCACCAGCACGGAAGTTAACGTTTTCACCTTCAGGCAGCTTCAACGTCAATTCTTTAATGAAGGTAGCAACGTTAGGGTTAGATTCAACCGTACATTCCCACGCTTTAACACCAAACACTTCTTCAGGCACTTCTACATCCATGTCTTGTTTCACAGAAACCTGACAGGACAAACGGTAGCCATCTTTTTCATCTCGACGAGTAAAGTGAGATTGCTCTGTGGAAAGCATAGAACCACCACCACTCATCACCTTACACTTACATTGAGCACAAGTACCACCACCGCCGCATGCGGACGATAGAAAGATACCACTGTTAGCTAATGTTTGAAGCAACTTGCCACCAGCAGGCGCAGTCACTTCTTTTTCACCATTGATGCGGATTGTAACGTCACCAGTACTTACCAAGCGTGCACGAGCAGCAAGGATAATTGCCACTAACGCAAGCACGATAGCCGTGAACATCACCACACCTAGAATAATTTCTAAGTTGACCATGTTAGTTAAACCTTATTCTTGGTTGTCTAAATGTGCGGCCGATTAAAGCTGCACACCCGAAAATGACATAAAACCTAAACTCATCAGACCAACAGTGATAAAAGTGATACCAAGACCACGTAACCCTGCAGGAACATCTGAATATTTAAGTTTCTCCCGAATACCAGCTAGCGCAGCAATCGCAAGCGCCCAACCAACACCAGCACCTACGCCGTATACAAGACTCTCACTGAAGTTATAGTCTCGCTCCACCATGAACAAAGAGGCACCCATGATGGCACAGTTTACTGTAATCAACGGTAAGAATACGCCCAGTGCGTTGTACAAAGCAGGCATATATTTGTCTAGTGTCATTTCTAGTATCTGAACCACAGCAGCAATAACACCGATGTAACTCAACAGACCTAGAAAGCTTAAATCAACACCACCCAAGCCGGCCCATTCTAGAGCACCATCCGCCAAAAGGTTTTGATACAACAAGTTGTTCAAGGGCACAGTAATCGCCAAAACAACCACGACGGCAATACCTAATCCTATCGCTGTCTCTACTTTCTTAGACAAGGCTAGGAAAGTACACATACCAAGGAAGAATGCCAAAGCCATGTTTTCAACAAAAACGGCTTTAATAAACAGACTAATTAAATGTTCCATTTATAGTGCCTCCTGAGAACGAGAATTTGCTGCAATTTTAAACTCTGGCGCTTCAACTTGCTCTTTCTTGTAAGCACGCAAAGCCCAAATAACCAAGCCAATTACGAAGAAAGCACTTGGTGGAAGCAACATCAAACCGTTAGGCTGATACCAACCGCCGTTTTGCACCGTCGCAAAGATCTCAACGCCAAACAGCTTGCCCGCACCAAAAAGTTCACGGAAAAAAGCCACGACGATCAACATCGCACTGTAACCTAAACCGTTACCAATACCATCAACAAAACTCATTACAGGGCCATTTTTCATGGCAAATGCTTCCGCACGTCCCATAACAATACAGTTCGTAATGATAAGACCAACAAACACAGATAATTGCTTACTGATTTCAAAAGCAAACGCCTTCAAAATCTGATCCACCACAATTACCAATGACGCAATGATGATCATCTGTACGATAATACGAATGCTGTTTGGTATGTGGTTACGGATAATCGCAATAAAGAAGCTGGAGAAAGCCGTTACCAAGGTCAAGGCAATCGCCATAACCAAACTAACACTCAAACTGCTCGTCACAGCCAATGCGGAACAAATACCCAATATTTGTAGTGCTATTGGGTTATTTGCAAGAATCGGCCCAAAGAGGACTTTTTTCACATCAGACATTATTGAACTCCTTCAGTACGCAGCTGTGACAAGAATGGTCCAAAACCTTCTTCACCCAACCAGTATTGAACAAGATGAGTTACCCCACGGCTTGTCAATGTTGCGCCAGATAGACCATCTACTTTATACATTGCTTTAGGATCAGAACTGTCTACACCAGCTTTGGCAAGCGCAATAACAGCCTCGCCTTGCTCGTCGTAAACTTTTTTATCCTTCCACAAAGCCTTCCAGTTAGGATTATCTACTTCACCACCCAATCCAGGTGTTTCACCTTGGTCATAAAAACCAAAGCCAAGCACTGTATTAAAGTCGCTTTGCAAAGCCATAAAGCCGTACATGGTTGACCATAAGCCATAACCATGGACTGGAAGAATAATACGTTCAATCGCATCACCCGACTTTACTAAGTATACCGCCGAGAAATTTGAACGACGTTTAATACCAGCCGGATCTTCTTCAGCTTTGAGAGCAATAGACAAGTTAGGATCTTTAGCGGCAGCCTGTTGATTAAAGGTTGCTACGTTGATGCCTGCAGCGTCCATTTCTTCTTGCGTTGCGAAAGAACCTGTTTGCAGGTTAACAATACGCGTTTCAACCGTCTCAAAAATCTCATCTACAGACTTACCAGGCTCAAGCATGCCAGCTGCAGAAAGAATATTACGTTTACGGTCTAAATCTTTATTGGTGTTCTGTATAGGCTTAAGACCTACCGCTGCCGCTGCAACAAAAATAGAACAAACCAAACACAAAGATAAAGCAACTATAATGGTCTTTTGAATACTATCGTTACTGCTAGCCATTGCGTGCAATCCTCCGTTTAATGTTCGCCTGAACAACAAAGTGGTCAATAAATGGCGCAAACAAATTCGCAAACAAAATTGCCAACATCATACCCTCAGGGTAGGCAGGGTTAACAACACGAATCAGCACAACCATCAAACCGATCAATGCTCCATAGAACCATTTACCACGGTTCGTCATGGAAGCTGACACAGGGTCCGTTGCCATATACATCATACCAAAGGCAAAACCACCCAAAACAAGGTGCCAGTACCAAGGCGTTGCAAACATTGGATTAGTATCTGAACCAATAAGATTTAACAATCCAGAGGTTAACACCATACCCAACATAACACCGGCCACAATGCGCCACGCAGCAATTCGCATGATCAGCAACGCGCCGCCACCAATTAAGATAGCCAATGTTGAAGTCTCACCCATTGAGCCTTGGATGAATCCAAAGAAGGCATCTGACCAAGCAACGGTTAAACCAGGAACACCATCCGCAGCCAATTGGCTTAGCGCTGTTGCACCTGAAAAACCATCAACCGCTGTCCAAACTGCATCACCTGACATGGAAGCTGGGTACGCAAAGAACAAAAACGCACGGCCCGCCAAAGCAGGGTTAAGGAAGTTCTTGCCCGTTCCACCAAACACTTCTTTTGCCAAGACAACACCAAAGGTGATACCCAAGGCGACTTGCCAAAGTGGAATAGTAGCTGGCAGTGACAGCGAGAACAGAATAGACGTAACGAAAAAGCCCTCGTTCACTTCGTGCTTACGCACAGAGGCAAACAACACTTCCCAGAAACCACCCACAACGAAAGTCACAAGATATACTGGCAAAAAGTACATTGCGCCATAAATCATGTTGTCCCATATGCTGGAAGCGTCATAGTTGGTTAGACCACCAATGATGCCGTGGCGCCATGAATCTGCTGCCGTAACTCCCATAGCGTCCATGGCAGTATTGGCTTGAAAGCCAATGTTGTACATACCAAAAAACATCGCTGGGAAGGTACACATCCACACCAAGATCATAATACGTTTCATATCGACCGCATCACGAACATGGGAACCATTTTTGGTCACCGAACTTGGACGATAAAAAATGGTGTCTACCGCTTCAAAAAGTGCATACCACTTTTCGTATTTTCCACCTGAATGAAATTCAGGTTCGATTTTATCAAGTACTTTTCTAAGCCCCATGAATCAACCCTCTTTCTCTATTAGAGTTAGGCAATCCCGAAGGATCGGGCCATATTCGAACTTACCTGAGCAACTGTAAGTACACAAAGCCAAATCTTCTTCGTCCAATTCAAGCGCACCAAGCTTCTGAGCCTGCTCTGTATCATTCACAACCAAAGAACGTAGCAATTGTGTTGGAAGAATATCTAGCGGCATTACTCGCTCAAAGTTACCCAGTGGCAACATGGTACGATCACTACCGTTTGTGGTGGTGGTCATATCAAAAGATTTTTTACCGGTAAGCTTAGACAAGAACACATTCATAATAGAATGTTTTTCTACGCCAGCACGAAGGTAGTGCATCATTTGACGCTCACGACCTTCCAGTAAAACCGACACTTGATTGTGATAACGCCCTAAAAAGGCATAAGGCCCTTTGGCCGCACGACCGGATAACACGGAGCCAGAAACGACTCGGTTATCACCGTCAGCCAATTCGCCTGACAATAAATTATCAAGACTTGCGCCAACTTGTGTGCGAATCAAACGCGGCTTTTTGACTTGTGGGCCAGCTAAAGAGATAACTCGCTCAACACTTAACTCACCCGTAACAAACAATTTGCCTACAGCAACCACATCTTGGTAGTTGATAGACCAAACCGTTTTCTTATCGTTAACTGGGTCAAGGAAATGGATATGAGTACCAGCCAAACCAGCAGGATGCACACCAGCAAACTCTTCGACGGTCACATCAGACGTCGTAGGAATTTTCGCACCAGACGCTTTACACAAGAAAACCTTACCTTCTGTTAAACGTGTTAACACAGTAAGACCGTCAGCAAACGCTTCCGCTTGATCAGCAAGCACCACTTCAGGAGAAGCCGCTAATGGATTAGTATCCATCGCCGTAACAAAAATAGAACTCGGAACGGACGCAATCTCAGGTACTTTTGAGAAAGGACGGGTACGGAATGCAGTCCAAAGACCGGATTCAACCAAATTCTCAACCACCTTACTGCGCTCTAAAGACTTCAATTCAGAACCAGAGTAAGACGCGAAGACTTCGGACTCATCACCTTCAACATCAATAACCAGTGACTGAAAGACGCGTCTTTCACCACGATTAATCGCAGCAACGGTTCCAGAAGCAGGTGCGGTGTACTTCACACCTTCTGTCTTCTTATCCGTAAAGATGACTTGACCTTTCTTGACCTTATCCCCTTCCTTGACCAACATGGTGGGTTTCATTCCATGAAAGTCTGGACCAATCACAGCAACTGCTTTAACTGCAGCGGCCGTCTCAATCACTTGATTGGGAGCACCTGAGATCGGTAGATCTAGGCCTTTTGTAATTTTATACATATGTTCTGCCCAACAATAAATTGAACACAAAAAGCGTAATGCGTAATGCTCATCCCCCCCTCCGGGAAAACATGCATGAGCGAACAATCAATCTTAAGATAATTGTAAAACGCAAACTCACTTCACCAAAAAACCGACGTATTATAAAGATCATTCCCCCCATTGACCAGCTCATGAAGCGGACTTTAAGCACCAACTTTTACTTAAAAGCACATCTTGCTCCTTATTGGCTGGTGTGTAGCCATAAAAAAATACTTTTTTTTGTTATTTTATTACATGATTGAAGACAACTTAGCCCCTCTTCATCACTTTCATAAATTAAATCGGAAAAAGACGATCCAAATGTAAAGCTTCGACGTACTTTAGTCGGTTGCCATATCCTATTGAAAACGACACAATATCGCCTAACTCATGAATAGGCTCAAAAACACGGAAGCACATCGATGATCAAACCAGAAGCTCAAATTCATATTAAAAACTTACGCTTAAGAACCTATATTGGATTCAATGAATCAGAAAAACAAAATAAGCAGGACGTGGTAATCAATGCCTGGATACATTACCCAGCCTCCCAAGCCTATGACACAGACAACGTAGAAAATGCCGTCAACTACAGAACTATTTGCAAAGAAATGATCGCACACACTGAAAACAACCGTTTTTTACTGCTTGAAAAATTAACCGCAGACCTACTGGAACTTTGCATGTCTTCCAGTCATGTTACTTTTGCCAAAGTGGAAGTCGCAAAACCGCATGCCTTACGTTTCGCCGACTCTGTTTCATTAACACTGTCCGCCACTAGAGAACAATAAGCCTAACATGTCAGAAACTGTATCAATCACCCTAAAACCCGGCTTCAAAAATGTCATTAGTGGCTTAGATGGTAGTCGTAAAGCCTTGCAGCTACTTGCTATCGCCTCTCAACACAAATTGCCCATTCTTTATATGGTCAACACGGTGGCTGAACTAAATGAGCTTGAAGATGAAATACTGTTTCTGAATCAAAACAAACGTGAAATACTCAGGTTCAGTGATTGGGAAACCTTGCCGTACGATGCCTTCTCCCCTCACCAAGACATCATTTCCCAACGCCTAGAAACGTTGGCAAAACTCACTGAAACAAAACAACCTATCGTATTGACCACGGTGGCGTCCTGTTTAACGCGCTTGTGCCCCAAACAACATTTAGATGCGCAACGCTTTCACTTAAAAGAAGGACAAGAACTCCCACTCGAAGACTTGTCTCGTAAACTCACAAATGCAGGGTATTTAAACGTAGAAAACGTTCATGAACACGGCGAGTATGCTATTCGCGGTGCTCTAATGGATGTATACCCTATGGGGGCTGAAAACCCCATTCGCATTGATTGGTTTGATAACGACATAGACTCTATCCGCTGGTTCGATCCAGAAACGCAACGCAGCATCAATAAGGTATCAGAAATAAAAATGCTGCCAGCGAAGGAGTTTCCAACCACACCTCAAGGCATTCAGCAATTTCGCCAAGCTTTTCGAGAACGTTTTGACACAAACCCACTTTCAAGCCCGATTTACCAAGACATTTCCAGCGGCATTATTCCCGCTGGCATAGAGTACTACCTGCCTTTGTTTTTCGAACAAACAGCAAGCGTTTTTGACTACCTTCCTGACAACACCTTGATCATTCGAGCAGATAACTTTCACGAGCAACTTGCCAGTATACAATTGGATTTTCGCAGCCGGCATGAGTCACTCAATTATAATATTGAACGCCCAATATTAAGGCCTGATGAGATCTGCCTAATAGAAGACGAGCTATTTGGGCAACTCAAACAATACACCAACGTTATTTTTTCTGCCGCTGGAGAGCATTCCGCCTACCGCGCGCTTGATGCAGTCAAAATTGACTCTAGAGCAGAGCAACCACTGAGTAAATTGCAAAACTTCCTCACGAAAACAACCGCGAGAGTGCTCATTGTGGCGGAGTCTGCAGGCCGCCGAGAAGCACTGCTCGACTTGCTTAAAAAGTACAACATTAAGCCTAAGCAAGTGGATGGCTGGGAAGCCTTTACCAAATCAACGAAGTCACTCGCCATCACTGAAGGCAGCATTGGTCGCGGTTTCATTATTAATGATGAATTGGCCCTTATTCCAGAAAGCGAAATACTAGGTGAACGCGTTTCTCAACACCGTCGACGCAACAAGCAAAACAATATCAGCGAAGACGCCATCATTAGAAACCTCACTGAGCTGAGATTAAACGCGCCCGTGGTACATATCGACCATGGTGTAGGCCGCTACCTTGGTCTCACCAACCTAGAAATTGATGGACAGGAAACAGAACTACTCACCCTTGGCTATGCCAATGATGCCAAACTCTATGTTCCAGTATCCTCACTGCAGTTAATTTCACGTTACACGGGTGCCGACGAAGACACCGCACCACTGCACAAGCTTGGCACAGACAAATGGAGCGTCGCGAAACAAAAAGCCGCTGAAAAGGCGCGTGATACCGCGGCCGAACTGCTAGAAATATACGCCAAGCGTGAGGCGAAAGTAGGCCATGCCTTTGCCAAGCCCGACGATCAGTACGAGCTATTCTCCGCGGGTTTTCCATTCGAGGAAACCCCCGACCAACAAATGGCCATTGATGCGGTTATGCGTGACATGTCCGCTAAAAAACCGATGGATCGCTTAGTTTGTGGGGATGTGGGATTTGGTAAAACAGAAGTTGCCATGCGCGCGGCCTTTCTTGCGGTGCAAGATGGCAAGCAAGTAGCCGTACTCGTTCCAACCACCCTACTCGCTCAACAGCACTACGAGAATTTTTGTGACCGCTTTGCGGATTGGCCTGTGGAAATCGAGTTGCTATCTCGCTTCCGCTCAGGTAAACAATCCAACACCTCGATTGATCGCTTAGAATCTGGCAAGGCCGATATCGTGGTCGGCACTCATAAGCTCATCCAAAGCGATATTAAATTTGCGAACTTAGGCTTGGTTATTATCGATGAAGAGCATCGTTTTGGGGTCAAGCAAAAAGAACAATTCAAAGCGTTGCGAGCAGAAGTCGACATATTGACACTGACGGCCACACCGATTCCTAGAACATTAAACATGTCGTTATCTGGTATTCGGGATTTATCGATTATCGCCACACCACCCGCCAAGCGGTTGTCCGTTAAAACGTTTGTCAAACAAAAAGAAGAGCATCAGATTAAAGAAGCCATTTTGCGAGAACTGCATCGTGGGGGACAGGTGTATTATCTGCACAATGAAGTCCAAACCATTCAAAAAACGGCAGAAGAATTGGAAGCGTTAATACCAGAAGCTCGCGTGATTGTAGGCCATGGACAGATGCGTGAAAGAGAATTGGAACAAGTCATGTCTGATTTTTACCACAAACGCGCTAACGTGCTCGTTTGTTCAACCATCATAGAAACGGGTATCGACATACCCAACGCAAATACCATTATCATTGAACGTGCGGATAAGTTTGGCCTGGCACAATTGCACCAATTACGTGGACGCGTTGGTCGATCTCATCATCAAGCTTACGCCTACCTACTCACACCACATGACCGCAAGGTGACCAGCGACGCCGAAAAGCGCTTAGAAGCCATCATGCTGGCCGACAAACTCGGTGCTGGCTTCACGCTGGCCACACACGACTTAGAGATCAGGGGGACAGGCGAGCTCTTAGGTGACGGTCAGAGTGGACACATTGAGCATGTTGGGTTTGCGTTGTTTATGGATATGCTAGACAGAGCGGTCAAATCCCTGAAAAATGGCGAGTCGCCTGATATTGACATCACCTCCCCCGCTCAAACCGATGTTAACTTACGGGTACCTGCACTCATACCTGAAGATTATTTAGGTGATGTACATTCCCGCCTTATTCTGTATAAACGCATTGCCAGTGCAAAAGTAAGTGACGAGCTGAAAGATCTACAAGTGGAAATGATAGACCGCTTTGGACTGCTGCCAGATGCGACAAAAAATCTGTTCCGCCAAACAGAGCTGAAACTGAAAGCAGAAAGCCTTGGCATCAATAAGATTGAAGCCAATGCAAAAGAAGGTAAAATCACCTTTAATAGCAAAACGCCTGTGGATCCAATGAAACTCATTAGACTCATTCAGACCAAGCCCGATGTGTATAAACTAGCAGGCTCTGATACCTTGAAGTTTTTAGCACCAATGGGCAGCGCAGAAGAGCGTTTCCAGCAAACAACAATGACCTTGGAATTACTACATTGAAAGCTTTAATTGTGACGTTTATATCTTTGGTATTATTGAATACTGCCCTATATGCAGAAGAGAATGACTTTTCTCCCAATAGTGCCAAGGCCTACGAAGTGTATGTTGTTACTTTTATGTGGCCTGAAGGCCAATCAAGCGAGCAGGTAAGTTATAAAAACATACTGTCTACAGATCGCCTCGTTCGCTTCCCAGCCGCCAATGATGGCGCCGGAAATAGCCGCAGCAATAGCCAAGCATCACCTTTTGGCAATATCGAAAGAAGACTGGGTCGTCAGGTAAAGATTCTTGCCAATCAAAAATGGACACTCCTCTTTAAGCGACCAGGAGACACCATCAATAAAAGTTTTGTCAGTCAGCAAAATGAAAATGGCTATCCAGTTTTGACAGGTAATATCACCATCACACTAGGGCGTTATTTGGAGTCAGACATACGCTACCAGCATTACTTATTTGGTCGCACTCAACAAACAGCTGCAGCTCTTCAGGATAAAAATAGCCCAGCATCGCCAATGCTACCGTCAACGACAGATGCGACAGAATTAACTCCAACGATGGTACTGAAATTACATCAAACCAATAGAACTGCCAGTAAAAAAGTTAACTACTTAGATCATCCAACGATAGGCACATTGCTCTATTTTGAACCGATCGAAGTGGAGCAAGCAATGGCCTTTCAGGCAACCACACCGGAAGCAGAAAGAAGCCTGACTTACAACACGAAGACGCCATAGAGTATAAGTGTCCCCACACTGACCAACCACTAGCACACTTAGTGTCAATAAAAAGGAGCCAAAAGCAGGCTCCTTTTTATTGGCTCAAAAACAGTCTAATAACCGCGTGACTGAGCTAATTTCCCCACCCAAGCAACGGCTTTCTGTTCGATCACTGAAAAGAATGACAAGCCTAAACGCTCTGCCATACCTTTTGGCTGTTTGTATGCTAAACGAACCACTTCTGCTGTCTCATAATGAGAAACCAAATAAGCGTCACTGGTCATTACAACATCGACTAATTTATTGTCCAGAGCTTCCGAACCATACCAAGTTTCCCCTGTGGCAATACTTTCAATATCCAACTGTGGACGCTGTCCAGACACAAAACGTTTAAAAAGGTCATGTGTATCTTCTAAATCTTGCTTAAATTTTTCACGACCTTCATCGGTATTTTCGCCCAACATAGTCAACGTACGCTTGTATCGACCCGCTGTGTGCAACTCTACATCAATAAGGCTTTTGTCCAACAAACGGTGCAGGTTTGGTATTTGCGCGACCACGCCAATAGAGCCCAAAATAGCAAAAGGCGCGGCAATGATTTTATCAGCTACACAAGCCATCATATAACCACCACTGGCAGCGACTTTATCGACGCAAATCGTCAAGGGAATCTTCGCTTCTCGAATACGTTGTAATTGGGATGCTGCTAAACCATAACCGTGCACCACACCACCACCACTTTCTAAACGCACAACCACTTCATCCTGCGGTTTGGCGATGCTTAGAATCGCGGTTATCTCTTCTCGCATTGTTTCTACCGCGGAGGCTTTGATGTCGCCATCAAAATCCAACACATACACTCGCTTCTTGGCCTCTTCTTTGGCATCAGCATCTTTAGGCGCTTTTTTCTGAGCTTTTTTCTCTAGCTTTTCTTTTTTCTTCTTCTCTTTTTCAAGGCTCTTTAACGTTTTTTTATCGATTAGTTGACGGTCCAACTCCGCCTTCATGGCGTCATAAGTTTCGTTTAATTTAGTAATAGATAAGCTGCCTGGCTGTGCTTTACGCTTGCCACTTGCCATCATGGCTAACAAAAAACCAATCACCACAGCAACACTGATGAGTTTCAGTAAAAATCCGGCATAGTCAGTTAAAAATTCCAACATTTGTTTCCTCTAAATAATCATAAGTTCTTGGCATATTGGGGATATTTTTACAAATAACAATCATATTTACTGATATTTCACTATAGATACTGTCAAGCATATGCCTTATTATCTGCACACTTCGATCACTCTTGGATATTTTCTAGTCTAAAACATAAGAAAATTAACAAGATTTTTTTGTTTCACCACGCAAAACAGAAAAATCTTGTTAATTTTTTGCACATTTTCAGTGTTTTCCTAAAAGGAGTAATCAATGAAAGCCTCTCTGTCTCAAGCGCTAGGAAGAAATTTCCTCGGTGCATCGCCACTGTGGTACAAACAAATAATCTTAGCGTTTTTAATCATCAACCCGATCGTCTTAGTGGTGTTGGGGCCCTTTGTTGCAGGTTGGCTACTGATTATTGAATTCATTTTTACTTTGGCCATGGCCCTAAAGTGCTATCCATTGCAACCAGGTGGACTGCTTGCCATTGAAGCCGTCGTTCTTGGGCTAACTTCACCAGAAGGCGTCTACGCTGAAGTGTCCCATAACATTGAAGTGATTTTACTGCTTATGTTTATGGTCGCTGGCATTTACTTTATGAAAGACATGCTGCTGTTTATCTTTAATAAACTTTTGGTGAAAGTAAAATCTAAGATCGTCATATCGTTGATTTTTAGTTTTTCTGCAGCCCTACTGTCTGCTTTCTTAGATGCCTTAACGGTCACAGCGGTTCTAATCAGTGTTGGTGTTGGTTTCTATTCGGTTTATCACAAAGCCGCTTCCGGACAGAGCTCTAATAAGAATCATGACCATGGCACGGACGACTCCATTTTGCCCGTGAATGCCGAAGACCTAAACGAATTTCGTTCTTTTTTACGAGATTTATTAATGCACGGTGCGGTTGGTACCGCTCTTGGTGGCGTCGCCACGTTAGTCGGTGAACCACAAAATTTACTGATTGCGAAAGTGGCTGGTTGGAACTTCGGGGAGTTCTTCCTCAATGTGGCCCCCGTTTCCATGCCAGTTTTGATCTGTGGCCTACTGACGGTCGTCGTATTAGAAAAAACAGCTTGGTTTGACTATGGTGCTCAGCTACCCGATACCGTTCGTGACATTCTTAACAATTTTGAAAAAGAAGAAAGTCAAAAACACACACATAAAATCAAAGCACAACTTATTGTTCAAGGCATCGTTGCTATTATTCTCGTTCTGTCTCTTGCTTTCCATGTTGCAGAAGTAGGACTGGTTGGTTTGATGGTGATCGTCTTACTCACCTCATTTAATGGCATTATTGAAGAACACCGTATTGGTCATGCCTTTGAGGAGTCACTACCTTTTACGGCATTATTAGTGGTATTTTTTACTGTGGTTTCAGTAATACACTCCCAGCATTTATTCCAGCCCGTTATTGACATAGTGCTACAGATGCCTACAGATCGTCAGCCTATCATGCTCTTTATTGCCAATGGCTTATTGTCTGCTATTAGTGATAACGTTTTTGTAGCCACTGTCTATATCAATGAAATCAAAGCCGCACTGGATGCTGGTACCATTACTCGAGAACATTTTGACACCTTAGCAGTCGCCGTCAATACAGGCACAAACTTACCCAGTGTTGCCACGCCAAACGGTCAAGCCGCTTTCTTGTTTCTATTAACTTCTGCGATTGCACCACTATTACGTTTGTCATACGGCAAGATGGTGTGGATGGCTCTTCCCTATACGATAGTATTGAGCATCGTTGGCGGATTATGTGTAGTTTACCTATTGTAATACGCTTTTTGATGAATCAATAAGCCACATAAAATCATACTACCAACAAAAAAGAACCCCCCAATCTGTTGAACCAAAGATTGGGGGTTCTTTTTTTATTAGGTTTGCTGGGCTTTTACATTGATGTTTTTTTCTGTTTGCTAATGTTTAATTCGCCAGAGAGACTGACCCGATTTTTTGTCGATTAAGTCCAAACGCTCTTCATGCGCTTTTAGTTCGCTCTCGCTGGCACGGATAATTTTTAGCGCTGGGCGATTAGCTGAAAAACGACGAATGGCTTCCACGCCACCCTCTTCTTTGCTGTCTGAGTCCGCATGAGTAGCAAGCCCCAAACTGGTCTGCCCCCCCGTCATCAGTAGATACACATCAGCAAGAATTTCCGAGTCTAATAAGGCTCCGTGTAATTCTCGATGGGAGTTATCAATACCATAACGCTTACATAAAATATCGAGGTTATTTTTCTGCCCAGGGTGTTTCTTGCGAGCATACACTAGGCTGTCGAAGACACCACATACCTCTGCTGTTTTTGGATAGCCGCCAATGCGTGCAAACTCGTGGTCCATAAAGCCAATATCGAATGGCGCGTTATGGATAATCAGTTCAGCACCTTTGATAAAATCGAAAAACTCTTGAGCAATCTCATGAAAGCGAGGTTTATCAGCAAGAAATTCATTACTGATCCCGTGAACCCGAAAGGCCTCTTCTTCTACCTCCCTGTCCGGATTGATATAAACATGAAAATGCCGATTGGTTAACTTACGACCAATCATTTCCACACAACCAATTTCGATAATTCGATGCCCTTGTTTTGGGTCGATACCCGTTGTTTCTGTATCCAGCACAACCTGTCTCATGATAGCGCCCTTAATTCCTCAATGCCTTTATTTGCCAATTGATCCGCAATTTCATTACCTTCAATGCCCGCGTGACCTTTCACCCATTTCCATGTCACTTCATGGTACTGGCATTGTTCGTCTAAGGCCTGCCAGAGGTCTTTATTTTTTACAGGCTGTTTAGAGGCCGTCATCCACCCTTTTCGTTTCCAGCCAGCTAGCCATTCGGTGATGCCCTTTTGCACATAGGAAGAGTCCGTATACAAAGTCACCGCACATTTTTCTTTTAATGCTCGTAACCCTTCTATTGCTCCCATGAGCTCCATACGATTATTTGTCGTATCCTGCTCACCACCACATAAACGTTTTTCATGCTCGCCAAAGGTTAGCCAAGCTCCCCAACCACCAATACCAGGATTTCCCTTACAAGCACCGTCTGTGTACATTACAACCTTTTTCACTCTTTCATCTCTTTTACTGTTGGTTTCGTTAAAGGCGGCACTCGGACTCTAGCCCCAGACCAACGAGGTTTTAGTGGAATAAAGCGTTTTACTTGCTTTGTTGCCACCATGACATAAATGCCGCTAAAGGGCAGCTTAAGCGGCTTAAACATGCGATCCACCCAAGCAAAACGCGATCGCCATTTGCCACTTTGTAATGGCGGTTGATAATACACAAAGCGCTTTGTTTCCAAGGTGAGACCCGCTACTTTTAGCCAATCCTCTAATCGCTGATGGGCAATAAAATGACCACACCATGGCGCTTTCACTTTTTTTGAAAACACACGACAAAATCCCCAGACACTCCAAGGGTTAAAGCCAATAATGATTAACTTCCCACTTGGCAATAAGGTTCTTGCTGCTTCTCGCAAATCATCGTGAGGCGTTGCCGAAATATCCAAAGTATGGTGAAAAACATGGACATCTACGCCATCGGCTTCAAAAGGCAACTCACTGGCCCTCGCGACCACCGTATTTGACGGAGCACCAAACTCTAAAGTAGGCGCTATTAAAATACTTTCTCGCAAACGATGGTCCCGCAGAGAAAAATCTTTAAGCGGTGATTGTGTGACGAGATAGTAACCTACCGCTGAATCGAGTTCCGCTGCGACCTCATTGCGCTCTAACTGCAACACGCTCTCGCCTAGGTTCGTTTTGTACCAATTTTGAAAAAATTGTCTTGATTGATCATCCAACATACAATGAATTCTCTTTTTTAAACGGTATGACGCTGTATTTATTTTTATAGACACGCCATATAAACAACCACCGCCTCTATAAAGCAGACAACTTATGACTATTTTTCCGCTTCCCGCTTTTCAGGATAATTATATCTGGATCATCCAAGATAAAGATAGTTCCACCATTTGGGCTGTAGATCCAGGAGATGCCGACGTTGTATTAAACTATTGCCATGAATATAACCAAACCTTAGCAGGCATTTTAATCACCCACCACCACAAAGATCATACTGGGGGCGTCAGTAAACTAAAGCAACACTTTGCGTGTCATGTTTATGGACCAAACCACCTAACGGATCTCGTGACGACTCCTGTATTCAATGGCGATCAAGTATCAGTATTCGACAACGCTTTTCAAGTCATCGCTACCCCTGGACACACGCTAGACCATTTGTGCTACTTTTGTTCGCAAGGTCCTAATGTATTATTTAGCGGAGATACCTTATTTAAAGGTGGCTGTGGTCGAATTATGGAAGGAACACCAAAACAAATGTTGGCCGCAATGACACGCATCATGAGTTTGCCTGACGATACACTCATTTATGGGACGCACGAATATACTTTAGCCAACTATCGTTTCGCCCTTTCTTTAGAGCCCAACAATAAGGCACTTTTACACGCCAATCGTGCCAATCAAGCAAAACGTGCCAATAATCAGCCCACTTTGCCAACAAAATTAAGCCTTGAGAAAAAAACTAACCCCTTTTTACGCACCCACATTAAGGCCTTAAAAAGGAAGGCAGCACAACAACTTAACGAAAATCCAAGCGACAATTCTGTCGTCGCATTCAGCCAAGTTAGACGCGCCAAGGATAGTTTTTGTTGACCTATCGCGATACTCCCTTAAAATGTCCAAACTTTATTCAATTTTGTGACTCACATGATATATAAAATATTCTGGATTTGCCTTGTCAGCCTAACCCTAAGCGCCTGCCAAACCGCCTCAAAAATAGAACAAGATAACGCTTCAAACGACCTCGCAGAGTCCTTAGAAGACAGTGATATTACCGAAGCAGATACTGAGCAATTAGGTTTTATTGACACTGTGCCCCCTGTCGAATCGACGGCTGAGGACAATGAAGACGTCACCGATGAACTCCCTATTGCAGAAGTAAAACCAAGAGATCATGACGATATATGGGACAGAATTCGCGCAGGATACCAGCTTGATCTTGATATAGATCGTCCTCGCTTATCTTCTCAACTGCGCTGGTTTAGCTCTCATCCTTCTTATTTGGACCGAGTATCCAAGCGTGGTGAACGCTATTTATATTACATTGTTGAAGAACTAGAAAAAGCCGGTATCCCGACAGAGATTGCCCTTTTGCCTATTGTAGAAAGTGGTTTTGATCCATTTGGTTACAGTCATGGCCGTGCTTCAGGGCCTTGGCAGTTTATCCCTTCTACCGGTCAGATGTACGGATTGGACCAAACATGGTGGTATGATGGCCGACGTGACATTATCGGCTCAACTCAGGCCGCCATCGCTTACTTAACTCGACTGCATAAGATGTTTGATGGCAACTGGTTACATGCCCTGGCCTCTTATAACTCGGGCGAAGGTACGGTGATGAGAGCCATCAGAAAGAACCAAAAAGCGGGCAAGCCTACTGATTTTTGGTCCTTGGACCTGCCGCGAGAGACGCGAGCTTATGTACCCAAGCTAATAGCACTTGCCAAGATCATTAAAGATCCAGAAAAGTATAATTACTCAACCTATTCCATCCCGAACAAACCTTACTTTGATGTTGTCAATGTCGGTGGTCAGATAGACCTAGCACAAGCGGCCGAAATGGCAAATGTCAGTATTGATGAAGTCTATCTTTTAAACCCTGGTTTCAACCAATGGGCGACCTCTCCAGACGGCCCCCATCGACTGTTAATGCCTATTTCCAAGGCAAAAAGATTCAGAGCAAAGCTGGCAGAAATCCCCAGCAAAGAGCGAGTAACTTGGGTTCGCTATTCAGTAAAAGCAGGTGACAATTTACTCTTAGTGGCAAAACAGCACAATACAACAGTCAACGTCCTGCAAGACGTTAATAAAATGTCTTCCTCTATGATCCGCGTTGGGCAAGAGCTAATGATCCCAGTGGCCGGAAATAACATTGAAAGCTACACGTTAAGTTCTCATCAACGCTTGCTGGCCAAGCAATCCAAAGCACCAAACCGCAATCGAATTAAAATAAACTACACCGTCAGTTCAGGTGATAGCTTATGGTTAATTGCCAATAAATATAAAACGGATACCAAAACACTTGCCCGTTGGAATAACATGGGTCTGGGCGATCCGTTAATGCCAGGAAAGAAGCTCGTCGTTTGGCTAGAGCCTGAAAAAACAGAAACAAACAGCACTCGCAGCGTGATCAAGAAGGTGATTTACACCATAAGATCAGGGGAGTCGTTGGCGGTGGTTGCCAATAAATTTAAGGTATCCATTAATGATATCCGTGAGTGGAATCCGAAAGTCACCAGTAAAAAATACGTTCAACCTGGTGATAAGGTGACGCTACTCGTTAATGTGGTCGGTGGCTAAGCCAAGCCAAGCCATCAAAACAGAAAAATAAAAAGGGCTGATTTAATCAGCCCTTTTTATTTAGAATTTTTACAAAACAGTATTATTCATAACGACATAGGTAAGCGGTCATTTCCGTCACTTTCAATTGAAAGGTTTGGTTTGCCTCAACAATAAAAGTATCGCCTTTCCCAAACGTTTTCCAATCGTCTTGCGCTGGCAATTTTACCGTCAGCGCACCAGAGACAACGGTCATATACTCTCGTTGACTCGTACCAAATTCATAATCACCAATCGCCATCACACCAACAGTTGATGTGCCTTCCGCATTGTCCAATGCAATAGACTTTACTTGATCATTAAAATAGCTATTTACTTTTAACCCAGTGCTCATATACAAGTTCTCATTTCCGTTTTTAAAATATGTTTTTTCTTTCTACATTTCACAATATATCTATGTGTTTTTAGTGCCACCAACCATCTCTTCGATTATCCACTCTTTAAAAGCCGACATAGCAGAGGTAACTGAACGGCGCTTTTCATACACCAAATAAAAAGAACGATTAGTAATCAAATGCTGATTAAATAACACTTTAAGCGTCCCAGCTTCTATTTCTGGCATGATCAATTCGGGATCGGTTAATGAGATACCCAAGCCTTGAGCCGCAGCCCCAGCGGTTAATGAACCACTAGAAAACATCAAGCCACGACGGAATAGTTTTGGGTCAAGATCATGCTGCTGGAGCCAATCATGCCATTCATCTTTTCGTTTCGTGACATGCAAAAGCGGATAAAATCGCATGTCTTCAGGCTTAACAATAGGCTGATCAGGTTTTATCAAGCGAGGATTACAAACCGGGGCCAATCTTGCCGGGCGCAAATAATGCGCCTCTACGTCTTCCCAATCTCCACTACCAAAGTACACAGCCATATCTATGTCATTGGCAGAGAAATCAATCAACCCCGTGGAAGAACTAATTTCTATCTGAATATCAGGATAACGCTCTTGAAAACGCTCCATTCTGGGCATCAGCCAACGAGTCAGAAAAGCAGGGGCAACTGCTAATCGCAACGACCCAGACTTTTGTTTGCTCTTGAGCTCAGAGGTCGCGTTCTCCAACTGCTCAAAAATACTCTTTATTGGTTTTAAATACGACTCACCCGCTTCCGTTAAAATAACCTTACGTTTAGTACGCCGAAACAACTCAAGACCTAGAAAACTTTCCAAGCCTTTGATTTGATGACTAATCGCAGAAGGT
The DNA here is from genome assembly GCF_003259175.1 of Marinomonas shanghaiensis. Classification (GTDB taxonomy): domain Bacteria; phylum Pseudomonadota; class Gammaproteobacteria; order Pseudomonadales; family Marinomonadaceae; genus Marinomonas; species Marinomonas shanghaiensis. Next base: position 31,223 of record NZ_QGOK01000003.1, on the reverse strand, counting down.
GTTACAGACAATTCCTTGGCTGCTTTATTAAAACTGCCATGACGAGCGGCAGATTCAAAACACTTTAATGAATTTAATGGCGGCAAACGATTAATAAGCTCATCTCCAATAGATAAGAAAGGCAAAGAAAGATTTCTACACTTTCTCTAATCAATAGCGTGAAAATGGCTCACCTGTCAATTATTATAGTTCTGCGTTCACAATAATGTTACGCAATACTAATCAGATTACTCATCTTCATCACTGGTCACTTCCGATGTCGCAAAACGCTTAGGCGGTAATTTAAAAGCAGCAAAACCGTCCTGTTGATTATCATGGAAACGAGCTTTACCAGCTGGCTTTTTATTTGTCTTTTTAGGCGCTTTAGTTGGCGTTTTGACATTCCCCTTCTTCGTTTCTTGACGAACAGGTTTAGGTGGAAGTAAGCCCTTAAACGTCGGCTCGAGTCCTTCTATAGACTCGGCTATAAAGGTTTTTTGTAAGAAAGCTTCGATTGCTTTGAAATTCACCCAATCTTTTGGACCAACCAGCGAATAAGCATCGCCTTTAAAACCAGCACGTCCTGTACGCCCCGTTCTATGCACAAACTCTTCCGCTTGCTTTGGCAAATCAAAATTAAACACATGAGACACACTGGCAATATCCAAACCACGAGAAGCGACATCGGTACTGACCAATACATCAAACTGACCTTTGGCAAAACTTTCCATGGTTTTATTACGAGCGCTTTGAGAAAGGTTGCCATTTAAAGCCTGTGTACTTAGTCCCCACCCAGCAATCATTTCAGATAAACGCACGGTATCGCTTTTCGTAGCGGTAAAAATAATCGCTTGTTTAAGCGCTTGGCTCAATAATAAATGCTTTAGAAGCGCTTCTTTATGATCCAAGTGATCACACAACAACACATGCTGAGAAATATCCGTGTGCTCATCAAACCCCTGACCAACAGCAACACGCGAAGGCTCTCTTAATAATTCACCAGCAATGACACTGACTTCGGTATTATCCAGCGTCGCAGAGAAAAACAACGTCTGGCGCTGACGGTGACTGGCGGCCGCGTTAATGGCTCGCATGGCGTCAGCAAAGCCCAAATCCAACATGCGATCCGCTTCATCCAGAATAAGCAATTCAAGTCCTTCTAAAAAAACATGACGCTGCTTTAGGTGATCCACCAAACGACCTGGCGTCGCAACAATAAAATGTGGGTCTTTCTGCAATGACTTATGCTGATCGTTAAAGTTCTCACCACCTTGAATAAGAATAGAGGTAAAGCGACTACCTGCTAACAAGAGTCTTAGCTGACCAAATACTTGCTTGGCTAACTCACGAGTCGGAACCAGAACCACCACGCGAGGATCACGCTTAGATAAGGCTTTTTTCTTATAAACACGATGCAAAGCAGGCAAAAGATAGGCGAGCGTTTTTCCTGAACCTGTTTTTGATGACGCCAATAAGTCTCGCCCAGCCATAGCTTCTGGAATCGCACGAGCTTGAATTTCCGTTGCCTCATCAAACCCTAAATGGCCAATGGACTTTAAAATGCGATTATCAAAACCAAATTCTTCGAATAACAAACAAACACCCCTTTAAAAGTAAAAATATGACGCGATCAAGACGTCGCGTTGAATTCGCGCATTATAACCTAGACCACCCGAAATTCGTTATGTCTCTTGCATTAAAAGATAGCTTTTCCCCGCACTTATTATGCCCATACCGCTTCCCTCTGGCGCTGCAACCTGGGTAAGATACTCAGCAATAGCGTAAAACACATTTCGACCTACCAGTGCCTTCATGCCATAGCGCATGGAAACATAGGGCCGTTCTTCTTCCTTATAGAAATCCATCCACATATCGCAGTCAATCCCAAGCACTAAGACGTCCTCAGTTTGTGTCGTAAATTCTATCGCCCGACCATATTCCGTCTCAACCCATTGCCAACGGTTAATGAAAAAAGGCGCATCTTCCACTTGGATTCGAACTTTTTCAACAGGCGTCACTAAAAAGTGTTCACCGTTTTCAAACCACAGAATGCGGCTAAACATCGTTACCATCGAGGAACGTTTAATCTTACCGCCTTCATGACACCATTCGCCATTCGCTTTAATCACCATATCAATATCACCGCAAAAAGGGGGCGCCCAAGTATGAACGGGCGGCAAACCAGAAGCGGCTGCCTCAGAAAGGCCTTTTAACTCTATATTTGACATCAGTTTTCTCACTTACACTGAAGCTTAGCCTACTCAGTTTCAAATAAGATTAAAGACCTTCACTTCATCAATAATATTATTCAACTTGCAGGCAACGCCTTGAATTCATTTCACTGTTAGAATAGCCCTAACGAACAAACATCACGAGACGCAGAAACACATTATCTGCCTCGTCTATTTAGAGTGTGACATTATGAAATCGGAATTAGCAAGCAAGTTTCAAGACCCGAGTCGAGGCGTTTACTTTATTGGCACTACGCCACCAAAATCCTCTCTAGTAGAGGAGCAACTAGAGCAAGTCAGCCAAAAGCTGCTTGAGCGCCTTGAGAATATCGACGTCGATGGTTTGATCGTTTATGACATTCAAGATGAAACCAGCCGCATTGACAAACCACGCCCTTTTCCTTTTATGGAAACACACGATCCTCGCGCTTGGTCAAAACGCCTTCACCAACAATCAGGTAAACCCGTCATTACCTACAAGTCTGTCTCTTCACGCAGTTCAGAGGAGTTCTCTGGCTGGCTGACAGAAGCATGGGAAGAATACGGCATTCGCGATCTCGTATTGGTGGGCTCACCTTCTTCAACGGGCGATATTAAATTGCCCTTACCACACGCCTACGACACATTAAAAGCATCACCCCACGCGTTTAACTTAGGCGGTGTTACCATCGCAGAGCGACATGCAAAAAAAGGTGATGAACATTTACGTCTATTGAAAAAAACAGCATCTGGATGTGAATTTTTCATTTCGCAGGCTGTTTATAACCATCAAGCCACAGCAGACTTAATAAGCCGCTACGCCAGAACCTGCAAAGAAAAAGGCGAAACACCTAAACGCATCATTTTAACCTTCACCCCATGCGGCAGCGCAAAAACATTGGAATTCATGGAATGGTTAGGCATTTCCGTACCCGATGCCACTAAGCACCGTATTTTGGATGCACAAGCGCCGCTGGAAGAATCCATCAAGATTTGTCGCAATGCTTTAGAGCAAATCATTGAAACGGCACTGCCACTTGGTGTTCCACTCGGCTTGAACATCGAAAGTTTGACCAACCGTAAAGAAGAAATAGACGCTTCAATCAAGCTATATAAGCTGCTTAAAGCAACCTTAGATCTAAAATTGGCTGAACAGTCTCTTACTAGATAATCTTATTAAATAAGCCTATCCAGCACCGCAAGCACACGATCAATGGCAATATGCTGCATGGCTTTAGGGTCATGCACGCGTGTTGACCACGGCAATTCGGAGAGTGGCTTTTGATATTCTTTCGTAGCCAACTCTTCATACACACTCACGACGTTCTCTAAATCTCGATAAGGACCGGTTCGCTGGGGATTAGAATGCGCATACAAACCAAGAACGGGAGTCCCAACCAATGTTGCCATGTGTGCTGGCCCCGTATCAGGGCTAACGACCAATGACGCACCTTTTAATACTGACAGCATCATAGCCAAGGGTGTCTTACCAACCAAATTAATCACTTGATCAGATCGGTTTGCAATAATCGCCTGAGCAAAGATGGCGTCGGCCGAAGAAGGCCCACCTGTCACTACAGGACAAATACCTTTTATCAATAAGCGCTCAATGACCGCTTGATACCCTTCTACCGTCCAGTTTCTCTCCGACTTCGACGCTGAAGGGTTAATCACCACATAACGTTCAGGCAGTTTTAAGTTCGCATCAGGCAAGACCAATTCACATGGCAATACTGGCGACGTCACGCCCAGCACACTTGCAATGGACAAAAAAGAATCTAAAACGTGTTCTCCTTTAGGCTCAGGCGCGTATTCATTAACGAACCAATGCTGTTTCTCACGAGAATGAGAGAGCGCAAAACCAATACGCCTTTTTGCTTTTATTGTACGAGACACTAGACTCGCCCTTAGAGACCACTGCAAATGCAGTAAAACATCAAACGTTTGGTCACGAAATAGCGAGCGCAATGCCAGCAGTCCAGACAAACCACTTTTTTTGTCATAAACCACCACACGCACACCCTCTAACAAACGCACTAAATTGGCCTCCAAAGGCGACGTTACCCAAGTCACCTGTACAGTTGGATTAGACTTTATAATGGCTTGCACCACCGCCATGGCATGACACACATCTCCCAACGCGGATAATCTAACCACGGCCAAATGTTGGACTGGCGTTTCCTGTAATGACTCTTGCTGCATGCGTTCCTCATAGGGCTGCTTAAACGTGGCAAGTATTATAGAATAGTCCCCCTTGAATGTGTCCTAATTTGTAGACGCGATAAAGACCATCCTATGTAAAGCGAGCAAAATGCCAGAAGCCATCAGAATATCGCCCAGTATGACACTCTTAAAAAGTGACCAGACATTGCCATTATCAAGCACTTGGTTTGACCCAAGGTTCTGGCAATCACAACAAGCATTAATCGGTACAGGCAATGGCCGAGGCGCTGTCTGGTTTATTAACAGTCAATTTGGACAGTTTGTCATACGACGTTATCGTCGCGGCGGACTGATCGCAAAATTTAATAAAAGCCATTTTTTCTTTACGGGACAAAAAAACACTCGCCCATGGCTTGAACTGAGCTTATTAGAATATATGTGCTCAATAGGATTACCGGTTCCTCGACCTATCGGTGGCTTATATACCCTCAATAAAGGCTTTTATCGAGGTGAGCTATTAACGCAGACCATCGAAAACGCACAGGATCTTTTTGATATAATCAAAACAGGGAACAGCACCACTGTAAACTGGCAAGAAATAGGGGCCGTCGTGAAACGCTTCCACGACGAAGGCATTTACCACTCTGACTTAAATTGTCACAACATCATGGTCGATCAAAACGGCAAGGTTTGGCTGATTGATTTCGACAAGTGCGAACAAAGAACACACAACACACAATGGAAACAAGCCAATATCGACCGCTTAAAGCGATCGTTGGATAAGGAATCCAATCTCTATACTCAATTCAATGTTTCCGATGCGCAGTGGCGCACCTTTTTGGAAGGCTATCATGGCTAAAAAAATATCAACTCTAGACAAAAGCATTACTCATTACCTTGGCCCAAAACACTGGTTAAGCTGGTTTGCGATGGGAATCGCTTACGCACTGAGTTTTTTGCCTTGGGCACTACAACAGAAACTTGGTAAATATCTTGGTCGTACACTTCATGCCATTGCTAAGAGACGTCGACACATCTGCGATGTTAACTTAAAAATATGCTATCCAGATATGAACGAGACCGATAGAAAAGCTCTGACTAAGGCACATTTTGAAAGTATGGGCAAAGGCACTATCGAGACGTTCTCATCTTGGTTCCAAGGCCCTAGCAAATTCCAGTCTCGTGTTACCTTTGAAGGCCAAGAAGTGATAGACAGCGTCTTAGCGAAAGGACGAGGCTGCATATTAATAAGTGGTCACTTTTCCTCATTGGATATTTGTGGCAGTCAAATGCCCCGCTTTGTCGATGCTCATCCCATTTACAAATTACAAACCAATCCTGTTATGAATTGGGTGATGGAGCGTCAACGGAAAGCCATTTTCTCCAAAACCATTGAACGTACAAACATGCGAGAAGTGCTGAAATCACTCAAACAAAACAAAGCCGTCTGGTACGCAGTTGATCAAGATTACGGCCGCAGAAACTCTGTCTTCGCGCCTTTCTATGGCAGACAATGTGCCACCATTGCTCATATTGGTCGCATCGCAAATATGACCAATGCGCCAGTAGTGCTTTATGATTACGGCAGAACAGAAAATGGCTATCACCTTAGTTTGACTGAAGTGGAAAACTACCCTAGCCAAGATGATGTTGAAAACGCGACAAGAATAAATGAGCTGATGCAAGCCGTTATTGAGCCAAAAAAAGAGCAATATTATTGGTCACACAGACGCTTTAAAACACAACCTGTCGCGGGCGATCCGTCACCATACGATCAGTAAAAAAAAAGCCACTGAGCAAAGTTCAGTGGTTTTTTTATCGGCTATTGCTTTTGAAAGCTTAAAAACTGTCTCTAATCTCAGCCATTAGGCGTAGGGATTTCAATCTCGCTTCCGCATCATGGATTGGCATGGAGACAATAAGCTCATCCACATTCGTTAATTCTAGAAAACTCATCAATTGAAACGCGACGCTTTCTTTAGACCCCACCATGGCATACTGCAACATATGATCAACCATGTGCTTTTCACTTGGTGACCAAATATTGTTCATAGTATCGACAGGCTTTGCAAAAGGCACATTTCGGTTACGACGCAAATTAACAAATTGCTGCTGAGCCGACGTGAACAAGTACTTTGCCTCTTCATCCGTATCCGCCACGACAGCCATCACACCCGCCATGGTATAAGGCTTGGCAAGCTGTTCAGACGCTTTGAAGTTTCGACGGTAGACCGTCAACGCTTGAATCAATTGATCCGGTGCGAAGTGCGACGCAAAAGAATAAGGCAAACCAAACTCGGCTGCCACTTGAGCGCTATACAGACTTGATCCCAACATCCAAAGGGGGACATTCGTATTGTAACCAGGAACCGCCATCACACCTTGAACGCTCTGACCAAGCAAGCGCTGCAATTCTAAAACATCGTCTGGATAACTATCGACAGAGGCTTCCATGTTGCGACGCAAAGCACGTGCCGTCTGCATGTCCGTCCCCGGCGCTCGACCCAACCCCAAATCCACTCGGCCAGGATACAATTCCGCCAAGGTACCAAACTGCTCCGCAATCACTAATGGAGAATGATTGGGCAGCATAACACCACCTGAACCGATACGAATCGTGGAGGTGGCCGCCCCAATATAAGACAACACCACAGATGTCGCGGAACTAGCAACGCCTGCCATACCATGGTGCTCAGCCAACCAAAAACGTGCGAATTGATTTTCCTCTGCAGCAATGGCCATTCGACGACTCATCTTCAAAGAATCAGCAACAGAGTACCCCTCTGCAACAGGGGCTAAATCAAGAATAGAAAAAGGAATCATAATGCTTACCCAATAATCAGGTTATAAAGAACATAACCGCTATTTGGGAGCATTTCGACAGAGAACAAGCCAACAATCATGCACAAAATGCAGAAGCGCTGCCAACCCATTCTAATAAAAGCCAACAACGCTCCAACACTCTTAGCAAAAAAAACAACGCCTCTATCTATTTTCTAAGCGATTATAATCCAGTATACCGCTCTCTCTGGGGCGATCTATCGCGTTTAGATTACCGATTGCATCACTGACGAACCAAAAATTAGGATGCGTTCTACGGATACCAAAGCTATCAAGAAGACTTGAGTAGTCCGCTTGTGTTTTAAGATTCGCCACCTGATCTGCCCAGGCAATCAGTTCACTTTCTTCTACCTGCATTAAAACGTTCGGATAATCGCCCAGCACACCTTTTACCAAGGTAACACCATCCTCTTCCGGCAATCGAGCCGCCTCTTCATCCAGCAAGCTTGATATATTGGCGTGGGCTTTATTGTGTATCATACTAATCACTTCCAACGGTACGCCTTGTTGTGTCACCAACACAGTAGCCACATTAGGCAAGTGCACCAAACCACCGCCACGGACAGACTGAAGTCGATACAAGGCTTTAATTTGTTCCGCTGATAACTTGCTCTGCTCTAAGTCATAACCATGATCCAACACTGCAGCCAGCTTGTGTCTGAGTTTCTCATACAACTCAGACTGATGATCGTCTGTGCTGTATTCGATTTGAGATTGACTATCCACTTTTATGTAATCGCTGAAAATATAATCTTTGATGGTTTGATTGGCATCTCGATACCAATATTGTCGGATGGACTCACGATCTTCTTTGGGCAGCAGAAGCAAGAAATTCATTTCCCCTTCCATTCGTAAGAAATCCATATACAAGCGAGTCACTAATTGATGACCCACATTGCCATACACATCAAATCCAGCCACTAACAAATAATGAATACGCTCCAATAAAGGGTAATCGATAACCCAAGCCGTTTTAGGGTGCTGACCCACCATCCCTTTTACGACAGAGGCATTATCGAAGTGACGAAAAACCGTTAACGCGGCATTTTGATTATTTCCATCGCCATCCCAGATAACACTCAAATCTAAAGGAATCGTCTTGCCAACTTCTGTTTCAATCAATGCTGCCTTAGCAGACAAATAAGATTTCTGTTGCTCAGAAAACGTCACCCAAGACGTAGGTAACAAGGTGTTACTTGACCCAATTGCGGGCAAATCTAAGTTCTGTACTTGATCTTCTAAATAATCAGCAGACCCTTTGTTGTAAGCAATCTCAGGGTCCAGAAAATACACCCAAAACTGCTCATTAATAACATTCACAGCAACCTGCCCACGGCAAACAGGCCCCTTAATAAAAGACATGATGGTTTTTTGTGAATGATCTAACAGGAAACGGTAACGCCCGTAAGCAGGAATGTCACGGAAAGCTTTAAACGGGTTCGTCGCGACTTCAGGTGCATAACCTGGATCTCTAGTAACCGTATAATCCTCTCCATAAAAATAAGACTGCCAACGAGCGTATCGCGCCTCATCTAACTGCATAGGAATATGATTTTTTTGAACCTTGACTTCAGGGTCGGCCCAGAGTCGGTAATACACATGCTCCACACCCGGCGCATCATAAGGACGACGCGTGGCAATGCGATCAATCGGCTCTCCTGGTGGCGTTTTAGAACGCACTAACTGGAAACGAAACGCCTCACTTTCATCAGATCCCCCCTCACCCAAATAAAGGCTATACAAATAAAGATGCTCGTAAATATATCGTGAAACCAATCTTCCTTTGAGATCGTCACCATTCAACCGCGACTCCCACAGAGCTACTTGTTGCTGCAGTTTAGCGGGCAAAGGCTTGGCCTCGGGCATTTTACCGCCTTGCGCTAACCACCGAGTTAACACATCGTATTCATTGTTACTTAACGCAGGCAGACCATAAGGCATCCCCCAATTAGGGTAATCTCTTTCAAATTGCTGATATTCTTCAATACCAACACACTGCTGATCACGAGCAAGTGAGAAATCATAGCTGTCAGGTAAAATCGGTTGGGTAAAATCTCCCTGTTTCTTGCGTAGGGCAACCGCACGATACAATAAGCTACCTTGCAAATTTGCTGACGGAGATTGCTCACGTTCGTTTAAAACAGGATGAAATCCTTTTGCCCGCCATTCATCTGTACTTTTTGCATCAATAAACAAACGCGTTGGAGAGGACGCCAATAAGCGAGTACCATCATAAACAAGCTCTTTCGAACCTCCACGCTCAATCCCACCTACGGCCGTCAACTTCAACTGACAAGGCGCATCGTAACAAGCGTGACAAGACACACAACGGCTGTCTAAGATAGGCCTTACTTGCTCATTATAAAAAACCGCCTCTTCTTCACTCACATCAGCAGCACGATTAGCCGCATTCTGCGCGCCAAAAGCATTATCGAATTGATGAGTGGCGTAAGCCGCGCAACCAGAAACGAGTATTATCACTAAAAGAAGGGTTACCCATCGAGACATAAAAAAGCTTCCTATTTTTCTATTTCGTTTCATTCGCACAACACGTCACCCAAAACCGTCACCATCACTTAATAGAACAACATAAATACAACAATATAAATAAAAAAACGCCCGTTAAGGCGTTTTTACTATGAAATAGAAAAAGAGTAGGTCACTAATCTTCGTCTACAATACCGTCGTCAGGGTATTCGTCCGAACGTTCGTAGGCATCATCGCCCATGGCGTCATTCGCTAGTAACAACGCATCTTCATAAGCGCCACCGAATTCAATACGCGTTATATCGTACAGATCGTATTCAAAGGTATCGTCAAACCAACGGGCATCAGAGCCAATTTCTTCTAGCTCGTACGTCACTGCATCAGCACGAACAACACGGCCGATTTCGCAACTGTCAGGCTCCACCTCTTCACGGTGCAAGGTAACGAGCCCAAACTCTTCACTGATGTCAATCAGCAACACCGCCAAGTCATCAAGCTCTACTTCAGGATCCGTTACTACTTCGCCGCGAAGCTCTAAGACTTTCTTTTGAAAATCATTAAAGGGAGCAGGGTGAGCAAAGTCGCTAATATCTTCCAAAAAGAGGATTTGGTAGCCATTAAGACGAACACTGTCATCCACCAATTGGAGCAAAACCATTTCTTCGTTGGCATCCACAACAAAACCGTCAGTCCAGCTATCTGGTCCATCCAATTCCTCACGAAAAATGCGAACAACATTATTTCGAGTGCGGGCTTTTTCCAATTCGATGAGCATATCGGCTCCCTAAAAACGTAAAAAATAAACAAGCACTAGTGTAAACCCAGCCAGCGCAAGGAACAACTACCCTAACACGTTAAGGCTATTGTAGTACTTCGTGCCAATTTTCAATTAAATCAATTAAGTCGTCTAAACCACATTCCGCTTGAATACCATCGGTCGAAGTTTGATAGAAGCTTTCTTGACTATCAAACATCGCCTTTATCTCTTCTTCGGCTGAATCTAGGTCTATCTGCCTCGAAACTGAGACGCCCTCTTCACTTAACACAACATCAAAAGGACCGTGTTTAAACTCCGTCACTTCTTTCGCTGTTTCCGCTAAACGAGCCGCCATCAGCACCCGCTGAATACTCTCCAAATCCCGCACATATTCGGAAACCCATTCGCCAATGGCGGCAAACTCGTATCCCGTATAAATACGATAAACATTTTCGTCCTGATCAAAGGCAATTTCATAATCCATGACCGTGAACCTCACTGTTTGTCATCTGTGTTCTCATCTTGCTTAATAGTTTGAGCCTGATCGGTTAATTCAGTTTGATCCATTACTTGCGCATCCCGATAAGCTCGATTACTCGCCTGTTGTCGTTGCGGCACAGCTGCCGCCAACCTTGCTTGTCGTTCGGCTTCTTTTTTCGCTTTTGCTTCTTCAACCAAACGTTCTTCGTGCGCAATCATTTCCGGTGTTTCCATGACATAAGGCCCTATCGCACCGGTTCTAACATCATTCAAAAAGACTTCTGCCGCTTTGTGCATGTCGACTTTACCACCAGCCCGTAACGCCCCGCGCTTGGAACCAATAACTTTGAGCACCTCGTAGGGGTCCGCTGAAATCTCTTTTAACTTATAACGCGTCACAAGAGAGTCTAAATAGTCGGCAATAAAAAACGTCAAACCCACCAAGGCAACGTCTTCATAATTAATAGCGGTAGCACGAACGGCACCCGTAACAGCCAAGCGATAACTGGCATCAGGGTTTTCAATTTTCGGCCATAAAATACCCGGCGTATCCAATATCTGAAAACCATTCGTCACTTTCAGCTTTTGTTGCGACTTTGTCACCGCGGGTTCGTCACCTACTTTTGCAACACGACGTCCTAATAAAGCATTCATCAAACTCGACTTACCAACATTGGGAATACCGGCAATCATGGCTCGAATCGGCTTTTCAGCACTGCCTCTGTGGGGAACCATTTGGCTCACCCATTGGCTGACTTTCGCCACGTCGGCTTTATCCAAAGTGGAAAACGGATGCGCTAACACCGTTTCACTGCCACGCCAGTGCTCTAACCATAAGTCTAGACGAGATTTGTCCGCTAAATCTTTTTTATTCAGCAACCGCAGTACGGGGACATCACCACGCAAGGTATTAAGCATAGGATTTTGACTGGAATCAGGAATGCGGGCATCCAACACTTCAATCACGATGTCTACTTGCGTCATGACCTCTTCGATTTCTCGACGCGCTTTATTCATGTGCCCTGGATACCACTGAACGCTCAACCTAACACTCCCATTTTAACCAAGTCTTTTTCGGTGGCGGATTCTACCATAAGTTCTTCTCAAGATAGAGAAAATACTCTTTAATTTAAGTAACACACTTTAATCTGATCCAAATCAAGGCGACACATAACAAACGCCCTATACTCCTTCACTCCATATAAACGAAAGCAAAGAATCTGCACTGAGCTTACAACGTTTATATGGTTGTTCTCTCGATCGGATCGCAGTGATTTGCGTCACGAATCGATCCATTTAACCGAGGCTGTGTGTGGCCTCGGTTTTTTTCATTGTTTTTTCATACCACGTTTTTTACTTCTTGCTGCACATAGTCAAGCAAGTCAGGATACAAGCGCAAAAATGGCGCCTCTGCTTGTGCAATGACAGCAGGCAATTCATCCACAAAGCCCTGTAAATGAGCGCCATGCTGCCAACGCCGCATGATAGAGTGAATCGCCTTCTCAACCCCTTCTTGGGTACCTAGATTAGACAACCAATTTTCACGCTCTAAAGAGTGAATCATATTTTTTAAACGGTCAGGGCTTCGCTCCTTGTCCTGCACCAACCCCAGAACGGCCTGTTCACAAAATGCTGGCAAAGCTTGGGAGCTAAAATCTTGCCAATATTGAATTAACCAATAATCCATCACGATGTCTTGCACTATCCCAGCAAATCGACGACGCCCCTTTCGTTCCATCGAACGAAACAACACACTGGCTTCATGCTGATCCACCATCACATCGACTTTTTGATGCAATCGCCAGCCCGCCAGTAAGTCTGCATCTAAATTTGTCGGCTCGACAGGAAAATCTCCTAACAAATTGCCAACCCAAGAAGTGTGAGTGATTGAGGCAATGTGCAGATGCGCAAAATAATTCATATTTACCTATCACGTTGATCAGATCATCCAAATAGAACACATTTCGCACTTAATATGACAAAACAAAATAGTCTTACTGTCTTTTTACTCATTTTTTTGCAAAAATGCAGAGTGGTCTATATGGTCAGGATTTCCGCTCGACTACCTAAACTGTGTCAATATGGTTTGATAAAAACACACTATCGTCTTCTGTAAGCCATACCCAATAAAGAGACAGAGAGAATGAAAATAAAGGTTATTATAGCTTGTTGCTTAGCGCTCATATTATGGAACAAGGCGGCAGCTACAACACTCAGAATGGCGTTTGACGCAGATCCTGTTTCATTGGATCCACATGAACAGCTGTCTGAAAGTACCTTACAGTTTTCTCATCTTGTTTTCGATCCACTGTTGCGGTGGAAGCAAAACGGTCAGTTCGAGCCTCGTTTAGCCACAAAATGGCAGCGCCTCGATGCTCAAACCATGCGTTTTTACCTACGTAAGGATGTTACTTTTAGCAATGGTAATACCTTCTCGGCAAAAGACGTGGTTTACACCATTCAACGCTTAAAGAGATCCCCGGATTTTCGAGCAATGTTCGACACCATAGACTCGGTCTCCATGGTTGACGAATATACCGTTGATGTCCATACCACTTATACGAATCCCTTGTTACTTAACATAATGACCTATGTTTTCCCCCTTGATAAAGCATTTTACCAAGGCCATGACGAAATCATTAAATATGGCGAAACGTTTGCCTCCAGCAATGTGTCCGGCACAGGTCCTTTCATACTGATTAATCGCGAGCTGGGCAGCCGTATGGAACTTAAACGCAACCCCAATTACTGGGATAAAGATACCGTTGGCAATGTCGACCATATTATCCTAACGCCCATTCATGCGGACTCGACTAGACTGGCTGCATTGCTTTCTGGTGATGTGGATTTTATTTTCCCCGTATCACCTATAGACATGGAACGCACCAAGAAAATGCCAGGAATACAATTGGTAACCCTGCCGAGTACACGTATTTTATTGCTGCACATGAACCAAAAACGCCGTGTAGAATTCCAAGATGTTAGAGTCAGGAAAGCCATCAACCTAGCCATCAACAAACCACTCATTGTGGAAAAAATCCTAAAAGGTTATGCCACACCCGCTGGTCAGTTAAGTCCTGATCGATTTTTGGGGCACATTAATGACCTAGAGCCTGAATACAATGTCTCTAAGGCGCTGGATTTGATGAAGCAGGCAGGCTACGAAAAAGGTTTTCGTATCAGCATGATGGCACCAAACAACCGCTACATGAATGATGAAAAAGTCGCTCAAGCTATTACAGCGATGCTGGCTCGCATCAATATCACGGTGGATTTAAAAACACTGCCTAAAGCACAATACTTTAAAGAGTTTGATAACCGCAGTGCCGATATGATGATGCTGGGTTGGCAATCAGACACCATGGATTCAAACAACTTATTTGAATTTATTATCGCCTGTGCGGATGCCAAAACAGGCCTAGGCGCTTATAATGCCAGCGAATATTGCCAGCCCAGTATCGACGATGATATTCGCCAAGCAAATCGAGAAATGAACCCTGAAAGACGCTTGCGTCTTTTACAACAAATAGAAAAAACGCTCGACAAGGATGCAGCCGTTGTTCCGCTGTATTGGCAATCGCTCATTTGGGCGGCAAAAGACAATGTCAAAATACAAGACATAGTGAATGACCAAAACTACCCACATTTAGGCGATTTATTCATTGAAACACCGTAAACATCCAAAATATGTTGCGGGATTATGTGTTCAAAAAGTAATGAAAAAAATGACAATAGCAAAGACAAAAAGGAATAACATTCTCCCATGAGACCTCTGCACGATGTCACGAGCGAAGCCAAGATGAGGCAAGAACAGACGAAAAAGCGGACACCTACATGGGTGCTGGTGTTAGAGCGACGCAGAAAGCCAAAGCCGAGTCCATGGGTTATAAATGAGCATTTTGAGTCTGTTTTTAACAAAGTATTGGAGAGCGCAGTAATCGTGAAAGGTCTCATTCCATGTTGATTTTTTTGCTCCGTCGCTTGGTGCAGGCTTGTTTTGTTATGATCATTATCAGCATCATCAGCTTTGCCATACAAGACAAACTAGGCGACCCAGTGCAGCAAATGGTTGGTATGACAGTATCGCCAGAAGAGCGCAATCAACTTCGCAATGAACTGGGCTTAAACGATGGTTTCTTTAGCCAATATTGGCGCTTTGCCAAGGGTGCTATTCACGGTGACTTAGGCACATCCTATTACTACAAAGAGCCAGCCTTAGATGTCATTCTTAACAAACTACCAGCTACACTAGAGCTGGCCTTTTGCGCCATCTTAATCATTATTTTTGTTGCCACTCCCTGCGGTGTTTTAGCGGCAATTAAACCCAGACACCTACTCTCCCGTTTGTTAATGATTGTTAGCTCTATTGGGCTCTCTGTGCCTATTTTCATCGTTGCCATTCTGATGGTCTATGTTTTTTCCATTGAACTGAATATGGCGCCCAGCTTTGGAAGAGGCCAAACCACAGAAATTTTTGGTTTATGGCACAGCGGTCTTTTTACAAAGGATGGTTTAAAACACTTACTTCTTCCTAGCCTGTCCCTTGCCATTGCCTTAATGCCTATTTTCGTTCGCTTAATCCGAGCCGAAATGATGGAGGTTTTGCAATCAGAATACATACGCTTTGCTTGGTCAAAAGGCCTATCAGCACCACGCATATATTTTAAGCATGCCCTTAAAAACACCATGCTACCCGTTATCACCGTCGGCGGCATCCAAGCCGGCACCTTGGTTGCTTACACCATTTTGACCGAAACCATTTTCCAATGGCCTGGCATGGGATTTCTATTCATGGACGCCGTTAACCGAGTCGATACCCCACTTGTTTCCGCTTATTTGATTGTTGTCGGAGGCATATTTGTCATTACCAACACTTTGGTGGATTTAATCTATGGTTTAGTCAACCCTACCGTACGCTTAGCGAGTCATGGATTATGAAGTACACCAAAAAAGACTTTATTCATCCCATTCCTGGCAGTCGCTGGCATCATGTTTGGTCAGGGTTTGTCGGCGACAAACTGGCCATTTTGGCGTTAATTATTTTTCTATTTTACTGCCTTGTTGCGTTATTGGCTCCGTTGGTTGCCCCTTTCGATATTGCCGATCCCGCTTTTATGGATCTCATGAACGCCGAGATTGCACCGAGCTGGATAAGCGGAGACGAACGCTTTTTATTGGGTACCGATGCGCAAGGACGTGATCTCTTATCTGTCATTTTATACGGCACACGACTGTCCTTAACAATCGGCATTTGTGCGGTATTGATCCAAGCGACTCTCGGCATCTGTATTGGCTTAATTGCAGGGTATTTGGGCGGACGCATTGATAATTTTTTAATGCGTTGCGCGGACATTCAGCTGTCCTTCTCTAACATGATGGTGGCAATTGTATTTTTGGCCATTTTTCAGTCTCTGTTTGGTATTGCGCTATACCAACAACTTGCCATGATCATCTTGATATTGGTGATCGGGTTAACTGAATGGCCACTTTTTGCACGCACCATTCGCGCCTCCGTGTTAGCCGAAAAACAAAAGGAATACGTTGATGCCGCTCGCGTAATGGGTATTAGCTCTAAGCGCATCATGTTTCGCCATATCCTACCAAATACCTTGTCACCCATTTTAGTTATTTTCACTGTGCAAATTGCCAATGCCATCGTCGCCGAAGCCGCTTTGTCTTTTTTAGGGTTGGGAATGCCTGCCACAGAACCTTCTCTTGGCTCATTAATATCCGCAGGCTTCGCGTATATGTTTGCTGGTTCTTGGTGGATTTGCGTGATCCCCAGCATCACGTTAATTATCTTGATTTTGGTCATGAATCTACTCGGTGATTGGTTACGCGACCATCTAAACCCTAGGACGTACAAAGACTAAAATGAATTTACTAAGTGTCAGCAATCTCTACGTCAATTTTCACACAAAAGAGCGCGAACTCGCCGCTCTTATTGATGTTAGCTTCACACTAAACCGTGGAGAACGTATCGCCATTGTGGGGGAATCTGGCGCTGGAAAATCGGTGTTGGGATTCTCTATCGTGAATCTCATTGGCAAACCCGGATACATCGAGTCTGGTTCCATTAAACTAGAAAACAAAGAACTGACCAAAATGAGCTTGCGTCAGCTACAGGAAGTCCGTGGCAAACGCATTGCGATGATATTTCAAGACCCTATGATGACGCTGAACCCTGTACTAACGATTGGCGATCAGTTGGTCGAGACCATTCGCAGCCATACCAAAATTTCTTACAAAGACGCTCGCAATATTGCGATCGAAAAGCTACACCATGTGCAAATTGCCTCACCTGAGAAACGTTTTAACCAATACCCACATGAGTTGTCTGGTGGCATGAGACAGCGAGTCATTATCGCCTCTGTTTTATTGTTAAACCCTGACATTATTATTGCGGACGAACCAACCACCGCACTAGACGTGACTATTCAAGCGGAAATCCTTCAGCTGCTACTAACGATTTGCCGAGACAACGGCGTGGCCTTGGTGCTTATTAGCCACGATCTAGGTGTAGTATCAAAAGTGGCAGAGCGAACCTTAGTCATGTACGCAGGTCACGTCGTTGAAGAAGGCCCAACTCTAGAAATCATCAATGACCCGCAACACCCTTATACACAAGGCTTACTGAATGCCCTACCCCAAATGACCCTACCGGGACAAAGATTGAACCAAATTCAGGGCAGCATGCCATCCTTAGCAGAGCGGCCATCGGGTTGTGCTTTTCACCCTCGTTGTCCCTATGCAACGCAAAAATGCCGCCAAGAACAACCGAATTTCATTTACAGCGGTGTGTCCAGTGTGGCCTGCTTTCTGGTGGAAGATATGCTCAATGAGTTTGCCGAGCAAGATCAGGAGACACATTGATGGCCACCCCTCTTATTCAAATTAGCGGTTTGGAAAAAGCTTTCACCACAAACGAAAGCTGGCTGAGTCAATGGCGCTTTCATCGGGGCAAACTCCGCCGACACAAAGACAGCATACATGCGCTTAATGGCGTCAACCTCACCATAAACCAAGGTGAGACCGTATGTGTAGTGGGTGAAACCGGCTGTGGTAAATCCACATTAGCGCGCGTCATCATGGGCTTAACTACACCCAGTGCTGGTGAAATCCATTATCTTGATCAACGCATAGATCATTTAAACAATCGCCAACGCATGTTTTTTCGCCGTCGTATGCAAATGGTATTTCAGAACCCTTATGCATCGCTAAATCCCAGAATGACGGTTTATCAAACGCTCAGTGAACCAATCTCGTTCCATAATCCGCAGCTTTCTCAGTCTCAGGTAGATGAACAAATTGACGAGTTACTGGAATCCGTTGGCATTTCTGCCTCAAGCTCAGACCGCTACCCGCACGAATTCTCTGGCGGACAACGGCAACGTATCAGTCTTGCACGCGCACTCTCAGTTGAGCCAGATTTTATCGTCGCCGACGAACCTTTATCCGCATTAGATGTATCGGTACAAGCTCAAGTTCTTAATTTAATGATGGATAAACAAGAAGAACGCAATCTCAGCTATTTGTTTATTACCCACGACCTAGCGGTGGTAGAACATTTCGCTACGCGAGTTGCCGTGATGTATTTGGGGCGAATTTGTGAATTAGCCCCAACGAAAACGTTATTTAGCGCCCCGAAACACCCATATACCAGAGCACTGTTGTCTGCGATTCCACGCTTAGACAGCAATACTGCGCAGCCGATTCGCTTGATTGGCGAAGTACCAACCCCTGTAGAAAAGCCTATTGGTTGCGTATTTCAAGCTCGCTGCCCCTATGCAAATCAACGCTGTTACGAACACTCTCCCGCCATGACATTACAGCGTGATGGCAGCAGCGTTGCCTGCCATGCGATTGAGGAGGGAAGACTATGATTCTCTCAATGTCACTTACACACACCACCCTGCGTGTTGGGGAGGTTGTATGGAAATAAGATGGCTAGAAGACTTTATTGCGCTGGCAAAAACACGGCATTTTTCTCGTGCTGCGGATGAGCAAAACGTCACACAACCCACTTTTAGTCGACGCATAAAATTGCTCGAAGAAGAAATGCGCGTTACGCTGATAGACAGAAACACACTGCCCTTATCGCTCACGCCTGCTGGGGAGGTCTTTCTTCAAAGTGCAGAGCTGATCACGAGGCAATTACGAGATGCCAAAGAACGCTGCCAAGAAATTCGCAAACAAGAAGAGTCGCAAATACGATTTGTAACAACACAAACATTGTTTCTCAGTTTTTACAAAGACGTCATTGAACCGTTTTGTCAAAGTATCAACCTTGATTTAGACATCAACATGAAGTCAAGCTCATGGTTAGGTATTGATTTTGTCAACGCGTTAATGGACCAACAATGCGATATCATGCTGTGCTACTGGCATCCAGCGATCAATTTCATTCGCGCCCTTGATGACGAACAATACGAGCATTTGGTCATTGCAGAAGAGACTCTTATTCCATGCAGCGCAACAGACAATACAGGGCAAGCCAAATTCATGTTACCAGGGTTAAAAAGAAAACCGCTTCCTTATATTGGCTATTATGAAAACTCTTTCTTACAGCCTGTGATTCATCATCACCTACAACGCCAGCGGGACATCCCACAGCTACAAACGCTTTCTGAGAACTATCACTCAGTCAGCATCAAAGCCATGGTAAAAGAAGGCTATGGCATAGGCTGGATCCCTAGACGCCTTATGCTAGACACCTTGAACTATGGCAAAGTAGCGCTGGCAGGGGAAGCCAATTGGAATATTCCATTAGAAATACGCTTATACCGATCAAGATTCAATCAAAACCCTAATCTCACGCAATTTTGGGAGACATTAAAAGAAAAAGTACGCAAAGATGGTGCTCTGTCGTGACGTTACAGGGCATCTAGCGGATCTTAACAAGGTTTATCTTGTCATCAGACTACAGCGCTTGTTGATTCAAGGCGACAATCATAGGATCACTCGCTAAAGAATCCGCACCAAGCGCTTTACTAAACAGATAACCTTGACCAATGTCGCAGCCGTATTCGCGCAATAATGCAAGCTGCTCCAAACTTGTAATACCCTCTGCAATGACCTTTAAATGCAAACTATGGCTTAAACTGATAATGGCGTTTGTCAGTGCCGCATGACTTTTGTCATGCACAATATCGCGAATAAACACCTGATCTATTTTGACATAATGAAACGGAAGATCTTTTAAATAACTCAAACTCGAGTAACCTGTACCAAAATCGTCTATAGCAAGGCGTATTCCAATCTGACTCATCTCATTGAGAAGCTCGGCACAAATTGTCGCGTCTTCAATTAAAATAGACTCAGTCACCTCCACCTCCAACAAACTGGGATCAATTTGGTATTTTTCCAGTAATGCCACGAGCTTGGTTAAAAAGTCCGATCGTTTTAGCTGCGCCGCAGAGCAATTGATAGCAATAGGCGGCACTATGATGCCCTGCTCTTGCCATTCCAGAATATGGCGAAAAGTTTGCTCAAACACCCACTCACCCAAAGGCAAAATGATACCGGTTTGCTCCGCAATTGGGATAAATTCTGCTGGAGAAACACAACCCAACTCATCATCATTCCATCTTAATAAGGCCTCCATTCCCACGCAGCGCTCAGTCAAAAGATCCACTTTTGGCTGAAAGTGCACTTCTAAGCTCTCGTTGCGTAAAGCCTGCCGTAAACGCGTCTCGATTCTGACATTGCGAGCAAACTGACGACCCATTTCACCATCGTAAAAATAGTAAGTGGCCCGGCCTGCTGATTTGGCTCGATACACCGCCATGTCAGCGTTCTTCATTAAGGTTGCCGCATCCAAACCAAACTCAGGATACACGGCAACACCAATAGAACAGCCGATATTCAGCGTTAACTCATCAACAAGGTAACTCTGACTCACATGATCAATCACATTTTTTGATAAAGTCACCAGATAAGGCTTGTCCTGATCATGATCGAGAGCCAACAAGACAAGAAACGCATCGCCCCCCAAATACCCAACCACCGCTTGTTTTGGACAAACAGACATCAGACGTTGTGCCACATTAACCAGTAATTTATCACCGATTTTGTGGCCGAATGCATCATTAATGGTTTTAAAATGATCGAGATCCAAGACTAACGCCGCTAATTTTTTATCTTGCGCATGACTTGTCACAATTAACTGATTCAACTCTTGCTGAATTTGATAACGACTGAATAACCCAGTAAGTTCGTCTATTTCGATGCGTTTATTGATCGACTCAAGGATCGCATAATAATTCAATAGGAATTTTTTGGTATAAAAAGACAAGCCCAAAGCCAAGAGACTAAATACCCACAATGGACTCAATTCCCACGGCATAAGGCTGGCGACAATACCGCACACAAAAACAGTACAGAAGACAATATAGTGTGTGTTTTTATTTTTCACATTATTCCTTGAAGAAGTCATCATCTGCTCGTCAACTGACCGTAAACAAAATACGCCCTAATACAACTATATCTATACTAACGTCCACTTTACCTAAAAATAGCGAAATCGACACGGAATAAATGACGAAGCAAAGTATTTATAGTCGTTTTCTGGTATCCTCTGTCCATTATTTATTCTATCGAACGAGCCTCTTGTGATCCAATTTCAACACGCACTAAACAATTTGTTACCGACCAAACTTACCGCACTGCTTTCAGACATGGGTTTCACCACCTTCACCCCGATTCAAGAACAAAGCTTGCCCGCTATCATTGATGGCAAAGACATTCTGGCTCAAGCACAAACTGGCAGCGGTAAAACCATCGCCTTTGCGATTGGCCTTCTACTCAAGATCAATCCGCGCTTTTTTGGTGTTCAAGCTTTGGTAATGTGCCCAACACGAGAATTGGCTGATCAAGTCTCAAAAGAGATACGTAAAATAGCGCGTTTTCAAGACAATATTAAAGTCTTAAGTTTGTGCGGTGGTATGCCGTTTGGCCCTCAAATAGGCTCTTTAGAGCATGGCGCTCACATTGTTGTGGGCACACCTGGTCGACTAATGGAACACCTGCGCAAAGGTTCGCTCAAACTCAATGCACTGAACACGCTTGTATTAGATGAAGCAGATCGCATGCTAGACATGGGGTTCATTGATAGCATACGAGAAGTGGTAGAATTAACCCCAAGCAACCGTCAGACATTACTCTTTTCCGCGACGTATGGTGACGGAATTGAAGCCATCAGCACAGAGTTCCAAAACAACCCTATTAGTATTAAAGTTGAAGCCCAAGAAGACCTAAAGCCCAATATTGAACAGTTCTTTGTACGCAGTGAAAACCAAGACAAATGTGAAACACTGCTGGCCACATTGCAGCACTTTGAACCACGTCAAGCCATTGTATTTTGTAATACAAAGGCTGAATCACAAGTCGTTGCTGATTGGCTGGCAGAACACAAAGTCGCTGCACAGGCTATACACGGTGATCTTGAACAGAGACAGCGTGATCAAGTATTGGTGCGTTTTAGCAACCAAAGCAGCTGTGTATTGGTCGCTACTGATGTGGCCGCTCGCGGTATCGATGTAAAAGAAATTGACTTGGTAGTGAACTATGACACCACTCGTGATACAGACGTTCATACACATCGTATCGGTCGTACGGGCCGTGCTGGCGCAGCAGGTGTTGCCGTAAACCTTGTGACCGCCAAAGACGATTACAAAGTTCGTGACATTGAAACACGCTTTAACACCACAGCGAATTTCATTGAATTGGGCGACATTGACCCTCACTACCGCTTGATTCCACAAAAAACTACCATCTCCTTTGATGCCGGTCGAAAAAACAAACTTCGCCCAGGCGACATACTCGGTGCCTTAACCGCGGGTCTGGGATTAGATAAATCGCAAGTTGGTAAAATCGATATTTTTGATTTTCATGCTTATGTCTCTGTTGACAACGAAGTGGCCAAAACCGTCGTAAAAGAGTTCGAAAACAAAAAAATCAAAGGCAAAAACATTCGCGCAAGAATCCTCAGATAAGAAAAGCGACACCAATGTCTAAATCATTTTCTCTCACATGGTTCACTTCCCCGACAGCACAAGCTGTCGGCTTTCTCTTGGGGGCAATTATCATAGGCGTATCGACTCTTACGCCAGCCGAATATCTTCCTCCAGCCCCAGGTTCTGACAAACTGCATCATTTACTTGGTTTTGGTGGCTGGACTCTGCTCTGTGCTTTTGGTCCGATGAAACGCTTTATTGTTATGGCTTCCTTTATTGTCTTTTTGGGGGGAGTAATAGAACTCATCCAACCCTATATCAACCGCTACGGCGAATGGTTTGATTTCTATGCAAATAGTTCAGGCGTCATTTTCATTGTCCTTAGCAAACTATTATTAGGACGTTTTTTAAAACACTCTCTCTAAATAATCCTTTTCAATCAAAAATAGTTTGCTGAAAGACAGAAAAAGACCTGTTAAAGTATAACCAACCGGTCAAATATTTTTTTGAAAAAGACATCCACTCAATATTAAAGAGAGATTAGATGAGCTATTTAAAAGCTTGGCGTGCCGCCATTGTTCACTGCATCGCAGACCCAAAAGATGTCGGTATAAAGGCGGCTTATGAATACTTTGAAGATGGCTTATTAGTCATTCAAGACGACAAAATCCACGCTATTGGTGAGGCAGCCGATCTATTGCAAACGCTGCCCAACAATACTCCCATTGAACACTATCCCGACGCCGTTATCACTCCAGGGTTCATCGATACTCATATCCATTACCCACAAACCGATATGATAGGCTCCTACGGCGAACAGTTGTTAACTTGGCTTAATACATACACGTTTCCGGAAGAAAGCAAATTTGCCGACAAAGTCCATGCTCGTGAAGTCGCCGATCGTTTCCTCAAAGAATTGTTACGCAATGGCACGACCACTGCGTTGGTGTTTGGTACGGTACACAAAGTCTCTGTCGATGCTTTTTTTGAAGCCTGCGAAGTGCATAACTTACGCATGATTTGCGGCAAAGTCATGATGGATCGAAATGCACCGGATTATTTAACCGATACGCCAGAAACCAGCTATCTAGAGAGTAAGCAACTGATTGAGACTTGGCATAACAAAGGTCGACTCCATTATGCCATCACCCCCCGTTTTGCACCGACCAGCTCAGATGAGCAGTTACAATTAGCGGGCAAGCTACTTAGCGAATACGACGATGTGTATATGCACACGCACCTGTCTGAAAACAAAGATGAGTGCGCTTGGGTACAAGATTTATTCCCAGAGAGTACGAACTATTTAGACGTTTACGATCAACACAAACTGCTAAGCGAACGTTCTGTATTTGCTCACGGCATTCACCTTTGCGACAACGAATACCATAGACTACACGAAACAGGCTCGGCAATTTCTTTCTGCCCAACCTCGAACCTGTTTATTGGTAGTGGTTTATTCAAGCTTAATAAAGCAGAAGAGCATAAGGTCAACGTGGGCCTTGGCACAGACATCGGTGGTGGAACCAGCTTTTCCATGCTACAAACCATGAACGAAGCCTACAAGGTCATTCAGCTGCAAAATGAAAACTTAAACCCAATCAAGTCTCTGTATTTATCGACCTTAGGTGGGGCGAGAGCGCTCCGTTTAGAAGACAAAATTGGTAACTTAACGATTGGTAGCGAAGCAGATTTTGTCATTCTTGATAAAAAAGCCACACCACTGCTCACATCACGCTTGGCCTTATCAAAAGGCATCGAAGAGACGCTTTTTGTCTTTATGACTATTGGTGATGACCGCGCAATTCAAGCGACTTATTCCGCCGGACAATGCGTACACCAACGCTAAAATCGACTCATCTTCATCCAAAAGCAAAAAATGACCACTTTACTCATCTATAAAAGCGGTCATTTTTTTATATAATCTCTGCACTATTTTCTAAGGTCAAATGCCATGAACTCTCTTGCTACTGTCGCCCTTGGCGCGTTTGCTATTATTTTCTTTTGCTTAGCTTTGATGATTGGGCTCATCGTCCTAAAAAAATACAAAGCAGAGCAAATAAGACTGAATCAACTCGCAAGAAAAAAAGCAGAGCAAAATAAAGACAGCCACTGAAGACCCGCTGCTATGGATACAGGCGAACGATGCCGCTTTTACCTTCCATATCGCCCACAATCCACACCTTCTCAAAAGCATGAGGAACAGGGACAGTGATAAGATGCTCCAAGGCTTTTATGTCTTCTTTACTCCAAGCGGGATGAGCATTTCGAATCACCAGCCAGACACGCTTGGTGTCGTAACGCTTAGCGGCTTTATTTTCTAGAATTCGGTTCAGAGATTGCAATAACCGTTCATCGGCAGGTTGCTCTTTTAATGCCCGTAACACACCACGCGTCGTATCCGTCAGGTCCCGCCCCAATATTTCCATGGCCTCTTCTTCTGAACCATAAAGGTGAGCAATTTCCAAATCCAACCGTTCACCTTCCAACATACAGGACACATCAGGGCGAATGGGATCATTGTGCCATATGTGACGAATAGCCTTACCCGTATTGCGCTCATAACAACGCATAAAAAGCTTAGCCGCTTGATGCTCAAGAGCAATTTTTTCTTTCTCACTGCTGTGCATAATCAATGCCTCTTGGCAAAGCCAGATAGGCCATCACGGCACTGTCACGTACACGAGATCCCACATGATATTGCTGCGCTCTATAGTGTTGACAATATTCTATAGCATCGCCTTGACCATGCAAAAATTCATTATGAGGAACACCGGATAAAACCGTTTGCCATTGCTGTAACAAGGTTTTCGGAGGGGGTGGCAATGTGGGTAAAATACGTTCCGCGGCTAAAAATTCATTAGCCATCGTCATCGCCAACATATCATCATTCGCTTCACCAACCCAACTAACACCATCGTCACGCACATACACCATAGGCATAAAAGGCGCGAGTGCCGGGCAAACATCATTACGATAAACGTCAACGCCCCAATACATTTGAGCGACTTTTACAAACTGTTCGAAACTCGATATGTGTGAAAAACCCGACTCGGCCAAAGGCAAAACCTCAACTCTCGGTTTATTTGGATTCACGGTATCATTCGAAACATCCAAATACCACTCACCAAGCGTCATGGCATTTTGAAAATACACGCCACGTAAATCTCCCCATATTTTCTTTAACACCGCCCCCTTATCAAGCGCATCTCGTATTAAGGCTATCCCCTCTCCTTTTGGTTGCTGAAGTTGAGTTTGTAATTCGGCAAAAACCGCGTCGCGGATTTCTTTACAACGGCCTAAAGGGTATATTTTACGCCCAAAGTAGGGATAACGAGGAACAAGATCTAAATCTACCGTTAAACGTAGGTTAGCCAGATCTTTGACCACTGCATCAATCTGCGCAGTCGTCCAAGCAATCGTTACGTGATTTTTCTCTTTCATGTTATTCATTTCATTTTATGATCGACATCTGGCCTGACTTAAAAGCCCGACTCACGAATAAATACACCGTAGAGGTAACGCAAACCATCCACGAGAAAACTGGTAGGCTCAATCGCCAAACTGACCATACCAAATTGTTGCCGGTTAAGCGGCATGCTGCCTTGTAATGTCAGATGCACTTCATATGTGGCCATTTCAGGGATCAATTCATCCTCTAATTTTTGCGTGGCTATGGCACCACCATAAACAGAAGCAAGCCCTGGGTACTGTAGACGTTTCACCGCAATCGGTATCACCTTATCAATAAGCAGGCTAGCCGCCAACGGATTACCATCATTTCCCATAAATGAAGCCATCTCATTGTGGTTCAAAAGTGGAATAAAACGACCATCTATATAGGCTTTAACCATCAGACTTTCATCGTCATACAGTGTCGCTAAAGCTGAACGCTCATTAACATAATCGCCAACCGTTAATGGCAACCACTCCCCTATATAACCATCATAAGGCGCTTTAATCGCAAGCCTTTCTCTTTGGTCAAGCAAGGATTGTAGGCGAGATTGCTCCCTCGCTATCTGTACTTGTAGACTAGAAAAGGCATCCAATATGCCCGCACCGGATCCCGCTCGCTGCCAACTTATTTGCAACGCGTTCAGCCTAGACTGAGTCAACACAATTTGCTGTTCAACATCGGGAGACTCTAGCAATATCAGTAACTGCCCTTGCTTTACCTTTTCATTTGGCGCCACCTGCCAAGCAACGACTTTACTCGCCTCACTCGGGTAAAGGGTTTGATGACGCTCAAACGTGACGACCGCAGGCACACTAATGTGCGTTTTCCAGGGTACAATCAGCAGGAGCAACCCCAGCACACATACCAATAACGTCATTGTAGTTGCACGATTAAACGACATATTTTTTCTCAAACTGATCCAAACCTTTACTTCTTTCACAATTGGCAGCAGCACGAACCAAATAATTTCTACCAAAAAAAGAACAATGCCTAATACTTTAAAAGCGAAGTAATACACCAAAGCAGCAATGCCTAAAAATAAGAAAAACCGGTAAACCCAAGTGCACCAAGCATAAGTCACCATCAAAGCACATTTTTTACGATTTAAAGGTTCAGGTGGTAAAAAGCCAAAACCAAATAATCGCTCTCGCAAGAACCACTTCCCGACTAAAAAAGAGCGCGGCTGAAGGTTTTCCATACCCAGAAAATCTGACAAGGCATAATAGCCATCAAAGCGCATAAAAGGGCTAATATTAATCAATAGTGAAGAGACCCAGCTGGTCGTAGCCACAAAAAACAACACACCACGCAGCCCACCATCAGGTACGATGGCCCATAAAAATGTCGCCACGCAAGCAATGTAGATTTCAACTTTCACTCCTGCGGTTACGATACTTAGCCGCTGAAAGCGCGAGCGTAAACGCCAAGCATCCGTTGTATCAGTATACAAAATAGGTGTCATCAATAAAAACGCCACCCCCATCGAGCTGACTCGACAGCCATAGCGTTTCGCCACCAACGCGTGCCCTAATTCATGGGCGGTTTTCACCAAAACCAAGGCCAAAATGTAATACACAATCGCCGATACATTGAATAAATCTTGAAAAGTATGGGTAAAGGTCTCCCATTGTCTCAACACCATAACTAATCCAAGTGCGCCTAACACCAAGGCCACCCTGTCTAAACGCCATTTAAAAAGATACTTGGCCATTGGATAGTAGCGATTTAAAAATAAATCGGGGCGAAACAGTGGGATTTTGATGAACAAATAATTGTGCAGAAGCCATGATAAAAAATGCTTTTTATGTTGGCTGACTTCGGCTCGCAGTCTTGCCAAGTCTTTTTCACTTCGGGCTTCCAAGAAATGATTCGACTCCAAGAAACGCAGAAAATAGTCAAATTCCGCCGCTTCGACCTCGATACCCTTTTGGGCGAGTCGAGACAGTAAATCATCAGCATGACTGGCATAACGCCACTCTCGAAAAATATAAAAAGCCGTTCGAGACAAATAATAAAATTTATTACTCAGCGGATCAAAGATCTGCCAGCGAGGCTCCCCCTCTTCATCAGGCGGAGCTGTCAATAAAGACAAATTTTGACGCAATATCGGGAGTGCTTTCACTTCCATCTGAACCGACACCTACCACCCCAAAAATTGACGGACGAAGGTAATAGGACGACGCAACAGATAATACGCTAACGACACCTCGTCACCATACAGCTTCGCCGTACCACGCAGACCAATTCTGGGCGGCTGAGCCTCACTCTGAATATCCGCCACAATACGATAAGCAATGATTTGATCTTGGGTTAAATTCGGCTCAAAAGACGAATAGTTCACCAGAAATGGAATAGGGTTTAAAGGATCAGTATCAAGAAATAGCGTCACTTCGTTACCGTGATTTAGTGAAATAGCATCGGTAACCGGCAACCTAATCTCTAATTGTATATTGTTCGGGTCCGCTATCGACAAAATACGCTCACCAACAACAACCGGACGCCCTTTCCATTTTTCAGGATCATCGAGCACCACAGTACCCGCTTTATCTGCCACAATTTGTGTCTGGTCTAGCTTTGTTTGCAAATAATTCCGTTCAATCGTTTTAAGCGCGACTTGAGACTCCAGTTCAGCCAATTCCGCTTTTTTTCGACGATCAACGTAACCAGCTTGCTCTGTGGTTCTCAGCTCCGCCAGCGCCCTTTCCAATTCTCGCTGCGCAACGTCAAAACTCCCTTGATACTCGGTTCGGTCCATCATAACCAAGGGCTGCCCTGTGCTGACCACATCACCCGGTTTTACCATCACCTCACGTACCGCACCAGCAATCGCAGACGTCACTAAAAGAGCATCTTTTGCAATAATCTCGGCAGGCGCTAGAACCGTTAAACGAACCGGCACAAAACCCAGTAAAATCAACACAGCCGCCGCAGCCAAACTGACCTTCTTAGACAGAAAACGACGTCGCCATGCTCCCCACCCAGAATGATGAACAAACATCTGCATAGCATGAGCGTAACTCGAAGCCAAATGTTTCAACAGGCCTATTTCTTTTTCTGTCCATGGCTGAGATTTCGCCAACCAAAGTACTCCCACCCTTTGATTGGGTTTAGAAGGAATCTGCAAAGGCAGCCACAACATATACGGAGACGTAAAATCGTTCAAATCATTCAATAGTGACGATGGCAAATTTTTTGTCTCTATCGTATGAACTTTGTTCACCTGATCCGACGCATTCACAATCGCTGACACCTGCTCCAACCAGGCACTAAAGGGCGTGGTTCGATCAACCAAAGCGATGTCACTTATTGCGTGTATCCTTAGAGATTCCAGTTCCGTCCCCGACAAATACACAGCTTGCTGATAAGGAACTAAATCTCTCGTGGTGTTGACTAAAATAAAACCCAGGTCCGTCGCCGTTTCACAACAACGAACCTGCTGCTCTATTTGTAACAATTGAGCAATTGCATTTTCAGACATAAGTTAAGAAGCCAACAGCTTCATCAAGCCGCTCCCATAATCGTCGTACTGCTCCGCAGCAACAGATAATTGATCATCCAACGACATATAAACAGAAGTGATGTCTGTTACCGTATCCGCTGGTGCGGTTTGAGATAAACTCTCCAAATCCACCTCTATTTCCAATATCCGCACATTGCCACCGGCATCCACTGCGTTAATTTTTAACGTAATGGTTCCTTGTCCTGGTGGCGGTGTCATGGTCACTTCACCCGTCGTTGGGTTAATTTCAACCCAATCTGGAAGCTGTGTCCCGTCTGCCAACGTACCACTGTAACGAGCAAGAGCGGAGGTATCGGCAATGGTAATAGAAACTCGCTCTCCTTGCGGCACAATGGTTGCCACTGTTAAGCCTGTCGTATTCGTCGATACTCCACTGGCTTCAGAGACTTGAACTTGACCATCGGCGCCCACATTCACAGCCACTCGGGATTCAGAGACCACGACCGTATTTGAGCCAGCCGCCTGTCCCGCATTAGGTGCGTTGTTTACTGGCGCCTCAACTACCGGCTGAGCCTGACTAACACCAGCCGATGCTGCTACCTCAGTAAAGCCCCTTGAGCCTCCAGACGTTTCAACCACCCCTGTTGGCAAAGCATTAGTCGACGTCACGATATCCGGCGCCGTAAAACCTGTATTTTGAGTGGGTACAATTGGCGTAGCATCAACCGGTGAACTAGCAGGTGCTTGCACTGGCGCAGGATTCAAGGTCAATGTAACAGGTACTCTAACTTGAGCACCATCGATATCGGTCGCGACAACCTGCAGTGTATTAACGCCTTCAAAACCACCTCGAGGTGTTCCAGATATAGTTCGCGTTGCAGCGTTAAATACCAAGCCTGTTGGCAGGTTTTCAACACTCCAGACCAACTGATCATTGGCATCACGATCGCTAAATAAATTTGCCGGCAAGGTCACTGGTGTGAAGATCTGGCCTGACGTACCAGACATATTCGCCACTGTGCCAGAAACAATCGGTGCGTCGTTGGCGCCATCGATCTCAAACACCGCGGTGGTCATTCCTGTAGCATTACCGTCCGTTATTTGAATCGTAAAACTATCTGTAACAGATTGACCACTGGTCAAACTTTGTGTATTAGCCGCATTATTGTTCAGAACATAGCTAATGACATCTGTCGAGGTTGTTATTGTCGCTGTTCCATAAGTCCCAACTCTAGAATAAGTGGCGCCATTATCCGTTGTTGTCCAACCGTTATTTGTTAAAAACACCGCATCGTAACCAACAACACCGACTGTATCGACATCACTCTTAGTCAGCGTAATCGACGCATTATTCGTCCCCGTAGTGGCATTGTTTATACCGCCTGCTTCAACTAAAGTCGCTGTTGCTGTACCTGCACTTAGAGTCGGTGTGTTATCG
>NZ_QGOK01000029.1 GCF_003259175.1 Marinomonas shanghaiensis | reverse complement strand
GAAGGCTGGCCTACACGTGATTGGTTTTTGTCGTGCTTTAGCGCGTCAGAGGGTTTGCAAAGGCCGAATTGCTTTTTGACGGCCTGAAGGCCGACCTACACATGATTGGTTTTTGTCGTGCTTTAGCGCGTCAAAGGGGTTGCAAAGGCTGAATGCTTTGAAGGCCGACCTACATCTTAGTTCAGGTCCGGTAGGTCCAAGGAAAGCTCTTTTGACGGCCAGGAGGCGGGTCTACCGTTTGGCTCATAAGCAGATTTTTTATAAAAAATGGATTTTTTTCGATTTATACTTGCATGTGACGGCTTACGACGATAAGGTTATTAACAGACAGAGGGCAAGGGATTTGCCTAAAGCCTTCAGGATGAAGGCTCTGTCTCCTTCCAAGGTAGGCTATTGCTGCAAGGATGCAGCGGAAAATTCCTTTTCTAAAGTCCTTTCCTCATTCTGTAATACCTCTTTTTAAATTCTGTGTTATTCGTTCAAATTGGTTTAATTTTGTCTCAATAACTCATACGAAAAAATTTATGACCCCAGAAGTATTTATTAAACGCCAATGCAAAGCGCATATGGTGAAGCGTGAAGCGGTGATTCAATCTCTGTGGAGTGGCTACGGTGAGTTAGTGCGTTATTCATTAGTAGGAAGTGCTGAATTGGCAGCCGTTGTTGTGAAGCATTGTTCAGCGCCACTAGACGTTGCTCACCCTAGGGGATGGCAGTCGAATCATGCTCATTTACGCAAAGTACGTTCTTATGAAGTGGAACAAAATTGGTATCGACATTGGGCATCTCGTTGCCATGAATTGGCTCGGATTGCGCGGTGTTACGGTGATTTTTATGATGAGCATACTGGCCAGCGTTTAACTATATTAGAAGACCTTGATCTAGCGGGTTACTCAAGTCGATATAATACTCAAAATCGTGATCATTTACTTGCTTGTATTGATTGGTTGGCGGCATTTCATGCAGGTTTTATTCATTCAACACCTTCTGCAGATTGGCCCACAGGCCTCTGGCAAAAAGGGACGTATTGGCACCTTGATACACGTCAAGAAGAATGGTCTGCGATGAATGACGGCGATTTAAAATCGTCTGCTGCGGCTTTAGCGATTTGTCTTGATCAGGCTTGCTTTAAAACCATCGTTCATGGGGATGCAAAGGTGGCGAATTTTTGCTTTTCGCCGCTCGATACTCAGGTGGCTGCCGTGGATTTTCAATATGTTGGCGGCGGTGTAGGAGTGCAGGATTTAGCGTATCTTTTGGGGAGTGCTTTGTCTGAGTCTGAACTGGCTGACAATATAGATTACCTATTGGAGTATTATTTCTCAGAACTGGGACGAGTGTTAATGGCGCAAGGAGAGTCACAGTCTTTTGCACAAGATGTCATTGAAGAGTGGCAAGATTTATTCTCTATCGCTTGGGCGGATTTTCATCGTTTTATCATGGGCTGGTCACCGACACACCCTAAGAATACGCCCTTTAGTCAGCGCCTTACTGAACAAGCGCTGACACAGTTAGGAAGGCTTTCGTCACTAAGACGATCTTAATGCTCGATTCGTTTTCGCCGTGGCTTGAGCGTTCAAAGGATCTTCTGGCCAAGGATGCTTTGGGTATCTTCCCCGCATTTCTTTACGTACTTCTGGGTACGCCTCGCGCCAAAAGAAAGCCAAATCCTGTGTCACTGCAAGTGGTCTTTGCCCTGGTGAAAGCAGTTCGATACGGATGATTTGATTCAGTACGGTTGGGCTGCTTGTATAGCCAAACATTTCTTGCAGTTTGACTCTAAGGGTTGGCTGCTGCTCGCAGTAATCAATGGCATGGCTCGACCCTGACGGCACTATGATACGAGCGGGGACTTTTTGATTAAGCAATTGCTGTTGGTTCCAATCTAATCGACTTAACAAAATATCGTTTAATACCAACTTATTCATAGCTTGTTGATTCGTCACTTTGCCAAGATACGGACCGAGCCATTCCTCTACATTTTTGAGTAGAGCGTTATCAGAGCAATCTGGCCAGTGATGCTGTTTATCATAATTGAACGCGAATTGCAGGCGCGCTCGTAGTTGCTGACTGGTGTCGTTCCAAGGTAGAACAGAGAGACCTTCTTGACGAATATAGTGACAAGCGGCTTGGCTGATGTCTGCTTGTGAGGGCTGCGTTAGCGTTTGTTTGTCGAGACAAAGTTTGCCGATCCAGCGCTGTGACTCGCTTATTAATCGCGCGTCTTTTTTTGACCAAGCAAGATGCTTCTTCGTGATGAGTAAATCCGTAAAATCCTGAGTCAACATGGAAAGCGTAATGGGATGAGCGAGGAAAATACGATCCTCTTCTTGCCCATGATGCCCACCGATGTCCAGTGCGACAAGCCATTCACTTTGCGCACAAGGATCGAGTGGTGATAGGCTCGCCATTCGTCCATTAGACAACTTGTAGCGCGCTTTGTCGTGGTCTTGACCAACTCGTTGAGCAATACGATCAGCAAAGGCTCGAACTAATAAAAAGGCCATATTGTATGAATTACGGGTAGATGCAGGTAGCGGGCTGATCTGCTGACTGCGTTTTTGCCATTGTAGCTGAGCGTTTAAATAGTGCTGCTTTGGACGTTTGCTCTGTGCCTGATGATGACCGGTTAACCAACTGAGTCTATCCGACAAATCGCTGTGATGATTTGAAAGCGGATCGCCTTCCGACAGAATCGTGCAGATGGCACAGGCTAAATCGCCTTGATTGTTTTGCTTACCATCCAACAGCAATCGAGCCAATCTAGGTTCGATGCCAAGCTGACTCATTTGTTCACCGAGTTGGCTCAATACTAAAGACGGTTGTGATGTTTTATTTTGCTCTAGTGCTTGTAGGTTGGTCAGTAAATCGATCGCCTGTTGCCAATGACTGTTTGAAGGCGGCGTCACCCAAGCTAATTCTAAGCGATCTTGCACCCCCCATTTGGCTAAATCCATCACCAAGCTACTGAGGTCGCTGATTTCTATTTGCGGCTGGGCCTGCGGAGCAAGCTGATGTTGTTGTGCTTCGCTCCACCAACGGTAACAAACACCCGTTTCGGTACGTCCAGCTCGTCCCATGCGTTGAATGGTTTCCGCTTGTGTTGCGCGACGCGTATGTAATCGTGTGGTCGCTGTGTTGGCATCAAATCTCGCTTCTCGGCTTAAACCGCTGTCTATCACCACTCGAATCCCTTCAATGGTTAAGCTGGTTTGAGCTATGGCGGTAGCAAGTACAATCTTACGCAGGGGGGCTGTCGTAGGCTCAATGACCGCTTCTTGTTCTTTTAAACTGAGCTCGCCATATAAGGGCAAAATGCGTAAATGTGGCTCATGACCTAAACGCTGTTGTAATTGGCTAGCGGCCTGATGAATTTCTTTTTGACCAGGCAAGAATACCAATAGACTGCCTGTTTCTTCATGAAAAGCTTGGCAAGCGAGGCGAACCACTTCATCGGTGACTTGAAAGCTTTTAAGGGTTTTATTGCTGTAGTGGGTAGTGATTGGAAAGCTTCGTCCTTGGCTGGTCAGTGTTGGGCAACCAAGCCGTGCTTCAAGTGTCTCTGTGTCCAGTGTGGCGGACATCACCAAGAGCTTAAGCGGGTCTTCGTCGCGATACAGTTCTCTTGCTTGTAAACATAAGGCAAAGGCCAAATCCGAATGCAAATTGCGTTCGTGGAATTCGTCGAAAATAACCAAGGCAATGTCTTCCAAACTCGGGTCGTCATGCAGCATGCGGGTTAATACACCTTCGGTGACTACCAAGACTTGTGTCTGTGTGCTTTCTTTACTTTCGTGGCGGATACGATAGCCAATGCGCTGGCCAAGAGGTTCTTGTAAGGTGCCAGCAAGTCGTTTGGCCGCGGCTTTCGCCGCTAAACGCCTTGGTTCTAGCATGATAATTTTACGCCCTTTAAGCCAAGCCTCATCCATTAGAGCAATTGGCACCACCGTGGTTTTACCTGCACCGGGAGCGGCTTCTAGAATCGCTTCGTGATGATATTCGAGTTGGTGTTTTAATTGAGGAATCAGTTGGTAAATGGGCAGTTCGCTAGACATAATAGGACTCATTAATTCGCTGTGCCCATGATAGCGTTTTTAGATGATTAACGCAGTCTGACTTTAGGCCTGTCGATGGCGATATCGGTTTTACAAGTGGCAATACAGGGCAGGAAATAGCCATTTTGCTTTTCTTTTTCGTTTAACCCATAAGGATGTCGAGTGGCGTAATCTATTTCGCCGGACAGTAATGGCGTTAGACAAACACCGCACACTCCGTTGGTGCATGCCTGTTTGATCGGAACGCCTGCGGCAACCAAAGTGGCCAATACGGTTTCATTTTGGTTCGTAGCAATGCGTTTTGGGGGGGCTAAAAAAGCGAGTAGTATGTGTTTCTTCTGCAGCACAGGAAGCTTTCTCTTTTGTTCATTTAGTAATAACTTTACCATGATATGAAGAGAGACAGTATACGACAACTATGCTTGCCAATCCTTTGTTAAAAGGTCTCTAATAGTATGGTTATAACGGTTTTTTTAGTTTGATTAGCAAGGATAAATGGATCCCCAACAATGACAGAGCAAAATAAAAAGACCTTACTGGTAGTGGATGATGATCTCGATATTCGTCAGTTACTGTGCGACGCGCTATCACAAAAAGGTTATCGGGTATTAGAAGCAGAGAATGGCCGTCAGATGTGGCTTCATTTGGATGCGGAACCTGTGGACTTGGTGTTGATGGATTTATATCTTAGGGAAGAGGATGGTTTGAATCTTGCCCGTGATATTCGTGAGCGCTTTGTTATGCCAATTATGATGCTAACGGGAAAGGGTGATGAAACCGATCGCATTTTGGGGCTAGAGCTAGCGGCGGATGATTACATGATGAAGCCGTTTAATCTGCGAGAACTCACCGCGCGAATACATGCTTTATTGCGTCGTTCTTATCAAGTATCGCCTATATCTGGCAGTACCATCAATGAGGATCACGAGTGTTTAAGGTTTGGCCATTGGGCTTTGGATTTAACCGCACGTCTTTTACACGACCCAGACGGAAAATTGGTTACCTTAACGTTGGGAGAATTTTCGTTACTAGAAGTCTTGGCACGTCACCCGGATCGTATTTTTTCTCGTGAACAATTAATAGAGCAAAGTCGAGGATTAGACACGGAGGTGTTTGATCGAACGGTGGATGTATTGATTCTTCGTTTGCGCCGAAAAATAGAGAAGAACCCAAAAACGCCCGAATTTATTAAGACTCAACGTGGACTTGGATATTTTTTCCAAGGTCCTGTGCGGATTCAGTAAATGCGTTTTACCAGTATTCGTCAAAAAGCGTCTTTGTCTATTTTTGCCATCAGCGTGGTGGCGTTCTTTATGGTGGGTATTGGTTGGCAATCCATGCGCGTCAGCGAAGCGTCTTTATCCGAGTTTGAGTCGGAAACTTTACCGGAAATAAGTACGTCTTTAACGCTGGCAGAAGGCGTCGCCCAGTTGGCCGCTATTGCTCCTTATACCGCGGGCTCTGGGCGTCCTTTCCAATTACAGACCGAATCTGAACGCATTCATCGTCGCATTCTTGAATTGCGAGGTGTGGCAGACAGTTTGACGGATTCGGTTTTCCAGCGTGATATTGATGAACGACTGGATGACCTGCAAACGACCCTTGAAGAACTTGTCGCTTTGGTGCGCGAAGAGTTGTATTTGCGTGAAGACAGTTTGGCGCAACAGTTTCGCATTCGTCAATTGCCACTTCATGAAGAGAACTCTGCCCAAGTAAACAGTCAGCAGGGATTGGTGTGGTTACTGCAGCTATTGGAATCACCGAGCCTTGTCCCTGAAAGTATACTGAGCACCTTAAAACTATCGGAGCAAAATGAGCAAATAGCGAGTATTGCTGATGACCTTCTAATGGCGCATCGACGCTTAAACCAAATTCAAGAACGCAAAAATTATTTATTGATTTCGATTCGCGCGAAATCGGAACAGCTCAGTAAGCAGGTCAGTGATTTTGTTGGTGGGCTGCAAAAGAAAGTAAGTCGTCAGCGACAAGACGTGTCTTCGTTTGTAGACAGAGGACAGAATTGGATTATCGGCATTTCTGTATTTTTGTTACTGGGATTGACGCGTCTGTATTGGTATAGCCAACGTATGACCAAAGACTTAGGCGTGGTTACCAATGACATGGAGCAACTTTCCTTAGGTCGTGTTGATTCCAAACATACGGGAATACGGCGAAACGATGAAATAGGTACGTTAGCGGATACGTTCGAGGTGTTTCGTCGTGATGCGTTAAGACGACTAGAGGTGACAGCGGAGTTATCTGAGCAAAAACGTTTGCTTGAAACCATTTTTGATAATATGAACGATGGTTTAAGTGTTTTTTCTGCGAAAGGCACCTTGGTGGCTTGGAATTCAGGTTATCAGAAGTTATTTGATTTGTTGGACGATGATTTAAGTGTTGGTATGTCGATTGATGAAGTACAAACCTTGATCAATCGAGGTCAGCATAAAAATCTGAATTTGGAAAACCAACAAGTCCATATGGAAGAGGTAAACGTCTCTCGTCACTTACGTTTTCAAAGTTTTGAGCGTCATTTTGACTCTGGCAAGATCATTGAGTTTCGCTCTAAGCCTATGCCTGAGGGGGGATTTGTTACCCTATATACCGATTTAACCGAACGCAAGAGCGTGGAGAGTCAGTTACGCCAAGCGCAAAAAATGGAGATGTTGGGGCAGTTAACGGGGGGTGTGGCGCATGACTTCAATAATCTTCTTGCGGCGATCATGGGCAATTTGCAAATGTTATCTGACTCTCGTCCACAGACGTCAGATCAAGCACGATATATAGAGCGTGCGCTGGTTGTATCCGAAAAAAGCAGTAATCTTGTGCAGCGACTATTAGCTTTTAGCCGTCGTCAACAACTGTTTCCTGTGCCCATTGCCATTGATGATTTAATCGAAGGCATGTTGGATTTGGTGGAGTACAGCGTGGGGTCGCATATTGTCGTCGAAAGTGATTTGCAATGTCCTGGGGTGGTGAGTCTTATTGACCCTTCGCAGTTGGAAAATGCCTTGTTAAATCTGTCTTTAAACAGCGCCAGCGCCATGCCTGATGGTGGCTGTTTGGCGTTTTCTACCAAACTTTGCACCCTGCCTGACAGTGATGTGCCGGCCATTCGTATTCGTGTTGAAGATTCTGGAGAAGGGATTTCTGAAGATGTTATTGGGCGAATCTTCGAGCCTTTTTTTACCACTAAGCCTGTAGGTAAAGGGAGTGGTTTGGGACTCAGCATGATTTATGGTTTCGTGAAACAAAGTGGTGGTGAGATAAAGGTCACTTCAGAGAAAGGCAAATGGACGCGAGTTTGCCTCTTTTTACCTCAGCAATTATCCCCTATTGACCTAGTGTCGCCTGATACAGACCCTCAGCAAGAGGTCATTTTATTACCCGAGCACAGTCTTGTTTGGTTGGTAGAGGACGATGAAGAGGTGTGTCGTGTCATGCGTGAGCAATTGGAAAAAATGGGCTTTATGGTACAGAGTTTTGAATGCGCAGAAGCCGTAATGAATGGACTTAGTAAAGCCATGGTACCTGATGCGATTGTATCCGATGTGAATTTATCAGGCGCGATGAGCGGTGTGGAATTGGCGCATAATATTCGTCTACAGTCGCGTAATTTTACTGGGCCGATCTTACTGATGTCTGGTTTGCCAAAAGACGAATTAAAACAAAAATATCAATTAAAAGACGATGATTTATTTATTTCAAAACCTTTTACTATCAAGGAGTTAAGTAGAATATTTCAGATTAAATATTAGATTGTTACAAATATTACAAAAAAAGATTAAATAATGAAATTATCCATTAGTTTTTTATCTTCATAGTATTTTATTAGAAACAGAGTCGGGGCTGGATCTGTTTTAATGGCATTACTGCCAATAATAAAAACAAAAAACTGGAGTTATAAAACAATGAAATTCATTCCTTATAAAAAATTGGCTTGTCTTGTTGCTGCTGGCACTCTTTCTACAGTAGCGATGGCGGAAACCCCAATTATCGGTCTTATCACTAAAACCAATACCAACCCCTTCTTCGTAAAAATGAAAGAAGGTGCTCAACAAAAGGCAGATGAGTTGGGTGTTGAGTTACGTACCTTCGCTGGCCGTTATGACGGTGACAATGAAACGCAAGTTCAAGCAGTTGAAAACCTTATTGCCGCAGGTGCCAAAGGCATTCTTATCACCCCAAGTGATACTGCAGGTATCGTTCCGACTATTCAAAAAGCACGCGATGCCGGTTTATTGGTGATTGCGTTAGACACACCTCTAAGCCCTGCCAGTGCAGCAGACATGACTTTTGCGACAGATAACTTTAAAGCTGGCGAAATGATTGGTATGTGGGCAAAAGAAAAAATGGGTGATAAAGCCAAAGATGCGAAAATCGCCTTGCTTGATCTAAGCACTAGCCAAATTACGGTAGACGTTGCTCGCGACCAAGGTTTCTTAAAGGGCTTTGGTATCGATATTAAAGATCCAAATCGCATGGGCGATGAAACGGATTCTCGAATTGTAGGCAATGACGTTACACAAGGATCGGAAGAAGGTGGCCGTCGTGCGATGGAAAACCTACTGCAAAAAGATCCGGGTGTGAATTTGGTTTACACCATTAACGAACCTGCAGCAGCAGGCGCTTATGAAGCCTTGAAATCATTCGGTCTTGAAAAAGATGTTTTGATTGTATCGGTAGATGGCGGTTGTCCAGGTGTTCGTAATATTAAAGATGGCGTGATTGGCGCTACTTCAATGCAATTCCCTCTCCAAATGGCTTCTGAAGGCGTCACAGCGATCGTAGAGTTTGCGAAATCCGGCTCTCGTCCTTCCGCGTCTAATGGCCTTGATTTCTTCGACACGGGTGTTCAGCTGATCACCGACGAACCGGTAAAAGGTGTGCAGTCTGTGACGTCTCAAACAGGCTTGAGTATGTGCTGGGGCTAGTCAATCTT
Source organism: Marinomonas shanghaiensis (assembly GCF_003259175.1). Lineage (GTDB taxonomy): Bacteria > Pseudomonadota > Gammaproteobacteria > Pseudomonadales > Marinomonadaceae > Marinomonas > Marinomonas shanghaiensis. The sequence continues at coordinate 38,352 of NZ_QGOK01000029.1, read as the reverse complement.
TTGTGATAGATGGGCGAGAAGGTGCCCTGATTTGCCGTTAGCCGAGCAGTTGGGCTAACGGCCCTTTTCTTGTCTGGAGTAATCTATGAGTTCTACTGACACTAAACCGTCTACGGCGGTGCTTGATCACGATAAAGTCGCGGATCAAGCAAGTACGTATGTTGCGCAATTTGAGCGTAACGAAACCCCAATACAGCGTTTTAAAAAGTTTCTTCACCATTACCCCATTGCGGCACCTTTGATCGTGCTGTTGTTGGCTGTTATTAGTTTTAGCGTCATTGTCGGCGATCGTTTCTTGCACCCATTTAACTTGTCTTTGATATTGCAGCAAGTGACGATTATCGGTGTGATTGGTGTGGCGCAGACCTTGATTATTTTAACCGCGGGCATTGATCTGTCCGTTGGCGCCATCATGGTACTGACCTCCGTTGTCATGGGACGGATGGCGGTGAATCATGGCATTGATCCAAGTTTGTCTATTTTGATCGGTATCGGTGTTGGGGCCTTGGCGGGTTTCATCAATGGTTTATTGATAACGCGCTTAAAAATCCCTCCTTTTATTGCGACCTTGGGTTCTTGGAACGTGTTTTTTGCGTTGAACCTTTGGTACTCAAAAAGTGAAACCATTCGTTCGCAGGATATCAGCAATATTGCGCCCTTGTTGCAATGGACGGGTCAAACTATTGATTTCTTTGGGGCGAGGCTGACTTACGGATCCCTGTTGATGTTGGGGATTTTCTTTCTTATTTGGTACGCCTTGAACTGGACTGCGTGGGGACGTCATGTTTATGCCACGGGGGATGATCCAGAGGCAGCCAAACTAGCGGGTATTCGTACGAATCGTATTTTGATGTCTGTCTACGTGTTGGCTGGTGTGGTGTGCGCTATCGGTGCGTGGGTCTTGATTGGTCGAATCGGTTCAGTGAGCCCACAAGCGGGTACCATGACCAATCTAGACAGTATTACTGCGGTGGTTATTGGTGGTTGTAGTTTATTTGGTGGTCGAGGCTCTATTTACGGTACCTTGATAGGCGCTTTGGTCGTCGGTGTATTTCGAAATGGTTTGGCGCTTGCTGGCGTGGATGTGTTGTGGCAAGAGTTTACCGTAGGCATATTGATTATTTCGGCGGTGGCCATTGATCAGTGGATTCGTAGAGGAACAGCATAATGACAGCGCATTACGATAAAACCCCTGTGTTGCAAACCAAGAACTTGGTCAAACGCTATGGTAGCGTAACGGCGATTGATCATGCTGACTTTGAGTTATATCCCGGTGAGATCTTAGCCGTCATCGGAGACAACGGGGCAGGTAAATCGTCTCTTATTAAAGCGCTATCTGGTGCGCTGATTCCAGACGAAGGCGAGATTTTATTGGATGGTAAGCCGGTCCACTTTGCTTCACCAATGGAGGCTCGTGCGTTAGGCATTGAAACCGTGTATCAAAACTTAGCGGTATCTCCCGCATTAAACATTGCCGATAACTTGTATCTGGGTCGAGAATTGCGTAAGCCTGGTATTTTGGGCTCTGTGTTTCGTATGCTTGATAAAAAAGAAATGGAACGTCGTGCTCAAGCTAAAATGACAGAGTTAGGTTTGATGACAATACAAAACATCAGTCAAGCGGTTGAATCCCTGTCTGGTGGACAACGTCAAGGTGTCGCGGTGGCACGTTCCGCCTTATTTGGCAGCAAAGTGGTGATCATGGATGAGCCAACGGCAGCACTTGGTGTGAAAGAGTCGCGTCGTGTATTGAACTTAATCAAAGAAGTGCGCGATCGCGGATTGCCGATTATTTTGATCAGTCACAATATGCCGCACGTATTCGAAGTGGCGGATCGTATTCATATTCATCGTTTGGGTAAGCGAGCCGCGATAGTGACGCCTCAATCCCATAGCATGTCGGATGCGGTTGCCATCATGACGGGTGCGATGGATGTGAAAACGTCAAACGAAGCCGCATAAGAAAAAAGGCAGCCGTTATTTTGTTTCTTCCCTGTGATGAGGCAAAATAGCGGCTTTTTATGCTTTATTTGATGTACTGGGTTACGGGTATGTCATCATGGGCATGTCTTAATCTTGGGGAAGTAAAATGAGTCTAGTAAAAGCAAGCACATCGTGTCTTAAAACACGACCGTTTTGGCAGACGCATCGTTTTATATCAAGCGTAACGGCTGTTCTTATCATCTTTGCTTTATTTTCGCCCTTGTCTTCCCGTTCTTCTGAACCTCAGCCGCTTAAATCCATTGGTATCAGCGTGGCGGATCTAGGTAACCCTTATTTTGTTCAGTTGGTGGATACTGCGACGCTGAAAGCCGAGGAGTTGGCGGGGGAACCTGTCAAAATGCTCATCCGTTCAGATGCTTATGATTGGCAAAGACAAATCGGCCAGATTAATGATTTTATCGAACAAAAAGTCGATTTGATTTTATTGACAGCAGCGGACGAATACAAAGTGGCTGCGGTTGTGGCAAAGGCTCAGCGAGCAGGCATTAAAGTGATCGCCGTGGATGTTAATGCCCAAGGAGCTGATGCGACCATTACCACAGACAATGTTCAGGCTGGGGTTATTGCTTGCGAAAAGCTGGCTGAAAAAATCGGTTATCAGGGTAATTTTGTCATCATCAATGGTGTGTTGGTTTCTTCTGTCATTGAAAGGGTGGCTGGCTGCAAATCGGCTTTGAACAAATACCCTAATATTACGCTGCTCAGTGATCGAATGAATGGTACGGGCAGTGTGGAAGGTGGGATGGAAGCCATGACTTATCTAATGGAAGAGTATCCGCACATTGATGCGGTTTTTACCATCAATGATCCGACCGCATTTGGTGCCTTGCGTGCGGCTCAGCAGGCAAATCGCAGTGAGTTCTTGTTAGCCTCTATCGATGGCGCCCCATTTGCTGTGGATATTATTAGACAAGCAGATAATCCGTGGATTGCAACCGCTGTCCAGCGCCCTATACCCATGGCGGAAAAAGCCATTGAAATTGGTATGGATTTGTTAAAAGGCAAGGAGGTTACTCAGCGCTTTATTTTGATCCCTTCGGTGTTAGTCGAAAAAAACGCATCTAACCTTTAAATTGGCATCGAAACTTGGTCTTTTTGCACAAGAGGGTTAAGCTATCGGCCTTCGTGAAAGAGGCCATTAATGGACACATCAACGCTATTCTCGCAAATCTTTAATACGGTTTTTCCTTTGGCCAGTATCGTGCTGGTGGCATTTTTTTATGCGCGTGTTCGGCCCACCGATATGACGGTGGCGAATCGCCTTAATATTAGTGTTTTTTGTCCTGCCTTGATCTTTTCCGTGATGGCGTCGAAAGAGTTTCATATTGCTCAATATGTCGATTTGATTCTTGCGGCGACGGCGGTCGTGTTAGGGTCAGGATTACTTGTTTGGCCTCTGTGTCGATGGTTAAAAATTTCACCTAAAACCTTAGTGCCTCCGATGATGTTTAATAACAGCGGCAATTTGGGTATTCCCCTGATTGTTTTAGCCTTTGGCGAGTCGGCTTTACCGATTGCTGTGGTGTTATTTCTCACGGAAAACGTACTGCATTTTACGGTCGGTATGTATTTGCTTAATCCCAAATCCAACCTTCTCAATGTATTGAAAATGCCAATGATCATCGCGACGATATTGGGTTTGATTTGGAGTCTACAAGGATGGACCGTCATACCTGCTATTAAAGTTTCTGTGGATATGATGGGGCAAATAGCCATTCCCTTAATGCTGTTTGCTCTTGGTGTTCGAATGACGAATGTGGATTTCAGCGAGTGGAAATTAGGGGTGCTCAGTGGTTTTCTATGTCCATTGAGCGGTCTGATTATCGCCGTTCTTTGGTATTATCTTGTTGGTATGTCGGCGGAAAACTTTGCTTACTTACTGATATTTGCTTGTTTACCACCGGCCATTTTGAATTATATGGTTGCTGAACTTTATCAACAAGAACCTCATAAAGTGGCGTCGATTGTGTTGATTAGTAATCTAATGAGTGTGGGGATTGTCCCTTGCGTATTGTTTTATGTTTTATAGTCCCCTGTTAGGAGAGGAAGCATGATGGTACAAATTGGCTTAATTGCTTTGTTAGTGGTGGCTTATGTCATTGTTTCTCGGATTTTAAAGTCCAGCGTCACCTTGCTGGGCCAGAAAAAATACGCCAATGAAGTTCGCATCACTTATGTGTCGAAAATGTTAAATCTTGGCTTTACCGCGATTTTTGTGTTGCTGGTTTGTTTGGTGCTTGGCATTGGTTATGGCCAACTGGCGATCTTTTTTTCGTCTGTGTTTGCTGTGGTCGGTGTTGCCTTGTTTGCTCAGTGGTCTATTTTAAGCAATATTACCGCTAGCTTGATTATTTTCTTTGGCTTTCCCTACCGAGTGGGGGATTGGGTGAAAGTCGTTGACAAAGACGATGAAATTTTGGGGCAAATCACAGAAATATCGTCCTTTCATGTGATTATTCATCGTTTGTCTGGTGACGTAGTGACTTACCCAAATAGTTTGATTTTGCAAAAAGCGGTCGTGCGCTTTGAAAACAGAGAATCTGCTTTGGCAATGAGCCAATTTGTTGCACACGATGCCTTGCCAAACAAAGGGGAAGAGCAAGGTTCAGCGCCATAGATTTGAGCGAAAAATAATCAATTTTTCTAGATTACCGATATTTGTGTCATACTAGGAGGCTTTCATCTTTAAGAAAGGAAGTCTCTTGTGAAATCCGATCCTGAGTCTTTGTTAAAAAATAACGATAAACTGATTCATTCCGAAGCACTGAAAGTGAAATCTCACGCGCAACGGCCCCAAGAAGACTGGGTGCTTCACACCCTAATGATCGAAGGCTACGATGTGCCTTTTCGCTTTAAGCGCCAAGGCAAATATCGTACCTTGCGTGGTGCTCGCGTTAACCTAACCTATTACCCAACTCAAGAAATGGTGGCGGGAATTCCAGTGGAAATCATGAAGGTGGTAAGAGTAAAACGTACTTAACACGTGTGTTTTGTGCTCTTTATTCGCTTCTGCTTTTATTCCGGCTGATATGAACTTAATATGGCGACGCCTGTCTTTGATTCAGGTATTTATTGTCAAGACTTTTGCATATTAGGTGTAGAAACGCATGGAAACGAGTCGTTCTGGAAGTTGGTTTTCTGTGATGAAGCGTGTTGAACGCAGCGCATGGTTCCAAGGTTTTATTATCAGCATCATAGTGGTGGCGGCCTTAACAGTGGGCGCAAAAACTTATTCTTTGCCTTATGGCATTGATACCGCCATCAATTATTTAGATAACTTCATTACTGTGTTCTTTTTGGTTGAGCTTTCCTTGCGCTTTATCGCTTGTGACGATAAGCGTCGCTTTTTCAAAGATCCTTGGAACGTATTTGATACCGTGATTGTGTTGGGCAGTCTGGTGCCTATTTCCGATACAGAAATGATTCTTGTCGCACGTTTGTTACGCGTGTTTCGAGTATTGCGCTTAGTATCGATCATTCCAGATCTGCGCTTTTTGATTAACGCCTTGCTCAAAGCTATTCCCAAAATGGGCTACATTGCTCTGTTGATGTTTATCATCTTTTACATTTTTGCGGCGGTGGGGTCGATCTTTTTTCACCATGTGAATGAAACGCTTTGGGGTGACATTGCTATTTCCATGCTGACATTGTTTCGTGTTGCAACGTTCGAAGATTGGACGGACGTTATGTACGAGACGATGGCGGTTTATCCATTTAGCTGGATTTTTTACATTATCTTTATTTTCTTAACCGCATTTGTGTTTTTAAACATGATGGTGGGTGTGGTGCTGGACGTGATGACACGGGAAACCGCGGAAGAAGAGCATGAGAATCAAGAGAGTAACCATCACGCTTTGGTAACGCAAATTTCTGAGTTACAAGCTCAGGTTGCGCGCCTTGCCGATAAGATAGACGCACAACAAGAGAAAAAAGATTAGCTAAGTTTCTACTGTTCTAAACGGGCTGCTGGCTGATTTTCTTTAGCCAGCGGCCACCAAATGTGTTCAGTATCAACCCCAGCAGTACAATGAAAATACCTACCCATTGCATACTACTGACCGTTTCAGATAGAAATATTTCCGCTGAGGTTAATCCAACCACAGGCACGCCCAACGTGAGCGGCGCGACCGTTGCAGCTGGATAGCGAGACAGCAAATAGCTCCATAAACCGTAGCCAGCTAAGGTCGCAAAGAGTGATAGGTAAGCTAATGTGGCGAGGGTTTTTAGGTTCAAATTGACGATATTGCTCCACATGACGTCTCCGCCATCAATAAAATAAGCACACAAAAAGAAGGGCACAGGTGGCACCAAGCTTGACCAAACGATCAGATTTAGGTTGGCATCGTAGCCTTTTTTACTGATGATCTTAGTGAAAATATTCCCCAACGCCCAGCTTGAGCCAGCGGCTAACGTTAACCCAAACCCTAATGCTGTCATGGTGGTGTCTTCATTGTCTAATCCAATCACGGCCAAACCACCAATGGCAATGCCGATAGCGAGTACTTGGTAAGGTCGCACGGTTTCTTTCAACAATAAAATGGCGAATAACAGGGTAAAGATCGCTTGAGATTGCAACACCAAAGACGCAAGCCCCGCCGGCATGCCAAACGACATGGCACTGAATAAGAAAGCAAACTGACCGAAGTTCAATGATAAAGCGTAACCAATACACCACAACAGCGGCGTATTCGGCCGAGAGAAAAAGAAACACCCAATGAGGCCGATAACAAGGAAACGCAACCCGCCCAACATCATGGGGGTTAATTCATCCAAGCCCCAACGCATGACAATAAAGTTAAAGCCCCATGCAACGATGATAATCAGCGCCAAAAACATATCTTTGCGAATCATGGTGAGTCCTTAACCGTACAGTAATGAGGCGAAAATAGGCTAACCACTTTACGTGTTTTAGCGGCCTTTGCCCATGGACAGATAGCAAAAGAATCAAGGACACAGATCGCGAAACGCTATTGAAGAAAACGCACACAGTATTCGTTTTCCATTTAGTGTATTAATAGAAAAGATAAGTCATTCTTTTGCACGCTAATATAAATTATTCTAGGGTAGAAAGTTTTTTAACAACAATAAAGAAGACACATTGAGTCTCAGTATTATGCGAATTTTAGTTGTGGAAGACGACCGTATTTTAGGTGAAGCCATCAGCCAAAGAATCAGTCGTATGGGGCACGGCCTCGATCTTGCTCAAACCGGATCACAAGCCAATCAAATGTTGTCGTTGCAAGAGTACGATCTCATGTTATTGGACCTGAACTTGCCTGATATGACGGGCGATCAAATTCTACAGACCTTACGTAAAAAACAATCGAATACCCCCGTAATTGTTTTAACTGCACGAAATGAAATAAAAGATCGCATAGCGTTATTGGATTTGGGGGCAGACGACTATATGACCAAACCAGTGGACTTTGGCGAGTTAGAAGCACGATGCCGAGCCTTGTTACGTCGTAGTCAAGGCCAAGCACAAAATACCATAGAATATGGCAATGTTTGCTTGGATCTTCAAGCTTGCTCGGTGACCGTTGATGGTCGTATTGTCGATCTAAAACAGCGAGAGTTTCGTTTGTTAGAAGTCTTTATCAGTCATACAGGGCGGGTCTTGAGTAAAGAGGCGTTGATTGAGCATATCTATAATTTTAATGAGCACCCAAACGCCAGTGTGATTGAGATCTATGTTGCACGCCTACGAAAATCTCTACAAGACAGCGATATTAATATTCGAACTATTCGTGGTTTAGGGTATTTGCTGGAAAAGCATCATGGCTAAAGCGACGACGTCTATTCGTCGGCAATTGATTCTGATGGTTGCGACGGTATTGATTGTCATCAACGCGGTGGCGCTTTGGAGTGCACATCTCTACGCGAATCGTGCTGCAAAAGAATCGTACGATCGGCTTTTGTATGGCTCTGCTTTGCAGATGGCTGAAAACATCACTATGTTGGACTCGCAAGTGTTTATTGATTTGCCTGTTTCGGCGTTTGAAACTTTGGCGTTATCAACGTCTGATCGGGCATTTTATGCCATGATGAATGGGCAATATCAGGTACTGACCGGTTATAAAGACCTTCCTGATATTCCCTTTACCCAGTTGCTACAGCAGTCCAACGAAAAAGAAAAATTCATTCCTATTTATTATGAAGCTATCTATCGAGGTGAAAGAGTTCGTTTTGTTGCCTTGGGAAAACGTTTGTTAGAAGCGGATAGTGTCAATGATGTCTTTATTATTGTTGGGCAGACATTGGACGCACGACGTGCTGCCGCGACGGAAATCAGTCAAATGGCATTGCAGTTTGTGACCTTGTTTTTCTTCATCACTTTGTTCTTATTGCTCTTTGTGATCTGGCGTGTGTTACAGCCATTACAAGTGATTAAACAAGCCATTACAGAACGTTCACCTCAAGAATTATCCCCCTTAGAAGCCAATGTACCCAGTGAAATCGCGCCATTATTAAAGAGCATTAACTACTTTATGGCGCAATTGGATAATACCCTAAGCCGTTTAAAACGCTTCACGGCAGAAGCCGCTCATCAGATACGAACACCCTTGGCTGGTCTGAATTCACAGGCGCAAAATGCCATAGATGAAACCGATGACGTGTTACGTCAAAAGCAATTACAGCATATTTTAGAAAGCAGTAATCTATTAACCAACACGGTCAATCAACTGCTGAATCGCGCGACACTAACGCATCGTTATCAAAGCCATCCTTTTAGTCCGGTGTTGTTAGATCATGTAATCAAAGACACCTGCCGCGAGCTGGTGGTGTGGGCTTTAGAGCGACAAGTTGAAATTGCCTATGTGGGGGATATTCAAGTTACGATTAACGGTGATGAGTTTGCCCTTAAGCAAATGCTGCAAAATATCATCGAGAATGCCATTAAATACAGCCCGAAGGGCGGGATGGTTGAAGTGGCGTTAATGCTGAGGAAGGAATTGCCCGATACGCCCATCGTATTGCAAATTCGTGATCAAGGTGTTGGCGTGCCAGATCAGGACAAAGAACATATATTTGAGTACTTCTATCGCAGTCCAGATAACTTTACCTCTGGTTCTGGTATTGGTCTATCGATTGCAAAAGAGGTAGCTGAACATCATGATGCTAGATTTCATTTAAAAGACAACCAACCAACAGGATTGATTGTAGAAGTGATTTTTCCGCAACGAAAAGGACTTTCTTATGAGCACTAAGGTCGTATTGGGGCTTGTTTTGTGGTTGGTGAGCCGCATGGTGTTGGCGCTTGATACACCTCAAAGTACGCAATCCATTTTTCCCAGTGTGAATTCCCATACCAAATCGCAAGGGGCTGTCTTGTCTGTGTATGGCGCGATAAATCATCAGGCTATCGCCCCTTTATTTAAGGCTTATCAAGACAGATACCCAGAGGTCACCATCCACTACACAGAAGCCAATACACGCTATCTTTACGAGCAGTTTCTTTCTCGGCCAAATTCACGTCCTGATGTCATGCTGAGTCCTGCGATGGATCTGCAGTTTAAATTGGCCAATGATGGCTATGCATTGGCTTATGATTCCCCTGAGCTGAGCAATGTCCCCAAGGATTCACATTGGAGAAATGAGCTGTTTGGTTTTACTTACGAGCCTATCGTGACGGCGATCAATACGGATATTTTAGCGGGAGAAGCCTTGCCTCAGAGTCGTGAGCAGTTATTGAATTTGATCCGCAGTAAGAATCATTTGTTAGACGATAAAATAGGACTATTTGATATTCAACAATCGGGCTTGGGCTATTTAGCTTGGGCTTATGATGGACAGCAGTCTCGTAGTTATGGACGGCTACTGGAAGCCTTTGGCACTCATCAGGCTCGACTTTATACGGATACGTCAGCGATGCTGACGGCTTTATTAAAAGGGCAGATTTTTATTGCTTATAATCTTGTCGGTGCTTATGCCTATCAATGGAGTCAGCAATACCCGTGGATTAAAACCATCATGCCAACGGACTATACATCGATTATTATGCGTACCGCCTTTATTCCCCGTGACGCACGACAGCCAACATTGGCAAAGCGTTTTATTGATCTTTTACTGTCTCCAGAGGGACAGCATATATTGGCGAATCAATCCGCTATCACACCAATCAGTACCAAGGCGATAGGCCCTTATAGTCGAGAGGAACTCAGTAAGTTGCCGCACGGTATTTTCCGACCGATTCCACTTGGGCTTGAACTGCTTATTCAAACGGATGATGCTAAAAAACAGCTGATTTACCAAGAATGGGACAATGCCATGCAGCCTGTTCCGCATAATGCTTCATCCGTGTCATTGCCATAACTTTTATCGGTTATTCACCCACCATGAAAGGTTCATGAAAGGTTTCCTCGCTAGAGTGCTCTATGTACTTTGAAAAATAGTCCCAAAACAAAAATAAATTGGAGAATACTATGTTTAAAAAACTGCTTATAGCGAGCGCTTTCTGTGCGACTTTAGTAAACAGTCCTGTGCAAGCGGCAGAGCGAGTATCCATTGGTACTGGCGGAACCGGTGGCCTGTTTTATGTGATTGGCGCAGGCATTTCTGAGACTCTTAACAAACACATGGACAACACGACAGCAAGGGCTGAAGTGACAGGGGCGTCTGTAGAGAACAATCATCGTGTTGCCGCGGGCCAGATGACAATGGGGCTTTCCTCTTCCTCAACACTGTTTGAAGCTAAAAATGGCGAAGGCCCATTTAAAGTGAGTGGACCCTTGGATGTGGCTGGTATTGCTTATTTGTATCCGGCGGTACTGCAAGTTGCGACCATCTCTGGAACCGGAGTGGATTCATTTGAAGCGTTAAAAGGCAAACGTGTCAGTATGGGGCCTCCAGGCAGTAATGCAGCGGTATTAGCGACACGATTGTTGCAAGAGTACGGTGTGTTTGAAGACGTTACGCCACGATTCCTTTCTTACACTGAGGGGGTAAAAGCATTAGTGAACGGCCAAGTCGATGCCGCGGTAGTGTTAGCGGGTGCGCCGACCTCATCTTTGATTGATCTTGATTCTCAAACGGACATGACCTTGTTATCCGTCGAGGTTAATAAATTGGATAGTTTGATCCAGAAATACCCTTTCTACCAAGCTTACTCTTTACCAGCTGGAACCTACCCAGATCAGACTGCACAAGTGATGATGATTAATGACCCTGCTATTTTGTTTACGAGTGGCAAAGAAGATCAGAGCAAGGTGTACAACATCACTCAAACGATTTTTTCGCATCTCGAAGAACTAGGGCAGATTCATCCTCAAGCGAAATCGATTTCATTAGAAACGGCTAAACACACGCCTATTGCTTTGCATCCAGGTGCGAAAAAATATTATGACGAAGTAAGCGGCAACTAGGAGAGTCATTATGTTGAACTTAGATTCCAGCAATGGCCCTCAAAGCTTGCTCCTTGAATCAAAATTTGTGGGCGGCAAGGAGCGTCTAATTGTTTCTTTGTTGTTCAGTGTGGTCGCCGCTGGAATCGCCGGTCTTGTGCTTTACGGTGCTTATTATGGTGGCATTACCGCATTACTGTTGAGGTCGTTGTTTTTTTCATTTGTCGCCGCGGCCGCTATGCTGCTTTATGCACTGAGATACAACAATGTCCTGAGCCGGGGAGTGTTTTATACGTTGGCTCTGTTGGCCGCCATTCCCGGTCCTTATTTATGGCATAACTACATTGATATTGTCATGCGAGGTGCCATGTCGGTTGAGCAAGACCGAGGTATCTTTATTGCGTTAATTTTAGTGGTGTTTGTCTTCGTCCGTATCGCAGTAGGTAGGGCTCTCGTTATATTAATGGCGTTGGCGTTTTTGTATGCGTATTTTGGGGATGTTATACCTGGCAAATATGGACACAGTGGTTACGATCTTAGCCGTCTAACGTCTACTTTAATGCTTTCTACCGAAGGTGTTTTCGGTGTGCCGATGGGCGTTGCCGTTGAGTATATTTTTCTCTTCGGCTTGTTTGGTGCCATCTTAACCAAGATAGGCACAGGTGAGGTATTTGTTGATATTGCGCGAGGCGTTACAGGGCGAGTGCAAGGCGGCCCTGGCCTATCGGCGGCTTTGTCGAGTGCATTGCTCGGCTCCCTTAATGGCAGTGCGGTTGCGAACGTGGTGACCACAGGAACCTTTACAATCCCATTGATGAAACGGGTCGGTTACAGTGCGAAACTGGCTGGCGCCATTGAGGCGGCGGCATCATCTGCGGGGCAAATTATGCCGCCAGTAATGGGGGCCGCTGCGTTTTTAATGGCGGAAATGATTGGCATTCCTTACGCTGAAGTCGCATTGGCGGCGTTGGTGCCAGCGCTCTTGTATATTTTTGCCTTGATGATTGCTGTGCGCCTTGAAGCAGGACGTCTAAATTTAGCAAGAGACACTGATGCAGGCTTACAGTTATTGCTCAACACCTTGAAAACAAAGAGTTATCTTTTGCTGCCATTGGTGGTGTTGATTGGTTTGATGATCTCTGGCAAATCGCCAACTCAAGCCGCGGTAATGGGCATTTTGGCTGGTTTAGTGGTTTGTCCTTGGAAGAAAGAAACGCGCATCAATGTGTTCGACCTTATTTCAGCGTGCAAAGAAACCTTGTCTGCTACTTTGCCAATTGTGGCAGCGGTTGCCGCGGCGGGTGTGATCATTGGGGTTTTGAATCTCACTGGCATGGGCCTGATGCTGTCGGGTTTGATTATTGAACTGGGCGACGGCAATCTGTGGGCGGTACTATTGCTCACAGCACTGGCGTCTTTTGTTTTGGGAATGGGCTTACCGACATCCGCTGCGTACCTTTTGTTGGCTGTATTGGTGGCTCCTGCCATGACACAGCTTGGTATGGAAGCGTTATCGGCACATATGTTTATTTTCTACTTCGGATTGGTGTCGGCCATAACGCCTCCTGTCGCCTTGGCAGCCTATGCGGCGGCCACGATCTCTGGTGCTGATGCGAATGAAACCTCGGTGGAGTCTATGCGTTTGGGGTTTGTAAAACTGCTCGTGCCATTTTTGTTTGTGACCATGCCGGGTGTGTTGCTGATTGGTACAACAACCAGTGTGATTGCCGCGATTACTTTTGCGACTTTGGCGACAGCGTCCATGAGCATTGGCTTTTCTGGTTGGTTACGTGAGCCTTTATCCTGGCTGACTCGTTTATTGTATGTGGTTGCCGCTGTGTTAATTGCTTGGCCTGCCGCGGCAACGGATACGTCTTTATTTGTGGTCAGTGCACGTGTATTAGGTGTGCTGGTATTTGCCGTGTTGCTGGTCAAAGCGCGTTTAGGGGCGAAGGCAGATACGTTGAAAACCGCGAAAGCGTAAATTATTTATTACCGCAGTTACTGATTGTTCAATGCAAAAAAACCGCACTTTAAAGCGTTAAAGTGCGGTTTTTTTTGCTGCACAAAATCGTTAAGGCAAACCTGTCATAAGCAGTTTAATGCCATAGGATGTTGTTAATATGGCGATAAAGCCAATGCCATAGAGAAGTAAAAACCATTGCCATGTTTTGAGTCTAGCGGCTTTGTCTTTGAGGCTTTTCAATGACATTAGTAACCCTCCTGATAATCTTCCACCTTGCCTGCGAAGACGCGATAGCCCCATAAAGTATAGGTACAAATCAAGGGCACGAAGATGCATATACCCGGCAGTAAGAAAAGCAAGCTGCTGTCTGGTGAGGCGGCTTCCATAAAGGTGAGCTGTCTTGGAATGAGATAGGGAAACAAACCAACCACAAGACCGGCAAAGCCCAGCAAGAAGAGCGTTGCGGCGTACCAAAAAGGTCGACCTTCATGACGAATGACGCCAGACGAATGGCTGTTTAAATCTCTCCAAGCTAAAACCGCGACCACCAAGGTGATTATTGGTAAGGGCGATAGCCACAAAAAATTCAAGCCAGAAAACCAACGTTGACGAATGTCTACTTGGCTTGCCACTGTCCATAAACTTACCATTACCATGGCTAAAATGGTGATCAGCAAGAGTCGTTTGCCTAACTTGGCTGCGTGCGCTTGAATACGTCCACGACTTTTCATAAACAAATAACAAGCGGCTAATAGCGCATAACCTGCCATAACAGAAAAGCCTGTTAGGATAGAAAAAGGCGTTAACCAATGTAGGCTGGATAAGCTATCGACACCGACTGGTACGCCTTGAACGATGGAGCCGAGTAACATGCCTTGACAAAACGCCGCGATGGCAGAACCCGCACTAAAGGCAAAATCCCAATAAGGTCGAGAGGTATCGGATTTAAACCGGTATTCGAACGCCACACCACGAAAGATCAACGCAAATAGCATGATCATGATGGGCAAATAAAAGGTCGAAGCAATACCTGCGTAAGCGGCGGGAAACGCAGCGAACAACACCACGCCACCAAACACTAGCCAGGTTTCGTTGCCATCCCACACGTGTGAAATAGAGCGCATTAAATGATCTCGCTCGCCTTCTTGGTCAAACCAAGGGTAGAGAATACCAATCCCTAGATCGAAACCATCGAGTAACACGTACATAAAGATAGCAAAGCCTAAGACAAGGAAGTAAAAAAGTGCTAAATCCATCATTTATCTCCTTGCTCTATTGTTGATTGAACGGTTGTTGATTGAGCTCTTGTTGGTTGTTCATGTGGGGTGAGTGATTTTACCCAAGCCAAGGCATAGCCCGGCGCCTTCATACCAATCAGTTGCTGCTCGAGTATTGCCATAGACGGAGGGCCTTTCTTAATCAGCTTGCCCATGAAGTAGAGATAAACGCCAATTAACAAACTGTAAATGATGACAAACATGGTCAAGGTAAAGAGTACGCGTTCTGCAGGCAGTGGCGATACGATCTCAGACGTTCTCACTAAGTTATAGACAATCCAAGGTTGACGACCAATTTCGACCACGTACCAACCTGCCAGTACCGCAATGACGCCCATAGGTGTAAAGAATGTCACGAGAGACAAAAACGCTTTGTTTTCATATAAACGGCCCTTACGGCGTAATAATAGCGCGAGCGCAGCGATACCCATCATGCCAAAGCCAATACCCACCATGACACGGAAAGACCAAAACACTAACGGCACGTTGGGTCTGTCTTCTGGAGGTACGGCTTTCAAGCCTTGCACAGCGCCATCCCAAGAGTGAGTCAGGATCAAGCTACCCAAGTTTGGAATACCGAGTTCATAATCGTTCGACTCGGTTTGCATGTTTGGCATCGCAAACAGGAGAAGCGGAACATTTTCTTCCTGTGCAGGCCAAATACCTTCCATCGCTGCTAATTTAGTGGGTTGATGTTCTTTGACGTTTAAACCGTGCATATCGCCAATCCAGGCTTGTAGCGGTGTCAGTACCAAGGCAAACCACATGCACATAGACAGGCCTTTTTTCGCAAACGGTATATTTTTCTTTTTCAGCAAGTAGTAAGCACAGATTCCTGCGACCACAAAGGTCGCGGTAATGAATGACGCCACCACCATATGAGTGAAACGGTATGGCATAGATGGATTGAAAATCACCGCCATCCAGCTTTCGACTTCAAATTTGCCATCTACGATTTTGTGGCCAGTGGGCGTTTGCATCCACGAGTTGGCCACAATGATCCAAAATGCGGAAATCCAAGTACCTATCATAACAACAAGAGTAGAAAAGAAATGCAGTTTACGGCCGACGCGTTGCCAACCAAATAGCATGACTCCGAGGAAGCCGGCTTCTAAGAAAAAAGCCGTGAGGACTTCATAAGCCATGAGAGGACCAAGAACAGCCCCTGTCATCTCCGAAAACTTGGAGAAGTTGGTGCCAAATTCATAGGATAAAACGATGCCAGACACCACCCCCATGCCAAAAGTAATCGCAAAGGGCTTGATCCAAAATTTGGCCAGCTGTAAATAATAAGGGTTGTGCGTTTTCAGCCACATACCTTCCCAGATGGCAATTAACGTCGCCAGACCAATGGTGATGCTGGGGAAAATGATATGAAAGCTCACAGTAAAAGCAAACTGTATGCGAGATAAGATAGCGACGTCGAGGTCCATGGCAACTCCCGTTTAAAAAATGATGGACTTAGGAATTGTTCTTAATGCGTTGAGTACGCATTTGCTGTAAAGCCAGAGGTAGCAGTGCTAAGCCTACAATGCTAAAAAGGGCGATGATCTCGGTCATTAAAAAGCCAGTATCCATAATGTTGCTCCTATAATTTGATGTTCGTTTGATATAGATCAAGAGTTTCTTGCGTGATGGTGGAGAGTAGAGCAAAGGGTAGGCCAATTATTAATAATTTTTATCCTTATGATTTTAAAGGATAAATTATATTGCTTTGCTTGCAGTGTAAAAAAGGTTTACGATTTTCTCACTTTTTGGTGTAAACGAGGTTTACGAATTTGACGCTTTCCTTGATGTTTGAAGTGGCCATGCTGGTGACCAGTGTGTGCGGTGTATTGGTCGCAGCTTGGTTACTGTGGCGAGCGCGTAAGCAAAGCGATCTTCAGGCCTTGGCTGGCTTTGCTATTATGATGGCGATTTGGTGTTTTGGGCATGTGGCTTTGTTCCAAGGTTACGAGCAAATTGGCATTCACATCATTCTTGCCAATCCACTGATGCCGACCTTCTTCTTACATTTTGCGATTCGTTTTGTGAACGCGGGCTCAGTCAAAGAGCCGATGCTTGAGCGCTTATATCAAGCGGTGCCTTGGTTTTACCTAACCAGCCTTGCTGTAGTATTACAGAGCTGGTGGATAGGGGCCGGTGATGCGATCAGTACGCTTGATACGCGTTCGTTTTTTGTGTTTACCGAAGCGGGGGCTTGGAATCTCGCTTATACCGTGTTGATCGGCATGCTGGCTCATGGGGTTTTACTATTTGGTTGGTATCGACATTCTGGCAACAAGAAACGCTCGATTCTCGCCATGTTTGGCGTGGGAGCGTGGGGCTTGTTGTTGGCGACCAGTTTTGTTTTTCCTTCTTTTGGTATTAGCTGGTTTCCTTACCCTATGTTATTGCTACCAACCTATTTATTGCTGCTGGTTTACGCCGTGGTGCGTTATCAGATTTTGTCAGTCAACGCCTTTGCCAACCGAGCCTTGCTTTGGGTCGCTATGATGCTGGTGATTCTCTGTGTCATCGCGGTGATTAGTGTGGTGTCTGGACGCCTTGGTTTACAGGCGTTAGCGAGTGTGCCCAGTTGGCAGTTGTGGCTGTATTCCTTGTTGATTTTGGTGGTGGCGGCACTGATCTATCAACCCCTGAGTCGCTTAATTTCTCGGCTGATTTATCCCGGTGCATCTTTGAATGAAGCCGTGTTGGATACTTGGTCAACACAACTAAAAGACGCCCCAGACTGGCCGCAATTAATTGCCATTGGTGAGCGTTTACTTTCCCTGCAGATAAGGCGTAATGTGGCGATTCATCTGCAAAGTGCCGCTTATCCTGTTCAAGAACAAAATGACGCTTTAGCGATACGAGTCTCTCGATCAGACACGGATTGGCACTTTGTTTTGATCGGCTGGGAAGATGCTAGCCCAGGAATGCGTTTGACGGCGGAAGTGTTTGCCTCCTTGTTTTCGACCAGTTGCGGTTTGCTTGAACGGTCGTTAGCGTTGGCCGTGGCCGAGCGAAAACGCATGGATGAAAAGCACTTGGTGGAACTGGGCAGTTTGTCTGCGGCCATGGCACATGAGCTGCGCAACCCGTTGAATATTATTGCCATGGCGGCTTATGACGCGCCAGCTGAGACACGACAGCATATTCAAACTCAGCTTAAGCGCGCGGATCGTTTAGTGAGTGATATGTTGGTGTATTCCGGTGGCTTGTCATTGCAAATTGCCACCACGCCGTTGCGATCTTTAGTCGCCAGTGTGCTGGCACAAGCTCCGTCCGAAGGTGTGGTATTTGAGTTGGAAATTGATGAAACGATTGAACTAGATGCCGACCCGCAACGACTGCAGCAGGTATTTATTAACCTTATTGATAATGCCGTGTCTTTTTTGCGTAATAGGCCAGAGGGCAAGTTATCTATTCAAGCCGAGGAGCGGGAGCAGCAGATCATTATTCAAGTGCATAATAACGGGCCAACCATTGATCCGAGCCTACAAGGCGAGGTTTTATTTCAACCCTTTGTGACCAAGCGAGCGGGTGGCAGTGGTCTTGGTTTGGCGATCGTGCGTCGCATTGTTGATGCTCACGGTGGGAAGATTAGACACCGTACTGATTCAACCTGGCCGGTCACTTTCGAGCTTATTTTACCCCGTCACTTTTCGGGCGCAGATATTTCAAACAGAGCATTCCATGACACAAAATACAATATTACTGGTCGATGACGAGCCCGCGTTCCGTGAACTGGCGAGCCGTTGGTTGGCGAAGCAAGATTATCATGTGAAAACCGCCGGTAGTTTAGACGAAGCGCGAAGCACTTTGGTGTCGTTTGATGCCGATTTGGTGTTACTGGATTTGTCTATGCCACCGCATTTTGATCCGCAGGTCACCTTGGATGCCATGGACGATTTTGCTGGTCGTCCGGTGATTATTATTACGGGCCATGCAGATCGAGACTTGGCGCTTAAAGCCATTGAGTTGGGGGCTTGGGATTTTATTGCCAAGCCGATTGACCCTGATATGTTGGCGGTAGTGGTGCGTCGAGCCATCACCAAAACCACCTTAGAACGTGAATTAACTCAGTTAAAACAAGTGAGTGGATCCGCTCAAGGGGCGTCGGCCTACATTGGTCATTCGGTTAGTTCGCAAAAGGTGAGGGCGCTGATGGAGAGAATTGCCCCGACGGATGTGCGCGTCTTGGTTACGGGGCCATCGGGGACGGGCAAAGAAGTCATTTCTCGTACCTTGCATGATTTGAGTCATCGCGTTGGCAAGCCGTTTGTTTCTGTGCATTGCGGTGCGATTCCAGCGGAATTATTGGAAAGCGAGTTGTTTGGTTATGTGAAAGGCGCGTTCACAGGAGCAGAAAAAGACAAAGTCGGTTTATTGAGTTTGGCGGATGGTGGTACCTTGTTCTTGGATGAAATTGGTGAAATGCCGCTGGCGATGCAGGTCAAGTTGCTGCGAGTGCTGCAAGAAGGCACCTTCTTTCCTGTGGGTGGACGGGAGCAGAAATACATCGATATCCGTGTGATTTCCGCGACCAATGCCGATTTGCTTGAAAAAGTCCGAGAAGGTAGTTTTCGAGAAGATCTGTATTACCGAATAAAGGGGGTCAACATTGAAACCCAAGCACTTGCACAGCGCTTAGAGGATGTCCCTGTATTGTTACAGGCATTTTTACAGCGTTTACAACGTCAGCAAACGAAACAACTACAACTTAGCCCAGAAGCCGTGCAATGGTTTCGCGATCAATCATGGCCAGGAAACGTTCGAGAGTTGAAAAACACCCTAGAAAGCGTTGCGTCGATTTGTTCACAAGGGCAAATTACCATGGACGATATCCAGCTGTTATATCCCAGTGGCGAACCTGTTCGTCACTCTATGGCAGACGTACCAACGAGCGACGCCTCATTAGACGAACAAGTTCGTGACCTTGAAATTCGACTGATTACCCAAGCCCTAGAAAAAAACCAAGGCAACCGCACTCAAGCCGCCAAACAACTGGGTATTTCACGACAGGGGCTGATTAAAAAAATTGAGCGTTATGAGTTGTAGGGTATTTTATTATTGGAATAAATCAGTGTTTTCCAGCTTTTTCTGTGTCTATTTCAACAACACAGCCAGAATGGGCGTTACCATAATGGGACCACATAAGTAGATTTAATGGAGTTCGTGTTAACGACAAAATGACAAAATTTTCATCTATGTCTTGTCTAAGGTTCTAAGAGTGAAACGATTTTTCGGAATTCTCTAATCCTTCTGGTGCTTCTGGAAATGGTCCCTCAAATGGGTCGTTAAAATCAGACATTCGAGCAAAGTGAATTGATTTACCTTCAATGATTTTAACTGCAGCATCAAGTGTTGTGTATTTGTATAATTTCACTGCTTCAATCCTGTAAATGGTACCTTCTCATGTTGGCTGTCACTCAGTAATGATAGCGACATTGAACAATGTAAAGAGTGTTGCCTTCAATGCTATAAACCAATCGATGTTCTCTATCTATTCGTCTAGACCAATAGCCTGACCAGTTATACTTTAACGGTTCTGGGTCGCCTAGTCCTTCAAAGGGTTGGCGGGTTATGTCTTTGATAAGTGTGTTAATTCGTTTCAGTGTTTTTTTATCTTTCTGTTGCCAGTATAAATAGTCGCTCCATGCGTTCTCAGCCCAAGATAAAATCATTCCTCAATCAATCCTCTTACCTGTGTTTTACCGGCTTCCACCTCTGCAATAGCGTCATTTAAACGTGATGCATTCTTGGGGCTTGCCATCAGGTAAGCGGTTTCTTCATACGCTTGAAAGTCTTCTAAGCTTATCAATACTGCGGGTTTTCCGCCTTGCCGAGTGATGATCACGGGCTTGTGATCGTCGTTTACCTTGTCGAGTGTACTAGCAAGGTTCGTTCTGAATGCTGAATAACTTAACGTATCCATAAAGTACTCCTTAAAGTAAGTACTAATTATTGTACTTGTACTTATATATGTACGCAACATTCTTGGTGGTGTTAAATTTGGGAAGGGCAAAAGAAATAAAAAACACTGCGAGCGACTTTACGTACTTGTGCGTGGAGCAAGCGTGTTTCGTATCTTTTGAGGTAACCGATTAACTAATCGCTTTAGTGGTTTTAACTGTGCAGTTAATTTCCCCATCTTGAACTCTGATCTTTATTAAGTCGCCTTTTTCTACCTCGTTAACTGAACGAATCACTTGGTCGTCCTTGGAGGCAATGGCGTAGCCTCTTGCTAGGGTATTCAATGGGCTGACGAGGTTGAGCTTGTCAATGATGCGCGCAAAGGCGGTTTGCTTGTTGGCCAGCGTGCTATTCAGTGCGCGAGCAAGTCGAGCGTCGATGTCTTTGAGCTTTTGTCTGCTCTGATCGATACGGCGAGTCGGGCTGTTTCTTTCCAGTCGATGAGACAGATTGGCGGTTTGTGTTTGTTGCTCCAATACTTTGCGTTGCATGCTCTGCTGCAAACGACGTTTGAGTTGCTCCAGTTGATTTTGCTGTTGCTCGATGCGTTCTTTGGGGTGACGAATACGCTTGGTCATGAAGTCGAGCTGTTGTTGGCTTTGTTCGAGAATGCGTGACATGCGTCGAACCAGTTGTTTCTCTTGTTGCTCGATCTGTCTAATTAATTGAGTGCGGTCTGGGCTTAAAAGCTCCGCGGCGGCGGTGGGCGTGGCGGCACGAACATCGGCGACAAAGTCGGCAATGGTAAAGTCGGTTTCATGGCCTACGGCAGATACAATAGGGGTTTGAGCCGCAAAAATTGCCCGTGCCAGCATTTCGTCGTTAAAACTCCATAAATCTTCCAATGAACCGCCACCGCGACCGAGGATAATCGCGTCAAAGTGCCCGCTACCATCCGCTCGTTGCAATTGTCTTAGGATGTTTTTTGCCGCATCTTGGCCCTGTACCAAAGAGGGTAGAATCGTCAGTTCGGTTAATGGGAAGCGTCGACGAAAGGCAATAATCATATCGCGAACCGCAGCGCCAACCGGTGACGTGATGATGGCAACACGCTCAGGCTTGGTGGGCAGTGGTTTTTTGTGTTCAGGTGCGAACAGGCCTTCGGCTTGTAAGCTGTTTTTTAATCGCTCAAACGCTTGTTGTAATGCGCCTTCACCTGCGGACTCCATGCCTTCGACGCTGAGCTGGCAGTCGCCTCTTGGGCCATAAAAAGTGACGCGAGCACGTAAGCGAACCATGTCGCCATCCTTCGGCTTGAAACGTACGGCAGCATTTTTGCCTTTGAACATAGCGCAGCGAATTTGTGCTTTGTCATCTTTCAGAGAAAAGTACCAATGACCCGAGCTGGGTTTGGCGAGATTGGAAATTTCTCCTTCGACAAGAATCCACGGCAAGCTTGCCTCAAGTAACTGTTGTATCTGTCTATTTAGCTGTGAGACGGTAAAAGCCGTTTCTTGTGACGTCGAAGTTGTAAAATTTTTCATCAATCTCTCGTGGTTTTGATTTACCGAGTGGAACTATTGGAGTAGAATTACTTGCCATCTTAACACCCTTGTTGGCATTGGAAACTCCCCATTATGTTACGAATCGTGCAAGAAGCTTTAACGTTTGACGACGTATTGCTTATCCCCGGCTATTCCGAAGTTCTTCCTAAGGATGTTAGCCTCAAAACGAAAATCACTAAAGACATTGAGTTGAATATTCCGCTTATTTCTTCGGCGATGGACACCGTTACTGAACATCGCATGGCGATTGCTCTGGCTCAAGAAGGTGGCATAGGCATTGTGCACAAAAACTTGACCATTGAAGAGCAAGCTCGTGAAGTGCGTCGTGTGAAAAAATTCGAAAGTGGCATCGTCCGTGATCTTGTTACCATCAATCCAGAAGCGAGCGTTAAAGAGCTAATGGAATTGACAGCAGCGAACAGCATCTCAAGTGTACCAGTTGTTCAAGGTACTGACCTAGTTGGTATCGTAACAAGCCGTGATGTGCGCTTTGTTAAAGACTTTGACAAAAAAGTCTCTGATATTATGACACCAAAAGATCGCTTAGTGACGGCGCTGGAAGGGGCATCTTCTGGTTCTATCCGTAAGCTGTTGCATGAAAATCGCATTGAGAAAGTGTTGATTGTGAATGAACAGTTTGAATTACGCGGCATGGTGACGGTAACGGATTTCAACAAAGCCACTACCTTCCCGAACGCTTGTAAAGATGATCAAGGTCGTTTGCGTGTGGGTGCTGCTGTGGGCACTGGCGCAGATACTGCAGATCGCGTAAAAGCCTTGTCTGACGCGGGTGTTGATATCATTGTGGTTGATACGGCGCACGGTCATTCTAAAGGTGTAATCGACCGTGTTCGTTGGGTAAAAGAAAACTTCCCTCATATTCAAGTGATCGGTGGCAACATCGCGACCGCTGAAGCGGCAATCGCCCTTGCTGATGCGGGTGCGGATGGCGTAAAAGTTGGTATCGGCCCTGGTTCTATCTGTACAACGCGTATTGTTACAGGTGTTGGTGTTCCGCAAATCAGCGCGGTAGCGAATGTGGCTGAGGTGATGAACCCACGTGGTATTCCTGTTATCGCCGATGGCGGTGTGCGTTTTTCTGGCGACATTAGTAAAGCCATTGCAGCAGGCGCCAGCGTTATCATGGTTGGTGGTATTCTTGCTGGTACGGACGAGGCTCCAGGTGAGGTTGTTTTGTTCCAAGGTCGTTCTTTTAAGGCGTACCGTGGCATGGGCTCGCTTGGCGCGATGTCTCAATCTCAGGGTTCAAGTGACCGTTACTTCCAAGATTCAAGCAGTGTTGAAAAGCTTGTGCCGGAAGGTATTGAAGGTCGTGTTCCATCGAAAGGCCCCATGGCCGCTGTCGTTCATCAGTTGATGGGAGGCGTTCGCTCTTCAATGGGTTACACTGGCTCACCAGATATTGAGACAATGCGTACCAAAGCGCAGTTCTCAAAAATTACAGGCGCTGGTATTCGTGAAAGTCATGTTCATGATGTGACGATTACAAAAGAAGCGCCAAATTATCACGTGGGTTAATCGCGAGATAATTTGACACTGAGATGGGGCGTACAACACGCCCCATCTTTATTTATTGCTCCAATTATTTATTAATTACGTCTGCCGTAAAGCATTTGCTTCTGTTTGGTAGAGTGAAAGGAATGGCTAACAATGTCGCAAGATATCCACGCTCATAAAATTCTTATTCTTGATTTCGGTTCGCAGTACACCCAGCTGATTGCGCGTCGTGTTCGTGAAATCGGTGTGTACTGTGAAGTTCGTGCTTTTGACATGGAAGATCAAGACGTTATCGACTTCGATCCAAAAGGTATCATCTTAGCTGGTGGTCCTGAATCCGTTCCAGAACCCGGTTCTCCACGTGCACCAGAAGTAGTGTTTACAATGGGCGTGCCGGTATTTGGTATTTGTTATGGTATGCAAACCATGGCTGAGCAATTGGGCGGAAAAGTCCAAGGCTCAGAAATTCGTGAGTTTGGTTACGCGCAAATCCGTAAGCATGAAGGTCCTGCCTTGTTTGATGGCATTCAAGATCATATCGCAAACAATGGTGTTGCGTTACTTGATGTTTGGATGAGTCATGGTGATAAAGTGATTACCATGCCACAAGACTTTACTCTGATGGCATCAACGGATAGCTGCCCGATTGCGGCGATGGCGAACGAAGCGAAGAAGTTTTATGGTGTTCAATTTCACCCAGAAGTAACCCATACGTTACAAGGTGGCCGTATCTTATCTCGTTTTATCGTCGATATTTGTGGCTGTGATACTTTGTGGACCCCTGCCAACATCGCACAAGATGCGATTGAACGCATGCAAGAGCAAGTGGGCGACAAAAAAGTGCTCTTAGCCCTTTCTGGTGGTGTGGACTCTTCTGTTGTGGCGGCATTGCTTCATAAAGCCATTGGCGACCAATTGACTTGTGTGTTCGTAGACAATGGTTTGCTTCGTTTGAACGAAGGCGATCAAGTGATGAAAATGTTCGCCGACAACATGGGTGTTAAAGTCATCCGTGTTGACGCAGAAGATTTGTTCCTTGGTAAACTCGCTGGTGAAGCGGATCCAGAGAAAAAACGTAAGATCATTGGTAATACCTTTATTGAGATTTTTGACGAAGAGTCATCTAAATTGGATGGCATTGATTTCCTTGCGCAGGGCACTATTTACCCTGACGTGATTGAGTCTGCTGCCTCTAAAACAGGTAAGGCACATGTTATCAAGTCTCACCATAACGTGGGTGGTTTGCCTGACGATATGAAGATGGCCTTGGTTGAACCGCTTCGTGAACTGTTCAAAGACGAAGTGCGTAAGCTAGGTCTTGAACTAGGTCTTCCTTATGACATGGTTTACCGTCACCCGTTCCCAGGACCAGGTCTAGGTGTTCGTATCCTTGGTGAAGTGAAAAAAGAATACGCTGACATCCTACGTCGTGCGGACGCTATCTTCATCGAAGAATTGCGTCGCTCAGGTTGGTACGACAAAACAAGCCAAGCTTTCGCGGTATTCCTTCCAGTTAAATCTGTTGGTGTAGTAGGCGATGGTCGTCGTTACGAATACGTGGTAGCACTTCGTGCTGTTGAAACCATCGACTTCATGACAGCTCGTTGGGCTCACCTACCATACGAACTTTTAGAAAAAGTGTCTGGTCGAATCATCAATGAGATCGAACACATCTCTCGCGTGACTTACGACGTATCGTCTAAGCCACCTGCTACTATCGAGTGGGAATGATTCAGCTAGGTACGCCTTAACTGAATAAATAGAAACACTCTAAAGCCCGCTTTCTAGCGGGCTTTTTATTATCTAATGTAATGGCCACATCATTTGGTACCGTCTAGCGGCTTCAAATATGCTGTTTTGCGGCGTCACATGTATCGCGAACGTCTTGCCGTTTTTTCGCCAACTGACTCTCGAAGCCTTGCGCCAGGTCTTCTATCTTTACCTTAGAGAACAGCGCCAGAAAGCAAGCATACGCAGGCCGCGAGGCATGGAGTGAGATCCTTCATATTAGCTACGAGCACCCTATCACCGCTTAAGTAACATACCAATTTATTTTTGAAACATTTAAAGTTACATGTATTGAAGTGTGCCGCTCTTTCAAGTAACATTTGATATTACATTATGGCTTTTAAGGGGCCATTGGTTGTGAACTACGATGCCATCATTATTGGGACGAACTTTGTAGGTCTTTCGGCTTCCAGCCCCTCGTAGTCGGTATGCAATGTCTTCGCACCGGTCACTGATTTTTGATCCCAAATTTATCGAAACTATCTGAATGAGAGAGCAGAATGCAGGCTGAATCTATTTGGAACGACCTTTATGCTAAGGGCTCGCAGACCTCGTCAGGCATGCCCGGTCTGGCACTGTCTCAGTTCGCGGGACCGCTTCGTCCCGGCAGGGCGCTGGAGCTTGGATGCGCCAGAGGCGACGATGCTGTCTGGCTGGCTCAGAAGGGTTGGCACGTGACGGCGGTCGATGTCTCGTCGGTCGCGCTTGGAATCGCCTCCCGCAACGCCGAAGCGGCTGGCCTCATGGAGCACATTCGGTTCGAGGAGCATAATCTCGCCCTATCTTTTCCGGAGGGGAGCTTCGATCTGGTCACCGCCAGCTTCCTACATTCGCCTCAGGAATGGCCGCGAGGCGATGTTTTGGGACGAGCTGCCAGGGCCGTGGCTCCCGGGGGGCATATTCTGATAGTAGAGCACGCTTCGCGTGCGCCCTGGTCTTGGTTCCCCGAGAATACCCGTTTTCCCTCGGCACACGAAACGTTCACGACGATGCAGCTCGCCCCCGAGGAATGGGCGCACCATTGCCTCTGTTCCATTGCCCGAACGGCTACAGGGCCGGAAGGACAAACCGCAACAGTGACTGACAACGTTCTCTTCCTGCAGCGGCTGAGCTAAGCAAACCGGAGATCCTTGAAATGACAGATGCATCGACCTCGGATCGGAACCGCGCCACGACCTTATGTATCATGATCTTTGGCCTCGGCGTCTACTTCGTGCCCGCATCCAGCTCGGCACTGAACGGTGTGAGAGAAGAATCCGGTGTGGCATCGGCTTTCGTCAACGTAGCACAGCTGGTTGGCGGCTCTATAGGACCGGCGCTGCTCAACTCAGTCTTCCTAATGGCCACGACAGCAAGCGCAGATACTAGCCTGCAATCTATAGAAGGCTATCGCGCTGCGTTCGGGGTCTCGGCAGGCCTCTTTCTCATCGCTCTCGCCATCACTCTGGTTCTGCCGCGGCGCGCTTCCAAGCGAACAGCTGACTAACATACTAAATAGAAGGACACTTTCATGACCATTGATACCAAATCACACTCTAACCTGTTCGCCCCGCTCAGCTTGCCGCGCGGCCCGAAGATAAAGAACCGTTTTGTTCTCGCCCCGTTGACCAATACCCAAAGCAGCGAGGACGGAACGCTGTCCGACGATGAATACCGCTGGCTCACGATGCGCGCAGAGGGTGGTTTCGGCCTAGTGACAACCTGTGCCAGCCACGTTTCGTCCGCGGGCAAGGCTTTCTTGGGTCAGCTGGGCTGTTTCGATGACCGCCATCTGCCCGGCCTTGAACGCCTTGCTGCGGGGTTGCGAGCACAGGGTGCGGTTTCGTCTTTGCAGCTCCAGCACGGAGGCATCCGATCACTTTCAGACGGAAGTGAGCTAGCTGGCCCCTCTGCCCATTCCGAAACCGGTGCAAGGGCGCTGAGCGAGGCCGAAATTGAAAACATTATCGCAGAGTTCGTCGCCGCTGCTCGACGCGCCGAGCGGGCCGGGTTTGATGGCGTACAAATCCACGGCGGGCACGGTTACCTCATTGCTCAGTTCCTGTCGCCCGAGTTGAACCGACGTAGCGACCGTTGGGGCGGCTCCCCCGAGAACCGAGCCCGCTTCCTCTTCGAGATTCTGCATCGCATTCGCGCTGCCTGCCGACCAGATTTTCAGATTGGCATCCGCATATCGACCGAGCGCTTCGGGCTGGTCCTATCTGAAATGGTCGACCTCGCGTCTCGGCTCTTCGCGGACGGAGGTATGGACTACCTCGACCTGTCTTTGTGGGATATCACTAAGGAGCCTGAAGAAAAAGCATATAAGGGCAGAACCCTTATGTCGCTGTTTGCTGATCTGCCTCGAGGTGACTGTGCGCTCGGGGTTGCCGGTGGAATCATGACTGCAGCGCGCGGAGAATGGGCTCTGTCCGAGGGTGCAGATTACGTGGCAATTGGCAAGGCGGGTATACTTGTCCATGACCTTCCCGAATGCATAAGGAAGGAGGCTCGCTATACCTCACCCGCATTGCCGGTTTCGCCAGAGTACTTACGACAGGAAGGGCTCAGCACAGCATTCATCGACTACCTACGTGGGCAGCGGAGTTTCGTCGAGGACTGAATACAGCCGTAATCGCAGCTGTCTTTTGGTCATAAGTTTGCGTGCCGACATCCTTCGTCGTGCGGGCGTTATCTTTATCGAAGAGCTACGTAACGCGGGCTGGTACGAAAAAACAAGCCAAGCGTTCGCGGTATTCCTTCCAGTGAAATCTGTTGGCGTAGTAGGCGATGGCCGCCGTTACGAATACGTGGTAGCACTTCGTGCTGTTGAAACCATCGACTTCATGACGGCTCGTTGGGCGCACCTACCATACGAACTGCTAGAGAAAGTGTCTGGTCGTATCATCAACGAAATCGAACACATCTCCCGCGTGACGTACGACGTATCGTCTAAGCCACCTGCTACTATCGAGTGGGAATAATTCCGCTAAGTACACCTTAACTGAATAAACAGAAATACCTAAAACCCGCTTCATTTGATGTGGGTTTTTTTATTGGCTGGGGAAAATAGGTGAAAACCGTCATTCCTGCGAAGGCAGTAATCTATATTGCTGATATTAAATGGCTTTTATGTTGTTTCTTCCGTCACTTCAGATTGTTTAAGGAATATAAAAAATGCCAACTTTGAAGTGGCTCCCTCGGCGGCTAAGAAGGCTGGATAAACCAAAGCGGTGGTCAGTTTTACTTGACCATTACACTTCCTGAAACAATTTGAACTTGTTGTCGTGATGGGGTTATTCATGCTGAATTGAATTTTAGAGCTAGGACAATTGATAAAGACCGCAGTCCTAGAAAACCATATAGTAATATTTTCTCAAGTTTTAATGAAAGCTTACTGGATTCGATCAGTAAGCTTTCTAGTGTTATCAATAAGGTTCGCTATGCTTTTTGTACCATGACCTTCTCAAATTTGAAAAACTCTTCTTCACTCGAGTCACTGGTATCATGGGGGGCGCTGCTACGGGCTTTTTCATTCTTTTCTAAGTGGTTCTTGTTGAAGAATTCTACAATCTGAAAACCACACTTATTGACATAGAAGTGAATGTTTCGCTTCTCGAAATAGGGCGTAATTGTGCTCCATATCTTAGTGCCAGGATAAGTCGCTTCAATGGTTTTCCAGGTCGCTAGACCGAAGCCTTTGTCATGGTGTTTGGGGTAGATAAAGAATAGATCCAAGCTGTTGTGCTGGGTGTCTTCATTAATCTTCAGTACTACGCCTCCTACCTTTTCTTGTCCGTAAAAAATGTGTCGTATTACTGCACCGTGGGCGTTAAAAGATTCGTTTATATCGTCGTCAGAGGGAATGAGTTCACTGCCAAACTGACTAAATTGATCGACCAACGCAGCGGTAAAGGTTTCTTGTAGCTCGGTTTTAAAGGTTCTGAGCTCGTCTCGACTTACGGGTAATAAATGTATTTTTGTCTTATTCATAGTTCCAATCTACCGCCTAAGGCTTTGTATAAGAAAACGGCGTTATTCAATTCTTGCTGTTTAAGGTCTAATAAGGTTTGTTTGGCTACATACAGTTGTCGCTGGGCATCTAACAATTCCAAGCGTCTTTCTATGCCTGCTTGATAACGTAAGTTGGATAGTCTGGCTCTGCGTTCTGCGGCAGAGACGACTTTTTTTTGTGCTGTCGTTTGTTGCTGATACGTTTCGCTACCAACCAGTCCGTCAGCTACTTCTTTAAACGCTGTCTGAATGGCTTTTTCATATTCGGCAATCGTTGTTGATTTGCGCACTTTCGCTAGGGCCAGCTCGGCGTCGAGCTTCCCACCTTGAAACAAGGGGAGGCTAATTTGCGGTGTAAATGACCAAGTGGCACTATCCGAGCTAATTAACTTTTTCATATCTTGGCTGGCATAGCCGATGGAGCTGGTCAGTGAGATACGCGGGAAATATGCGGCTCGTGCTACACCAATGTCTTCGTTTGCGGCAATCAAGTTTTGCTCTGCTTGCAAAATATCGGGACGATGTAACAGCAAGTCGGAGGGCAGACCCGGTGACAACGAGTTGGTTACTGCTTGATCAGAGAATAAGTCTGATGCCGGTAGGTTTGTGGGAATGTCAGCTCCTACTAGTAGGCGTAGTAAGTTCTTTGCCTGGGATAAGCTCCTTTGATTGGCGATGAGAGTCGCTTCAGCGCTTGCTACTTGTCCCTCCGCTTGAGCCACATCCAGTTCGCTGCCTTGGTTCGCTTTGCGTAATTGCAAGGTTATCTTGAGTGACTGCTGCCAATCCGTGAGGGTGTTTTCTGCCAATGTTAGTTGCTCATAGGCGATTTGCTCCGCGAAGTAGGCTTCACTGATGGAGCTGATCAACGACATTTGTGCAGCTTGATGCCCATAGCCACTTGCTAAGTAGCGGGCAAAAGCCGCCTTTGACATGGAGTGAGCGCGTCCGAATAAATCGATTTCGAAGGCGCTGATACCAAGGCTGAGACTACTCTGTTTTTGCCTTTGGGATTTATTCTCACCGCCGTCCGTGGTGACTGAACGCTGTTTGGTACTATCCAATGTAACGCCAATATTGGGCAACCGTTCCGCTCGTGCTATGCCGTATTGGGCTTTGACAGCTTCCACATTTAACGTGGCAATACGTAAATCTCGGTTGTTGGCTAATGCCAATTCGATAAGCGCCTGTAAGCGCTTATCACGGAACATGTCACGCCATCCTAGATCGGTAATATTGTAGGATGAAGGTGTGCCAACACTATTTTGGTTGGCAAAGTTTTCTGGTATTGGCGCGGCTGGCTTGGTTAACTCTGGGGTTAAAGAGCATCCCGCCAGCAATACCGTCATCACAATAACAAGAGAACGCATAGTATTAACCTTTAAAGTCTGTTGGAGGTGTCTTATTTGAGTTTGTCCAAGATGCTAAACGCTCTTGAATGCTCATTACGAATACGAAGAAAGCTGGTACAAAATAAATAGCAAGCAGGGTGGCGCTAACCATGCCACCAAATACACCTGTACCGATAGCGCGTTGTGTTTCTGCACTGGCACCGCTTGCAAGCATCAAAGGCAAAACCCCTAGAGTAAAGGCAAGGGAAGTCATTAAGATGGGACGCAGACGTAATTTAGCCGCTTTAATCGCAGATTCCGTCAAGCTGAAACCTTGCTCGCGTAATTGCTTGGCGTATTCCACAATTAGGATCGCATTTTTTGCAGACAGACCAATGACGGTGATCATGCCCACTTTGAAGAACACATCGTTAGGCATATCTCGTAAAACAATCGCCATCACAGCACCAAGCAATCCTAATGGCACGACGAGCATGACGGACAAAGGAATCGACCAGCTCTCGTACAGTGCCGCTAGCACTAAGAACACCACCAACATAGATAGCGCCATCAGCATGGGAGCTTGTTGGGCTGATTGGCGTTCTTGCAATGCCTGTCCTGTCCAAGCAATGGCATAGCCTTGTGGTAATTGCTTAGCGAGTTGCTCTATCTCTGCCATGGCTTGACCGCTTGATACGCCTGTCGCGGCGCTACCTGCAATGCGGATGGCTGGATAGCCTTGAAAACGAAGCAATTGCGGGATGGACTCTGACCAAGACGGTGTGACCAACTCGGATAGTGGCACCATGCCACCACTACTGTTGCGTACGTGCAGACTCAGAATGTCATCAATTTGCATTCTCGCTGAGGGCTCCGTTTGCATAATGACTTGTTGCATTTTGCCTTGATTTGGAAAGTCATTAATGTAGGTCGAGCCTGCTGCTGAAGACAAGGTTTCACTAATATTAGTAAACGACACTCCTGACACCTCGGCTTTCTGACGATCAATCTCCAAGTGAATGCTGGTTCCGGCTGGTAAGCCATCGGTATAAAAATCCTTTAACAATGCGCTCTTTTGAGCAAGATCTATCATTCGGGACTCAGCATTTTTTAACTGCTCGTAACCTTGGTTAGCGCGGTCTTGTAAGAAAAAGCTGATGTCAGAGTTGGTGCCTAATTCTTCAATAGACGGCGGTAACATCTGCATGACAGAGCCTTCTTTAACATCAGCCATGGCTTGTTCCGCGAGTTGTAGCTCATTTTGTGTTGAGGTGCCGGAGCGAAGATCCCAGTCTTTTAACATGGTAAAACTTTGTGCGGCATTCGTTCCTGAGCCGGAAAAACCAAATCCAATGACTGTCATTGTTGATTCAATTGCAGGGCGACTGAGTGCATGTTCTTCAAACTTTTTCACCACGGCTAATGTACGCTCTGTGGTGGCGTCGGCCGGTAGTTGGATGCTGGTCATAAAGTAGCCTTGGTCTTCTTCTGGTAAGAAAGAAGATGGTAGCTGTCGGTAGATAAGGATCAAAATGGTGCATAAGACCACAAAGATCAGCATCATGAAGCCTTTACGACTCACCAAGTTACCAACTTGTGTCTCATAGCGGTTATTCATGCGACTAAAACTGCGGTTAAACCACTGGGCAAAACGTGTTTGCTGATGATGAGCTTTGACTGGTTTGAGTAAAGTCGCGCATAAGGCAGGCGTGAGTGTCAGAGCCAAAAAGGCGGAGAACAGAATAGATACGGCCATAGATAGGGTGAACTGTTTATAGATCGCTCCCACCGAGTCACTAGCAAACGCCATGGGGATGAATACTGCGGTGAGCACCAGTGTGATGCCGATAATGGCTCCCGTGATTTCTTTCATGGCTTTGTTGGTCGCTTCTTTCGGTGATAAGCCTTCTTCGGCCATTATGCGTTCCACATTTTCCACCACCACAATGGCATCGTCGACAATGATGCCGATGGCTAACACCATACCAAACATGGTTAACACGTTGATAGAGAAGCCTGTTAACAGCATGACTGTGAAGGTGCCCAGCAAAGCGATGGGGGCCACAATGGCGGGAATTAAGGTATAGCGAATACTCTGCAAAAACAGATACATGACCAAAAAGACTAACACCATGGCTTCGAGGAGCGTGGTGATCACCTTATTGATGGAAACCTTCACGAAAGGAGCGGTGTTAAATGGGATCGAATAGGACATGCCTACTGGTAACGTTTGACTCAGCTCCGCCAAACGTTTCTCTACCGCTTCGGCTGTTTTGACCGCATTTGCTCCCGGTGTGAGTTGTATGGCCGCTGCGGTTGCGGTTTTGCCATTTTCTCGATTCAAAAAACCGTAGGACTGAGAGCCTATCTCGACCTTGGCAACATCTCTGAGTAAGACTTTCGAGCCGTTACTGTTAGCGCGCAGAATAATATCGGCAAAATCCTGTATGTTGGTTAACTGGCCTTGTGCCGTTAGGGGAAGAGTGACTCGTTGGCCCTTTACTGTTGGTGCTGTGCCGATGCTTCCAGGAGTGATTTGTGTATTTTGCTCCGTCACCGCTTGGCTAATGTCATTCATGGTTAAGCCTAACGAATAGAGCTTGCTCGGGTCTACCCAAATGCGCAGCGCTTTTTCTGCTCCAAAAGACTGGACGCGTCCGACACCCTCTATAAGGCGTAATTCTTTTACCAGATTACGAGCTAAGTAGTCGTTTAGGGCGATTTCATCATAGCGGTT
The DNA here is from genome assembly GCF_003259175.1 of Marinomonas shanghaiensis. GTDB lineage: Bacteria > Pseudomonadota > Gammaproteobacteria > Pseudomonadales > Marinomonadaceae > Marinomonas > Marinomonas shanghaiensis. The sequence continues at coordinate 4,931 of NZ_QGOK01000029.1, read as the reverse complement.
GTTGTCGGATTTTAAGCCCACAATCATAAGAAAGTTGGAGGTAGCCGACTCTATGGTTAAGCCATCTTGGCGTACTGTCTTTGGTAGGCGAGACTCCACCGCTTTCATTTGGTTTTGTACGTCAATTTGTGCTAAATCAGGGTTTGTTCCTGGCTTAAATGTGACCGTGATTGAGGCTGAGCCAGAGCTGTCGGCAGAGGACTCGAAATACAGCAAGTTTTTGACGCTGGAGAGCTCTCCTTCCAGCAGACTAAGCACACCATCATTCATTGCTTGTGGGCTGGCACCTGGGTAGGTCGCCATAATATTCACGGTAGGAGGCGCAATAGAAGGGTAGCGAGATATTGGCAACTTCGGAATCGCAATACAGCCAAACAAAATAATGAAAAGCGCAATAACCCAAGCAAACACTGGACGCTGTATAAAAAATTGGGACATAAATTTTAGACTCTCTAATAATCTTAATCAGTGGGTCACAGGTGCGGAAGGAGCGTCGAGCTCTTTCCATGGGTGTTGATTGACGAGCATTCCGTCCTGAAGCCTATCCATTCCTTCTACGACGATGATATCTCCGGCTTCTATCCCATCTTGTATGTGATATTGCCCCTGGGTGAGTTCGCCCAGTGTTATCGGCTGAAAATGAGCAAAGTTTTTCTCATCAATACGCCAAACATGAGGTACACCCGCCAGATGCATAATGGCTTGCTGTGGAACCATCAGCGCATTTTGGTAACTTGAATGCAGGACTTTTGCTCTGATGAACATACCTGGTAACAGCAGGCGTTGAGGGTTATCAACCAGTACGCGTAGCAAAACATCGCCCGTGCTTACATCAATATTAATGCCGGAAAATAAAGCTTGGCCTTTAACAGGATAGGGCTGGCCATTACTGTGCAAGATTTCGATTGTTGCACCCGATGCATTCGATTCATCCGCCGAGTTTGCGGCTAAGGCTTCACGTGTTGCTTGAAACGAGGTGGCGGGGCGACGAATATCCACAAATACTTGATCAATCTGCTGGATACGAGCCATGGGGCTTGTATCTGTGCTACTGACTAATGTCCCTTCACTTACTAAAGCTTGCTCAATGCGGCCTGATATGGGGGCTGTCACGTTGGCAAAGGTCACATCAAGCTGACGACGTGCTAGGGTTGCTTTTGCAACAGCAATATCTGCCCCCGCTTGGTCACGGAGTAACACGGCATCGTCATAATCCTGACGACTGATGGCATCAACGGCTAGCAGTGGTTTTAGGCGCGTTACTTTGTCTTCCGCTAATTTGAATGTAACCTGTGCTCTCAATAAGTTAGCTTTGGCTGTATCGGCTTCTGCTACAAAAGGGGCTGGATTGATCTGAAACAGTGATTGACCTGCTTTTACTTCTGTCCCTTGTTTGAATAGCCTTTGTTGTACGATCCCCGTTACCTGTGGCCGAATTTCAGCCGTACGGACGGCCATGACTCGGCCTGGAAGCGTTTCGTATATCTCAAGCGGTGTTGGCACTACTTTAATTGTTGACACTAAGGGCGAGGGTATTTTTGATTCGATCTCATTGTTGCCTTCTTGATTCGACGGATGGCAACCGACCAACAAGCTAATTATCAAGATATGTAAGCCACTACATACACATGTATTTATCTTTTTCACTGCGTTATCCTTTGGGGAAATGAACGTAAAAGCGTTTAAGTAATCACAATTATTCGTGAGTTTAATATTTGTGTGTGGAGGTTCCGCTGAGTGAATGTGGAGGTTTGATGGAGGGGCATTTGTTGTCTGAAAATCACAAGGGTATGCCTAAGTCTGATCAAGAAGGCCTTGATCATCGCCAAGCATTGGTTCTGATCGTGGAGGATGAGTTGGAAATAGTTGATATTTTATCGGCTTATCTGACGCGTAATAACATGCGTGTCCTTCATGCAGGTGATGGACAACAGGCGCTTGAACTTCATGCTTCTATTCAGCCAGATCTGATTTTGCTGGATATCCAGATGCCGAAAAAGGATGGTTGGGAAGTGCTGTCGCAGTTACGACAAAACAGTAACACCCCCGTCATTATGCTTACGGCGATGGATCAAGATTTGGATAAATTGATGGCCCTCCGAATTGGGGCAGATGATTATGTTGTGAAGCCCTTTAATCCAGCGGAAGTGGTGGCGAGAGTGCAAGCTGTTTTACGACGTACTTTAGAGGTTAACTCCTCTACCAAGAGTAAGACATTGCGTGCAGATCCCTTTGAAGTGAATTTGGAAAGCCATGACATAACCGTTTATGTTAATGGCGCAGCGCATACACTTGCGTTGACATTAACCGAATTTAAGCTCTTAACCCATTTCATTCGTTCACCGAAACGCGTGTTTACCCGAGAGGAGCTATTGGTTTCTTGCCTACCAGAAGGGGATGCGCTAGAGCGCACAGTGGATAGTCATATTAGTAAGATTCGTAAAAAACTCGATGCCTTTGGGATTCATGGGGTGCCCGCTGGAGTTCGTGGTGTTGGTTACCGCTTGAAAGGTGACTCATGAAATTAAGTGGTTTGAGTCGTCAAATTGCTTTTTCAATGATAAAAATAGCCATTGGATCCGCTTTATTAGTCACCATAGGGTCGTTTGTTTTTTATTATCTATGGGAAGAATACTGGCCTAACGTCCTTCCAAATGAGGAAAACTTCGCCCCAACAGGACCCGAGTGGTTGTGGATTTTATTAACCCTAGTGATTGTTATTTTATTGGCTGTAAATGTCGCTATTAGGTTATCCCAGCGCATATTGGAGCCATTAAATTCCGTTGCCGAAGGTATTCGAAGAATTGCTGAAGGGGATCTCAATTATCGCGCCCATGTCGGAGATCGCTCCCTTGGTGAAGCTGCTCTATTGGTTGATGACCTAAATTTGTTAGCAGAAAAACTGCAGCGTATGACTGAAGAGCAGGCTTTCTGGAACGCGGCCATTGCTCACGAACTAAGAACCCCAGTCACCATTTTACGGGGACGATTACAAGGTTTGGCAGAAGGGGTGTTTTCGCCGGATAAAGCCCAATTTGTTAGGCTTTTGGTTCAAGTGGAAGGGTTGTCGCGTTTAATCGAAGATCTTCGTGTTATTAGCTTAATGAACCGTGGCGAGTTAAGGATTAACTTAGAAGAAACACAGTTATCGGATGAAATTAAACTGCTTACAGATTTATCGGCTAATATGCTCAAAGAGGCAGGTCAGCATGTGGTGCTAAATTTAACGACACGCCCTGTTATTTGTGATCCTACTCGAATTCGTCAGGCTTTGTTGGCGATATTAGAAAATGCCAGTAAGTATGCTCTTCCTGGGGAAATAATCATCACGTTTACACTTAAAGATGAGGTTTGTTATTTGTCTGTAGCCGATTCTGGGCCAGGTGTTCCGTTAGAATTGATACCACATGTTTTCACCGCTTTTCGAAGAGCTAAGGATAATAGTCAAAACGGTAGTGGCTTAGGACTAGCGGTAGTAAGTGCGATTGCGAACGCCCACAATGGCAGTGCTCGCTGCTATATCAGTGATCAAGGTGGTACGGTTATTGAGCTATGTTGGACATCTTAAACAGAAACTATGACCTTTGACGGCAATAGTTCAGAAAAGATGTAGGAAGCTTTAGGTAACACTAACGGTTTGATATTTGTGGAAAACTTCGTTGGGCAAAGTTGTTCAGTAACGACCGAAGAGCTGGAGAGAGAAGTACCTAATTGCAGCTTAAGCGTCGCTGTGAAGAAAAGGCGAAACAAAGTGCTGAACATAGTACTAGAAACCCGCTTCATTTGAAGCGGTTTTTTTTATTGGCTCATGATCAGTGTTGATTTAAAAAAGGATCCTAAAATTTTATGTTGGGAGCAGTGGGAATTAGGCTGTTGCTATTCTTATATGTTATACGGATCTGTCGTCGATTGATAGATGAAGTAAGGTGGATATAAAGGCGATAGCAGCGGCTGACAACTATAAATGAGGGTGTATGAGCTATAATAATCGTAGACCAAGCCACCTATCTTTATATGAGAGCGGTTGGGGTAGATTTTGGTGATTCTCATAAGAAATTCTGGAGTTCTGTTGTGAAGTTTCCAACCCCTTTAATAGAAGGAAGATTGATAAAGCGCTATAAGCGTTTTTTGTCTGACATTGAATTGCCGAATGGTGAAGTTGTGGTGGCGCATTGCCCAAATACAGGATCCATGAAGCGCTGCCAACAAGAGCATGCACGCGTTTGGCTTTCTAAAAGTGATAACCCAAAGCGTAAGCTGGCTTATACGTGGGAGCTGGTGGAAGTCGATGAGCAGTATTTGGCTTGTATCAATACAGGTTACCCAAATAAATTGGTAGGCGAAGCTATTGCTAATGGTGTTGTGACTGAGCTTGTTGGGTATGCAGAACAGAAAGCAGAAGTGAAGTATGGCGAGAAAAGTCGTATTGATTGGTTGCTCACAGGCCATGATGGTCATAAGTGCTATGTGGAAGTAAAAAACGTCACCTTATTAGAAGAAGACGGATTGGGATACTTTCCTGATGCGGTGACAGATCGAGGACGCAAGCATCTGTATGAGTTAGCAAAAATGGTCGAAGAGGGTCATCGAGCAGTAATGTTTTTTTGCGTGAGCCATACTGGAATAAATTCAGTGACTCCAGCGGCTCATATAGATAAAAAGTATGCGCAGGCTTTTGTTGAAGTAGTAGAGAAAGGGGTAGAAGTGATTGCCTATCAAGTGGCGATCGATTCCCAAGAGATGAAAATCGTGTGCTCGGTTCCTGTGGTTATGCCTAATTTATTGGATTAATGGGTTTGTCTTTATGTGCTTTTGGTTGTTTAACAACCAAAATGAGCCGTTTTTGATGGTTTTATGAACGAATACGCTTTTATTTAAAATAAATTGAAAGAAAATGTCGAAAAGGGTTGCACAAAATCTGTAGATCCTTA
>NZ_QGOK01000028.1 GCF_003259175.1 Marinomonas shanghaiensis | reverse complement strand
GATATGTGCGATAATACTGAAATTGCGTATGTGCTTGAGATTATTAGACATTTTTTACTCTAATTAGGCATTTTGTTGAAATCATGTACTCATATGTGTACTCAATTCAATGCAATGCTAAGAAAACGATGAAAACAATGCGAGGCATTATACAGCGAGTTCATTAGACTTGATAGTTTTGTTAATCTACTTACACCAGCATTCCAGAACCTAAAACATGGCGGTTTGTCCTCGTTTTTCAGGAACCTTTTCCCAGTTGCCATATATGAGTTCGACGCAGTCGGTGCGTTTGTCGCTGCCGCCGACTGTGTATTGGTAGTCGACTTCGACGACAGGCAGATCTTTGAATACTTTTCGAATGTCGGGATGGTCGTTGATAGATATGATCATCTTGCCTTTTATCGTTTTTGCGAGTTCGGCCATTTTTTCATATTGGTCAAAACCAAACGGCACGCCGTAGCCTTCTGTTTCCCAGTATGGCGGGTCGCAGTAGAACAATGTGCCTGGTCGATCGTATTTTTCGATGATGCGCGCCCAGTCGAGGTTTTCAATGGTTGTGCTGGATAATCGAAAATGAGCATCTGCCAAATCTTGCTCTAAGTTGAGCAAGTTAAAGCGAGGGCGGCTTGTGGTCGATGTGCCAAACGTTTGCCCCTCCACTTTGCCACCGAAGGCTTGTTTTTGCAGATAAAGAAAACGTGCTGCACGCTGTATATCGGTCATGGTTTCGGGCGGTGTTTTCTTCATTGTTTCCCATGTTTCTCGGCTCGACAGCACCCACTTAAATTGCTTATACAGCTCTTCAAGGTGGTGCTTTACGACTCGATACAGATTCACGAGGTCACCGTTTACGTCGTTTAGAATCTCGACTTTAGACGGTTCTTTCAAGAAGAACAAAGCCGCTGCGCCACTGAATGGCTCCACGTATGTTGCGTGATCTGGAAACAATGGAAGAAGATGCTCGGCAAGTTTACGCTTGCCGCCGATCCATGGAATGATGGGTTTTGCCATGAGGTTTTACTCCGTTAATGGTGCTCATGGCACTCTCGTTTATGTGTTTGCAGCGTGGGCATTTTATCTCGATCATTTGAAAAACACCTTTTGCTAGTAATTTATTACATTTTGAACATCGTATATTTTGCATGTGAACCTACCGAATAAATCTGATAGACTCGCCCCGCCGCTGGCCAGCGGTGGGAAAGCCCTGGGTTGGTTCACGTAGCTTGGTTACGTGATCTGACGGCTCGTTGGAATTGGTGCTTCCTCTGAGTCGCTTTCTCATTACCACTTTTCAATAAAATACGCAGTTACCGTGCGCATTGGCACCTGCGTATTTTTGACACAAAAAAACCGCTTTCGCGGCCGTGGGTTCTTTGAACGTTTGTTACTCGTGCAAGTTGATTAACGCTCTTGCTTCTTCTCGTGCTGCGATTTCAACTGCATATTTCGTTTTGAGAACTTCAGCTCCCTCACCTAACATTGCAGCTTCTCCTACTTTCGAGATAATCCAATCGGTATTTGCGAGATAAGCTTTTGCTTCAGTAACTTTCTGTGCTTGTGCAGATACTAACTGCTCTGCTGCTAATTGCTCTGCTGTCTTAATGTTTTTAAACATCTTGCTCAACCTCCATTTCTTGCTCAATTTCTTGCTCAATCGGTAGCCATTGAATAGGGCATGGTACTTCGCCATCATCAATATCAAACGTGTAATCAGCCCAATCAGTTGACTGGCTCGGCTCCGCTTTTGAGCTGTCATACTCGTATTTAATCGTGACAGATTCACGAGTAACTATGCCGATGAAATGAGAGTCTTCTTCTGGCTCTGCTTGGCCACCTTCTGGAATCGCTGACAAATCATATTCAACATCATCGATAGTTAAAACTAAGCCGGACAACGCTATGGCCGTTTTTTTATTCGATGCAACTGGGGATAAAATAATTTTCATAACTACTCCTTAGTACCAGCGGCCAATTGCCGTGAAAAACAAAACAGCCCTGTCGGGCTCATTGAATTGACGTTCTTCGAGCTTCATTAAAACTCCGTGCCGCGAAAAAAAAGTATTTGGCGTACTGACTATTGAAGTGGCCTGATCTCTAATCCATGCGCTCATTGCTTTACGTGCAGAACCTCCATTACCTGTTGTTAATGCTGTTGCTGTCAGCTGCACTGAGGGCGTATTAATAAAAGTCGCGGGGGTCACAAACGAATCGTCAATTACACTTTTGCTGTCAAGAGAAGTGGGAAAGCCGCTTTGAAGAACTACAGTACGACTACAGATCATCGTACCATCCGCAAACTTAGTGTATTCACCGTTTGCATTTGAGCCGCGTTCGATGATGGCACCGGTTGGCACACTTGATAATTGAGATACTGTGCCCACCAGGTTGCCAGTGTGTAGGACTTCTCGCCATGGAGTCCATACGTCATAAATGTTTCTAGATCTTATAAAATATCGATTAGATTCTACATGCAGTGTTTGAGTTACCGCTGATGATTGATTTTTGTCTACCGTCAGCACAAACGTCTGATTAGTTGTTGTAATGGACGCAGGTTTATTTAACGAATTATTCCAAGTAGCATGCGATGCATTTCTATAAACACCTGTTTCAATATAGCTATTTAGATCAATACCAAAAACCCCGTATAACCCACCACCACCAAGACCAAAATCCCCAACTCTCAGCAACTTAGGCTTTCCGTTCGCACCATTCCCTGTATCAGTTGCACTTTGAGTAACGTCATAGCCTGCTGCGGTGCCTGCTGCATCAAAGAACTCTTGCGCTTCCCGCGCAATTTTCCGCATTGTCGCAAACGTGTGTTCTTCACCCGTTGGGTCTTTGATCGTCACGTCTTTATCTAACGTGGCGATTTCCGCGAGCGTCTTGTGAACACTGATCGCGTATTCGTTGGTATCCTGCATAGCTTTAATGCCAGCCAAAAAAGGCGCGCCTGTCGGCTGGACTTTGGCGGGTTGGTTGGTGATAGTCGATCCATCCCACGGCATTGCCAGCGTGAGCGTGCTGACCCCGCTGCCATTTGCAGCGGTGCCGCTGGCGATCTCAACAGGGATATTATTAACAATAAGCGCCCATCCAGACTGCACAGACGACAAGTCCACGCCCCCCGTGACAGACACCGTAATGCTGCCGTTTGTCACGCTGACAGACGGCAAAGTGATCCAATTAGCCATAAAAACTCCGAATTAAATTTATGAGACTTGCAATAATCGCCATCGAATAGTGCATGGGTTGAGATAGTTAACGCGGCGCGCCAATACTCTGATGCGTATATGGACAGTTGTGCCACCGTATGCGCTACTCCATCGCGTTAATGGTACGGCCTCAGCTGTCACGCCCCATGCCGTTTGGGCAAGCGTTGGCACATCAGCATTCACGCTTGTGTTTTCAAACCCAGCCGTGGCGACCGTGTAGTATTTCGTCCCAGACCAAGCAGCTCCAGGATGTCCGGTATCCAGTATTGCTTCATAGACAGTATTGATTCCGGAGCTATTCCCTCCCGACACATTGCCGAGATTGAATGTACCCGTAGCAACCACCATTTCACGCGACAGTACGACGCCATTGAACTCTGCTGAGCCATTTTTCAAAATTCGCCAGCCGCTGACGCCCTGCACGAAGTTATTAGATTTGATCTCATCGCTAATTTTCGCGCTTGATATCGCGCCATTTTCGATGTTTGCAGATTTGATGATTGCGTTCTTGATGTTAGCGAAATCCACTTCCAGATTTTCCGCGTCAACAAAGTTGGCTTTCAGCTTGCCATTTTCGAAAACGAGCGTGCCGTCTTCTGATTGCAACTTGCCTAGCAGCAGCTCTTTTATCGATGCTTGGTTGATGTAGACATCATCGCCCTCAACATAAAATGGGGTTTTCGTGCCGTTGGCCGTTTTGAATTTCATTGCGTTGGCGATGAATTCAAGCGAGCTGCCATCTTCGCCAACGTTGGCAAAGATACCGGCTAACTGATTGCCGTAGACGGCCATAACAGCGGCGGTGGCGGTGGCTTTGCCATCTGCATCGAGTATTGCCTGGTACATTGCCCCTGCTGACACTTCGACCGCTTCGCCAGCGGCATTGGTGCCTGTCACGGTGACATTTCGCAATGCTTCGGCAATAGACGATTCGCCCATCCATGTGTTGCCCGCGAGCTCGCAGGACTCTGCGGTTTCGTGGCTGGTTGGGTTGCCGTCTGCGTCGACACAATAGCCGATCGCAGTGCGGCGGTAGTCAACAAACTCAGCCTTGTTGTCACCCACCTTTACTGCGAGTTCGTCCACTGTTTGCGCGAGCGCTGTGGTTTCATTCGCGACCGCTTTTGTCTCGCTTCTGGCCAAGGCGATGGTGTCGCTTTGTGCAGTCTGCTCACGCGCTGCAGCGGCGGATTTTGCGGCTTCAAGAAACGCATTTTCTGACAACGCATCATCAGCAACTTGCAATTTATGCGTGCTGATAATTTGCTGTGATATGGTCCCCGCTTGGGCGTTGAGTGTTTGCTCAACATTACTCATGCGGGTGCCGTATTCGTTTTGCGTTGTCGTTTGGGCGATTTGAGAGATCAGCGATTCAGCGCCATCAATCCATTGCTCTGCAGAATTGGCTTTGTTGATCGTGCCGTTTTCATCTAGCTGAGTAACAGTGGCAATGATGCTGTATTGAGCGTTCCAGCTGTCTAGCGTCTGTTGCACGTCATTTTGAGTGAGCGTGTTTTGCTCGTAAAACGTCGTAGTAACGTAGTTAGACAATTGGCCGTTTACAGCATCGATATTTTGCTCAGCAACACTGACGCGGCCTTGCAAGCCCTCAATAGCAGCTTGAGCGGCGGTGCTTTTGCCCGCTTGTACGCTGTGCAATTGATATGCATCAGTAATCGTGGCGCCCAAAATTATGCGTATGCCCGTTATTGTGCTGGCTGTGTAATCCGTTATTGCGCCAAAATCCACAGAGACGGTATATTGCTGGCCGTCGTCTGTGATTTCGTTGATGTCCATTTCATGTGCTGACGAATAGCTGTGCGATGCGGTTTGGTATTGGATTTTACCGACCCAAGCCGCCCCCGCTGCGCGTGCGATCGTTAGCTGTATAACGGGGTTTTCAGCGCCCGCATAGTTCATTGCGCTGGCAATATCGCCCAGCGTTAAATCAATCCATGCACCCGCGTTGTAAACCGCCGTGCCGCTTTGCACTGCCCAACCATCTAAGCCGGTATTAAAGTTCGTGACGTAAGCTGGTTGAATGGCTGCGATCGCACCCGCAACGGTTTCTGTCAATTGCGTGTACGTTGCGCGCTGATTGATCAGCCCTGCCTGCACAGACAATTCGGATTCCGCATCCGTCAAACGCCCCTCGGCTGTCTCGATACGAGTCGCTTGCAGGCTGATAGACGCATTCACACCATTAATCAATAACGCCGCTTCGCTAAACTTACCGTTTGTGTATTCGTATGCGCGGTTTGTGATCGTCCCTGTTGATGGGTCGATTTCAACAACGGCATTCAGAATGCGGTAATACTCGTCGTTTTGGCTGGCCTGCACACGCTCCACCTCTGCCGCGCGAGCCGCTGCATTAAACAGCTGCTCTGCCACAGCATCGGTATTGACTTGCTGCTTATGCGCTTGATTTGCAGCCGCTTGCGCGATCGCATCCAAGTCGCCAGTCAAAGACAAATCCCGCTCGGTCAGCTGCTGAATAGAATCCGCAACAGCATCACGCAACGTCGTCACAGAGTGCGCTGAAGACGTACCAAGACCAAAGGCATCGTAAGAGGCGATAGCAATGTGGTAATCGGTCAACGGCTCCAACGCATCCAACGTAATAGAAAGACTTTCACCTTTGTAGCGTTGGCTTGCATCCGTTTCAGGGGGCGGTGTTTCTTCCGACAACCAAACAACTGCGCCGCGTGCATTTGATGGACGAGACAGCGTTAATTTAACATCGTTAACTGATGACCAAAGCTGTATGGTTGGCGCAAGCGGAGCGGGTTTAGAAATGGCTAAAGCGGACGACTCACCCACTTCACCCACCACGTTCACGCCACTAACACGCACCTCAAACGAGCGAGGCAATCCGATGGATTTAAACAGCTCAAAACCAAGAGTCACTGACTCACTGGCGGTGCTGACTTTCGTCAAGCTAACGGCGTTAACAGCGTCGTATATCTCAACTTGATAGTGTTTTAGCGCATTACTGGCAAGCGCATTCCATGACAGTGTCAGTGCATCGTCAAACTCACCAACCACAACCAAACCGCTCACGCGCCCTACTGCAGGAACGTTTACAGAAAATGTTGCTGTCGTTACGGGCGAACGAGTCAAAGCGTTGCGAGCTCTAACCGTTGCGTAATATTCGCCAGCGGCAAGATAAGGCAAGTTAAGCTTTGGCGCATAGTCGTTTGCCCAATCGTTCGAATGGGCGAGCGTTGTGCTCAGCACCTGAATGCCATCTGATGCACGATAGATTTCGATCAAATAGTCATGCACGAAGCCACTGTTTGATTGTGTCCAAGTCAATGAGCCCACAGTAGATTCGTTCCATTCGCTGGGCAAATACGCCACAGTTTCTGGTGATGACAATATGCTGGCGTCTGCCAATTCTGGCGCTGTAATGACTGGCTGATCCGGCAATTCAATCCACGGAAAAATAGACGGATCATACGCCGCGCAAGTAAAAGAGATCTCGCCATCGGCTGGGATTTTACGAGAGGCAACACGCCACAAAGTACCATCGCGCAAGCCTGGCACATCCATGATCAGCAGGTCACCACAACGAACTTTGATCATCCATGGCTGACCTTCAAAAGCGATCGCACCACCAATGCGACTTTCTAGCAGCGCCTGACGGGCGATATCTAGCGCTTGATAGCGGTTGGTGCAAGAATCCACGGTGATATCAGCGTGCGATTCTTCCCAATTATCTTCTTCCAAATAGCCTTGATATTCAGCATCGTCAATCGGATAAGTGGCTTCGTTTGAATCCCATTCTTTGTCTGGGTCCACGTAAGTGACTGTCACGCGATTGTATTTATCACGCGCACCGTTTGGGCTGCGAGAAATATCCCCAACTATGTCGTCGTAGGTAACCGTGTGATCTGGCGTAGAATCGTTTTGGATAACATAGCGCCATTGTCCTGCTGTTTGCGTAAGAAAAGCGCGACTTTCTGCAACCATTTTTTTGATATTGTCAAACGGCGTTTGATCCGTGCTGACCGCCAAATTACAGGCAAAGCGCTTGACCATGATTTCGCTGTTTGAATTGCTTGGATAGCTAACATCGGCCAGATCGGCCGCGACTTTAAATGATTCAAAATCAATTAAACGATCGGCAATACCGACACCGTATTCTGACGAACGAAAATAATCCAACACAACCAGCGCAAAATTGTCTGAATACGCGGTATTTCCATTGCGTGGGTCATATAAAAGAGCGCCCTCAATGATAGAATTAAAAACAGGCAGGCCGCTGTATTTGTCCTGGTCATAAGTGTATCTAACCGCCTGATACGCCAAACCCTGCAAGCGGTGATTCTCTGTCCAGTCCGACAACTCCGACACAAAATTGGCGTCCGCCGCCTGATCTGGATAACCTGCATGAAACGTATAGCGCAGGGTGTTGCCAAATGTTGACTCGGCTTTATCCGACACTGTCACTGAGCTGGAGCTGTGAACAGGGCCGATGCAGTGAACAAGCACGGAATTAAGAAACGCATTCTTGCTCCCGCTTGTAGACAAATAAACGCGGGTGCCGCCTAGCTTTCGCTTTCCGTAAATTTTAGGTGGCTTAGCTGTGGCGGAGCTTTTGTTGACCGTTAGACCGGATGCTGAAACATCGGACTGATCCGGCACCTCTGGGGAAAATAAATTTTCTATCCAATCGGCGGTGTCTTCTATAAATTCACCAACCTGCTTTACAACACGCTTAACCTCTCTAAAGATTTTGCTAAAAAAGCCCATTATTTACCCCACTTGATATCGCTTATTTCTGTGCCTGCGAAATCCAAACCTCTGTCGCTTGGATATAACAAATTCTGAGAGTTTGAGTTTGTTGAGCGGCCGCGTTTTTGCTGCCAGTTGATGATATTGGCACTGGCAGTCACGTCGATTGTGTAACCGTCTTCTGAGTCGTTTGCTTCGTATTCAATCATCCGACCTTCGAACAACTTTTCGAATTGCTCACTGCCGTCATCCCAAATGTATTGGCGGTAATAGGTCACGGTTTGGTTTAGATATTGATCGGCATAAAACGCCTGCAGCACCGGGTCGGATTCGTCCGATATGTTTAGCGAGACATTCCAATCGGACGTGGTGATTTCTAACGATTCAGACACTTCACCAATGCCGTCCTTGTCTAAATACAAATCTGGCTCATAAAGATCCCCCATGAACGACACAGGGATGCCGCCGTCCGTCATGATCAAATCGCCACCATTGCGGAATGACATTTTTATCAGGTTGCGAATAATCATGATTACAGAGTCTCTTCAAAGCTGGCCGAAATAGTGGTTAATGGGCCTTTGGTTTTGTATGTGATGTCATCGTCTGTGCGCGTCACATCGATAGCGACCGCGTCTATCTGCACGACCTCGGACAGTGAAACGCCGCGCCTTAAAGATGGGTAAAGCTGGACAATATCGCCTGTAATTTTGGTGATTCGGTAGGCTTTAGCGTGACCAAAAAAACGCACTAGATGACCAAGTGATAAACTGCCAGTGCCATTTAAAAGTACCTGGTTAGAACCCGCGTTAGCCGGTTCTATGGCCTGCCAAGTACCGCTTGCATTGGAGTGGAACGATCGTACAGGGTGAACAAGCGAAGCCGTTTCCGACTGACCTTTCATTTCGTCTAGCGCAATTTCAAGAGGCAAGGATTTGTCGCTTAAATACGCTGGCCACGTCACATCAAACAGCCACTTTTGCTGCTCAAGGTTTCGTGACACTTTGCGACCAGACCGCGACCGCGAAACAACACTAGGATCATTCGAAGTGATGGACACCTCGGCTTCATCAATATAGGGGAGCATTGACACCTCGCAGGCATAAAAAAACCCGCACGAAGCGGGTGTTAAGTTGTGTTTATCGAACGCCTTTTATTTTGCCGCCATTCTGCCCTGCTTCAGCCGAGACGGCGTTATAAACCAGCTTCTGACCTAGTTTGCTTTGCAATATCGCGACAACCTGTGTGGCGACTTGCTCGCCAATTTCTGTGCCGGTCGCTTGCGGATTAGCTGCTGTTACCTGCACGATGATGTCACCAAAGGTTATTTGACTGACAGTCGAAGCTTGGTCGCTTTCGCTTGACGTGCTTTTAGACATGGTCAGGTTGTTGCGGTGGCGGGGGTCGCTTTGGGTAAGTACCTCCTCGCCTTTTAGTAGCACCGCTGGCACTTCATTTGCGGCAAGTCGCGCTGAGTAATCGTCTGATTTTTGACCCGCTATACCGCCAGTGTGGTAGGTTTGGTTGTTGACCTGCCCTATCTGCTCAGCACCATAGGCAACCAAAGCTGCCGCTGCCGCAACACCCAATGCAGGACCGACTATTGGTATGGGAGCCAAAGCCGCATAAGCCGCCATAGCGCCTTGGTAGGTATTAATACCAATGTTGTAGATTGCGGCCGCTTTACCGATCGCTGCTAACTCTTTGTTCTTGCTGTCAGCCATACCCACAAAGAGGTCGTTAAATTCTCTTTGTTTGTTTAGGCTGATCTCAAGGTCTTGTTGCTCGGCAATTTTTCGGTTCTTGGCTGCGCGATCTTCCGCGACAGATTTTGCTTTGTCGTATTGCTTTTGTGTGATGTCCTTATCGCGCAAGTGCTTATCAAGCAGCTTTATTTCTTCGGCATAGCGGTCTTTTTCCTTTTGCAGCTCCGACTTTCCGTAGTCGTCGTACTGTTTCAATATTCCATCTTGGAATTCTTGGAACATTTTTAGCTGATAGTCGTAGGACTCTTGCTGATATGCAATGACTCTGGCGTCTTGGTCGTTCGTGATGCCATTTTCTTGCATGTACGCCAATACGCGCTGTTGATGCTCTAACGTCATCTGTTCGCGTTTGGTGTAGTTGTCCGCAAAAGCGGCTAATCGCTTCTGACGCTGGGCCACCTCAAGCTGCTCTTCTTGCAGCTCGTAGCGCTGCTTGGAGCTGTATCTCAAACTGTCCGCTTGAGACGCTGTGAGCAGCTTTTTATCTTCTGCTTGCTGTATATCTGCGAGCTCTTTGTCGTAATTCGCTCGTCTAATTTGCTCCAATGTTTTGGATGCATCTTGCAAATTAGTGATATTGGTTTTCAGCTCTTGGCTTGCGATGGCTTGGCGAATGGCCGCTTGCTTGGCATTTTCAAGCGTTTGGCGCTGGCCTAATGCTGCGGATAAAGCCGCCTCTCTCTCTTGTAGCTCGGCCTGCTTACCAAGTGGCTTTTGCTGACGGTTTTCAAGCTCGTTTAAGCCATTTGTAATCGCGAGGAAGCCCGTTTGAGCTTTTTTCGCATCAATGGCCTCGATCTGTTGATTGGTCAGCGCAAGCTCGCTGCGCACAGATTTAAGCATGGCTTCCAAATCGTTTGCGCTGGCATTTTTAAGGCTTTCGCTAAAGTCTTCATTGCTCGCGGTAACGGCATCAAACCCTGATGCAATATCTGAATTTAACAGGCTAATGGCTGTCATTCCTGTGAACAGCAAACCCAATGGCCCGCCAACCAACCCCAATGCCGCGCTTAACCCACGAGCCGCAATAGAGCCTGCACGCATAGAGGCATTATGAACATTTTGCGCAGTGGTTAGTTTTTTAGTGCTTCTTTCTAAATCCGCTTTAGCACGGTCTAATCGTTTCGTGTTATCCGTTGCCACTTGAATGGCCGCTGTGTTTTTAGCGATTTGCGCCTGATGGGCTTGCTCGGCTTTTTCTGCTCGCTTGGTAGCGACAGACAGCCGGTCTTTTGATGCAGATAATTCTGCCTCGGCCACTTTTAGCTTTTCGGCACGTAACTTTGCATAACCTAATTGCTCGGCATGAGCCTTTGATGCCTTGGCCGCTTCAACTTCCGCCGCTGCGGCGGTTTTGGTTGTTTTGGCTAACGCTAGATTTTCCGCTGACAAACGCTCACTTGCTGCGGCGTCTTGGCGTTTTGCAACGATAGATTCTTGATACGCTTTTTGCTCGGTACTTAGCTTAGCTTCCGCTTTCGCCAATACCGCTTTGGCTTCTTCTACGTTGGCCGCTGCATTTTGCCGCGTTGCCATGGTGTCGGCGTATTTTGCTTGGGCAGACGCAATAAAGGCCGAAGTCATACGGCCAGCATATACAGAGGCAACCAAGGTGCCTGATGTCGCCATGATGTCAAGCGTATCGGACACGGCTTCACCATCGCTAGCGAAGGCGTTAAACGCTTGGCTGATAGCTTTTACAGCTGGCTCAAACTCGGCTGCAAGTTGCTGAGAAAGCGATTTTGTCGCGTTCTGCATGATGTTTATTTCGTTCGCGATGCTGGCCAGCTTGATAGCATCTGCTTCTTTTAGGACTTTGTTGGTTGCGTAGGCTTCGTCTTGCAGCTCTCGCAAACCTTGTGCGCCATTGCGCAGCGCTGGCAACAGGGCAACAAGGTTGTCACTGCCAAGCTGATCCAAATACACGCGGGCGCTGGCATCACTGACGTTTTCCAGTTCTTTGGCAACTTTGTATAAAAGCTCGTCGGGCGCTAGGTCTACAAAGTCCTGCACGTTTAGGTTTAAGTTTTCGAAGAAATCCGCCCCTTCGCCTGTGCCTATGTTCGCGAACTCTTGAATACGCACCGACATATCTTGCAGAATGCCGTTCATGGATTCACCATCAACACCGAACTTGCTGGCAGCGTACTGCAGCGAGGTGATTTGTTCGGTCGTTGTGTTCAATCGATCGGCAGCAAGCAAGGATTGCTCACCCATTTCTGCCATTTCTTTGGTAAACGCCACGACACCCACACCGCCAAGACCCGCTGCGATGGCAGACGTGGCAGAGAGTGCGGTTTTTCTCATATCAAGAAAGCCTGCTTTAGCGGAGTCGAACGCAACGCGTGTGCGATCCGTTGCGGTCACAATAAATTCGTGGCGAGTGTTACTCATTTTTTTGCTCTGCCTTTTCGATGATGTTCATGGCGCGAATAAAGGACTCGGGCTGATCAAGCAGACCGCCAGATAGTGGAAACCGATTTTTTTGGAAATGGCTATAAAGGCTGATTAATTCGTTACTTTGGTGGGTGATCATGGGTTTTAAACAGGTGTCGGATTCGATCACGTCGTCTATTACCCATTGCTTTATTGGCGCTGGGTTGTTTTTGTCGCAGTGTCGCCCCCATGTACAGTGATTGCAGTCAAATTGATCTGCATTACTGTACACAGCCACTGCGATGATTAGTTTTTTTCTTCGTATTCTCGAATAAAGGCGCGATTCATGATCTCGTTAAACACTTCAGTCAAGTATTTTTGCTTAGCAAACCCCAATCGGTGCCGACCGTATCGCATTGGGTTCCCCGATTTATCGTTAAACCCTGCCCAATCCTGAATGGAAAAATGTAGCGCGTCCCGCATTGCTTGCCCGCTGTAGGTGAAATTGCCAGCCGCATTAATGCTGGCACCTGATTGCACTTGCATAAACTCTAATCCGCTCAGCGGTTTCAACAGCCACTTTACGTCACGTTTTTCGTCTAGATCAGACTCAAACCAAGTAGGTACAATTTTGCTCTCTTCATCAATTACTTCCACAATTTAACTCCTTATGTGAATAACAAGCTGAATTCGTCATCGCCATTGGTTGGCAGGGCCGCGAGGCTTAGATCACGAGTTACTTGACCGTTACGATCGGCCGCTTTTGGTGCCGCTGCGTTGTAAACCTTTGGCATAGAAATAGTGTAAATATTTCCTGCTTGGGTGCCGATTGCCCCTGTTGTTAGCGCAGATTCCACACCGCTTTTCCAATCGATCAGATAGTCTTTTTGGTCGGCCGTTTTGGCCAGCGGATCGATGGAGCCAGTCACATTGCGGTCACTGATATAAATAGCACCGTAACCATCTACACTAGACATCGAATCCGGTGTGGCAACGGTAATGCCCATATCAACAGACAGTTTCGATACATCCAACGCGCCGCCAAGGCTGAACGCAACACCAATCAACGGCACTGGCACAATGGAGGAATAAGAGGCGGCAGGCATTGACGTGGCAGAGACATTGCCAGACTGATGGCCTGTGAACGTGAATGACGCTTTGCCGATTGATCCAGTTGAAAGATCAAAGGTCACCTTGCCCATGCAGCCGGTTAACTTGATAACGTCGCCATCTTCCCACACGTAAATCGTGCAGGCTTGCTGACCTGTTGTCGCTGGCAAGTATTCGACCGATGTGTCTGCTGTGATCGTTTCTTGGAAACCGCAGGCTTTTAATGCATCGCCCATTTCAGGCGCCACACCCGCAACACCAGACCCTTTAATCTCCATGGTGAAGGAGACTTCTACTAGGTGACCTGCGTAAATTTTCTTGAGTTCGCCAAAGGTGGAGCGAACAGGGTTTCGGGTCGCCATTCGCTCGTTGGCAGGCGACCATTTTAGGTCTTCCACTAATTTGGCGTTGTCTGCGGCGGTTGGCTCGGCATCAGTGCCTTGGGCGGCTTCAATTTTTAGAGCGATAACACTACGCTTTGTCAGTTTCATTGGTCGTCTCGCTGGCTGGTTTTGGTTTGATTTCGTTGTCTATGACGCGGGTGCCGCCTTCGCGGGGCTTGTGCGTCATTTTTGGTGGTGCGGGCTGCTTTTTCTTGCTCATAAGCTTGGGTCCTGTGTGTTGTAGCGGTAGCGAACTTGGTACACAAGCTCACGACTAAGCGCTGGCTGCTCGGCATTGATTTCTGGCTCACCAACACGAGAAGAGCTGATTTCTGTCATGCCAGGCACAATGCCTTGCAACGCCATCAGTGCCTTGTGAATTTCGCCGCGATGCTGGTTGGCCAAAAATTCCAGTTGCGTAGACTGCGTGAGCACCACTTGTGTAATGACCAGATCAAATACCGCATCCGTAAAAGCCCCTAAGCTTTCGGTGGTTTCTTGGCCTTGGCGAATAAGTACTCGCGTTTTGTCGGATTTGTACACAGGCGTTCGCTCTACCACGGTAGGCGGCATTGCCGTGGTTAGCGCATTGGTTATAGCCACCATGATGGATTCGATTTTGTGCATTACATTACCTTCTCAACTTGGTACTTAGTGACACCAGCACCACCACCAACAGGCTGGCGTAGGTAATACGCTGTGCCTGCGATGGTGATTTTTGTGCCGAGCGGGCTTTCAGGAATATCCACATCCGCAACGGTCAGCACGTTGCCCTCCCCAACAAAATCATTTCCATCAAGGAAGTCATTTTTAAATCGCACTAAAATGGCCTGCTCTGGCGCTGATTCGTGGAAAGCCTCTTCGCCAAAGTTTTGGGACATCAACCGGAACATTTCGAGCTTGTTCATGGCGTTACGCCTTTTTCGCTGCACCTAGTGAGATAAAGCGATCAAAGGCGGCTTTGTCTTTCGCAGTGAAGCGAGCGCCTGGCGCATGATTACCAACCGTATTGATGGCGATCATATCGAGGCCGCTTGCTTTGGATTCTTCCGCCGCTTTGGCTTCTTCCGCTGCTTTGGCTTCTTCCGCTGCTTTGGCTTCTTCCGCCGCTTTGGCCTCTTCCGCTGCTTTGGCCTCTTCCGCCGCTTTGGCTTCTTCCGCCGCTTTGGCTTCTTCCGCTGCTTTGGCTTCTTCCGCTGCTTTAGTTTCTGCTGTTTTGCTTTTTGCTTGAGTCATGGTATTTCTCCAATAAAAAAAGCGACCCGCGGGCCGCTTTTAGTTAGGTGGTTTTACTTGATGGCCGCTGAATTATTCCAATACAGTCATGGAAGACGTTGCATTCGGGTTGCCAGGCGCAACAAGTGGGGCGGAAACGGATAAAGCGACACGCAGAGATGGATCAAACTCGTCTTTGTATTTACTAAACATTCGAATAGCAATCATGGCTTCAACGTCTAAAATAGCGCCGAAGTGCTGCGCCCCTGCCACCGCATCAGACAAGAAAGTCACTTTCTTGGCCTTCTGCATAGCGGTTTGAACGCCTTTTACTGACACTGTGCGAGTGTCTACCCAGACCGCTAAGTTATTGCCCAACACGCCTTTCAAGACAATGCCTTCGGGCATGGTTACGCCACGCTCTAATGCGCCAGACTGACCAGAAAAGTCCGTATCTAGCGAATCTTTCACTTGGGCGTTATTTTTGAACGGCTGCCACACATCTAACGGCAAAATCATGTCTGTTGGCGCCACGCCGCCTTCAGCGTCTGACATGCGCTTACACTGAATGTCGATCTGATCAACAATTTTAGCGGCTGGGTTATTCCAGTATTCATTGCCTGCTAAACCATCCAAAATAACCGTCAACGCTGGCGCACGCCCAAAATCAACCAAGGCTTGACGACCATCTTTGTAAGTGAGCGTTAGCTTGCCATCAGCAAAGCCATGTGCCGCCATCAATTCACATAATCGTGTTAGACGTTGATCATGGGTGATAAATTGCTCTGTTGTTGCTGCGTTTAATCGATCTTTAGGCGTGACCTTGTCGCGTACTCTTTCGCCAGCACGTCGACGCAAAGAATTAGACGGGGTAACAATATCTTTCATCTTGGTGTAGCCAGGTGTTAAGCGCTTAGTAGAGGTTGCGCGCTCATAAATCACTTGGCCTTGCTCCATTGGCATCACCAATGGCGCTACTTCTTTGCCTGCGAACTTCATCTCGACAAGGACATATTCTTCCTCACTTTCGATGATGGTCGACGCAAAACGGTTTAGGTAAAACGTTGGGGTGACGGCTTGTTCTTCGATGTACTGGGCTAACTCGTAGCGGTCATTTACTGGATTAGGCATAACTTAACTCCATAAAAAAACGCCCTCTTGGGGCGTTCTTGATTGATTTTTTAAAAGGGCGTTTTTGTGGGGCTGCTTAAGCAGGCAAGCGCAAGTAAATACCTTGATCTGCTAACAATTCTTTAACTTCGTCCGTGCTGGACCATGATGCATCCAGCACCAACAAGCTTGGGTTGCATTCCACTTCGCAGTAAACAGGACATAGCGCGTCGGCCTCTGTGGCATCGGTTGCATAAATCGCAATTCGACGGGGAATTTGTGAGCCGTCGGTCGCTGTTTTCACGCAAGGGATGTATTTCCCCGTCGCTGTCACACGGCCCAGCAACGCTCGTTGAGCAACATTGCTACCGCTGGCAATCGTGACCGTGTCAGTGATTTGTGGTTTTTCACCGGTAATAAACGGGACAAAGTTTTCGCTAACGTCTTCACAAGACGCCATTCCGTAGGTATCAGACATAATCAAACCTTTATTTAATTAGCTATGAGTCAGAAAAGAGCGCTGGCGCTCAGTTAGGCATGCATTTGTGAGTGAGCCGCGATCAGCGGGTTTCTAGATTTTTTCTTGCCATCAGTGTCTGCGCTAGCATCCAAATCGTTGTCGTCTGACGGTACGTTTGGATCAAACGAGCCCATGACTTTGGCGAAGTCAGTCGTTGTCGTTTGTTCGGTTGTTGTTTCAAGTGTTGCGGACATTTTTGGCGAAACACCAAGCAAGGCTTCGCCTTCCGCTGCGCTCATGCTTGTGTTGAACGCAATGTGATGAGCCATAGCGACACGACCTTCACTCTGTGCCGACATGATGATGCCTTTGATGCGGGCGCGCTCAGCCGTGGTTGCTTCGGCACGAATTGCGCTTTCGTCTAGCTGTGGGCTTTGTGATTCTGTCACGCTTGCGTTTGTATCTGGTTTTAGCATTGGGATTACTCCGTTGGTGGGGTTGATCTGATCAATGAATTCTGCCAACGAATCCGCTGGAGACATGATTTTGTCGGCTAGCTTTAGCTCGACGGCTTGTTTTGCATTGAGTACCGCCGCTTCGGTGGCCATCAGTGCGTTAAAATCACAGCCACGATTGTCGACAAGGGTTTGCACGAACATGGTTCGTAGATCTTCAAGCGATGCTTTGCGGCTGTTGTAGACTTCTTCAGAAAGAGCTTCGTACGGATTGCCCTCGACCTTCCTAGAGCCCGCAGCAATTAAGGTGATTTTTTGGCCGCGCCCCTTCATCATTTCAGATACGTCTGTGTGCGCAGAAACGGCACCGATGGAACCCATGCGGTCTGTGCGGGAAAGCGTTACCAAGTCCGCAACAGATGCAAACATTTGCGCGGCACTACACGCTTGTGGGTCAACGATGGCGCGAGTGGGCTTGGTAACAAACTCTTTTGCCCAATCGGTTAAATCAAACAAACCATCGACAGAACCACCAGGGGAATTAATATCGTAGATAATGCCTTTCACTTGTGGGTCATCTTGCGCCATTTGGATGTTGGCACGAATGCCGTCATATCCCGTCATGCCGCTAGATGGTCGCAAACTACCAAAACGATGCGTTAACGAGCCATGAACCGGAATAACCGCCGCACCATTTTGAATGTGATAAGGTCGAACTGTTTCTCGACTAAACCCAGCGGCCATACCAACCAACTGTGCTGGCTCAAAAATTTCGCCATTCATTTCTAACATGGAAAAGTCGATTTTTCCGAGATTGGTCAGCGCACCAAGCGCCACCAATAAATACTGCTGATCTATAGCTAGATTTCGGTTAAAAATCTCGTCAAGCAGTAGCATTATTCGATTCTTCTGTGTCACTGGAATCACCTATGAGTTGGTAAATGTCGGAGAGTTTGACGCCTTTTTCTTCCATTACTTGGCGCTCATGAGCTATTTGCTCTAAGTTGTCTTCCCAATCTAGCCCCTGCTCAGCGCATTCGGCTTCGTACGTTGAAAAACCGTACTCAACTCGAAGCTTGGCGCCTTGCGCTTCTTTCACTGGGTCAACCCAACCTTTGCCGCTGGCAATCCATCCGCACTGGCAATAAGCCGCGCGATTTGCATAAAAATCAGGCGCATCTAAGGTGCCCTTGTTGACTTGCTCCTCTAGCCACAACTCATAAACGGGTTGTGCCCATGACGAGATAAGCCAAGCACGGCGATTTTTCACAAACTTGTAGGCTTCAAGCATGGAGGCTCGGGCACTTGAGTAGTTGGTTTTACTGAAATCCTTCATCAGCATTTCATAGGGCATGCCGAGCGAAACGCCGATTTGACGAAAGATGTTTTCTACAAAAGCGCTGTACGATGGGTTTGGTCGCCCTGGTAAAAACGGGGTGATATCCTCGTTCGGCAGTAGCGGAATAACTGAGTTAGGGCTCATGGAGTAATCCATGCTGTTCCTGGCGTCTAGGTATTCGCTTGATACCGTGGCGCCTGCATCACTATCTGCGGTCGGGCTGTAGATTTGCTTTATCAGCTCATCCGGCATATCCGATTTAACAAAGGCCGCGATCAGGGCGTTGTTAGCCGCCGCTTTGAGCTCGGCTTGTGAATAATCGTCTAATATCTTAAATTCAGATAACGCAGATACCAACGCACCGACGCCACGCGATTGCTCCGGCCGCGTAATGTCGTAAGTATGGATAACCATGCGACGGCCCCAAGGGGTTCGTGCTGGCACTCTTGTCCATTTCAGCAGGTCGCGAGAAACATCAATCGGGTGACGATTAGCTATGTGATACGCGATTGCTTCACCATCACTGTTTTTCTCTATACCTCGTCGCATTCCTGCACCGTCTGTTTTGCCATATGGCGTACAAACGCGATCAGGGTCGATAATTTGAATGCAAAATGCATTGTCGCGCGCCTTTTTCCAACGCGGCACGGCAAAGCTTTCACCCGCATCAAACGACTGCATGAAGGTAAGCTGCGTCATGGAGTGAAACGTTTGGTTTCGCGCCAATGATGCATCTAGCGAGTTCGCCCATAACTTGAATAGGTTTTTTGCTTTTCTGGCCCATTCGCGCGCCCATTCAGGATCTTTCCCAAGCGCTTGATAGTTTGGCTTTGGCGTTGGCATTAGCATGGAGCCGACAACGTGATCGGTCATGGTTTGCTTTGCGCCTTTTGCTACGCCGTTGTTGCGGAAAAGATCCGCTTGACGGGCATCTAGAATGCTTTTTTCTGGCAGTAGGTCAGCGTCTGCGCTGCGTTTTCGTGGCCGCCAATTCTTGTGGTGATCGCTGTTTGCTCCTCGATACGCTGGCTCGCTTCGAAAAGGTTGTCCTGTGTGGTCAAGTATCATCGTGGCACCGGATTAGCTGTGATGCCTCGACCCCCACCACCGAGCGCACGAATGCGACGAGTAAGACGGGTTATTTCGGCATTCATTTGTGGAATTGACACCGTGGCGAATGTGATGCTGTCACCATCGCCCGATACACTTTGTGTTGCTGTGCCTTGCAGGCGTTTTAACTTGGCCGCTTTGAGTGCGGCCAATTCAGCTTGCGCTTCTTGTAGCTCTGTCACGTTTTGATACTCCCCGTCTTGCCAAAGGATCGTTTTTTAGGCTTTGGTGGCTCGCTTGATGTCACCGCTTTCTCGTCTGTCTTTGGCGCTGGCGCTTCGGCTGGCTTTGCTGCTGGCGCTGGCGCTTCGGTTGGCTTTGGCGACTCTGGTTCGATTTCGGTTTGCACGAATTGAGGCGCGGACGGTTCGATCGTTGGCATTGTTTTGTCCATGAGTTTTTGGAGTGATCGGAGCTGCATACCATAGTTTTGCTGTAGTATTCGGATCATTGCGAAGTTGCCGACGCGACAATCTAGCGGCTCGTTTCGGCCTCCAGGTGGGTTTTCAAAATCCACATAACCTTGGCCGTTTTTATGCTTGATCGTCATTTTCTCGATCACGAGCCCATGAAAGTACCGCTCGTCATATATCTCTTTGAGAGGGAAATGACAGTAGCCGGGGCCGTGTTTCTGGTGCTTAATTCGCGCATAGATCACCTGTTTAGCTGTGATTGTATTTAGCTCAGTGAGGTATGTTTTGTGCTTGGCATTGGCTTTATCTGGGAAGCTGGCAACAGGTTTCGTTGAGCCTTTTTCCTTTGATCCGAATGTCGGGATATATCGGAACGGATCACGACGACAGAATTTATGAACCTCTGACGTGAAGTGACCGCCAGCATCAATGCCGCACAATCTAGCGCGATGAATCACGCCCGTAGCGCTGATAAATTCGCGGTTCATGTGTTTTTCTAGTTCGTTCCAAATTTCAGGACGGGATAGATCGCCATGTAATTTGACGTAATCTAGTGACCACGTTTCCTCGTTTGGCCCCCACGCAACGAACTCACCCTCCAAGCGATCGTCCTGTGTATCAAACCAACACGTTATGATGATGCCATCGTGCGGTACATCGGCTTGATAAACTTCACGACGATTTTCAAAGCCCGTGGCGTCAATACTTTCACTTTCCACTTCAAAGGTTTCACCCATTGACGTGTTTTTCCATGTCGTCATCAGGGTGTTGTCACCCATCTTTTCGAATTTATGAGCCTCTAAAAATTTCTCGACTACATCCTGCAGTTTGGCGTTCGGGAATGGGCTGTATAGCTCATTTATGTAAAAGCCTGCCACGCCCGTAAAGGGGGCCGTCGCTCGCCATTCGCCAAGCTGCAGCGCTTCGTTTTTTTGGTTATTTGTAAAAAGCCCTTCACAGCTTGAGCATTTGATTTTGGCGGTTTCTGGTAAGTGCTCTTCGTAAACCTCGTGAATTTCTTCTTGGGCTTTCTCCCACACGACCATATTCCACTTAAGCGTTATAAAATCGCCACAGCATGGACATGGGATAAAGAAATGGCGCTTATCACTAAGCGCCATTTCGCGTTCTATTTCGCTTTTCCCCTTTAATGTGGGGGAGCCGCCAAGAATGATTTTTCGGTTATAGAAGGTTTTGCCGCGCTCGTATGCGAGCTTGAGCGAGTTACCTTCGCCACCTGAGTTGCGCGAACAGCGGTCTGGTTCTTCGACCAATATCAATCGAATGGGAGACGATGCCAGTTTTGATGGTGCATTCGAACCGACCAGCTCAAGGTGACCGCCTCGAAAATGCTTACTTAATATCGTGTTGCCAGCGTTTCGAGATTGTTGATTGATTCTTTCGGCAAGCGGTTCGCTATCCCTAATCATGGGCGCGAATTTTTCTTTTGAATAACGCTCGGCCATATCCTCAGTCGGGAACAACACAAGCGCCGGACAGGGGTCGCGGTGAATGTGGTAGCCGATAACGTTGTTTATTACGCCATCTGTCCAAGCAACCTGAGCGGATTTTTGACAAACAACACGCGGTATCTCTGGGTCACAGCACGCGTCTTGGATCTCTTTTAAAAACGGTGTTACCGATACTCGGTAATCACCAGGTAATGCGCTGTTTTCTCTTGAAAGCTTGCGGTATTTTTCCGCCCATTCTGTGATTGATTCATCTGGCGGTGGTAGCCAAAGCGATTCTAGGTTTTCATAAACTTCGTCCATGTTGGCGAAGTTTATATCTGGCAGGAAATTATCACTCATCAATGACATGATCACCCCCCATACTCACCAACGCCGATTTCACTTCGTCTTCTACGATCGCTTTTTGTTCTTTAGTTAATCCAAGGCGCTGAGAAAGACGCGGTGCTAAGTTCATCAATCCTGATTTTGCAGAGGTAATAATCTGGCCTAGCTTAAATTCGATATCAGGTCTCCTTATTAACTGCTTAGCCTCTTCGCGCACTGAAATCTCTTTTTCTGTTGCTTGCCAGTGCTTCAGCCGAGCGGTCTCTATTTCCAGATCATAAGCATTAGAAACTTCCTTACCCTGCCCCACTCCTGCTTTCATCATTCGTTGGGTAACAAGCCATTCAATTACGTCCTCAGTGTCGTATGTATTTCGCTGGCCTCGACCGCCAACAATTTCGATAGGCATGCCGTTTTTTTGCCACGTAGTGAGTGTTTTTTCAGTCACTCCGAGTATGTCGGCAAGCTCTTTTTTCTGGACTTTTTTACCCATTTCAAAAACCCACAAAGAAAAGCTAAACATTTGAAAGCAAACATTATTCGATCAAGAGAAAGCACCCTCATGCGCACAACAATGTTGCTTAGTGAAAAACAGATAAAGAGGCGGTCGGAGTGGTCGCCTCAACCGCCAGTTTTAAAAATGAAAATTGGAATAAAAAACCATTGCAAAATCGATCACATAAAATTCGAAGATAAAGGTTATGAATTCGTGTGACCAGTCATCAAAAAGGAAGGAAGTCCTAGGAACATTTTATAGCTAGAAATACTATGGGGTCAGAATAACCCCCATAGGGGGTAGGGCTGGGAAGGACCCGTAAAGTATATTTATCAATCACTTAGCCATCTTAGACGCATAATATTTCGCAGCTTCCGAAAATTCCTCACTTATTACCTGTCGTGCCATCTTGTCAGCCTCTTTATAAAACGGCAGACGCCTCTCGTAACTCGGCACGCTCTCAGTAAACGCAATGACTTGCTTAAGTTTCTTCCCTTGCTTGTAGTAAATGCCGATAGGTTTGTGTGGCGATTTGGGTAGAATGAAATACTTGCGCGCTTGCCGCGATGTATTCTGATGGCTCCCTGCCTCTGTGAACGCCTGTACATCACGTAATATATGGGCTGTCATAGCTTTGGTTATGTTGCCAAAGCTATCCAGCTTTACATCACCGCCAGGCACAGCGTACTGAGTTGCCCGAATCAGACCAGCGCGACGCAACCTTTTCTCAAAAGCTTTAGGCTTTCGGTCTCCGCCCGCTATCATTGGGTCTAGATGATTTAACACACCACCATTGGCCCCCTTCAAGAACACAGCGGCCTCTAAGTTTTTTTGATTGGAGTATCGATTATAAACAGAATTAAGCGTCCATCTTGTTGGTCTGTCTATGTATTTTGGCAAGACGACCTTAACCAAATGCTCTTGAACTTTGTCGGCTGTACGATTCAGAGCGCGGACGGTAGCCTTTGGAATCACATCCTTGTGCAACTGATTCAATACGCGCTCGACATACTTTGCATCATCTTTGATTGAGAATCTGAAATCATCCATCAACACACTGCCTCAGCTGCTCTATGTAGGCGGTTATCTGCCCCATCTCATCTATCGGCACGATGAAAGCCACGTCATTGACTGTCGTGTTTATCAGTACTGGCTCCACCGTCGTGCATGTCTGCCCTTGAGTCGTAGGGCTTAGCGCGCTGCACCCGACCAAACCGACGCAGATAACTGGCAGGATCATTGCGCGCCTCATCAAGTCGCTCTTGCTTCTGTGCTTCATCATCACGTCTCTTCAACTGCACTGCCCATTCAATAAGAATGAGCAGTAATTTCAGCAAACTAGCCATCTTTATTTTTAGCCTTGCCATAGTTAGCGGCCATCAAATTAATCAATGATTTCAACCAACTAGGCCAATTGGCCGTAAATTTAGCGGGCAATGTAGCAACCAAGTGCGCCACCGCATACAGCACACCAACCAGCACACCAACCCATGCGGGTAGCAGCTCAATCAACGCAGGCAATGCACCAAAAATCATGGCAATCAAGCCGCCATCATCAACCGCTACAACCTCAGCCGCATAAGCAGCAAACGAGAAGAAGAACAGCAAAGAGCCAAGAAGAAGTCGTCGATAAAACACCAACGAACACAACACGCCAATAGCAAAAACAAGCAGACCAAGCGCCATTGGCGACTTACCAACCGTCAAGCCCAACCAACCATCTGATATCGCTAACAACCCAGAAGCCGAAACCGCATCAAAGCCAGCAAGCGATGCCATCGCCGCCACAGCAGCAACAGCAATACCAACCCCAATTATCATTACCTTTCTTACACGCATAACTAACCCTCTTTCTCTAGCCCATACAGATCGTATGGGAAGTTTTTAATAAACTCCTCAACAGTGCCAGCACCGTGAACAGTGTTGTAGTGCTTCTTCCAGTATGACGCTAACGCCTTGATATCATTGGCTTTCGGCAACGGTTCAGGCCGTCTGAAATAGTGAACTCGGCACATTGCTGCAGCATAACGATTGTTCCAAACGAGCGCGTTATGGTCGGGCCAGCCGTTGGAGTAATAATTCGCATCCACGCTATCCGAAGTCATCAGCAATAACGAACACTGAACAGGGCGTCTGTATTTGATGAAGTTAAGCCACAAATCTTTATGCGTTGCTGGCTCCATCTGAAACAACCCCATTGCAGGGCCTTTGCCGAGCTGCTTGATGTATGTTCCATGCGACTCTTGAGCCAGCGTCCCCATCACTAACTGATCAGCAACTAACGAATAAGCAATGCCATCTAATTGATTTAACGCAGGAATCACAACGTATTCACGAAATTGAGAGAGATTTAAACTCATGACAAGCTCCGCTTGAATCGGTTGATAAATAGCTTGATTGCTTCATCGCCCATCAACCCTGCCACACCGGACATAAAACCTGTTGCAGCGGGCGGCATGTTCATCGACGTACACAAAAAGAACGTCAACATACCCAAAAAGCCGCCAGTAAAAACAGCGATAAGCATATGAATTAATGAGAATTTTTTGGCGTTTTGTTGAAAATCACGAAGGTATTTCACAGCTCCCCCCAGAACCCCCACCAACACAAATGCGGCAGTCTGAAGCAGCTCATCGGGTAGGAATTTCATAAAATGGCCTTTTAGAAACAAGAAAGCCCCGCGAATGCGAGGCTCTAAAAAATCATATAACGCTAACTTACTCACTAAAGGGGCGCGAACCCTACCTAATCCCTGCCACTTGGGCCACATCATGCGGGATACGTCGACATCACATGCGATCTAACGGATAAAACGTGCGATCTAACACGCTATAGCAACGCCAATCTAATTAGTCATAGAAACCCTCAAGGCCAGAAACGAAAAAACCCGCTCATCCGGCGGGTTCTTGGTAATGTGTTCGCCCTTCAAACGCAGTTATCAGAGCATGAACAAAATATAGCCCCTAACTTAGCGATCAGCAAGCCCTACGCGCGCGAATATCCAACTTTGTATTCTTCATTGGAATACAAAACAACAGACGCGAAAGCAGCAAAAACATTGATAAAATGCCACTCATCAAAATACCATTAGTGACGGCATGGTGACGGAAAATAATTTAAAATAAATCAGAGTTAATGCTTTACTTATGGGCTAACCCATATTAATATAGCTTACATGGAGTGAGGGACTGGCCCGAACCCATTCACGAATAGATAGGTGAAATTATGACTACTCAACTAACCATCGTTTTTAACCCTGAATCAGCGCACCGCTTCCCTGTTTACCGCAAATACCCTCAGGAAATTCAGGCCCAGTTGGCCTTTATTTCTCTGGATATTCGCACCGGCGAAATCAATGCAGACTACAGTCGCGAAACTGACAATGCTGCAAGTGCGGCGGTATGGCACAGCCCCGAACTGCGCTTTCCCATTAATCCAGAAACACCAGCAAATCAGATAGCGGAGGTCATTGGAGACAACTCCGAGAAATTCCAAACCATCCTCGACGGCGCGACTGAGGAATGGGACGGCAACAACTACGTTGGTCGTTTTACTGACGAAGCCCTATCTATCATTGAGTCGCTAGATTTAGAGAGCAATTTTGATGGCGGGATTATCGATATTGCTACATGGATTGAAACCCAGCTATTTCCGAACGAAAACCAGTCAATCAAAGCGTTTGCCCAAGAAGTGGCGGACAGCGAGGATAACGGCTACCTGTTTGAGCGGGAGCCTACGCTAGAGTGGATGCTAGATCAGTTAGAGGGCGTTTGGATTGAGTATTTGGTGGCAGGCCATGAACTACCAATCACGGTGGCAGGATTTATCCTAGATCGCGGCAACTACCCAGACGCATGGGAAGACGAATTACGCGAGTTCGCCTACCCTGACGCAGAGCTTGACGACTAATCAAAAATCGGGCGCCGATAGTCGCCCAATTTTCAAACCGAGGAACCAATATGCGCCCATCAAATCATTTAGCCGCTGCAGGCCACATGTACCCAAACGCTTGGAAACAGGTAAACACATTCCGTCAAAGCAAAGGCAAAGATCTGCCCGATTGGCCGTCTTGGTGTTTCCTTCCCATGGCCGCGACTTACGCCATCGTGTCAGAAGGTGGTGCCATGCCACCGAATCGCATTGGCGATGTGGCGCGATTATCCGCATTAATCGCGTGGCGTTACACGCAAGGCGTTTACCAATTCGAACCGGCCGTTTATGAGGCTATTTCCAGCACCACGGCCAAGGGCGACTTGCCTGTCGAAGTTTTGCACCGCCTACCTGAATGGGGCATGTATATCGAAACGCCAGGTCTAGAAGACATTTATGGTTTTTTTGCCCACCTAGAATTCGACATCAACACAAAACGCAGTGAGTTACGCTTACTAATCGACAGTGACGAAATGCTCTACCCCATCATATTGCACATGGGTGAACACACAGTGACCGAAGCCATAGACCGAGCGATCAGCGAAGGCGCAAAGCAAGGCGGCATTAATAAATACAACTGGCCGTTTGAAAAAATGGTTGAACATCAAAGCAAAATAGCGCACCACTGCATTAGCCTATTGCTTTATCTGTGCAGTGAAGAGCCAGACATAGCGCGCATAGAGCACGAACTACCGCAGCGACCGAAAGCCAAAAAAGTAAAGGGCGAGTGGAAGCTTTTCCCTCCCAAAAAGCCGAAAACATGGAAAGTTGGCGAGAAAGTCGCCCAGCAATTAAGGGCAATTTACAGCGAGCCAAAAGGCGAAACAAGAAACGGCCCCGCTCCACACATTCGCCGCGCCCATTGGCATGGCTACTGGACAGGGGCGAAAGCAGGGCAGGATAGAAAGTTCATCTACAAATGGTTACCGCCATTATTGATCAACGCGACAACAGGGGAATAGCATGACAGAAAAAGTGGAATTAACAGCACAGCAGCGCGCTGAAAAAAAACGCGCTGAAAAAAGAAAAGGTGCCGCCGTGTTTGCACCGGTCCGATTCACTGAAGCAGATAAAACGCCAGAGCAGAAAAAGACATGGATAGAGAGCGTGGTTTCCCGCCACGGCGGCACCCGTGAAGCCGCATTATTAGCAGCATTTGAAGCCCTAGAAAATAATTTAAAATAAATTCAAATTAACGCTTTACTTATGGGCTAGCCCATATTAATATAACTTACATGGAGTGAGGGATTGGCCCTAACCAAATCACGAATAGATAGGTGATAACATGAAATACACAACCACAAACGACTTCCGCACTTTTGATAACGGCGACAACATCCGCGTCTTCATTACTACCAAAAATAAGCGTGGAGATACCATCGTCACAATCGTTAAAGGCGAAAAGCCTCGCAACAAAAACCAAGGCGAAGTGCTTTTCAGCGCAGAATACAACAGCTTCCACGCTGTACCAGTAGAAGACATTCAAGATGCCTTTATTGCAATTTTCGGCGAGCCAGTTGACGCCCACGTGAACGAATTCGCAGAATTCCAGGCAAACCAAAAAGAAGCCGAGTTGACTAAAAGTGCCTGCAACATTTACCTAGACGTCGACTATAGCGAAAAAAACAACGCAAAATCACACGGCGCAAAATGGAACCCAGACTACAAA
Organism: Marinomonas shanghaiensis; assembly: GCF_003259175.1. Taxonomy (GTDB): domain Bacteria; phylum Pseudomonadota; class Gammaproteobacteria; order Pseudomonadales; family Marinomonadaceae; genus Marinomonas; species Marinomonas shanghaiensis. The sequence continues at coordinate 21,603 of NZ_QGOK01000028.1, read as the reverse complement.
TTCTGGTTTTACCCATCCGCTAAAGGCGAGTATCTGCCAGCGGAACTGCTACAGTACGACACCAAGCAAACCGACATTGAGGAAATTGAACGTCAAGACGCATACACCAAAAAATATAGATGTTGATCACCAAAAACATACGGCCTGATTGTCAGGTCGTCCCAAACCCGGAAACAAGGAGAAGTCATGGATATTTTGAATACTCAATACACAGAAGAACAACTTGAGTTGGTCAGCGACGAGTTGAAAAAATGCGAGGAGCGAGAGCGCGAATCAGACGGATGGGTGCAATACCCACGCAGCGACGCGATCCGTCAGCGAGGAAATCAGGTGTTTGCTGTTTTTGGTGGTATTGCTCACGACATAAGCGCGCTCAAACCAGAGGAAATTCACATGGACAGCAACGGCGACATAGTGGACCACTACGAATGCCTACCTGTAATTGTTAATGGACAAGCGGTTCGACAAGAGCCAGAAGAGGGAAGCAGCGGCACAATGTATTTAATGAGGGCGCACTACTCTAACGGAATAAAACAATCAGGGGAGTGGCGAGTGTCATTCCTCACTACTGGGTGGCTGAGAGTTAGCGAACTCGACTGGACCGCCAAAGAAATTTCCGAGCAAATTGAAAGCGAAATTTGGGCGGGAGAAAACCACATAACAGGATCGAGGGATCTAGGATAATGATCGACAACAATTCTGTACTAAAAAAACTGTGCTACATACTTAAACCAAGCCGATCAGAGATGCTGAGCATCCTGGCGGCGGGCGGATACGAGACATCAAAATCTCAAATAGACAGATGGCTAAGCGCACCACACCGCAAAAAAACCTCTAGCGGGAACACTCATGGCAAAGCTGTTAATATGTACAAACCCATGCCCGACGAGGCGCTAGAGGCGTTTGTTAATGGCCTGATCATATATAATTTTGATGTTGACGAAAACTAATAAACACTCTAATATTTTTTTGCTCCCCGCAAACGCGGGGATAAACCAATAGTCAGCCTAATAATAGACCTGACATGATCTACGTTACCCATATGCATGGGAATAACTGTAAGCCCAATGATTCATCATTGGGCTTATTTTGCTTCAGGCAACACCTCACAATTAATATCGCTCTATTTGACCACCACCCCTGCCAGTTTCCCAACAGCCTCTTTCATCAGCGGCCATGCATATTCGCTTTCGTATCGCCCCTCTAAATCCCCGCGCGTGTGGTTAAGCAGCATTTTCCGCACAGTACTATCCACACCACTTTGCATCCAATAATCATTGGCCAGTTTGCGCATGTCGTGCGATGTAAAATACATATCCATGCCGTGCCGCAAATCCTTGTACCAATTGCTAGCCGTCATAGTGCTAATGGGTCGCGTGCCGCAACGGCTAAACACGTACTTGCCGCGTCGCATCGCTTTAGCGTGCCGCAACAGCTCAACAATCTCAGGGGCCAGCGGAGTGCGTAATTCCACGCCCGTTTTTGTATCGTCAGCGGGGATAACCCATTCGCCACGATCTAAATAAAACTGCGACCATTCCGCCAAGCATGTCTCTTCAATGCGTGTGGCTTGGCACAACTGCAACGTAAAAAACAAACGCCTCAACGCCTGCGCCTCACCAATCGCTGCCGCAACCGTTGTCAGGTCATCGACCTTTAAACGCCCCGATTTCACTTTTTCTTTGCTGGTCGAAAAATCCCGCCAGCCGATACCCTTTAACGGATCCGCCGCAACCACTTCCAGCTTAGCTGCTAACGAACAGGCGCGCTTTAACACCGCCCAAGCGGTGCGAATAGACGACAGCGCCAGCTCTGTTTGCTTAGCGCGATAAAGCCGCTTATAAATCGCATTACGAGTCAGCCCCACCACGGGCAAACCCTCAAAACAGCCCAATAAATGGGTATGAATAATCGAATAAGCGGTTTTGACATAGTTCGAACTAAACGTCTTATCGCTCTCGATATGATCAACAAACCATAACAAAAGCGCACCGCACTCAGCCACTGTATCAACTTTCTTGCCAGTACGTTCACCCGCCATCAATTGACCGCGAATCTCACTCAATCGCTTAAACAAATCAGAGGCTTTCAGTGCTGGCCACTTTCCCAGCACCGTGCGCTTCTTCAATTTACCTTGGTAAACCACATCGTAAAACGTGCCACCCGTGCGGGATGGATTGGCACGAAATTCAACACGGCGAGAGTCAAAACACCACATTTTATCGCTGTTTGCCAAGAAAAACTTAATAGATGAATCCGTAATGCGCTTAGTCATTCAGCCACCGCCGCGATCTCAGCAAGCAAAGCTTTTAAAAAAGCATCGCGGCCACGCGACAAATGCACCGAATAATTAACAGGAGTGAGGCGTTTGAGTGGCGCTTTCATTCTCAACTCAGCCGCATACCGACCGATTTGAGACGCTATTACAGCGTTAAGCGGCGGTTGACCTCGCTCGTCTCGTCGCCCCTCAGCCAACACAGCCGCAAACAAACACAGCCTTTGCATAGGCGACAGCGAGTCAAACAAATGCGCGTAACCGCTGTCTTTCGTCGTCAGCTGCTCAATAGCCTTGATCATCTTCGCATTAGAGTCGCCCCCACCGCCAAACTCTGGCACCACACCAGACTCCAACATATCGCAGATCTTCCCCGCGTTGCTGACACCGCGCCACCCTGCATCCGCAGACGTACTGATGAGCGTGTCAATGTGGCGATTAACGATTGTCCACGACAACCAGCCCAACGAACCAACTTTAGTTGAATCTTTCCAGCGCATAATTTACTCCTCGTCATCACGACGATGATTGATTTTCTGTTTAATAGAGAACATTCACAAAGGCGCTCAGCGAACGCCCTTTAAAATGAAAACTAAATGCGTGGGTTAGATGGCCCGCGATCAGGACCTAACTTTTCAAAACTTTTCATTGTAGAAAACTGTATTGACTGAGCCTTCAAAAGAAAGTCTCTAATTCTTAGATTGTTGCGAATCGCTTCATCAGCCAAATCACCCGCCAATGACTCTTCCAGCCGCTTGGTTTTGACAGCCAGCTCCTCCGCCACCTTCCCAAGCAACTCTTCCAGCTTCCAGCCGTGACGATTATCACGGCTCATTAGCACATCGTTACTTCCAGTTGTAACGCAAATAGGACGAAATATATCCGTATAACCCTTCAATTCCGTCAGCGTCTCTTTGATGTCGCTCATGGCCGTATGGGCATAAACCTTCTCAGCTTTTGGCAAGCCAACACTCGCCCAAGCGGTCTGGCGCAGCAAATCAATGGTGGACACATCAATCGTGCGATAGTGAAAGAAGTCTTTAAGGTTTGGCATTTGCGCATCGAGATACGACACATCAAACGCAATACTATTACCAAACAAAATACCGCCTGTTTTCGCCTTGCGGTCGTATTTCGCCACACCATGATGCATCAGCCAGCCTAAAACATGCCTCACCGCCAGCTCATTGCTGCCATAAACTGCGGTATGCTCACCCGATTTATTGCGCAGCTGATCAATCAAGCCTGACTCTGTGTGAGCCTTTAGCGCCCAAGGGCTAAGACGCTCTAAAAACGACTCGTCCCAAATACCAACACTAAGGCTGCGAAGCTCATTCAACTTGTCATCACAAATCACAAACGCCATTTCCAAAATCGGATAATGCAACGCTCCATGAACGCGCTCGCCGCTCGCTAACGTCTCGTAACCGTTCAAACCACCCGTTTCTAAATCACACCCAACCAAAACAACTTTCGACATAACGCCCTCTCTATTATTTAAAATATCTATCTTCTGCTCTGTGTAATGCTGCAAAGAGATAAGCCCGGATTCGTACAACTGTTCCAAAGTAAACAGCTCTTTCTTTTTATCAATCACGTGGAGCCGTCCCCCTGACCCACCAGGTAACCGCTTTGCACTTACCGATTTCACAAATACGAACAGGGCCTTTTTCCACTTCTTGCGCGGTTTCCGCTTCGCTCAATCGACGACCAACCATGTAGCGATCTTCACCGTGTTTGCTCGCCAGCTCTCGGCTTGTCAGACCGCTGGTTTTCTGGACCATGGCAACAACGCGCTCCATTTGCTTCTGACGCGCACCACTCTTCGTGATCGCCTCCGCTGCTAAGTGGCTGGTTTCTGGGTCACCGGCTTTCGCGGCGGGTGTTTCAATGTTCAACATAATGACCTCCTCGCTTCACAGCGATGATTGTTTAAACTACGCTTGATCTCTTGCTAATATCATCAGATCAACCATTTTAAAAAATGCCTTACCCCTCGGATAACAGGCGCGTATCTTTCTGTTCAACTTGTGCCTATGAATGTTAATCGTGGCGCCATTTCTTCGCAGACGAATACGATCAATGGTTTTAAACCATTTACCCTTCATGCTTTGCTTGTAGCGTTTATTTAACCCAGCCTCATGCTTCATATTGTTTTCAAACATACCCACCTCTTAATAAAGCCTGATAATGATCAATTTTCCGACAGAAAAAGCCCAGCCATAGTCAAGAAAATGAAATTCCGAATATTTAACAATCGCCACCAAATAAACCGGAGCAAACCAAATAACAGGCCCCATCCAATCGGGCAACTTACGCCCGAATACCAAATCGATAATCCCAACAGGTAAGCGCCAAAACGCCCCCATCCAATGCAAGAACGGCATTTCAGCCGATTCTTTTTGAGCTATTTTGTTAGTCAAAATGTAATAAATGCCGACGAAAACAAACGCAATCCACAGCATCGCCAAAAAACCGACGTAATCTAATTCACTCATCCTCGCTCCCTCCGCCACTGTAAGTATAAGTGCTCTTGCTTTACTATCTCCCGAGCTATCTCATCAAGCTCAATCCGTAGCGCGGTGCGTTTATCGCCAGCTTTAATGTCGAGCTGCTTTCTTATAACCGCTTTTAGTTGTTTTTCTTTGTCTGCTAATTCTTTTATTCGCTCACCATGAGACTCAAACCAGTTTTCTTTGAAAATAATTTCTTGGGCTTCCTTCAAAACGTCTACTAATTCCTGTCCTGGGCGAGCACTAAAAACCGCATCCAATTTATCGAAATCCTTCTGCACCTTGTCTCGGTAAAACCTCAACGCATTCAAAACAACTGAATTATCCATCCTCACGCCCTCCCCAACAGTGCTTTAAGATCACCAACACGCTGACGCCCAACCATTTTTCGCTGATGAAGCTCATGCTCACTTAACTTTTCCGCGAATTTCGGTTTATCAATGATCACCGGCTTAAATCGCTCGCCACGCAAATACGCCTTGCACACATCGTTGTAATGCTTACCAAAGGCTCGTTTACCCGCGCCAGTGTCACGACGACGAAGAGCCTGAAAACCTACACGGCGCGCTGCTTCCATCACCACTGGGTGGCTAGGTTTCCAGCTCGCCACATCGTGGGCATTGTTCGCGGCTTCAAAATAGGCATCTGCCGCCGCTGGAAATTCGTTAAACAAATCGTTATTAGAATCAAACATGGCAGCCCCCCTACCAATCCGTGTTGTGAATGTTGTTAAGCTCGTCGTTAACGCCTTGGCGACCGTTTTGAGCGGGCGCTGTTGATTGAGCAGGAACGCTGTACTTCATCGAATTCAGCATCCAGCCTCGCCATGCGGCCTTCCAATCTTTGAACGTAGAACCTTTCGCGATGTGGTAATTGGCAAACTTTTCCGTTTCCAGCGGCCAAGGTGTTGTAATCCCTTTTTCGTTCAGCCAGTCAACCATGTCCTGATCAACCGAAAAATCACTCGGATACGAACAAGCACGTTTTGGTTTTTTGGTAGCGTTTGCCGGAGGCGAACCCAAAGAAGTGTTAGGTTCTATGTTAGGTTCTAAAGTGATAGGTTCTGACCCCCTATTTTGGGGGTATTTAGTCCCCCCAATTTCGGGGGTATTACACGGTAAATTAGGAAGTATTCCGTTTTTGGGGGTATTAGATATTTCCCCCGTATTTGGGCCTATTTCATCCCCAGATTGAATACCACCATTATTGGGTGTATTTGATTTTTCTGATTGGGGTGAATTCCCTGAATTACCGGATTGCTCATCACGCCCCAAAACCCCCACCAAACGATAGATTTTAACGCGGCCAGTGCTGCCTACACGCTTACCTGTATCGTGTATAAGACCCTGAGCAACCAGCCCTTTTAAGGCCGTGTTAACCGTCTTTTCATTCAGCTTCGTATCTTTTACCAAACGAGCAACAGACGGCCAACACGTGTGGTCTTCGCCTGCGCGATCAGCCATAGACAACAAAACAAGCAGCTCAGAAGATTTAGCTGGACTAGCCAACCAAGCCCAACGGGTAGCATCAACACTCATGCCGACACCCCCGCTTTCTGTTTCGGAAACGCCTTAAACGCGCCGAGGTACTGCACATTAACCACTTTAACTTCGCCATTGCATAGCAAGTGTTTAGGCGTTTTTCCAATCAAAAAAGGCGCGACATTCTGCTTTATGTAACGATCAGAGATATCGATAACGCCATTTTTTTCACGCATCTGAAACGTAAAATAATTATTACAAATCTCGCGTGCTTGAAGATTTTCGACTCGACAATAAGCCAACGTACAGCGGTAGTAATGCACGTTGCGGGGCCTGAACAGGGAAATAAGGCGCTGAATCATGCAGGAACACCCCCAAGTCTCAGCTGTTTTTCTTGCTGATCGGTGGTGGCAACATTCAATGTTGCGTCCTGTCCGTCGCGTGACCCGAGATTTAAACAATGGGCGTCCACGCTGCTATTACCAGAAAGTTTGGCCTCTTTAACTTTGGTCGCCTCCATTCCCTCTTGTCTCTTGGTCTTGTGTTTGACAACCTCTTCGGGGCGGTCGCGTTCACCAAAAACGTTAATCAACTTCCGGCAGGCTGAAAGAATCCAGCCCTTGCAATACAAATCGGCTTGCTGAGCGCTGGCGCTATATGTTTTTTGAAACTCTTTTCGGGCTTTCTCTAGTTGCGGATAAATGACATCGAAAGAGTAAGCGGCCAACTCTGCGTCGCGCTCCAAACCAATAAATTCAACCCTAGATTCCCAAGCAATACGACCGCAAGAAATTCGTCTGCGGGTTCCATGCTGTGCATAGCACCCTGAAATTTCCATAATGGCCGAAACCAAAATTTGTTCGTACTGCTTGACGCTTTGGCGCTTAATTGGTCGCGAATACGTTGAAATGATATTCAATTCATCAGCATCAATACGGTATTTTCTCATCAGCGACATAGCTTGACGCTTTGCGGTTTCTGCTTTATGAGGATTATCAGATTGAGACAAAGCCAACAATTTACGAATTTTCTCTTGATAGCGCTTATCCATACTCATGGCGTCACCTCGTTAACTGCGACGCGATTTTGACCAATTAACGCCATTAGATCTGATGCCGAAATAACAACAGGACAAACGAGAGACTCAAGGTGATCGCTTCCATCACCCTGCCAAATCCAACACTCCTCATCATTAAAACGACGAAACTGGACGCGAGCTAGTTTTCCTAAATTAGAATGCAGACGGTCATTCTCTGCCTTTAGATGCTCAAACGCCCGCTGAAGCTTGCAAATATCAAAATCAGACAGTGGACTCGTATTATTTGACATTGATTCACTCATGCCCACACCCCCGCTTGTCCTTTTAGCTCAGGGTTCAACAGTGCGTAAACGTGCGCTTTCGTGCGGCGGCCTTTGAACATACGGGCGATATAGCCCTCGCGCTCCAGCTCTTTTACAGCGAGCTGAACTTTATCAACAGAAATACGGGATAACTCAGAAATCTCGTTAGGATCTAACAAGATGCGTGGCGAATCGCCAAATTTAGGAAGGTGATATTGGATAGCGTTGCGTACACGTCTGCCGTATACAGACAACATGTCAGATTTTTGACGTAATTGTGCCATGATGGAACCCCTTGTATATTTTTTGGGGCCACCACATCGAAGTGGTAATTTCGAAATTTGGGTGGCCGGACTAACAGGGTTACCACAACCAGCTACAAGGTAAACTGGTCCGCCCGAAGACGGCCCCGCCAATCCGACCATAACAGGTAGGTACAGGCGTGCAGACATAAAAAAACCGCTTTTATGGGCGGTTCGTCTGCCCTTGTAATTTTGCTGGGTGGTAATCCAGGTTACTGATTTTGCAGTAACGGTTAAATTATTAATCATTGCTCTGTACCTGTCAAATCAGATAATCAGAACATCGTGGACATCTTGTCCTAAAAACCTCTTGTTTCGATATTCAGTGTAAAGTTTTGGTGTTGGCGCGTCTTTCAACGTCCGCCACCAGTTTAGAAAACTCCGCATCATCAAAAGCCAAAAAAGCCCGCTCTGCTACAAGCGCAACAGGCGGGAAATAAGGGCAATCGATCACAGCGGAATAAAGAGGAAACGCACCAACATCAACACGACGCACCACAAAACCCAAATCCATCATTTTGTAAATCGAATAACGGACCTTGTGAGTAGGTGACTCAGACAGCGCGCTTATGGTCGGGATAGATAACGCCCTATCGGATTTGAATAAAATCCCCATAATCGTGTGGTCTAATGTGTTAAGCTGACTAGACATAACCCCTCCTCAAATACTCTGAATGGCGCTTCACAGCGGGAAAACAGAGTGAATTTAACGGCTTGATAACACTTTATCATTTACCCTGCCGTCACATTGAAACTAAATATAACACTCAGCGTAGTTTTTATTCAACTGTTTATTATTTTTGTTGTGTTGAAAAAACACTCTACAATGTCACAATTCGCAAATAGAGCGATTTGAAACATCAAAAACAGCAATATCCACTCAACAGGTTTCGCAATGACGGCACAAAAAGCGCTAGAAAAAGAAGTGATTGAAAGCTCAAAAGCGGCTTGCTCACTTGCTATGCAGAGGATCATTAACGCCTCGCGCTACGATAAAAGCGATGTTGCGGAGTATTTAGGGCTATCTGTTGCGGCAATTGACCGTCGCATGCGCGGGGCTGTAAGTTTTGCGCTAGAAGAGGCGATGTTAATTTGCCGTTTAATGGATATACCGATAGCTGATGCGTTAAAAATCGCCAACATGTCTGATGAAGAATTTCAAAACGCTTGGGTTTATCAGTGGCGCCGACAAAATCTTGCTAAATACGTCGCGCATCTTGAAGCAGACAGGGGCTTGACTCAGACACAAATCGCTGAAATGTGCGGCTATACGAAGGGCTGGATTAGTAAAATATTGGCTGGAAAAGGGAAGTTGATCGGGCGGATTTGTCGCGTCGTTGAGCAGCGCCTTGGACTTCCTGAGGAATGGCTAGACCGAAAGCCCATGACGCCGCCAGCTGGTCAGCAGATAAATACTGATTTAATCGCCAAAACCAGCAGCCAGTTGTTAGGTGCGGTTAAACAAGCTGGCTTTGACGTGGACAGCGACCTACTCGTGCCCTACCTAACAGCCGTGTCACAGCTTTACAACGCACGAATAGCAACGCGCGATGGATTTGACCCAGAGACCGACGCGGCACAATTCCAAGTGGTATTTGACCAACTCACCATGCAGCTCAAAATGAAAGAGGGGCTGTGGAAATTTGATTAACCTGTTGCCAGCGCTGCTGCCCTAAGCGCTGGCAATCTAATGGATGGGCATGGAGCAATAACAATGAACAAAACCCTTTTGGCCTCAGCGCTACTACTAACCGCCGTATCAGCGCACGCCGTCGATGCACCGCAATGGAATCAGGTCTCTTTTGGCGCAGTGTCGGCCGACATTGATGGACTAGAAGACAAACTAACAGGCGTTGCGCTTAGCGGCAGCTTCTTGCTGAATGATAACATTTTCATCGGTGGTCGCGCAGAATCCACAGACACAGACATTCGCGTGAACGGACAGAACGTCAACGCTGAAATCAACCGCTCACACATCGGCATTGGCTACCGCCACGCTGTTAGCGATGTTACCGATATTTACGGTAAATTATCAGCCGAAAACTACGAAGTAAAAGCCACAATAAGAAACACAAGCGTGAGCCAGGACGCCAGTGGTGGCTCGTTTGAGCTCGGCTTGCGCTCATTAGTGTTGGACAGCGTAGAGCTAGGCGCATCTGCCAACTTCATCCGCCTGAGCGACGACGGCGAAAGCGACAGCGACACTATCTTAAGCGCATTTGGCGCTTATCACTTTAACGACAAATTCTCTTTAGCATTGGGCTACTCAACCATGGACGATGCAGACTTTACGGAGCTAAAAGGCACTGTGTCTTTCTGATCACACCAAACGCGCGGCACTGAAAACTCAGTCGTCGCGCACAAAGAAGCAAATAAAAAAGAGGTGATGATGAAAAGTGTGCAAATATTATATCGCGGATCCCAAGCCGAGCCCTACCACATCAATACCGTCAAGCAGAAAGACGGTCAATTGGAAATGCTTTGTGATTGCCTTGCCGGCACCAATGGGACGCACTGTAAACATAGAATCGCACTGCTAACGGGTGACTATAAAAACGTCATTTACACAGAAGAAACGGCACAGCATTTAAAGTTAATTGCGTCATGGATACCTGGCACAAAACTAGAAGCGGCGCTCAAGGGGCTCGCAGAACACGAGAAAAAAGCGCAAGACGCTGCAAAAGAACTAAAAAATGCCAAGCGTAAGCTGGCGAGAGTCATGGAAGGAAAATAGTATGTTCGCAGAAGCACAGCACCTAGATAAGCTCTGGAAACTTGTTACCAACAAAGAAACTGGCGAAAAATATTATCGCGCCGACAAATCAACAAAATTGATAGTGAGCAGCGTTACGTTTGATGAACACCAGAAAAACGGCCATCTGAACAATGACCATTGGACTTTTTGCGTAGGCTATGCCTTTCGAGATGCGCTAGGGTTGTCGTTTGATCAGCGCCGGAAAAGCAAAGTTCCGTACATGGTGTGGACGCAAAGCCCTTATATTTATTTTAAAGAAGGCGATTTGCTTATCTCGAAATGCGGAAACTATAGCCTACAAGTTAAAATGGCAAACGCCGTAAGACGAGTAAAAGATACAAATTTAATCGACTACGGCCTAGTCGATTTTTCGGTGCTCAAAAAAACAGAAGGCAAATACCGTCATCGCGCAATGAAAACCATGACGCAATATGAGTTTTTACAAGTCCTCATATACGGCCTCCCTGATAGCCTGCTTTAACTCATCCATCATCACTTGATAATAAACCACCACCCCATAATTACCATTCTCTTTTGCCGCATCAAGCAAGCATTGCAAGCGCCTGATGCGCCCCTCTAAATCCGTATGTTCCATAAGGGTGTTCCTCCGTTCCCTTACTTTTTATCCGCTTTACATTTTTTTGACAAGTGCGTGACAAAAAGTCTACACGATATATGCAAAAGTCTACCCGCTTTACCCAAAAAACGTGTAGACCCGCTATCCGCCTACTGTTCAACACAATAATCACACAGTTTAATACACGGCTTTTTTGTACAATGCGGAGTTTAATTCAATACAGTGAATACTATGACGGTAGGCCAGCGCCTAAAGACCGCACGGATCGCCGCCAACATGTCACGGAACGAAGTAGCAAAACATCTTAACTGCTCTATTCACACGATCAAATCGTGGGAGCTGGATCGACACCGCCCGAAACCCATAATTATGGCCCGTATCGAGGTGCTGTTTGGCCTCGAAAAAGGCCACCTCACCTGCTCAAAAGACGTCGATTACACAACCGCCCTTAGCAACCTTGGCCGTGCTATATCGCGCCTGCCGCCCAAAAAACAACACCATGCCGTCACCATCATTGAACATTTTTCAAAATTAATTAGCGACCGCTAAGCCTTGTATTTCCTATCCTAACATCTATTTACTGTATATATAAACAGTAAACTATTAATGTTTTCTTTGTTTTCTTTGTTGACTAAAAAATGCGATATGTGTAATTTATATTCAACAACACAGGAGATGACAAGATGTCACACGAAAACATTACGTTTTACCCATCAAAAACCGCAGGGCTCAAAGCGACACAACTAGAACCCCTAGTCATGTCTGCTTACGGCCTTCCAGCCAAAACCATTGCGTACAACCTTGGCAAAGCCGAGCCAACCATCGTCCATCATCTTGTTGCAGCGCGTGAGCATTACAACGCCCGCAACAACATTCATGCCGTGGCTGTGGCCATCGCAGTGGGCGACATCAAATTCAAATACGAATCAACCTACGCCAACACCCTACGCTGCAGTGCGTTTTTGTTCGCCCTGCTCGCTGGGTTCGTCAGTTACATCGACACCCCGTTCGTGGGCGATGTTGATCATTCCCTTGTACGCACCGCTCGCCACGTCCGCGGCCATAAAAGCGGCATCAAGGGCGGACGTCGTGATAACCCACTTGACCTACTAATCGTTTAGGAGAAAACACCATGGCTCGCGGAAAAAACCTCGTCATATTAATTGGTAACGCAGGCAATGATGCCGAAGTGCGTTACATGCCATCAGGCGCAGCCGTGGCAAACGTCAACCTAGCAACATCAGAAAGCTGGCGCGACAAGCAAACAGGCCAAATGCAAGAGCGCACCGAATGGCACCGCCTAGTGTTTATGGATCGTGGAAACTTTCACCTTGGTCAAGTCGCGGGCGAGTACATCAAAAAAGGATCGAAGATTTATGTAGAGGGTTCCCTACGCACTCGCGAATGGGAAAAAGACGGCATTAAACGCTACACAACAGAAATCGTTGCTAACGAAATGCAGCTACTAGACAGCCGAGCAGACGCCAACCAACAGCCACAACAAGGCGGATACCAGCAAGGCTATCCAGAGCAAAGCTATCAGCCAGCACCGCAGCCAGCACCACAATCTTACGGCAGCTGGGGCAATGCACCGCAGCAAGCGCCACAACAGCAGCACCCAGCGGCACCGCCACAACCAGCACCACACCGCAGACCATAAGGAAGGCAAAATGGGAAATTTACTACTAACACGCAAGCCAGGTGAAGGAATCACGATCAACGTGCCAGCCAGCGAAAAAGGCACGGTGATACACGTTATCGCGGAGCCAAACCCGCATAACGCCAAGCAAACCCGCTTTGCTATAAACGCGCCAAAATCCGTCAGCGTTTTACGTGATGAACTGATCGAACGCGACCGCAAGGCCGCTGAACAGGGTGCCGCGTAATGTCTGGCTTCACGATGACACGCAAAAAAGGGCAAAAGATCATCATCTTGAATGATCAAGCCCTGCCGCTGGCCATCATCGAATTCGGTAGCCGCAAGGGTCACCAAACCCGCTTAAAAATCGCCACCATTTCAAATGGCGAAGTAAGCCGGAAAGACCACACACGCAGCGATGGAGATCAATTCGCAGTTGGGGAGGTGGTGTTCTCTGTTAACGCAGACAGCAAACCACACCGCACAGCAATCACCATCGAAAAATTCCCGCACTACTTACAAGTCGTGCGCCACGAAAACTACAAAACAGCCTTAAACGGCTAAAGGGAATCATCATGACAGAGCAAAAGAAAACACTGTTGCCAGCTGAACTTATCGAAAATGATCAAGGCCGCTTTCACCCTGAGTTGAAATTAGAGAACGGCTGTAAGCCCGTAGCATGGATAAAAGAACACGGCCTTAAAGCGCACATCGTTGAAATTGAGGACGCTGATTTTTCGATTAACTACTGGACGCCAGAGTCCAATTATCAGGGCGCGTTTCCTGTGGCCATTTTCCAGAGAGAAGCATGGGCAGAAGGCGACTATACCGCGATATTTGCTTATGAAAACACGCAAGAAAACCGAAAAATCAAGCTTAAAACGTTAGGCGAAAACCTCAACCAAGAAAGTGCAGCGGCTTATATAAGCCTATGGCATGAAATTCAGATACATGACATTGAAACCGCCGCTCGTACTGACGCCACTAAAGTTTCTTTTGGTGAGTTTGAGCTCACAGAGCCTGAGCAGGTCAAGTGGTTCAAGGTTGGAATGTTGATGGCCGCCAGTCTTGTTAGAGACTGCCCTGTCTCTGTAGACGCAAACAAATAGGAGCCACCCATGTTTTTCACTAACGCAACCATTTTCCAGTTAAAAGAAGCCGTCGATTTCGACACGTTAGAAGCCGCGCTTCCTAATTTCCCACTAAAAGAAGTGGGCTCACAAGACGAGTACACGTTCGGCTCTATGCCGCTGATCCGCAACAGCGAAACATGGTCGCTACGCTCTGGCGATTGCTTGCTTATGCGTTTTGGTAAAGAAGAAAAGAACCTACCCAGCGCCATCGTCCGCGAAGCACTGGAAGAGAAAGTGGCGCAAATAGAGCTAATCGAAGGCCGCAAAGTCTACCGTAAAGAAAAAACCGACATGAAAGACGAGCTGATCTTTACCATGCGCCCAAAAGCGTACGCGAAACGCACCGACGTGTGGATGCACATCGACAGCAAAGCGGGTTTCATCGCCATTTACAGCACCAGCGCCAACATGATTGAGCAAGCATTCAAGCACCTGCAAACCATGCTCGGCAGCTTCCCGATGCTACCGCTACAGGCACAAGTGTCGCCATCTGCCATCATGACTCACTGGCTCATGATGAACGCCGTACCCGCTTGGCTAGAAACAGGCGCAACGTGCGACATTCAAGACCGCAGCGAAGACAAAGCAAGCATTGCGTTTAAAAACCTTGAGCCATTGTCCGAAGACGTCACCCGTCATCTACAGCAAGGCATGAGCGTTAAAAGCCTCGCCCTACGCTGGACCGACAAAATTAGTTTTGTGCTACACGATGATCTGACTATCCGAAAAATCAAATGGGACGACCAGCTTAAAGAGGCCGCGTTCAACGACTCCCAAGGCGGTGGCTTATCTGATATGGACGCTACCTTTGCCCTAACCACACTCACCACCCGCGAATTCTTCGCCAGCCTATGCGCCTGGTTTGAAATCTCAGCGCCAGAACAGGAGCAAGCAGCATGAAATCAAAACCTTTAGATGATCTAGAAATGTATGAGCTTTTGCTACTTGCTTACCCTGAAAAGTTTGAAGCAATTGATGATGAAGAGGAGGCTTTTGAGTTTGCTCAAGAGCTAGCGAACGATTTAAGCGGATGGGAAGAAATTGCCGACCTACTTGGTCGCATTGTGATGCTTTCTCAACCCATGGGCGGCGCGCTATCAGGAAATTTACAGCACTGCCTTGGCGATGTGAAAGTAAAAGATGGACAGATTTTAATGTTGGCCGCAGTAAAGCGCGAAGTGAGCGAACAGGAGCAAGCAGCATGAAAGAGCGCCCTATTCTATTCAATACGGAAATGGTGAAAGCCATCTTAGACGGCCGCAAAACCCAAACGCGTCGACCAGCTAACCCACAGCCAACACTTACAAATGACAGTGGTTTTTCTTGGAAAGGCCATCTTTATGGTGCTGGATTTAGCGATAAAGCAACTAAGAATAATTTTATTGCCCCAGCTTTTCCGCTTGGCAAGGTTGGCGACCATCTATGGGTGCGCGAGACGTTTGCCGCACTTGATGCTGGTAGCTATGAGCAAGCCAAGCCCACTAAAGGAATGAATCAAGATATCCGCTACAAGGCAACTGAAAAGCTTGCGAGTCAAGACGCAGATGTTCGCGGTTACGATTGGAAGCCGTCAATCCACATGCCCCGTTGGGCATGCCGTTTAGTGCTGGAAATCACCGATGTGCGTATTGAGCGAATCCAAGACATCACCGAAGAAGACGCCAAAAAAGAAGGCTTCCCACGCATGGAAACGCACCCCAAAGATGGCGCGCCTGCGCGAACTTGGTTTCGCGGAACATGGGACTCCCTCTATAAAAATTGGAGTGAAAATCCTTGGGTGTGGATCATTGAATTCAAAATCGTCGAGCTAAACGGCAAAAAACAGGAGCAAGCAGCATGAACCCCCATTCTATCGATTGGAATTTAAGCGGCCTCGCTGGCCACGACAAACACGGAAATGAAATCAGTGTGCGCGAGTTGGTCGCCGCCATTGAGAGTTACGAATCCATTGCAGAAATCGCAGCCATGCCAGAAAGCATGCGCGATGCACTGGCTATGCGCGCCGCTGAAAACTACCGTATTAAGACGCAAAACGAGCATCAGCAGCGAACAATCAAAGAGCTAGAAAGCACCCTAAACAGCGCCCATGTACGCATCAGCAACTTGCTTAGCGAACATGCAGACATCAAGCGTGACGCAGCACTATCTGCCCTAGCCATCTACGCAGACCCACGCAACTGGGCAAACCCGCGCAATCAGCATGGCGACCTGCAAACAGAACAGCGCAGCGTGTTTATCAAAGGATTCCACGGCTTCGAAATCGCCGCGCAAGCACTACAACAAAACAAAGAGCAAGCGGCCTAAACCGCCCCACAGGGAGAGTAATTATGTACAGCAAATCATTGGAAACATTCAAAAAAGACACCGTAAATCACGCTCTGAAAATCATCAAAGATGATGGGGTTTATCGCCATGTTAGTTTCGATGACGGGTCTTCAATTTACGCCATTAAAATAGTTACTTGGCCTGGTTATTTGGCTGTAACTGGCGACATGGGCGAATACCTTTTTGCCAGAAAAAACGACATGTTCAGTTTCTTTCGTGCTAAAAAAATTAATCCAAGCTATTGGGGGGAAAAACTTAAAGCCGAGCCAAACCGCTCGCAGCAAGGGAAGCGTTGGACAGCAGATGCTTTCAGATCATGCGTAAATGATTATCTAAAAAACAACTTAGATCCAATTGAAACTCTGGATGACGAGGAAGACATCGAGATCAACACAGAGATTCGCGGAGCGATCGATGAGGCAATAAAAGAAATCGATCATGAAGAAGAGGCGAACGAGTGGGTTCTGAATTTTGAGTGTAACGACTTCCAGCTTGAAAGCTTCTACGAATATGACTGCAAGGAATTCACAGAGCAATACCTTTGGATCTGCCACGCCATCATAGAAGTGATCAAGCGCTATGACGAAATAAAAGCAACCGAAGCAGCGGATCAGAGAGAGTAACCATGAGCAACTACATCAAAAAAACCTACAACGTCCCCGCTGATATAGGAAGAAAGGTAATTGTCGACGGAAAGTCTGGCGTCATTGTTGAAAACAAAAGCCATCACCTTGGTGTGAATTTTGACGCAGATAAGGCATCGGTTGTTTCTCGCTGTCACCCCACTTGGAAGGTCATATACCTTGACGAGTTCGCAGCCATCCGCAAATTAACCAAATCTCAGCAGAGATATAAGCGATTTTTAGAATATGGCGATAGCTTCAAAAGCTTTATCGATTTTTGCTACTGGGACGCCGAACAGCAGCGCCAAGACAGAGTTTAAGGAGAGCAACTATGTCAAAGCAATGCCCTCAGTGGCCAATACTGTTCAGCGAAGAAGTTGATGCCGTCGCAGCGGAAACTTGCTACGTCATAGCTTTCGATGACAAGAAAAAAATAGGTATGCCTGATCTGATTCTAGGAAATGGCGAGCGTTTGAAAGCCGGTGATAGTTTTACTCAGCTCGGTACAAAAGGTTGCTCTTACAAAAACGGAGTCATGCTTTCTGATGGCTGGTATCAAACATACGAAGGAATCATTCGAGTCATTTTAGAAGACGGAAAGGTCACCGAGTTTAAATTATTCAGCGCCACCCATGCGGCAAGCGGAAAACGCGAGCCAAATGATTGGAACATGAAATTTCAGCATAGATACCTAGCCTATGTGCAGCACGAAAACTTCTCAATGAGCTACTTCGGAGCCAACTACGGCTACCACTTTTTTGAAACGAATCACCTAAAACGATTCAGCACCAAACAAACCAAGGCAGCATAGGGAGCCAAGCATGTCTTTAGTCCTAAACAAAACAGAGCGCTTTACCATGCTTGCCCTAGCGCTCGTTCTGGCCGCTGTCTCGGTTGTGTGTGAAGTGCTGCTTTTTACCGAGCAAACCGTTATGCCGATCGATACCGCCTTGGCGGCGATCATCGGCTTGGCCTTGGTATGCTTTCAATTCCTTTTTGCTGCGACCGCTGCCAAATTTTGGCAGGCGAGCAAACGCTTGATAGCGTGCGCCATGTACCTAATCACCGCCGTGTTGTTTACCATCAGTTTCTCAGCCACTGCGGGATTTTTTGAATCTCGCTTCCAAGAGAACCAGCAAACACAGCTATACAATTCCAATGACTACAAACTAAAAATGTCTGTCATTGATGACCTAGAAAAACAGGCGAAAACACTAACAGATTCCGCCAATTCCGAGAAACAAAAAGGCAACGGCTGGTACGCTGGACAGCTGCTCATAAAAGCCGCCGAGGCGAGCGAAAAACGCCGCTCTGCTATTGCTCAACTGAGCAACCAAACAGCGCCAAACACCGACGCAACAACCGCCCTAGTCTCTGTTATTGGCGCTGGTCGCTGGGCGCTTTGGATCGTTTTAGCCGCCCTTGTCGACCTCTGTCCGCTCGTTGCTTTTGCTAGCTATGCAGTACGCCAAACACCAGTAAAAACAGGCGTTACAGACGAAAAAACACCAAACCAAACACCTGAACAACAGCGCCCAACAGTAAGCCAAACGCCAAACGAACAGCCAGACGAAAGCCAAACAAACGCCGAAACAGGACGCCCAACACTGGACGAAATAAAGCAGGCAATCAAACAAATGCCAGCGGGTCAAGTGGGCGTAAGAGCCGTCATGCGAACAGCCGAAACAACCAACTACCAACGCACCAAACAAGCACTCGAAGAGCTAAAAAAAGAAGGCTTTTTGACCGAAGAAAACAACAAATATTATCTTAACAAATAACGGGAAATATCATGACATTTAAACGAGAAAACAGATACCACGCCTTAAAAGCATCAGATGTTGAGGCAGCTTTTACGAGTGAAGAGAGAGCGCTTCTTGAAAAGCTTTTAGCAAAAGCAGATCGTCATAGAGAAGAGCAAAATAAAAAACCACTAACTTGCTTAGTCATTGAAAGTGATTGGCCTGAATACGAGCTAGCGTGGAAAGCTATCGAGTCTCGGGTGAATGGAAAACCTGAAGGTCAACCAACCCTAAACATTCAAAAAGAACTAAAGCAGTTCAAAAAAACAGGCAACAGCACCCATGCGCGATGGATTGCTAACGAGCTACTCAAAGCCCAAGCCGACAGCAAGTTTGCAAGCATTGAAAAACAACTCGACGTTACCGTCGGCCACGCCAGCGGAGGCGACATTAAAAGCGGACTGCTTTGGGCTGTTCTTGATCTTGTAGAAGCGAAAAACCGAAAGCTTATTGATCAGCTTGAGAAGCGCTCAGGCGAAGAAGATGCAAGCGAATTAATCCGGTGCTTGTTCTTCGCACCTAGTTCACCAGTGAAACCGAGCAAAGCGTGGGAAATAGAGGAATGGTATAAAAAATTGAAATCTTCGAAAGCTAGGAGTGCGGCATGAGCATTTTAAATAAATACCCTGAAGGCTTTTGCATACCTAACAGCCAAGTTTCCTTCGATACATACAGGCACATCATGAACCTAGCGAAAGTCGGTGGAGCAGCACAAAGAGAATCAGAAGGTGCCACAATGTTCAATTATAAAGCTCACGCCTACTTTGGCGTGAACATGGATGGCAGGCTTTGGCACAGCCACCACAAAGGTGACTTTTCAAACAACCTGCTCAGTGACGCTGAAATTGCCGAATTGATAAAAACAGAGATACCGAGCAAATACGATCAATACGGTTTGGATTATGACGACCTTGAAAAACTGCTCGATGCAATGCTGTTCCTTGGGATTTCCCCAGGGTACGAAAGCAAGGAGGAAGCCATGCACAACCAAAGACGCTTAATTTTAGACACCCTTCGAGGCGTCAAAAAGCTAGGTCCAATCATGGACGCCGCCAACGTCGAATACGAAACGCATAAAAAACAAAACACTATTATGAAAGAAGCGCTGATGGAGATCCGCAACCGTGGCCGACACTGGCCAGACGCTGGCGACATCGCCAAAAACGCATTAGACAAAGCAAAGGAGCAAGGGGAATGAGCCAACCTCAAACAACAAGCCTGGTCGACGCATTCACACTGAACGGACTACCAAGCGAATATTTGTCCGGCAAGCAAATCCAAGAGCGCTACAGAATAAGCCCTGCAACATTCTGGCGCTGGAAGAAAGATGACCACGCGTTTAAATTCCCCAAGCCGTTGTTTGGCGAGGGCGTCGAGGCAAGATGGTCGCTGGATGATGTTATCGCGTGGGAGCAAGCAAACGCTAAGAAACAATCTCGTGCAGCTTCTTAAGCCATTGCTCGTAAAGCGCCCTTTGCTCGTCGAGATAGTCATGATGGTCATACGTTTGCCACATCGCTGGCAGCGCATGACCAAGAGCGATCTCGCAAATATGGGGCGGCGCAAATACTGACCAGCGCGACCGCGCAGTGCTTCGCAAGTCGTGCACAGACCACGAATCAACATCAGCTGCCAGGCGCTTCTTGATCCAATGATTGATATTCTTAGGCATCGATAAGTGAGACGTTTCAACAGCCGGTCTATCCGCCTTCGCCAGCGGAATCGCATAAGCATAAGACTCTGGCGAACAAAGCATAAGCTGCTTAATTAGCGCGGCCATTTCTGGCATTATCGGCCGCTTCAATGGTCGCCCAGTTAAACGACCCGTCTTGTGATTTTCTGGCGGAATGGTCCAAACATTGTTATGCAAGTCAAAATCCGTTTTTTTAGCCAACCTCAACTCACCAATCCGACACCCCCACATTGTAAGCAGCTGCAACAATATACGGTTTTTAGGGCGAATATTAGACTCTTTAATCCCCTTCCAGATAAGCCTAAGATCATCATCGCTTAACGATCGCACCCGCCTATTTTTCTTAATCCTGAGATCTTTTCTAGCTGATATATCAGATAACGGATTGCTGGTCACACGTCGCATGCGAATGCCCCACGCGTACATCTGACGAGCCGCAGTCAATACACGTTCAGATATGGACGGCACATCCTTTGCGATTGCTTCAAACACCCTAACCCATTGATAGACCTCAATGTCAGAGGCGGAAAAATCACCCAGTAACGGAAAAACGTGCAGCTCCATGCTTCTCAGCGAGTCGCCAGCGCTCTTTTGATGATGCACAGCAAAGGCATTGTGATAATCCCTATAAAGTGCTTCGAGCTTATTGTCAGGCGCATCAAACAAAGACTGCCTAATAAGATAAGCTTTAGGATCGCGCCCCTCCTCAAGAACCGCCTGCAGCTCCATCATTTTTTCTCTAGCGCGCTTTAAGCCGATCGCAGGATAAGCGCCAATGTCTAAACGCAACTGCTTGCCGTGGTATCGATAGCGCCATTGGAAAACCAGCTTTCCTTTAATCGTCGCACGCACCCCCAAACCATCACGATCTGAAAACACCTCAACCTTATCCCGAGCCTTGCCGTTATTACTCTTCAGCCACGCATCCGATATCATTTTGTAATTCCCTGTGAAATAAAATTACGAAACAAGTACTGATTCAAATCATGTACTCATTTGTGTACTCAAAAAGAATGATAAAGAATGAAAGCCAATAAAACAAACGAAAACAAAAAAGCCCCCAAAACCTAATGGTTTCGGGGGCTTCGGTTGTTTCTTGATAATCAATGAAAGCAGCGAAAAACAATCAATTATAGATATGTGC